>JAAYFI010000083.1 GCA_012728315.1 Gammaproteobacteria bacterium
AAAAACCTTCCTCAATAATACCCCTGTCACTTTTGTTTTGAGTAGACAGTCACATCAATCTCCCCTGCTAGCCCAGTACTTCCGCATGATTGTGTTTTACTAAGAGTGGAGTCTGATGTTTTCAGGGAGTGGTTTTAAGTTTAATTAATCCTAAAAGTGTCACTGTAATAATATTATTACTCTATTTGGTATTTGATTTAACTATTGTTAACTAGATAGTTAATAAATACTGATAAGCACAAGCTATGTAACATAATTATATTTAGTATTGAAGGGTAGCCTAAATGAATAAAATAATGCAGAACAGTCAGTCAAGAGAAAAGTTAGTATCAGGTGATCAATTTTATCAGTACCCAATTATTCACTCAAGGGGACCTATGGTAGGGCGGTATCTCAACACATTACAAAGAGTTTTAGATAATTCCTTAAATGATCACCCTAGAACATTTGCGTTTAGAGTTGACTTGAGATTGCCTAGCTACAGCTTTAACTATGATAATAATAGGCTAATGGAACGTTTCATCGCATCACTGAAGAAAAAACTAAAACATAACCGAGAGATGGCAAGAAAACTTAATGGTTGGGCTCCAGGTACTAGGGTTCGATATGTGTGGGCTAGAGAGACTGCTGATGCTGGTCAGCCACACTATCATTTGATGATTTTTTTAAATCGAGATGCTTTTCATCAACTGGGTGTATTTGAGCTGGGTCGTGACAACATGTACAACAGGCTAATACAGGCTTGGGCAAGTGCACTGTCCTTGAGTGTTGAGCAGGCCGTTGGTTTAGTACATATACCCAAAAATCCAATGTATGCGGTAAATGATAAGTGTGAGCTGTCCAGATCAGCAGTTTTTTATAGAGCTAGTTATTTAGCAAAACTCGAGAGTAAAGTTTATGGAGAGGGAAGGCATCCTTTTGGGGGTAGTCGAATGTAGCCCGCTCAGAGTTTCTTAGCAGTAGATGATTTTATTGAGTTGTCCAAGTGCTCGGGGACTGTGCTTACCAACTAAATTAATCAGACTGCGTGCTCTGTGAGGGCGCGCAGAGAGGTCTTGGCTTGCTCGGTACTAATAAGTGAGGGCGGAAGCAAAAGCGCCTTGAGCTGGCCTGGGAGGCCTTTAGGCTAGACTGTTGGTTGCGAGAGTGGCAAGGATTGAGGGGAAGTCCAGTTTGATTACTTGCCTAGGCAGTGGCTCGGCTATGTCGATGTGATTAATGTCTGTTTACCTTCTTCGGTGCGGTCGCTAGTCTAGGCCTTCAATACTGCTCAAGGTAAGGAATCAAATGAAAAAACAATGGACTGCAGTGGCGTGTGTGCTTGCCATGTCGCTATATATCGCCCCAGCTGCTGCTGATGAATATAGTAACGCTTATGATTGTGGCATTGAGGCTTTGTCAGGTGGTGCGGAAAGTGCACTAAGTGCAATGGTTAGCTGTATTGGTAACTCGTATGATCCATCTCCTCTTGAAGAAAAGGCTTACGCTGATGCAGAGCGTGATTTTAAGTCTGGTGCGATAGCTCAAGCAGGGCAGTGTCCGTTTGAGTTTGGCATCTGGATCGCAGGTGGTAGTCGTGCCGATAACTTTGAAGAGGGTGCGCAGCTAATTGATAGCCTAAGCGAGGCTGCGTCCCTATTGGGTTCAGGACGTGACGTGTTTTTATATGACATTAACGGCAATAAAATATCAGCAACTGTTGCTAACCCATGGTTCGTTAGACAGGGTGATGATGTCGTTTTGACTGATGAGGCTCGAAGAAATTGCCGTGGTAAATAGTGTGCATCTGAGCAA
>JAAYFI010000040.1 GCA_012728315.1 Gammaproteobacteria bacterium
AGGTAGGTGTGACAAGCGAGCCAAGGATGGCGAGCGCCGGAGTTGAACCCAGGATGGGTTCATCGACGGATAAACACCTGCCTCGAAGTACGGTATGCCTCAATTATCGCTCCTAATAAAGCCAGGTATATTGAGCGATTTGTGTACGCCGTACCTTGTTCGTATCGCTTTTCCCTCAACGGGTCATCCTGACCCGATTCGGGGCTACGTCATCCATGACTTCGCTGGTCGCGACACGAACAAGGTACTCATTGACTATCGGTGTTGCTTGCGAGTTTGGCGCATGGCGCTTTTAGAGCCATGATTCTGCGCTGATCTATTTAGCTCTATTAGCCTGCAGCAAAGGGTAGGCAAGTTACTTGGAAAAATTGCTGTTGCTCGAATGACTGGAATTGCAATAGTGCAAACACCGCTAATGGTCAACGAGTACTTCGGGGTGGGTGTGACAAGCGAGCCAAGGATGGCGAGCGCCGGAGTTGAGCCCAGGATAGGTTCATCGACGGATGAACACCTGCACGGCATGCGCAAACTTATTAGCACCCACCCCGAAGTACGCTATGCCGCAAACTTAAGCTACTCATGCAGCCCAATAAGCAGACTATCCAGCATGATATGTGCATGCTGTGCGAGCTTGCACTTTACATCCCATTGGCAAACTCAGGAACACTCATATCCACTGCCGCGCGCACAGCGCAGAGTGCTGTTGCATAGTGACTAAGCACGCCCAAGGCATAATCAATGCGTGGTCGTAAACGTAGATCGCTGTCATCAACTACGGGGCCTGGGTGCAACATATCGTTGACTTGGCGCACGATAATGTGTTCAGGGATATAGCATAGACGGTTGTTTTTAAAGCTGGAGCTGCGCAGCTCGCTGAGTGGATAAGCGCCGCCAACACCGGATGAAACAGAGACTAATAAACCGGGTTTATGGGCCAATTCAGCTTTGCTGGCGAGGACAAAAAAGTTTTTCAAGGCCGGGCTGGCCATGCCGTGCCATTCCGGCGTAATCACAATCACGGCATCAGCGGCTTGTAAGCGGGCGGCGTACTCATGCCATAGGGCATCATTATGCTCAGGCCATAAGGGTAAAGGGCTGGTGCCTAAATCAATCAATGAGCAGTGGTTGTCATCGCTAAGCTGTAAATCAATCAAGCGTTGACGTAGGTATTCGCCAACCCGTGCCGATTCACTTTGTGGGCGGCCAGAGCCTGATATAACTACGTAATTAAGCATTGCAGTCTCTTCCAAGTATTAAATAGGCTTTGAGTCTAACGCGAAAGAGCGGTTCTGTGGCAGGCCTGCCGATTAATTATAATGGGCCGTTATTGAGCAGATTTTTAATGCGGCTCAGCGCTGTAAGTTCAGCGTGATACTAGAGTATCGAGGACTCGCATTTAAGTTTTAAAAAACTCACCGGGCGTGTTGCCAAAATGCTCGCCAAAGGCAGCAATAAATGCCGATATAGATTCATAACCACAGGCTAAAGCCACGTCGGTTACCGCTTGCTTTTGTTCAAGCAAAGGTAAAGCACTCAGTAAGCGTAAGCGTTGTCGCCAAAGGCGAAAGGTGAGCCCCGTTTGCTGAACAAAGAGGCGGCTTAAGGTTTTTTCTGAGACGTGCAAGCGTTGTGCCCACTGACTTAAGGTGCTAGAGGATTCGGGATTTTTTTGCAGCTGCGTAACAATTTTTTGTAAGCGTTTGTCGGTGGGCAAGGGCAGCATTAAGCCCATATCTGGCGCATGAGTCAGTTGATCCAATAACACCGCCGCTAAACGTCCCTCTGCACTATTTTCATCGTACTCCACCGGTAACTCGCCAAAGGCCCGAATCAGTTCTTTAAGCAGAGGCGTTACTTCTACCACGCGACAGGTCTGCGGCGGTTCAAAGAGCACCTGATGGTCGATGTATAAACTGCGAATTTGCGTATGCGCTGAGCTGTGCACTCGGTGTTTGACTCCGGCAGGAATCCACACAGCGCGCTGCGGCGGAGCAATAAAGCGTCCATGTGCGGTTTGCACTTCTAAGACACCACTGATTGCATAGGAAAACTGTACCCAAGGGTGGCTGTGACGATAGCCTAAGACCTTGTTGGGTAGCGCTTCGGTTTGCCCATAGATAGGCCGAGGTAAGTGTTTTAAGTCACTTAGACGTTGCTCAAGAGCGCTTTTCATGTCCGTTAGTCGATACTCTTTGGCTGATTGGCGTTAGCCGGATTATTTCATATCCAGTAGAGTCGCGTCATATTAGATTTGATGGTGCCTTTAATTATGTTTCGTTTACGTATTTTGTTCGATAACTTCACCTTGATTTTAATCGCGGTGGTGTTGGCTGCGACCTTTATTCCTGCGCATGGCGTAGGTGCGACTTTTTTTCAGTGGCTGACTAACTTTGCCATTGCCTTACTGTTCTTTTTGCACGGCGCCAAACTGTCGCGCCAAGCCATTATTGCTGGGGTGATGCATTGGCGGTTACATCTGTTGGTGTTTGCTTGCACCTTTATCTTATTTCCGCTGCTGATGCTGTCATTGCAGCCGCTGATCCGTCCTGTATTAGGCGATGAATTGTGGATCGGTATGCTGTATTTATCTGCTTTACCGGGCACGGTGCAGTCGGCAATTGCCTTTACTTCGATCGCGCGCGGCAATATCCCTGCGGCGGTCTGTGCGGCTTCTGCCTCAAGTTTAGTTGGCATTTTAGTGACGCCGTTATTGGTGAAAATGATGCTGGATGCCGATGCAGGTACGACTGGGATGCTTGAGGCGGTGGTCAGAATCAGCCTGCAATTATTACTGCCGTTTTTATTGGGTCATTACATGCGCCGCTGGATTGGCAGTTGGATTGATCGTAATGCCCGCTGGTTGAAAAACGTTGATCAAAGTTCGATTTTATTGGTGGTTTACACCGCCTTTAGTGCCGCGGTTATGGGGGGGCTTTGGACAGCGGTACCGCCATCTTCGCTGATTATGCTGAGTGTGATCTGTAGTGTGTTTTTGGCGATTGTCTTGTTTTCTACTACTTGGCTGGCGCGACGCTTTAAATTTAATAAGGAAGATGAAATCACTATTGTTTTTTGTGGCTCGAAGAAGAGTATGGCGACGGGTATTCCGATGGCATCGGTGTTGTTTGCCGGTGGTGCAGTGGGGCCTGCGATTCTTCCATTGATGGTTTTTCATCAAATCCAGTTGATGGTGTGTGCGGTGATGGCCCAACACTATGCTACGCGTTGTGAGGAAGAGGGCGCGCAGTGTGTTGATTGAAATTATGCAAAGTACTCAGAATGATTTGTGCACGCCGTACCTTGTTCATATCGCTTTTCCCTCAACGGGTCATCCTGACCCGATTCGGGCGCTTCGCCATCCCTGGCTCGCTTGTCGCGACACGAATAAGGTACTCATTAACGATCGGTGTGGCTTGCGAGTTTGGCGTATGGCGCTTTTAAAGCCATGACTCTGCGCTGATCTATTCAGTTCTATTAGTCTGCAGCAAGTGTAAATCTGCACAGCTGACTGCTACTGCAATAGTGCAAGCACCGCCAATGGTCAACGAGTACTTCGGGGGTGGGTGTGGCAAGCGAGCCAAGGATGGCGAGCGCCGGAGTTGAGCCCTGGATGGGCTCATCGACGGATAAACACCTGCCCCGAAGTACGGTATGCCTCAATTATCGCATCCAAATAAAGCAAGGTATCCAGAACGGTATGACCCA
>JAAYFI010000092.1 GCA_012728315.1 Gammaproteobacteria bacterium
CACCCTTCACCGAAAGCTCTTGGCCAGCGAGTTTTAACTCAACACCGGCTGGTAGCGTGACGGGATTCTTAGCAATGCGAGACATGCTTATCTCCCTTAGAATACGCTACAAAGAACTTCGCCACCGATTCCGGCAGCACGCGCAGCACGATCACTCATCACACCTTTATTGGTGGACACAATCGCTACGCCTAAACCTGCACGAACCTTTGGCAGATCATTAACCGCTTTATACTGGCGTAGACCAGGGCGGCTAACACGTTTGATTTCTTCGATGACCGGACGGCCTTCAAAGTATTTCAATTCGATGGTCAACTGCGGCTTAACATCGCTGCTGATCTGAAAATCTGCAATATAACCTTCGTTCTTAAGAACGTTTGCAACAGCTTGCTTCAAAGTAGAAGAAGGCATAGTTACAACAGATTTTTCAGCCATCTGGGCATTACGGATTCGAGTCAGCATGTCTGACAACGGGTCCTGCATACTCATGGGCTTGTATCTCCTGATACATAAATAAAAAGGCCTATTGGCCACTATCGCAAAACAATTAGATGTAAAGACTCTGCGAGCCGGACATTCTAATTGGTAAAGCACAAACAAATCAAGCCCCATAAGGGGCTTGATCTATTTTAATTAACACTCAAGCGATTTGAGCGTTAAATGCTTACCAGCTGGACTTAACCAAACCTGGTACATCGCCACGCATTGCAGCTTCACGCAATTTGATACGGCTTAAGCCGAACTTGCGATATACGCCATGTGGACGACCCGTGATACGGCAGCGGTTACGCAAACGCGCAGCGCTAGCATCACGTGGTTGTTTTTGCAATGCAACCTGAGCTTCCCAGCGCGCTTCGTCGCTAGAAGTCGGATTGGCAATGATAGCTTTAAGCGCGGCACGCTTTTCAGCGAACTTTGCTACCGTTTGCTGACGCTTGCGCTCACGGTTGATCATGCCTTTCTTAGCCATGTGCTATTCCTCAGTTACGGAACGGGAATTTGAAAGCACGTAGTAAAGCACGGCCTTCGTCATCGTTACGTGCAGTTGTGGTCAAAGTAATGTCCAAACCGCGCAGCGCATCGATTTTATCGTAATCAATTTCTGGGAAAATGATTTGCTCTTTAACACCCATGCTGTAGTTACCACGTCCGTCAAAGGACTTGGCATTCAGGCCGCGGAAGTCGCGAACCCGAGGCAAGGAGATCGAAAGCAAACGATCCAAAAACTCATACATAATATCGTTACGCAGAGTAACTTTAACCCCGATCGGCCAATCTTCACGGATTTTAAAACCCGCGATAGATTTGCGCGCATAGGTCACTACGGGCTTTTGGCCAGTAATTTTTTCTAGATCTGCAACTGCATGCTCAATTACTTTTTTATCAGTAACAGCTTCGCCCAGACCCATGTTCAGTGTAATTTTCGTTACACGCGGAACTTCCATCACGTTCGCTAACTGAAGTTCTTCCTTCAGTTTTGGAACAATCTGGTTCCGATATATATCTTTCAGTCGTGCCATGGTGATCTACCTAGCAGCCTCAAGCTTCAACTGGTTTATTAGTTGACTTGAAGACACGAATTTTCTTGCCATCTTCAATTTTAAAACCAACGCGATCTGCTTTATTGGTTTCAGCATTAAAAATAGCCACGTTAGAAGCATTTAACGGCGCTTCTTTCTCAACGATACCGCCCTGAACTCCGGACATCGGATTAGGCTTGGTATGGCGCTTTACCATATTGATACCGGTTACAACCAGACGGTTGTCGGCCAATACTTTCTGCACCTTACCACGCTTGCCTTTATCCTTGCCGGCGATGACGATGATCTCGTCGTTACGACGAATCTTTTGCATGACGGCTACTCCTTAAAGTACTTCAGGTGCTAGCGAGACGATCTTCATAAACTTTTCGTTACGAAGTTCGCGCGTCACTGGCCCGAAAATACGAGTTCCGATCGGCTCTTGCTTGTTGTTCAAAAGAACAGCAGCGTTACCGTCGAAGCGAATGACTGAACCATCTGGGCGACGCACACCAAAACGTGTACGTACAACAACAGCGGTCATTACCTGGCCTTTTTTAACTTTGCCGCGTGGAATTGCTTCCTTAACAGTGACTTTAATAATGTCACCGATACCGGCATAGCGGCGGTGTGAACCGCCAAGGACCTTGATACACATTACTCGACGAGCGCCACTGTTATCAGCGACATCGAGCATAGATTGAGTCTGAATCATATAATTTCTCCGACCCTAGGCCCTTAGACCACTTCCACGCGCTCAACGACTTCAACCAGCGCCCAAGACTTAGTCTTAGCTAGCGGACGAGTTTCACTGATAGTGACCTTGTCGCCAGTACGGCATTGATTGGTTTCGTCATGCGCATGTAGTTTAGTCGAACGCTTAACATATTTACCGTAGATCGGGTGCTTAACGCGACGCTCGATTAATACGGTGATTGTCTTGTCCATTTTATCGCTAACAACAAAACCTGTTAACGTACGGACAGTTTTCTGAGCTTCAGCCATGATTAATTACCTGCCTTCTGCTGCTTGAGCACAGTCTTTACACGCGCTATATCACGCTTCACTTGCGACAGCAGGTGAGACTGCGTCAATTGGCCAGTTGCTTTTTGCATGCGCAAATTAAACTGGTCACGAAGCAGATCAAGCAATTGCTCGTTCAGCTGCTCTACTGATTTTTCACGAAGTTCGGTA
>JAAYFI010000111.1 GCA_012728315.1 Gammaproteobacteria bacterium
CACCCTTGGGGTAAGTCGCGCGGGTCATGGCCGTTAAAATGCCATCGGGGTGCACCGAGTTACAACGAATACGGTAGCGCTTTAAGCGACAGTCCGCCGCCACTGCACGGGTTAACGCCGCCACTGCGCCTTTACTGGCACCGTAGGCAACGTAATCTTGTCTACCTGCTAAAGCAGCAATGGACGACATATTGACAATCGAGCCGCCCTGCTTTTTCATCACCGCAATCGCAGCTTTACAGCCAAGGAACACGCTGTCCGCATTCACACTCATCAAGCGTTTCCAGTCTTCATAACTGGAGTCTTCGATATCACCCGCAATCAAAATGCCGGCATTATTAACCAGGATATCCAGCTTGCCAAAGCTGTCGACAGCACGGTCAACCACCTGCTGCCAACCTTCCGGGTCGGTGACATCGTGACGCACAAAAGTGGCGCCAATTTCTGTAGCGATACGCGCGCCATCCACCTCATTGAGGTCTGACATCACCACCTGTGCGCCCTCACTGACAAACAAACGCGCAACAGCTTCGCCAACACCACTGGCAGCACCAGTGACAATCGCTACTTTTCCCGAAAGCCTTTTACTCATGCTATTTTCCTTATTTTTGTGCCGCAGCATCAAGAGCAGCAATGTAACCAAAGGTCATCGCTGGGCCTAAAGTGCCACCGGCACCCGGATAGGTTGTACCCATCACTGAAGCTGAGGTATTACCAATGGCATACAAACCCTTAATCACTTGACCATCTGGCTTAAGTACTTGCGCCTGCTTATTGGTTAACAAACCACCTTTGGTACCAATATCACCGCCTTGAATTGGCATGGCGTAATACGGACCCTTAGCAACCGGTGCTAAACAGGGGTTGGGCTTCACATTACTATCACCGTAGTAGCGGTCAAACACGTTACCACCACGACCAAAATCTTCATCCACACCGGTTTGCGCGTAGTGATTGATTTTCTTCACTGTGTCTTTTAGACCAGCAACATCAACACCAATTTTTTGCGCCAATTCTTCCAGCGTATCGGCTTTATAGTAGAGCTTATTGAGCCACTCTTTGCGCAAGCGCATATCAGGCATAATCTGCCCTGGCATCAATGGCCCCATGGCGTAGTTAAAGCGAAATTTAGCGTCAAACACTACCCAACTTGGGAAGGTTTTGCCTTCGGTCACTTTATTATCGGCATACATAGATGTGACAAACTCAAGGTAGGGCGCAGCTTCGTTGACATAGCGCTTGCCTAAGCTGTTGACCACAATTGCACCTGGGAAAGCACGCTCAGCAAACACACCGCGAGCCTTAGTTTCACCCGGCACTAAAAATGAAGGTGTCCACCATGCCCAATCCAACAAGGCAGTCGCTGCACCCAGCTTTTGGCCCTGCTCTAAGGCAACACCTGTGTTGGCACCTTCGGGTGTCGCGCTCCACTCAACTTTATTAGGTTGCGGCAGATATTTTTCACGCAGTGCGGGGTTTTGCTCAAAACCACCTGAAGCTAAAATCACACCTTTATCGGTACGAATACGTTGCTGCTGGCCGTTGCGCTCAATCACTACACCGCAGACACGGCCATCTTCCTCAATCAACTCAACAAAATTGGTGTTGAGCCAGAGGGGAATATTTTTATCAATCAAGGTTGCACGCAAGCTGGCAATCAGCGCGTTACCTAAAGCTGTACGGCGATCACGTTGTTCACCGGTTTTTTTACGCCACATAAAGTCCATCTTATAGCGCAACATCATCCACATCAGCATCAAGCGCCAGCCGCGCGATTTAGACATGGCCACATGCGCTTGACGGGCGGTCCAAGAAATTTTGCCCATCAATAAGTTGCCACGCGATGCTTGGCGCAAATTAGGCAGCTCATCTTTTAACGCAGAAATATCAAACAACTCAGGATCAAGAGTACGGCCACCGGGTAAAAAACCATCCAAGTGCGGGTAGTAATCAGGGTACTTCTCCGCCACGGCATAACGTACGCGCGAGTTGTTCTCCAACCACTGAATCATCTCCGGTGCTTTTTCGATATAAGTGCGCACACGCGGCTCATCGATATCATCACCGATAGCGTTTTTCAGGTAGGTCCACACTTTCTCAGGCGTGTCATTACCGCCCTTAGCCTTAAAGTGATGGTTGCACGGAATCCAAATACCACCACCTGACAGCGCCGAAGTGCCACCATATTTATCAGTTTTCTCAATCACCAGTACGCGCAAGCCTTGCGCTTGTGCAGTGATTGCAGCGGTTAAGGCACCAGCACCTGAACCTACGACTACCAGATCGTAATCTGTATTGTAATTATTTTGATCAGTCATCTACACACCTATCTTAATCACGAAGTTGACAAGCAAAAACCGTCGCGCTACTTAGAGTGCGCGACGGAAACACTTTTAAACGTAAGGATCAGGGTTAGGTAAGCCTAGCTGAACTGTTCCGTAGGCCCGTGCATAAGCAGCCATATTGTTGGCGATATGCCCGCGCGCCTGGTGAATATCACGGAAAATACGCTCAACCGGGTTGGTTTTATACAATCCAGAAGCCGCCATCGCTTTAAGCAACATACTGACCTTTTCCGCACAGGTATTGGTCACGTAAGCTGACTGGTAGCGATACAGCAAACGCATTTCCACATCAGGTAACTCGCCTTTTTGCGCAATCTCAAGCAGCTCGCCGTAGTTGCGGTGTAAAACCAGCTTGAGCATATCCAAGGTTAGGATTGCATCGGCAACTGTATCCTGAGCCACTGGATCTTCCGCTGTTTTGGCACCATGTTTACCGATGTGCTTGGCCGCATTATCACAAAACTCGTTAATAGCGCCTTGCAAGGCACCTAACGCTGAAGTGGACACTGCACGGGTAAAGACCTGGGCAAAGGGAATCGCAAAAATCGGATTGGTATTTTCTTTCAAGCCGGGCGTGGCTTCAGGTGAGCTGTTATTGGTACGCTGCACACGGTGCGCCGGAACAAAAGCATCATCCACGATAATATCGTGACTGCCGGTACCACGCAGACCCAACACATCCCAGTTACGCTCAATACGGTAATCGGCGCGTGGCACTAAGAACGTACCGTGCTCCATACCTTCACCATTTTCATCAGGCGGCAAAATACCACCCAACAATGTCCACTCACAATGTTCGCAACCACTGGAGAAACCCCAGCGACCGCTGATGCGATAGCCACCTTCAACCGGTGTCACTTTCGCTACAGGCATATAGGTTGAGCCAACTAAGGTATCTTGGCTCACACCCCAGACATCTTGCTGAGCTTGCTCAGGGTAACGCGCCAACTGCCATGGGTGTACACCCATCACGCCATAAATCCACGCGGTGGACATACAGCCTTCAGCCAGTGCCATCTGAATTTCAAAAAAGGTGCGCGGATCAACTTCAAAGCCACCATGACGCTTAGGTTGCATGGCTTTGAATAAACCTGCGGCTTGCATTTCTGCAATGGTTTCGTCAGGGATTTTAAGATCATGCCCTGCTTGGGTGGAGCGCGCTTTTAACGCTGGAATCATTTTGCGCGCACTTTCGATTAACTCGAGTTCTTTTATTGTTTTCTTATGAGCGATAGCCATAATTAGTTCTCTCAGTGATTTACGCAGATAGTGTTTTTCAATGTTTTACGATTATCAGCGCACACCACCGACCCCTCATCGTCAAACTGGACTAGGAATTAATGAACGTGCTCCAGCAGCGCTTAGACCTTGGTACTCGTCCAAATAAACGAGATCTCGCATTGCCTATGCAAAACCGCCACAGCAGCTGTTAACGCCGCACTAACTGGGCTTGGCGCTCACCACCTCAGCAGAGCATGACGCACAGAGCACCCTTTTACATGGGTTAACTGAACAAACTCGCAATCAAAAAACATGAAACACAACCCAATAAAAACCAAGCTCAACCGCTCAACATTGAGCCTACAAAACAAAACCCGCCCGCGCGTAAAACCTCAAGCAACCCACCACCCAATAAAAAGCCCGGGCACAATCAGACTGTGCTCGGGCCTAGAGTGAGACTCTGGCTTAACGAGTGACTTGCGACGCCATGGCTGCAGCAAAATGCTCAGGGAAAGGCGGCAACATGCCCCACTCAGCACGCGGATCAACAGGCGCACTCTGAAACACAGTACGTGCGTGACTGAACTCTAAGAAACCATCACGACCGTGATAATGCCCCATACCTGAAGCACCCACGCCGCCAAAAGGCGCTTCTTCCATCGCAGCATGCATCAACGCATCATTGAGCGTGACACCACCTGACAAGGTGTGATCCAACACATAATCTTGCTCAGCCTGATCCTGGCCAAAGTAGTACAGCGCCAATGGTCGACCGCCTTGGTTAATTTCTTGCACCACATGCTTAATATCACTGTAAGTGAGCAACACAAAAGCCGGACCAAAAATTTCATGCTGCATAATGTCAGACAGCAGCGGTGGATTAATCACAATACTCAACGGATGCTTACGCCCCACTGCCGGCACAGCAACATCAGGGCAACGTATAACCTCTGCACCCTCTTCTTGTGCCTGCGCCACATAACCTGTGACACGCGCTAAATGCTGCACATTCACCACAGCAGTAAAGTCAGGATTATCTTCTACAGTTGGATACAGCGTGCTGTAGGTTTCACAAAAAGCACTGATAAACTCATCACGCGCCGCCACAGGTACATAAATACGATCTGGCGAGATACATAACTGGCCACCGTTCATACCTTTAGCAATGGCTAACCGGCGCGCCGCTTCACGCACATCTGCCGTTTCACTGATAATCACCGGTGACTTACCGCCCAACTCCAAGGTGACTGGCACCAAGTTGTCTGCCGCAGCCCGCATAATCTTTTTGCCGACTTCGGTACTACCGGTAAACACCAAATGATCGAAGGGCATACCAGCAAACGCCTGCCCCACGTCTACACCACCGGTAATCACTGCCACATCCATCGGATCAAAACACTCACCAATGGCTTTCGCTAAAACGCGTGCGGTTTCGGGAGCCACTTCAGAAGGTTTTAGCACCGCACGATTGCCCGCAGATAAAGCTGAGGCCAGCGGACTGAGCAGAGTAAAAATCGGCGCATTCCAGGTACCAATAATGCCGACTGTACCCTTAGGCTTATATTGCACCCAAGCCTGCGCACCCATTTGATCATAAGGAGAAAACACCTGACGCGACTCAGAACCCACCCACTGCTCTAGGTTGTCACGCGCATGCTTTAGGGAGTTGAGAGAGCCCAGAATATCATTCATCAAACTGAAACCTTGATGACGACCACCAAAATCGGCCTCCATTGCAGTGCACAGCTCTTGATGATGATCGACGAGCAAATCAATCGCGGTTTGCAAGCGGCGCTTACGCGTCTCTACATCAACCACGCCCTGCTCGTCTGTTGCCTTTCGATGCTGCTTGAGTAATTCAGATAACTGTTGTGATGTTTCTAACTGAGCGCTCATGGACTCTCCTTATTATATTTATATTTTTGGCATCAAAAATCAGCATAAAAGCAGACATTTTAAAATGCTTCGTCTGTTCGGACGATACCCCTAAAAACCCTTGATTTTACAGCGCTTACAGAGCGTTTTTTCGGTAGTCCATAGAGACGATGTTTAACCCATGCCACCACCTGATAATTAAATCAACATAGCATGACTAAACGAGGTGCTTCACTATGGCCAAAGCCAGCTTTGACCCGCAAGAGTTTCGCTCAGCATTGAGCACATTTACCACCGGCGTGACTATTATCACTACACGTGCCGAAAACGGTGACCCTGTTGGCATTACCGCCAATAGCTTCAACTCGGTATCGTTGAATCCACCGATGGTGCTGTGGAGCCTGGACAAGTCTGCCATGAGTTTATCGGCATTCACTAATAACAAACATTGGAACGTGCATATCCTCTCCAGCGAGCAAGAGTCCTTATCGGGCCGTTTTGCTTCACGTGGTGAAGAAAAGTTCAAGGGTTTGGACTTAGAGCCAGGGATGAATAATATCCCGCTACTGCGCAACTGTACGGCTCGTTTTAATTGCCGGACTGCCTTTATTTATGAAGGCGGCGACCATATGATTTTTGTAGGCGAAGTGCTAGGCTTTGACAAAACTGATCTACCACCTTTGGCGTTCCAGAGCGGCCTGTACGCATTAGCCGCACGTAAACCACGTGAAGGTGTGCAGCTCAGCGCAGCACCGACACCTGAGTGCAGCTACACCGAAGACTTGCTAGGTTATCTTGCTGGTCGCGCGCATTTCCAGATGGTTGCAACCTTGCAGAACGTCTTAAAATCTCAGCAATTGAACGAGCAGCAGTTTTTTATTCTGTCCGTTTTGAGTATCCAAGACAGCTTAACGCTCGAAGAGATCAACCAATTTGTGGAATACACAGGCGGCGCAATATCTGCAGAAGATATGGCCAGCCTAATCGAGCAAGAACACGTTGTCTTAGTGAAGAAAAATGGCGACAGCCGTTATGTACTCACCGCCAACGGGCGTGATGCTTCTTTGAAGCAAATTGCAGTCGCGAAAGCGGTTGAAGAGCAAATTGCTAAGCAAATTGGTCACGGTGACGCTGAGGCTTTAAAAATCCTTCTCAAGCGTGTGATCAAGGCTACAGACTTAGGTTTACCTGATCTGTGGGCGACCAAAGAAGAAAATAACGCTAAAAAAACAGCATCTTAATAATAAGAAGGGATAAAACATGAGTCTGATTGACCGATTCAGCCTAAACGGCAGTGTTGCAGTGATTACCGGCGCAGGCAAAGGTATTGGCCGCGCCATTGCGCTGGCTTACGCTGACGCCGGCGCTAAAGTTGTTTGCGCTGCACGCACCCTCAGCGATGTCGAAGCTGTGGCCAATGAAATCAAAGCCCGAGGCGGTGAAGCCATTGCCGTGACCTGCGATGTGACCTGCGCTGAAAACCGAGAAGCTTTAGTGCAACAGGCTGTTGCGGCGTTCGGAAAAATCACTCACTTGGTCAATAATGCCGGCGGCGGCGGTCCCAACGACCCAGCCACCATGCCATGGCAAGAACTGGATCGCCTTCTTAACTTTAACGTGACCACCTCCTACCACCTGATTCAGTTGTGCGTTCCACATATGCGCGCAGCCGGCAGCGGTAATGTGATTAATATCACTTCGGTGGCCGCCAACTATATCCAGAAAAACTTCAGTGCGTATGGCACGGCTAAAGCCGCTTTAGTGCATATGACTAAGCTGTTGTCACAAGACTTCGCCCCTGAAATTCGCGTCAATGCCATTTCACCCGGTCCGATTCTGACTGACGCGCTGGATTCTGTGATGCCAGAAGCAGTTAAAAACATCATGACTAAAAACACCCCTCTGCAGCGCTTGGGTGAAGTCGAAGATATTGCTGCTGCTGCGTTGTATTTCGCCTCTCCAGCATCGGGCTGGGTATCAGGCAAAATTTTGGATATTGACGGCGGTGCCGGCGTCAGTGTGTTCCCCAGCTAAACACTTACGCGGAGTAATAATTTCATGATTGATGACACATTGATTCAGCAGCTCGGCGATGAACTCTTTGCCGCACTGCAATCCAAAACCAGCCTGACACCGCTGACCGAGCGCTACCCTGACTTGACGATTGAGCAGGCTTATCAGATTTCCTTACAGTTTCTCAAGCGTCGTGAAGCGGCTGGCGAAAAACTGATTGGTAAGAAAATTGGCGTGACCTCCAAGGCCGTGCAAGACATGCTCAATGTGCATCAGCCTGACTTTGGCTTCCTCACCGATGCCATGCAAGTGGCTGACGCCAGCAGCGTGAGCAAAGCGCAATATGGCTTGGTGCAACCTCGCGCCGAAGGTGAAATCGCTTTTATTTTAAAAGCTGATCTCAACGGCCCAGGTATCACAGCCAGCGACGTCTTAGCTGCCACTGAATATGTGGTGCCCTGCTTTGAAATTGTTGATTCACGTATTCGTGATTGGAAAATTGCGATTGAAGACACTGTGGCGGATAACGCATCCTGCGGCGTCTTTGCCTTAGGCTCTGCGCGCATTGACCCACGTACCGTGGATCTAGCCAAGGTTGAGCTGACCATGACGAAAAATGGTGAGCCCGCCGGTACCGGCTTGGGATCTGCCGTGCAAGGTCATCCTTGCGAAGCTGTAGCCTGGTTGGCTAACACCTTAGGCAAGCTGGGTATTCCGTTCCGTAAAGGCGAAATTATCCTATCAGGTGCGCTGGCACCTTTGGTTCCAGTCACCGCTGGCGACCGTATTGAAATGAACATCACCGGACTCGGTTCTGCCAGTCTGACGTTTACCGACTGAATCTGTTAACGGAGAGCACACAACTATGAGTAAAAAAATTCGTTGCGCCATTATTGGCCCCGGTAACATCGGTACCGACTTACTGTACAAGATCCAACGCAGTGAGTTTCTAGAAGCAGTGTGGATGGTCGGCATTGATGCCACCTCTGAAGGTTTGCTGCGCGCCAAAGAGATGGGTTTAAAAACCACCTCGGATGGTGTTGATGGTTTACTGGCGCATATTAAAGAAGACGATATCCGTATTGCTTTCGATGCCACCTCAGCCTACGTCCATGCTGAGAACAGCCGCAAGCTCAATGAGCTCGGCGTACTGATGATCGATCTGACACCAGCAGCGATTGGTCCATTCTGTGTGCCTCCGGTTAACCTTGAAGAGTGCCTCAACAGCGGCGCGATGAACGTCAATATGGTGACCTGTGGCGGCCAAGCGACCATTCCTTTAGTGGCAGCCGTCTCGCAAGTACAACCGGTTGCATACGCTGAGATTATTGCCACCGCGGCCTCAAAATCAGTAGGCCCAGGTACGCGTAAAAACATTGATGAATTTACTCGCACCACCGCCAGCGCAGTGGAACAAGTTGGCGGCGCGAAAAAGGGTAAAGCCATTATTGTGATTAACCCTGCTGAGCCACCGCTGATGATGCGCGATACTGTGCATTGCTTAGTCGAAGGCGAGCCTGATCAAGCCGCGATCACAGCGTCTATTCACGCCATGATTGAGCAAGTACAAAAATACGTACCAGGTTACACCTTGGTGAACGGCCCCGTATTTGACGGCAATCGCGTGTCGATTTTTATGGAAGTTGAAGGTTTAGGTGATTTCTTACCTAAGTATGCCGGCAACCTCGACATCATGACTGCAGCAGCTGCGCGTACCGCGGAAATGTTCGCTGAAAAACTACTCACCCAGACTGTGGCTTAAGGAGACTGTTATGGACCTTAAAGGCAAAAAAATTACCGTTCACGATATGTGCTTACGTGACGGCATGCACCCTAAGCAGCACCAGATTTCTCTGGATGAGATGAAAGCGATCGCCCAAGGCCTTGATGCGGCCGGCGTACCACTGATTGAAGTCACCCACGGTGATGGCCTCGGTGGTGCTTCAGTCAACTACGGCTTCCCTGCCCATACAGACGAAGAATATTTGTCAGCCGTTATTCCGCTGATGAAAAACGCTAAAGTGTCTGCCCTGCTGCTGCCCGGTATCGGAACGGTTGAGCATTTACATATGGCCAAAGACTTGGGCGTCAATACGATTCGTGTTGCCACCCACTGCACCGAAGCTGATGTCTCTGAGCAGCACATTACCGAAGCGCGCAAGCTGGGTATGGACACTGTGGGCTTCTTAATGATGGCGCACATGAACAGCCCAGAAGGCCTGACCAAGCAAGCTAAACTCATGGAAAGCTATGGTGCGAACTGCATTTACATCACTGACTCAGCAGGCTATATGCTGCCACATGATGTGCATGCACGCGTGTCAGCGATCCGTGCAGCATTAGGCGATGACATTGAAATTGGTTTCCACGGCCACCACAACTTATCGATGGGTGTATCCAACTCCATTGCTGCTATTGATGCAGGCGCTACACGTATTGATGCGGCGTGTGCAGGTTTAGGTGCGGGTGCAGGTAACACACCCATGGAAGTCTTAATTGCCGTATGTGATCGCATGGGCATTGAAACCGGTGTGGATGTATTTGGCATTCAAGATGTGGCTGAAGATTTGGTTGTGCCGATTATGGACTTCCCAATCCGCAGTGACCGCGATGCGCTGACCATGGGTTACGCTGGCGTGTACGGCTCATTCCTGTTATTTGCTAAGCGTGCGGAAGCTAAATATGGCGTATCAGCCCGTGAGATTCTGGTTGAGATGGGTCGCCGCGGTATGGTGGGTGGTCAGGAAGATATGATCGAAGATACTGCACTGACGCTGCTGAAGCAGCGCCAAGCTTCGGCTTAACGACTATGAACAGACATTCTGATGGCCAGTTAGGCTGGCGTATCCATGGGTTTCTCGCGCTATTAGTGGTGACCTATGCAGGCAGCTTTATGGGCCGTCAAATTATGTCTGTGATGATCGAGCCCATCAAGCAGGAGTTTCATGTCAGCGACGCGGCAATGGGCTTGATTTCAGGTCTAGCCTTTGCCGTTGTTTATGCTTTTCTTGGACTACCTGCTGGGCGTCTATCGGATCGCTATACGCGCACACGCGTATTGGCTGTTAGCTTAGGCATCTGGGCTTTGGCAACATTGCTCTGTGGGTTTGCGGTTAGTTTTTGGATGCTTATTTTTGCTCGGATGCTAGTAGCGGCGGCAGAAGCCCCCGTTACACCCGCTTCACTGTCGTTAATTTCAGATCTCTATCCACCCCATCGCCGCTCCTTGGCGATCAGTTTTTTTACCGGTGCGCCCACCATTTCTAGCATCGTCGGCCTCAGCGTTGGCGCTTGGGTCATTGACAGCTATGGCTGGCGCCCCGGTTTTTATGCCATTGGTACACCGCTGATTGTCATGTCGTTAATTTTCAGCTTCTTTGTGCAAGAACCCAGCCGCGGTCAATGGGATGTAGGCGGTGGCACTGAACCACCACGCGATGGACTGCGCCAGGCAGCGATGAAGCTGATCCTCAACAACGGCTGCTTTATCTTAATTGGCGCCAGCGCTATAACAACCTTTGGTGCATTTTCCTTTGCCATGTGGAACACCTCGTTTTTAGTGCGATCACATGAACTATCATTGCAGCACGCAGGTATTTTAGCAGGCGTTGTGACCGGTCTGAGTGCTGCCGTGGGCAGCATATTCAGCGGCTGGCTCACAGACCGTCTCAGCGCTCATAACCGTGACTGGTTAGTGGGCATCCCAATTGTTGGTCATGTGGTTGCCACTGCAGCCATGATCATTTATTTGCTCTCCCCTGCCGGAATTGCCTTTACTGTGGCCGGTATCCCTATCCCCAGTGCGATGCTGTGGTGTGCTCTCTCAGGTTTCTTTACCGTGTTCTGGGTCGCCCCATCATTTAACTTGCTCTCACAACTGGTCACCCAATGGCAACGCGCCACAGCCTTTGCTTTGCAAACGGTATGCACTACTTTGCTGGGTGTGGGTTTGGGTCCATTGGTTACCGGCGCAATCAGTGATGTATTGATCCCTTACGCTGGTGATGAATCACTACGTTATGCACTGGTTATTGTCAGTGTGACTGTGGTGCTACCTATTCTAATGCTGTTGGCGTTACTGCGTAGCAAACCTTGGCTCAAGCCTGCTAGTCATCACGCCTAAGCGCGTTTATCCTCAGTAGCAAAGACGCCCAACCAGCGCCTCAGCTAAATCGATTTATGAGCAGTATGCCAACTCATAACCCTGCCATAGCTCAAACAGACGATGCAACACTCTATTAAAAAACCAAACATGCTGTTCTATAAAAATAAAAAATGGAGCAATATGTCTGTGAGTTCTCAACCTAAGGTTACTTGGCGCACCCACTATGCTCTAGGCATGCTGGCTATCATTTACATTTTCAATTACATCGACCGCCTACTGGTATCGATTCTCATTGAACCGATCAAACTCGAATTTGGTGTCTCAGACACCATGATTGGCATGCTTTCTGGCGTTGCTTTCGCAATCTTTTACACCGTATTTGGTCTACCCATCGGCCGACTCTCAGACCGTATTGGGCGCAAACCCGTGATTGCCGTATCTTGTATTGCATGGAGCGTTATGACCATGCTATGTGGCGTCGCTACAACCTTCACGCTCTTACTTATGTGCCGCATAGGCGTTGCCATTGGTGAAGCAGGCGGTTCCGCCCCATCTTTAGCCATGGTGTCACAGCTCTACCCTGCCCGCTTACGCTCAAGAGCGCTGTCAGTCTTTCTAATGGGGCCTGCGATCGGCTCAGTCGTCGGGCTGAGTGTCGGTGGTTGGATTGCTGAAGTGTACGGTTGGCGTTGGGCATTTATCATCATCGGTGCACCGGGCGTACTACTGGGTATTATTCTGGCTCTGACAGTGACTGAGACTAAAACCAAAGTCACCAGTAACACACCAACACCCACCGAAAACTTTCTCGATACATTTAAACAACTGCTCAAAACCCCCGCCTTCAGTCTTCTTGTAACCGCCGCAAGCATCGCGACAGCTGCAGGCTTTGCAGTCGGCACTTGGACACCAAGTTTTCTGATCCGCGCCCATGAACTCAATATTAAAGAAGCTGGATTACTGATGGGTGTCGCTGGCGGCTTTACCTCAGCCATCGGTACATTATGCTGCGGTGCCGTCACTGATCGCCTAGCGATACGCCACAACGGCTGGCAATTAGGCACGGCACTGATCGGCACGGGAATCTCGATTCCGCTTGGGGTCTTGTTTTACCTCTGGCCCAGCGGCACGGCATTTTATGTTGGTAGCCTCACAGTACCCACGGCATTTTTGTTCTATTTAGGTTTTGCTTTTTTCGCCATGTGGTGGACAGTGCCGACCTTTGGTTCTTTGAGCTACCTATTCCCAACGCGCCAACTCGCTCAAGCAACAGCATTGTTATTTATGGGTACGACTTTATTGGGCGTGGGTCTGGGGCCTTTATTGGTCGGTATGCTCAGTGATCTATTCAGCTCCACCGGCGACAACAAAGGACTCGGCTACGCTTTAGCCATGTGTATCGGTTTACTGAGCTTCACCTGCGTCTGTTTATTCTTAGCGCTCCCACGCTACTGCAAACAAGTTAAAGACCACCCAGTGCAAACCTATAGTGCGAACGCAGCAGAGTGAGCCAAGCTGCATAAGCTTGATTAATCCATGTTGTTGCAAGCTCTCCGACATGGATTAATCATCAACAATAATATGCAAAACGCTCTAAGAGACTCTTAATACAGTGGCAATACAACTGGGCACCATCAGTTTGATTAGCCACCGAGCACTTAAATACAGCAAGACACACCTGCAATGAGAATCTATGCACGATAAGATCACCACGACTAAGGAAACCCCATGAAAAATAAAATTAAACAACCACTCGCCCAGCGCTGGCTGGTTCCTGTGTGCGTAAGTCTTGCGTTAAGCGGCTGGGCAGTCGCTGAGACACGCCAAATGTCCGAGACAGCTCAGCCCTCCTCAGAATGGATGAGCGGTTTCCCACCTGCACCTGAGCGTATTATCCGCAACTCCGACACTGATTTTTTTGCAGGTGAAAAACTGCGCTGGACCGTATGCCATATGCAAGAGCTGCTCCCGACCAAGGTGCTGCATCGCGGCTTAGGCGCGCCTGTTCCACTGGACTCTCAGCTTGATGAAGGCATCGCCCAACTTAAATTCACCCCCACTGGCACGCAAGACAGCATGACTTGGGATGAAGCCTTTACAGTCAATCACACCGACGGCTTGATCGTCTTGCACAAAGGCAAAGTGGTGTACGAGCGTTACGACGGTTGCCTCGATGAGCAAGGCCTGCACGCTTCCATGTCGATGACCAAATCACTCACCGGCCTGTTGGCGGAAGTGCTGATCGCTGAAGGCGTGATTGATGAGACAGCTCTGGCTGCAGATCTTATTCCTGAGCTTAAAGACAGTGCATTTGGCAGTGCTACGGTGCGTCAAATCATGAATATGACCACCAGCCTTAAATACAGTGAAGATTACTCCGACCCTGAAGCAGATGTTTGGAAGTACTCACAAGCCGCCAGTCCAATGCCAAAAGCCGGTGACTTCACAGGGCCACGTACTTATTTCGAATACCTACAAACCGTGCAAGCTGAAGGCCAGCATGGCGAAGCTTTCGCTTATAAAACCATCAATACTGACACGCTAGGCTGGATTATTTCGCGCAGCACCGGCAAATCCCTGACCGATTTATTGTCGGAGCGCATTTGGCAGCGTATGGGTGCCGAGCAATCAGCTAACTTCACTATCGACTCCATCGGTACACCCTTTGCAGGCGGTGGTTTAAGTGCTGGTCTGCGTGATCTCGCACGCATTGGTCAACTGATGCTCAATGAAGGCCAGATCAATGGTGAGCAAATCATCCCTGCCCAAGCGGTCCGTAATATCCGCGAAGGTGGCGATCCTAAACTCTTCAAAAAAGCGGGCTATACCAGCATGCCCAACGGCAGCTATAAGAGCATGTGGTGGTTTTTCCACAATGATAACCAAGCCTATGCTGCACGTGGTGTACATGGCCAAACCATCTATATTGACCCAACTGCTGAAATGGTGATTGTGCGTTTTGCCTCACATCCGCAAGCTGCAAACGCAGGCAGCGATGCAACATCACTGCCGGCTTACCAAGCCGTGGCTGACTACTTATCGAAGTAAGTCCAATCAATATCGGGGAACACTCTGAGTGCTCCCCGATATTTAAACACGCCATGCGCTGATGACAGACCTAAGGCAAATACGCCTTAAAATTTTGACTTAAAGTAGCAGGCGGCGTGGCATGCGTTGTTACCGGCACCACAGCCAGCAAACCTGGTAAATCTCCCACTTGGGGTAAGGTAGTGGTTGCTTGCTCATCGGTTAAGGTCAGCCACAGCAGCGCTTGATAAGGAAAGCTCTGGCCTGTACGCGCGATGCACTCATCTAAACTGGCATGGCGTACTGTATCGACGCTCGCCAACCAAGCCTTCACCGCAGGCTCAATCAATGCGGGCTGCTCAACACCTTGAAACAAGGCAACATAACGCGGCAAACCTAGCGTTGCATCCAGCGTGCCCACTAGCGTCTGCTCACGAACACTGGCGACTCGAATGTGCGTTGGATCCATAAACTTCAGTTCGTCTTCCACCATTAAGGCTCTAGACGCTGAGTTCATCACATCGCCACCGTTAAAGTCTGCTGCCATCGCAAACTCACTGATGCAGTCAAAATCTACACTGCGCGTATCCGTATCTGCCACAACATGATTGCGTGTGTAGCGCACAAAAGGAAAATGCTGCATGCCTAACCAGCAGTGCGTGTCTTCGTAATAGGC
>JAAYFI010000007.1 GCA_012728315.1 Gammaproteobacteria bacterium
AAATAAAGCAAAGTATCCAGAACGGTATGACCCAAACCTAGGCTACTCATGCAACCCAATAAGCAGAGCTATTTGTGCACGCCGTACCTTATTCGTATCGCTTTTCCCTCAACGGGTCATCCTGACCCGATTCGGGCGCTCGCCATACCTGGCTCGCTTGTCGCGATACGAACAAGGTACTCATTGACTATCGGTGTTGTCTGCGAATTTAGCGCATGGCGCTTTTAAAACCATTGCTTTGCGCAAACGTATTAACACCCGCCCCGAAGTACGCTATGCACTACTCTGCAAGCTAAAATATTGAGCAGTTAAAGTCATTTTTAGTCGATGGTTACAGTTGCACTCCGTGCGGTTTACCGGTGCGAGCCAAGCAGTAGACATCCACTCGTGCGGCGCCATGCTTAAGTAATAGTCCGCTAATGGTTGAACAGGTGGTACCCGTCGTCAGCACATCGTCTACTAAAGCAATATGTTTGTTACTGACTTGCGCAGGCTCAGTCAATTGAAAAGCATTGCGCAGATTATCGCGCCGCGCTTTAGCATTTAAACCTTGCTGGCTCACAGTTTCTCGAGAGCGTACTAATATTTGCGTAGGATTCTGCAGTTGCAGCCGCGCACTGAGCGTGTCACAGACCATTTGCGCTTGATTATAGCCGCGCTGGCGTTGTCGGCGTTTTGCTAAAGGCACGGCCAAAATTAAGTCAGGGCGCGGGCCACCTTCCTCAAAGTAATAATTTAAGTGCTGACTTAATACAGCGCTTAATAATTGACCATAGGGCCAGTTTTGTTGGTACTTAAAGCGACTGATCAATGTATCTACAGGGAATACAAACTCGAGCGGAGTGATGACTTGGCTAAATAGCGGAGGTTGATGCGTGCAGTCTGCACAAAGCGCTTGCTGGATGGGTAAAGGCAGGGCGCACTGCCGACAATACTCCCTAAGCCAAGGCAGCTCAGCCTCACAGTCTACACATAGCGGGAGTAATTGCTGACTGATCGCATCGCAAAGCAAACAGGCTTGTTTGCTTTTTAACCAGTTGTAAACCTTTTTTAAGTGACCTGGTTGACAGCTCATAACGTCTCCTTGATCATTATTATAATGCATCCTGCATGTTTACAGATTAGCAGCTAGCCGGTGAACGGCCAATAAAAAGGATAATCCATGAACGCCACTCCGAACCCTGTCACCCGCCATAACTGGACACTTGCTGAAGTGACAGCGCTTTTACAGCAACCCTTTAACGACTTGATCTTTCAGGCACAAAGCGTGCACCGCCAGCACTTCAATCCCAATCGCGTGCAAGTTTCCACTTTGCTATCGATTAAAACCGGCGCTTGCCCAGAAGACTGCAAATATTGTCCGCAGTCTGGGCACTACAACACAGGTTTAGATAAAGAAAAACTGCTAGAAGTACAGAAAGTTTTGGAAGAGGCCAAGCGCGCCAAAGAGATAGGCTCGACGCGTTTCTGCATGGGCGCAGCCTGGAAACATCCTTCAGCGAAAGATATGCCTTATGTCTTGGAAATGGTCAAAGGCGTTAAAGCCATGGGCATGGAAACCTGCATGACCTTGGGCAAGCTCGATGAAGCGCAAACCAAAGCATTGGCTGATGCCGGTTTGGATTATTACAACCATAACCTAGATACTTCGCCGGAGTTCTACGGCAATATTATTACCACCCGCACCTATGCTGAACGCCTACAGACCTTAAGTTATGTACGTGATGCGGGAATGAAAATTTGCTCAGGCGGTATTTTGGGCATGGGCGAATCCATTGCTGACCGTGCGGGTTTATTGATCCAGTTGGCTAATTTGCCAGAGCATCCAGAAAGCGTGCCGATCAATATGCTGGTTAAAGTTGAAGGTACACCGCTGGAAAATGCAGAGGATGTCGATCCTTTTGATTTTATCCGCATGCTCGCTGTGGCGCGGATTATGATGCCTAAATCCCATGTGCGTTTGTCTGCCGGTCGTGAGCAAATGAACGAGCAGATGCAAGCGCTGGCGTTTTTAGCCGGTGCTAACTCGATCTTCTACGGCGAAAAACTACTGACTACCGCCAATCCACAAGCGGATAAAGATATGCAGTTGTTTGCTCGTCTTGGTATCAAGCCGGAAGCCCGTGAAGAGTATGCTGATGAAGTGCATCAAGCTGCGATTGAGCACGCCATTATTGAGCAGCGCGACTCTAAGCTGTTTTATGACGCCGCTGCCCACTAGTGACTAACTTGAGCGCGCCAGCTGCAGAGCTGGCCGCTCGCTTTATTTTAATGCGCTGCATTCTTTGTCTTGGATTGTCATGAGCTTCGATCTTGCTGCACGTTTGGCCGCCCGCCAAGCCGATAACCTGTACCGCCAACGTCCGCTATTACAAAGCCCACAAGGGCCTGTGGTGCAGGTGGATGGTAAAGAGTACTTGGCTTTCTCCTCCAATGATTATCTAGGCTTAGCCAATCACCCGCAGGTGGTTGAAGCTCTGCAGCAAGGCGCAGTGCGTTGGGGCGTTGGGGGCGGTGCTTCGCACTTAGTCATTGGCCATAGCGAGCCGCATCATCAGCTGGAAGAAGCTTTGGCAGAGTTTACCGGCCGCGAACGAGTGCTGTTAATGAGCAGCGGCTATATGGCCAATTTAGCGGTGATTACTGCGTTAGTCGGGCAGGGTGATACTGTGCTGCATGACCGTCTTAACCATGCCTCGCTGCTGGATGCTGGGCTGTTATCAGGCGCACGCTTTAGCCGTTATTTACACAATGATCTCGACAGCCTCAAGCAGCGTTTTCAGCGTGCGCAGGGTCATACGCTGCTGGTCACCGATGGCGTCTTTAGTATGGATGGCGATCTGGCGCGCTTGCCTGAGTTAGCAGAGCAGGCCAAAGCTCACGGGGCATGGTTGATGGTTGATGATGCCCATGGTTTTGGTGTTTTAGGAAAAAACGGCGGTGGTTTAGTTGAACATTATGCTT
Source organism: Gammaproteobacteria bacterium (assembly GCA_012728315.1). Classification (GTDB taxonomy): domain Bacteria; phylum Pseudomonadota; class Gammaproteobacteria; order Pseudomonadales; family Pseudomonadaceae; genus Denitrificimonas. The sequence goes on from JAAYFI010000007.1 coordinate 2,965, forward strand.
TGAGTGCAGAGGATGTGCCGGTGTTGGTTGGCACCTTGGGGAAATCCTTTGGCACGGCTGGCGCTTTTGTTGCGGGTAGCGAGGCGTTGATTGAAACCCTGATCCAGTTTGCGCGACCTTATATCTACACCACCAGTTCGCCGCCAGCAGTCGCCTGTGCGACGCTGGCCAGCCTAGAGCTATTAAAAACAGAACACTGGCGCCGTGAACATCTACAAAAGTTGATTGTGCAGTTCCGTCAGGGTGTACAGGCGTTGGGTTTGAACGTGATGGACAGTCCCACGCCGATTCAGCCGATTATTATTGGCGACAGTGGCCAGGCCATGGCGATCTCGGCCAAATTGCGTGAGCAAGGTATTTTAGTTGGGGCGATTCGACCGCCGACAGTCCCCGTCGGTAGTGCGCGCTTACGTATTACTTTGACCGCTGCGCATAGTGCCGAGCAGGTGCAGCAGTTACTCGATGGTTTGGCCGCTTGCCAGCTGGAGACGCGTGATGAGTAAGCATCTGGTATTGCTCCCAGGTTGGGGCTTAGGCGTGACACCGTTACAGATTTTAGCGGAGCAACTGGAAGCAGCTTTGCCGCAAATGACGGTACAGATTCAGCCATTACCTGATGTGCGCGGAAAAAATGCCGAGGCAGTGATTGCATTGCTCGATCAACAGTTACCGAGTGATTGCTGGCTGATGGGCTGGTCGCTGGGCGGCATGTTAGCCACGGCTCTGGCGGCGCAGCGTCAGTCCACGTGTGCAGGATTGATCAGCTATGCCAGCAATGCGTGTTTTGTTGCGCGCGATAGCTGGCCAACAGCAATGCCAGTCGATACCTTTACAGCGTTTCGCCAGCTCTGTGCAGAGGATTTAGCCGCAGGTTTAAAGCGTTTTGTGCTGTTATGCAGTCAAGGCGCTGCGCAGCCCCGAGCATTAGCGCGGCAGTTATCAGCGGCGGCTGCAGTTGCTGATTCTGCCAGCGCTTTAGCGGGTTTAGATCTGTTGGCCGCGTTGGATAATCGTGACGCCATCAGTGCGTTTTCTGGCCCACAGTTACATCTGCTGGCTGAGCAGGATGCTTTAGTGCCGTCGCTGGCGCTCAGCCATGTGCGCGAGCTCAACTCAAAAGTCACTGTCGAGCTGTTTGGACACAGTCATGCGGGCCTTATTGTTGAGTCGCAAGTGTTAGCGCAGCGCATTGCCGCTTTTATTCGAGGTTCTGAGCATGCTTGAGTCTTGTGCGCAGCAGCAGAATAAGCAGCAAGTTGCCGCCGCATTTTCACGGGCTGCGGAAACCTATGACAGTGTGGCTGAGTTTCAGCGCGCGGTGGGTCAGCGTTTATTAAGTTTATTACCTCTGGCATGGGATGCGCCTGCGGCAATGCAAAGCTCCGTTGCGCAATGGCTGGATATTGGCTGTGGCACGGGCTATTTCTGTGAGCGCTTACAACAGCGCTGGCCCAGAGCGCGGGGCACGGGCTTAGATCTGGCCGCTGGCATGCTTAATGTTGCTCGCAAGCGCTGCCCAGAGCTCGCTTATATTTGCGCGGATGCCGAAGCCTTGCCGTTACAAAACAACAGCCAAGATCTGATTTTTAGTAGTTTGGCGCTGCAATGGTGCGCTGACTTTGCCCAGGTACTTAGTGAGGCTCAGCGCGTACTTAAACCCGGTGGTCTCCTGTTATTTAGCAGTGTGGCGGAGGGTTCTTTGCTTGAGTTGCGCCGCAGCTGGCAAGCGGTGGATGACGGTGTCCATGTCAATACATTTAGGCCGCTGAGTCGTTATCAAGAATTAACCGCGGCGAGTGGTTTGCAAGTGTTGGATGTGCATTGCCATACCCATACGTATTACTACAACAAAGTACGCGAGCTCACCCATGAACTTAAGCATCTAGGGGCTGACCATGTGCAAGGTGGCCGTGGCCAAGGCTTAGTCAGTCGACAAGGCTTGCAGCGCTTGCTGGCAGCTTATGAACACTATCGCCAGCCGCAAGGTTTGCCCGCAACTTGGCAGGTGGTCTATGGCGTATTACGTAAAGAGGATTAAGCATGGCGCAAGCATTTTTCATTACGGGCACAGACACTGATGCTGGCAAAACCAGTGTGGCGGCAGGCTTGCTATGTGCGGCCAAACAACAAGGTTGCAGCACGTTAGCCATGAAGCCTGTGGCTTCTGGTTGCGAGATGACCGTACAAGGTTTACGCAATAGCGATGCTTTAGCCTTGATGGCGCAAAGCACAGTGCAACTGCCTTACACACAAATCAATCCTTATGCCTTTGCCCCAGCCATTGCGCCGCATATTGCCGCGCAGGAAGCCGGCGTAGAGTTATCTGTGGCGGATCTACATCGCGCTGCACAGCTGGTTGTGCAACAGCAGGCCGATTTCACTCTGATTGAAGGCGCTGGCGGCTGGCGTGTGCCGATCTCTAATACTGAGTTTTTGTCAGATTTTGCAGTGGCTTTGCAGTTACCGGTGATTTTAGTGGTGGGCGTGAAGTTGGGCTGTATTAATCACGCGTTCTTAACGGCGCAAGCGATCCTTAATGACGGCTTGGAACTGGCCGGTTGGGTGGCGAATGTGGTGGATCCTCATTGTGCGCGTTTAGCGGAAAACCTCGTAACCTTGCGCCAGCTTATGCCTGCACCTTGTTTGGCTGAAGTACCTTATCTGTCGACTGTAAGTGCCGAGTGTAGCGCTGAATACTTACAGCCAGTGCCGCAGCTTTTAGTTAGAGACTGATACTCTAGAAATCTTTAAGCAGATACTGAATACATCAAAAAACGTCATTAATTCAAAATCGTAATTGCGTAGGCAGCTAAGCAATCCACTTGGCTGCGCATAGCGACGCCTGCATGCTTGCCGCATCGCTGCGCTTATCGCAATGGCGGGATTAATGAGTACTGACTTAAAATGCAATGCACTTTTTATGCGTAGTGAGCGTTCTGTCGTAGTCAGCGGCTGGACTTAAACATATTTTTGAGTAGACTCAGGTCCGCTAACTAACAGCATAATTATTCAGGGAGTTATAGGATGTTGAAGAAAACATTATTGGCTGCAGCAGTATTAGCATGTGCCACAACAGCAGTACAGGCGAACGAAGTGTCTGGTTATGTGACAGGTAGTATTGGTCAGGCGAAGGCGGATAAGTCAAAGTACGCTAAAGACTTACAAAATAACTATAAAGCAGGTGGTAACGTATCTTCCGTAAGCAGTAGTACATCAAGTGATCGGACCGATACTGCTTATAAGTTAGCTGTTGGATTACAAGCGAACCCATATGTGGGCCTTGAATTACAATACGTTGATCTAGGTAGATCAAAATATAAAGGCAGTGAGTCAGGGCCTCAATTTCCAACAGGGTTTTTTAGTGAAAACGAAAAGGTTGACTTTAAAACTAGTGGTTTAGGGGTTAATTTGGTTGGGACCTTGCCGATTGAAGACTTTACTTTATTTGCTAAAGCTGGTTATCACTATTTAAAGACTAAAACATCATTTGAGTATACTGATATTGATACTGTAAGTGGGGATGATTATGAGTCTATGAGTAAAACTGTAAGAAAGTGGGCGCCATCCTTTGGTGTAGGTGCATCTTATAATATTACTCCTGAGTTCGCAGTAGTTGCTGAGTACGAGCGTTATAAGGGCGTAGCTGATAAAAAGTCAGACTATTTTGGTAGTAGAGTTAGTATCAAACACGACATCGACCTCGCCTCTGTCGGCCTACGCTACAACTTCTAAGCAGTGATCTTATATAAATCTGCCGTTGCAATAACGGCAGATTTGTACATGTTTAATGTTTAAGGCTGCACAACTAAGTTATTGAACAACAAGTCTTCTACTAGATCTTCTCCTTCCTCTTGCTTAAGCACCTGTTGTACTTGCTGCAATGCAGCTTTGCGCATGGCCTCTTTGCCATCAAACTCATTCATATCTTCATCAGTTTGTTGGGCAAATAACTGAATCAACTGGTCGCGAATCAGCGGTTCATGGTACTCCACTTTACTGACGTTCTCAGCTTGCACACGCAAAGCAATATCGGCTTTATAGTATTTTAGTTTGCTGCCTGCACCATAATTACCCACAATCGCAGGCACTAAATTAACGTATGCAGAAGGGCTGCTGGTGGTTGCTGCCTTATCTTCAGCGTGGACTGTTCCGCTCAGTGATAACGCCAGCAAAAGAATCGATAGATAGTTCACAGTAGCAGCTCCAAAGCATAAAAATGATCCCTGCAGTACAGCCAGTAATAGTGTTGCAGGGTGATTAGGTTCAAGTTTTTCTAAATAATTATACAGGGTGTGCCAGAAAGTAAGGCGTCAGTAGCGAGTCTGATGCACGACAAAGGCTGTAAGAGGCTCTAAAGGAAGCCGTGTATCGGGTTGGTCAGGGCGTCAAAGTTGGGTGAAAACTCAGCTGCAGAACAATCAAAAAGCATGTTGAGCAGTGGGTTAACCATACTCTGACTGCGTAGGCCCGTATTCAGTGCGTCCTTAGTGCTTCACGATAATACACTATCACTTATATGCATACAGCTTGAACTCTTTAGCTTGCCCCTTACACTCAAGAAAACAACAAAATGAGGTTCCTTATGAAAGCTGTCTTGTGTAAAGCCTTTGGTCCTGCAGATACCTTGGTTGTTGAAGACGTCAGCAGCCCAGAAATTAAAAAAAATGAAGTGCTGCTGGATGTGCATGCGGCAGGTATTAACTTTCCTGACACTTTAATTATTGAAGGTAAATATCAATTCAAACCGCCTTTTCCATTTTCTCCGGGTGGTGAAGCTTCTGGTGTGATCAGCGCTGTGGGTGAGAAGGTCAGTCATCTTAAAGTTGGTGATCGAGTGATGGCGCTGACTGGCTGGGGCAGTTGCGCGGAGCAAATTGCCGTTCCCTTCTATAATATTTTGCCGATGCCTGACGCAATGGATTTTACTACTGCGGCCGCTTTTAGCATGACCTATGGTACGGCGATGCATGCATTAACACAGCGTGGTGCTTTGCAAGCCGGTGAGACGTTATTGGTGCTTGGCGCTTCTGGTGGTGTGGGTTTGGCCGCGATTGAAATTGGTAAAGCCATGGGGGCGCGAGTGATTGCTGCGGCCAGCAGTGCCGAGAAGCTCGAAGTGGCACGTCAAGCCGGTGCTGATGAGCTGGTTAATTACCAAGATGAAGACGTGCGTGAACGCTTGAGAACCTTAACCAAGGGTCAAGGCGTGGATGTGGTGATTGATCCTGTGGGCGGGGATTTGTTTGAAACGGTATTCCGCTCGATTGCTTGGAACGGCCGTATGCTGGTGATTGGTTTTGCGAGCGGCACTATTCCCTCACTGCCGGTCAATTTACCGCTGCTGAAAGGCGCTGCGGTGATTGGCGTATTCTGGGGCTCCTTCGCTCAGCGCCAACCGCAAGATAACGTGGCTAACTTCCAGCAGCTGTTTGCCTGGTATGCCGAAGGCAAGCTGAAGCCGTTGGTCTCGCAAACCTTTGCGCTAGAAGATACAGCACAAGCGATTAACACCCTCGCTGCACGTAAAGCTGTGGGTAAGCTGGTGATCAACGTTCGTTAATACATCAGCATGCTGTCCACGCAGCGTTTATTGATACGCTGTGTGGGTTGCTGTAATACCTGCCTAAACGTCTTAAAGTATCCAGCTTTAAGCCTAGTTCGCAGCAACGATCTGCCTAAAATAAAGCACTGCTTCTTTAGCAGCTGCCATAAAGAACACTGCGGACCCTACAATTTTCATCGTATAGTGGTGATAAATTCTTATTATTTTATAGGCATGTATACCATGTTACATCGCATTGTAGTGGTGGGTGGCGGTGCTGGCGGACTTGAGTTGGCGACGCGTTTAGGTCGCAACTTAGGTAAGCGCAAGCAGGCTAAGATAACTTTAGTTGACACAAACTTGACACATATCTGGAAACCCTTATTGCACGAAGTGGCCACTGGCTCACTGAACAGTACGGATAATGAATTAAATTATGTCGCACAAGCCAAGTGGAATCATTTTGAATTTCAGATTGGTAAGTTTTCAGGCATTGATCGCCAGGCGAAAACCATTGAGCTGAGCGCCACCTTGGATGAAAAAGGCCATCAGTTAGTGCCTGCACGCAGTCTGAACTATGACACTTTAGTGATCGCCGTCGGCAGTCTCACCAATGACTTTGGCACTAAAGGCGCGGCTGAACATTGTATCTTTCTGGATAGTCCTCAGCATGCACTGAACTTTCACCGCCGCTTGCTCGGCGAGTATTTAAGTGCGCATGCCAAGGGTAACGATGACAATAGGGTGAATATTGCCATCGTTGGTGCTGGCGCGACGGGGGTTGAGCTGGCGGCTGAATTGCGTCATGCCTCGCAGCAATTATCCGCTTATGGTTTGGATAATATTCAGCCAGACAATATGTGCATCACCATTATTGAAGCGGGACCGCGTGTTTTGCCGGCCTTATCCGAGAAGGTTGCTAGTGAAGTACATCAGCAGTTGCTCAAGTTGGGTGTGCAAATTAAGTTGTCGGCACCTGTTGAAGAAATTACCGCTGAAGGCATGCACATCAAAGATGGCGGCTTTATTCCGGCCTCTTTAAAAGTCTGGGCCGCCGGCGTGCGTGGGCCTAAGTTTTTAACCGAGCTGGACGGTTTAGAGACTAATCGGATTAATCAGTTGGTAGTGCACACGAGCTTACAAACCACCGTGGATGAGAATATTTTCGCCATGGGTGACTGCGCAGCCTGTCCGTTAGCGGAAGGCAGCGATAAAAATGTGCCGCCACGGGCGCAATCGGCGCATCAGCAAGCCAGCTTTTTAAGCAAAGCGTTGGCGCTGAAGCTGCAAGGCAAGCCACTGCCGAAGTATCAGTATCGTGATTACGGCTCATTGGTGTCGCTGTCGCAATACAGTGCGGTGGGTAACATCATGGGTGGCTTTATGCGCACGGTTAACGTGGAAGGCTGGATGGCGCGCATGTTCTATATTTCTTTGTATCGTATGCATCAGGTTGTACTCTACGGGGTGTTTCGTACGGCTTTAATCATGCTCAGTGATCGCATCGGCAAACGGACCCATCCGCGGATGAAGTTGCACTAGGCGCTGGTTTTGCTGTCTATTGAATGTCTTATCCGTTTTGCGCGAATGCCCCGTGCTTTTAGTGCGGGGATGGATCAACAGTATGCCTGCGAGTTATGCTGATTCTGCATGACTGTGTTTTGACAGAATAGAGAGGTGACGGGTTTTGCTGACATCGATAGAAGAACTTGATGCCGTACGTTTGCGCTGTAAAAACATGGTGAAAAAGCGTGCTTTGGCTTCCAGCGGCATGGTGTTGGTGCCGTTGCCCGGTGTGGATATCGCCGCTGATGTGGGGTTGTTGTTAGAGCTGTTACCGGCGATTAATCGACAGTTTGGTTTAACTCCAGAGCAAATTAATCGCCTCGACCCGCAGTTTAAAAGTTTTTTGTACGGAGTGATTAAAACCACCGGCAGCCGTGTGATCGGCCAACTGGTCACCAAGCAAGTGGTACTGTTGCTGTTGCAGAAAGTCGGCCTGCGCTTAACGGCTAAACAAGCGCTCAAATTCATCCCCTTTGCCGGTCAGGCGGCCGCTGCTGCGCTGAGTGGTAGCGCGATGCTTTTGATTGGCCATGCGCACATTGAAGAGTGTTACGCTATTGCGAAAAAAGGCTTTGAGTATCAAGCCTTGCCGCAGGTGAATGCTGATGTCATATGACAGCGGCAGGTTAAATATCAACGTATTGATTATTAAGTAGAGCTCGATATGCCGCATCCAGAGACCCATAAAGTTCAACACATTGGCTTACTTAGAGCTGCAGTTTTAGGCGCCAATGACGGTATTCTTTCCACTGCCAGCTTGTTGTTAGGCGTCGTTGCTTCAGGGGCTAGCACACAAACTATAGTGCTAACAGGCGTTGCAGGATTGGTGGCTGGAGCGATGTCGATGGCTGCCGGAGAGTATGTCTCGGTGAGCTCGCAAACGGATACTGAGCGGGCTGATTTAGCTATTGAGCGTCGAGAGTTAACTGATCGACCAGAGCATGAGTTGGCTGAGTTAGCCGGTATTTATCGCAAGCGTGGGCTGGATGCTGAACTGGCTCAGCAAGTCGCCATCCAGCTGACGGCTCATGATGCGCTGGCTGCCCATGCGCGCGATGAGTTGGGTTTGACCGATGAGATGCAAGCCCGACCCGTGCAGGCGGCGCTATCATCGGCACTGACATTTTCAGTGGGCGCTTTTTTGCCATTACTGATCGTCTTGCTATTTCCTGCGCAGCTTTTGCTCTACCTCATCCCTGCTAGCGCATTATTTTTTCTCATGCTGCTGGGTGGTTTAGCGGCCTATGCGGGCGGTGCCAGTATTGTTAAAGGTGCCTACCGTGTGGCGTTCTGGGGCGCACTGGCAATGGGCTTAACCACAGTGGTCGGCTCTTTATTTGGTGTATCCGTTTAACCGCTCAATGGGTTTTTAAGCATTGCGCGGCTTGGTATGCTCAAGTACATGCTCAGCGAGTTTAAGGCCAGTTTCGGAAAAGGTTTTATGGATAAAGTCAGCACCGGCAGCGCGAATGCTGTCGGCATGCTCAGGGTATAAGCAGTGGCTGATAATGAGTCCGGTAAAACCGCTTTCGCGTAGTTTTTGTGCGGCGAGGGTTTTTGCTTCTAAATCATTGGCCGCTAAAATCACATATTTTAAGTGCGGCGCATGCAGACGCTTCCAGAATACAGTGTCTTCCGCATCCGCAAATAAGCTGTGAATACCCTCTTGAATTTGCTGTTCAATTTTGATGGGATCCGAGTCAATACCGAGCACGCAATAGCCTTTATCGTGCAAGGTTTGATAGGCCGCCATCCCCGTACGACCCATACCGACAATAAGAATTTCATCCTCGATATACAGCGGTTGTTCATCGGGGTGGAAGCCTTTGCGCTCCATCAAAATCAAATATTTGCTGAGTTTTTCATACAAGGTATGGGCAAAACGATTGAGTGGCGCTGAGACAACAAAGGAAAAAGCCACGGTCAGCGCCAGCGGAATAATCCACTCTGGAATGGCAATGCTGGCGACAATCAAACCAAACTCACTGTAGTTGGTCAGGCTTAAGCTGGTTAAAAAGGCACTGCGCGCGCGCAGCTTAAAGAGCACCATCAAGGCAAAAAACAACACGCCTTTTAACGGTAAAGCGACTGCCATAATCAGGGCAAAAATAATCGCGTTCTGCTCAGGTAGGCCGCCAATACCGATTTGCAAGAAGAAACCCACTAAGAAGATTTCTTTAATACTCCAGAGCGCTTTCGATAACTCACTGGAGCGTGGGTGGTTGGCTAGCAGCGCACCAAAGGCCAGTGCGCCAAGCTCTGAGCTTAAGCCAATCTGCTCAAAGCCATAACCGCCGACCACTAATGCCAGCAATAAACCTAATAAAACTAAGAGTTCTTCGTGACCGCTATAATCGACTAAACGATAAATCAGCGGGCGCAGCAAGGGTATGCCAAATACCACCAGTGCCCACATCGAGGGTGTTTGCCCGCTGGCAATACTCATCACACATAACGCGATTAAGTCTTGTACCACCAAAATACCAATGGCAACGCGACCATGGAAGGCGCGCAGTTCGCGCTTACTTTCTAGTACTTTGGCGGCCAACACTGTGCTGGAAAAGGATAAGGCAATCGACAGCATCACCGCTGTGTACCAACTGACCTCTAAAAATAAGAAAAACGCGGGGGTAAACACCGCGGTACTGATCAAGAAATGCAGCAGGCCGCCGCCCATCACTTCTGGGCGCACTAAACTTTTGACTTTAAGTTTAAGACCGACGGTGAATAGCAGCAGGAGAACGCCAAGGTGGGCGATATGTTGCAGGGCTGAAGTGCTATCGACGCTTAAACCCAGATAGTCTGCCGAGGCGGCAATGGAGAAACCTGCAGCCAAATAACCAATTAAAGGCGGCAGTCCGATCATACGAACCGCGATTCCTAAGCTAAAGGCAAAGACAATCCATACAGCTTCAATCACAACAGCTCCTGAATGGGGATGATTAGATGGGTGATTATGTGCTGCGCAGTTTAACAAACAACTGCGGGTTACTTTGAAAGAATTATCGGTGGATGCGCAGTAAAGGTGCTGGGTTGCTTAGCCGGGCTGTTGGCCCGCTGCGCTCAGCAGTTGCAGTGCTGCACGCTGACCGCTTTGCCATGCGCTTTGTACATCGCCACAAATACACCAGTCTCCAGTGAGATAAAGTCCGCGCTGCAGATCGGCCAAGAGTGTTGTGGGCACCGGCAGTGCGCCTATGGCATAACGCCAACGGTGAGCAAATACGCTATCCGCTACAGGGCTCTCAATCTCCAATACAGCAGCAAAATCTTTACTTAAGGCCGCAATGATGTGCTGGTGCTGATCTTCGAGGTGCAGCGTACTCCACTGTGCGCTGGCACGTATTCGCCAAGTTTGCAGCGGGTGTTCGCTGGATGGAGGTGTACAAGTGATTTCAGCAATGCTGCTGCTGCGTAATTGTGCTAGGTTTTTTGTGACGGTCAGCGGTTGTTTAAAACCTAAAGCAAGGATCCAGGCGGGTTGCATGCTCACGCAAGCGGCCTGTTCTGCTAAAGCCAGTGCACAATGCTTTAATAAGGTTGCTGCTTGTGGTGCAGGGATGGCGACAATCAGTTGGCAAAAAGGACCATGAGTTTGTGCATGTTGGTCATGCAGCAGCCAGCCCTTGCTGTCATAGCTGAGCGCTTGTATTTCGCAAGCGAAGTGGGTATCGATCTGAGCTAATAAGTGGCGTGTGAGCGCACTCATATAGGGGATGCCCGTCCATTGCGATTGCTGATGGGTACTTTGTGTTACCCAGCCCTGTTGTTGCCAGAGCTGCAGCTCGGTAAGAAAGTCTGCATCGTCACAGGTAAAGGCTTGCGCACCTAAGTTAATGCGGCCCATTTCACTACGTTTGCTGGCTAAGCGCCCACCGCTGCCGCGACTTTTTTCAAAGAGTTGTACGTTTTGGCCGGCAGCTACGAGCGTTCTAGCTGCTGTGATTCCGGCCATTCCGGCACCAATAATCGCGATTTTAGGGGATGACATAAGGGTTCCTAGCAAGCCAAAGGACGTGTAACGCTGGATCTGGGCGTATCATAAATACTTGTACGGATTAATGGTAGTTGTATAAGTATTTGTTTAGGAACTATAGTAGATTTCATGGTGCAATATGCCGTGGCCGCCGATATATCCACGCTTACATTGAGCAGGAGAGCTTCACTGATGCGTATTTTAATCACGGGTGGTACAGGCCTGATAGGCCGCAGTTTATGCCAACTTTGGCAAGCAGAGGGGCATGAGCTCTATGTTTGGAGTCGCAGTCCGGATAAGGTCAAAGACTTATGTGGTAAGGCTGTACATGCAGTGGCCGAGCTGAGGGAGCTTGATCGAGTCAAACTGGATGCGGTGATTAATTTGGCCGGCGCACCTATCGCTGATCGACCTTGGACACAGGCTCGACGTAAAGTGTTGCGAGACAGCCGTATCGATTTAACTCAACGTTTAGTGCGCTGGATCGCCAGTTTGCCAAGCAAACCTGAGGTCTTGATTTCAGGTTCAGCCGTAGGTTGGTACGGCGATGGTGGTGAGCAGGTGTTAACCGAGAGCAGTGCGGTACAACAGGCTGATTTTGCTACGCAGCTGTGTGCGGACTGGGAAGCTGCAGCCTTGGCTGCTGAGCCCTTAGGTGTGCGCGTGGTGTTGATTCGTACGGGTTTAGTGCTAACCAGTAAAGGTGGTTTTTTATCACGCTTAATACCTTTGTTTCGCATGGGGCTCGGCGGTAAACAAGGCAGTGGCCAGCAATGGATGCCTTGGGTGCACCTCGATGACGAAGTGGCGCTGATTGATTATGTGCTGCATCAGCCTGAAGCGCGCGGCCCTTACAATGCTTGTGCGCCCAATCCAGTACGTAATCAGGCATTTGCTAAAGCCCTCGGCCAGTATGTCAGGCGTCCTGCAGTGATAGCGGTACCGGGTTTTATTTTGCAACTGATGTTGGGTGAAATGGCGGGTTTGCTTTTAGGTGGGCAAAATATCCGTGCGCAACGCACTCAAGATATAGGATTTGAATTTAAATACGCTGATTTGCACGCCGCGTTGGCCGCACTTTAAGGCGAGACAAGCGGATAATAAGTGATGACAGGCGAGCGCCTTACAGCCGTCCATGGCTGAAAGGTGTTGGTCTTTGCCCGTCTATTGAGCTGACAAAGACCTTGTGTGTTAGTGCGATGTACCTTCCGCGAACTCGATTTTATTGCCGACGTTATATTTGCCCGAGGGCTTATTCATCGGAATACGTTTCACTTCTTTCAGCGTTTTCGCATCGTAAACAATCAGTGCACCTTCGGTGTCCCACACACTGAGAATTAAGTGGCTGCCATCGTTGGTAAATTCGACGTGCGCCGCGTTTTTACCGGGCATTGGTCGTAACGTGTGAGCGACTTCTAAGGTCTGCTTATCAATTAAGTGCACCGCTTCTTGGTTGGGGCCAAAGAACACATCAGTCCAGGCGTACTTGGAGTTGATGTGGCTGCGCATAAAAAAGCCCGGGCCTTCGGTAGGGATTTCTTTAATCAGCTTCCAAGTTTTTAGATCCAATACAGAAATTAATCCTTGGCTGATATTGGGCGTAGCAAAGACCCACTCACCGTTGCGTTTCCAATAGATACCTGAGCCGAGGTGTGGCATGCCGGGCAGTGGAATATCGGTGATGGATTTGCCGGTATCCAGATCAATCACTTGGCCGCCATGGGCTTTACGCGAGGTGGCTAACAGGTAGCGATAATCTGGCGTAAAGGAGAAATCATCTAAGAAGTCTTGGGCAATAATGCGCCTCGGGGTGAAATCAGGGGTGCCAGCGTAAGACAGCTCCCAGGCTTCTTTGGTGTCTTTCAGTGCGACAATAAAGCTATCGCGCGGTGGTGCGGTATACACTGCGCTGACGCGTGATGCGGTGCCATCTTGGCCTACAGCGTCAATGCTTTTTACTAAGGTCAGGTCATCAGCATTCAGTAGCACCAAGTTACCCGGTAAATAGTTACCTGCCAGCACCCAGCGTCCATCATTGCTGACCGCTAAGTTACGGGTGTTTAAGCCCACACGGGTTTCCGCAACCATGCTGAAGTTATATAAATCGTATTTAGATACCCAGCCATCCCGTGAGGCAAAGTAGACAAAACGCCCATCGGGTGAGAATTTGGGGCCGCCATGCAAAGCAAAGTGTGATTGAAAGCGCGTTAATGGCTCAAACTTATCGCCGTCTAAAATGGTGACATGGTGAGTGCCGGCTTCAACCACGACAAATAAATTGAGTGGATCGGCCTGGTGCAATGGTGTTTCAGACAGAGTGCTGACATCCACCAACATGCGGTGGCTGGCGCGGGTGTCGGCATCGCTCCAGGTGGGTGGGTTGGCAATGGGGGTATAGAGGTATTCCACCATGCTGTCGATTTGTGCCGGGCTAAGAATGTCCTTGTAGGCGGCCATTTGGCTGGCGGGGCGGCCTTCGCTGATGGCTTGGCTGGCTTCGGGCTTTTTAAGGCGTCCTAAACTTTCTGGCAACAGTGCTGGGCCTGCGCCACCAATGCGTTGAGCGCCATGGCAGACACTGCAGTGTTGCTGATAGAGGTGTTCAGTGGCACTGAATTCTGTGTTGTTTGCCGCCAGACTATTACCGCTGAGGCCCAGTAGCGCGAGCAAGCCTAAGCTGGATACCCTGTGGATTGTTACACGCATAGCGTCTCCTTAGTGACAGTGCTGGCATGGCTGATATGTGCAGGATGGTTCACCGCATGCTCACTAAATAACGCCACCACATGACCAATCACGGTTAAGGTCGGGGGTGTGAGGTAGGTTTTGTCTGCCATGGCTTGCAACTCAGCTAAGGTGCCGCGGGCAATTTGCTGGTTTGCGTAGGTACCGCTACCAATTAAAGCTGCCGGTGTATCTGCGGCTAAACCGGCGCGTACTAACTCGCTAGAGATCTCTTCGAGGCTGCTCAGTCCCATATAAAAAACTAATGTTTTTTTAGGGTCGGCTAAGCTGGCCCAGGGTAGATGCAGCGCCCCATCTTCTTGTAAGTGGCCCGTAATAAATTGGCAAGAGTGCGCCACGCCACGATGGGTTAACGGAATGCCGGCATAGGCTGTGCAGCCTGATGCCGCAGTAATTCCAGGAACCACTTGGCAGTTAATATGGCGTTTTAGTAAATAATCCAGCTCTTCTGAGCCGCGGCCAAAAATAAATGGATCCCCGCCTTTGAGTCGGGCAACGCGTAAGCCTTGTTGCGCGAGGTCAGCCAGCAGTTGATTGATTTTATCTTGCGGCAGGCTGTGATGACCACTGGATTTACCAACAAAGCGGCGCGCACAGCGCTCAGGCAGTAAAGCCATCAACTCTGGGCTTACCAAGCGGTCGTAGACCACGACATCAGCTTGTTGTAATAAACTCCATGCCCGTAAAGTGAGCAGGCTGGGATCGCCAGGGCCTGCACCAATAAGCGCTACCTCACCGGGTGCAAATGATGCTTGCAAAGCAGCGGGGAGAGCAATTGTCTGATCCATGTCAGCTCCAAAGTGACGTTCGGTCACGGTAATAAAAGCGTCACAGCGCGTGTGACAAACTTACAGCGCTACGCATTTGATTTCAGGCAAGGCGGTGACACCGATTTCTTCGTCAGACAGGTAACAGCCGGGATCTTCTGCCCATAAATCACCGCCTGCCCATGCGCGGGTCCGGGTATTACCATTGCAGATGCTTAACCACTGACATTCGCCGCAGCGGCCTTTGATCTGACGCGGGTGCTGGCGCAACTGCAGCAGTAATGGATCGGGGTTGTTCAGCCAAATATCTGAGAAGTTTTGTGTGCGTACATTGCCAAGGGTGTGTTGTTGCCAATAGGTGTCAGGGTGGACGTCACCGAGGTTATCAATATTGGCCACCCCTGCGCCAGAGGCATTACCGCCCCAAGCACGCAGCATTTGCTCCATTTGTGCATAGTGCTGCGGCACATTACGCTCGGCCCACTGCAGTAATAAAATCGCATCGGCATCGTTATTGCCGCTGACAAAATCGGTTTCAATGCCGTGCTGTACATCGTCCCACGCGCGGTCAAAAATTTGATTCATGGCGTCACGGGTCATTTGCCAGTGCGCATCAATTTTGCTGCTACGCTTACCGCGACCACTGTAATTAAGGTGCGATAAGTAGTATTTCTGCACATCGTACTCACGCATCAGCTCCAGTAAGGCGGGCAGTTGCATGTGGTTGTGCATGGTTAAAGTGGTGCGCAGACCGACACGAATATCACGCTGACGGCAGAGTTTTACGGCATGCATGGAGGCGGCAAAGCCACCTTTCATTTGTCTAAATTCATCGTGAATATCTGGCAAGCCATCAATACTGATGCCGACATAATCAAACTCAGCCGCAGCGATTTGCTCAATATTGCTTTCGTTGATTAGCGTGCCATTGGTGGAGAGGGCAACATAAAAGCCGTACTGGCGGGCGCGCTCAGCCAATTGGAAAATATCTGGGCGCATCAAGGGCTCACCGCCACTGAGCACTAATACTTTGACTCCTGCTGAGTGCAGTTGATCAATCACATCCAAGGCTTCGGCAGTGTCCAGCTCGCCTTTAAAATCGATATCAGCCGAGGTTGAGTAGCAGTGTTTGCAGGTCAGGTTGCAACGGCGTAACACGTTCCAAATCACCACGGGTGCGCGGGTGCTGCCGGGTTTGGCTGCGCGTGGGGCCGGGCTTTGACCCGCGATGGCGCGTAAATAAGTGCTAATTCTAAGCATGGTTACTTCTCCTGACGCTGAGCGGCCAGTCGCAAACCGGTTTTCTTCAGAATGCGACTACTGACCAGCATCGTATCAGCGCGGCAGGCGTCACCGAGTTGATCACGAATAAGATTTCGTTCGTATTCGATTTGCTCGGCGTTCATGCCATGCACCATGGCAAATAAGTTATAGCGCCAGCCAGGTAAACGCGGGCGACGGTAGCAATGACTGACAAAGTGCAAGTTACCGACGATTTGGCCTAAACGGTCGATGTGTGCATCATCCACATCCCACACCGTCATACCATTAAAGGTATAGCCGAGGCGGTAATGATTGGGCACTGCCGCAATACGACGAATCGCGCCACTGTCTTGCAAACGCTGCAATAAAGCCAGTGTTTCCTCGACACTGAGTTGCATCCGTTCAGCTATCCACGCCCAAGGATCAGCCACTAAAGGCATCCCGGCTTCAGTTAGGGTGATCAGCTGCTGGGCCAGTTGTTGATCAGAGCGGGAAATGGAGGCCGACATGATAGGTCTTCTCCTTAGGTAAGTTCAGCACTGCCAAACCGGTCAATGCTTCAATTTCAGCGATGCTCTGGGTAATGCCTTCGGGTGTCGGACAGGCCAAGACAAACCACATATTAAAGGCATGTTCACGGCGGTAATTGTGCGCCACGGCAGGAATATCGTTGAGCAGTTCGGTGACCTCATCAAAGCGTTCTTCAGGAACTGTCATCGCCGCTAAAGTGAAAGCACCGCCCAGTTGCTCGATATCAAACATCGGGCCAAAACGGGTTAAGGTGCCGTCATCCAGTAATTCTTGCAGGCGCTGACGAATGCGCTCGGCACTGCAGTCGAGTTCTGTAGCGAGTTCGCCCCAAGGGTCGCGTACCAATGGCAAACCATGTTGTAAGCGATTGAGTAGGCGACGATCAAATTCATCCATTAGACAGCTCCGGCTTGGCTGTAACGTGCGCCGCGCTGCTTAAAGGCACGGGTACTAAACAGTAAGTGATGGGGACGGTGCAGTATATTATGCTGCGTTAGCAATTCAGCGACGTGAGCTTCAACAGCTTGTCGGTCGCGGCCGTGCACCATACAAAACAAATTATAGGGCCAGCCCGGTCGGCGTGGGCGTCGATAACATAGATTGACCCCAGGTGCTTGACCAAGCGCTTTACCCAGCTGGTGGACGCGCTCATCTTCAATATCCATCACCAGCATCACGTTGGCATTAATGCCGAGTGCGCGGTGTTTCACCACGATGCCAAAACGACGAAATAAGCCTTGTTGGTCTAAATCTTTTACATGCGCAATCACGGCCTGTTCAGTGCTGTTAATTTGCTCAGCAAAAGTTTGATAGGGACGCGAGGTCAGCGGCAAGCCATTTTCTAAAAGGCGGCGTAGTTGCTGTTGTTGCTCAAGGGATAAGGTGCTGGTCATGTTGGCACCTGTGAGTCTTTGCCCAGCGCAAAGCCTAAGTTGATTTGATAGGCGGTCAGCATCGGTAAATCCAAAGGCTTGAGGCCGGTGATCTGCTCGATTTTGACTAAGGTTTGATCAAGATGTTCACGGCTGGGCCCGGTCAGCACAAACCAGAGGTTCCAGTCATGTTCACGTAAGTAGTTGTGATTAACTTCATCGAAGGCGTTGATTTGTGCAGCGACTTCTTCAATGCGCTCGGCGGGCACCGCTAAAGCCACTAAGGTGCTGGCACCCGCTAGGCTGTGTTCAAAGACGGGGCCAACCCGGGACAGGGCTTGGCGCTGATTAAGCTGTTCTAAGCGCTGAAGAATATCCTCTTCAGTGCAGCCCAACTCATCCGCCATGGCTTGATAAGGTTGGGCGCAAATCGGCAGGTCATGCTGGAAGCGATCCAGCATGCGTAAGCAAAGCTCGTCCATGCTACAACTCCTACAGACCGATGCGGTGCGCTCGGTCGCTAAAGAAGATACCGCTTGGATTGTCAGCCGGTAGGGTGTGAAGCTTTTTCAAGGTGGCGGTATCCCACACCTGTACTTCACCTTTATCACGTACAGAAATCCAAATGTGTTCGCCGCGCGGGGTGAACTCCATGTGCAACACACCAGGGCCGGGCTCTAAGGTTGCGAGGATCTCGTGCGTTTCGCTGTCGATCACTTGTACAAATTGATTGTCAGGGAAGGCAAAGTTGACCCAGATCTGCCGCGCATCAGGGCGCGCCATCACAAATACGGGTTGACCGACAGTGTCGATGCTGCCAGTTTGCTGCCAAGTGTTGGTGTCCATTACCAAAACTTTATGGCGACCAATGGCTGGGACAAAGGCGTGATCTCCCGCGACTGTCCAGCCTTCTAAGTGGGGCATTTTATACACCGGGAGTTTTTCGCTGCCGCGGCCATAGCCATCAAGAATACGTTTAACGCCTTTCTCTGGATGCCATAAATCCAGCAGTGCCATACCGTCTTCACCAAACAACCCAGCAATGTAATAGCGGCCATCTGGGGTTAACATGGAGTCGTAAGGCTGATCGCCGATATTGGTAAAGCGAGTAATTTTCGGGGTGTCGCTTTTGCTGAAGTCAGCGATCCAGATTTCACCGGTATCAAACAAGCTGACGAGAAACTTTTGTCCGGGCGCATCGACCATGCCCACCACACGTGAACCACGGCTACCATCAGCAACGGTGGTCGCTGGAATATCTGCAACCAGCTCTAAAGTATCGGCATTAAAGACTTTAACGCCGCCGGGCTCGTAGTTACCCACAGCAATTAAACGGCCATCTTGGCTGATGGCACCGCCAATGCTGTTGCCGCCTTGGATAATGCGCTTGTCAATTTTTGCGGTGAGCATATCGATTTTGCTTAAACCGCCATCGCGGCCAAATACATAGGCAAAACGTGCATCACGGGAAAATACCACCGAGGCATGGGATAAATCACCTAAGCCTTCAACGCGGGCCAGCGTGGTGTTATGGCTGTGCTCAACAATTTGCACACTGCCAGCGGCGCGTTCAATGACAATGCCTAAGTCACCGGTACCGCGTAACTGAGTGCTGGGTTGTCCAGCGCAAGCGGTTAAGAGACCGGCGAGAACAACAGTACCAATGCGACGCATCATGGGGTGACTCCTTGTAACAAACGATCAATCATCCAGGCCGCTTCTTGCTCATTGAGTAAGGCATCCCATGGTGGCATAGCTGTGCCCGGGCGACCGAACATCACGGTGGCAATTAAACTTTCACGGGGTTTATCAGCCAGCAGTTGCGGGGTCAGGGCTGGGCCGAGGCCACCGGTCATGCGCAGGCCGTGGCAGGAGCCACAGTCTTGAATAAGCAGGTGTTCAAGTGTCGCTTGGCGCTCAGTAGATAAAGGCGCAGCCACACTTATCGAAAGGGAGAAGAGGGACGCCATGAAAATACCCAAATAGCGTGTTGCGTGTTTGGTGACCGTCATGACGTCCTCCTAGGTGTTACTTAAGGCTTAAAACCCATTCAGCGAGGATTTTCGCTTCTTCTTCGGTTACAGGGTTAGGTGGCATAGGGATTGGGCCCCAAACGCCAGCGCTACCATTTTTGATATGGAGGGCGAGAGTATCGACTGCGCCTTCAACATCAGCATTTTTAGCTGCAACTTCTTTCAGTGCTGGGCCAACCATTTGGCTATCTACTGTGTGGCAGGCAACGCATGGCTTGCTTTTGAACAGTGCTTCACCATCGTTTGCCAGAGCAGGTTGGATTGCGAAAGCCGCACCCAGTGCAAACATTGGAATTAAGATTTTTTTCATAGTTCTTCCTCAGAGCTAATAAAGGATGAGCCATTAATGGCTCATCCTTAGTGTACTCAGTACACGTCGTGTTGAGTATTGTTGACGTTGAATTTACCCGTTGGAGTGATCAAACGCTTGTCTTTGATCACTTTTTTCAGTTTTTGCGTCTTATCATCAACCACAACGATGGCTGAGACTTCGTCTTGCTGGCTCCAAACAGAGAACCACACTTCATCACCGGCCTCGTTGTACTCAGGTTGCAGTACGCGTTTTACTCCGCCCTCGATATCAGCCCATTCGGCAATGGGTAGCACTTTATAGCCGGCATTGAGGTTGTTGATATCAAATACAGCGGCTGATTGGCTGATTTTTGCATCAGGGTTAAAGGTTGTATCTAAATAGAGGTTAGTGGATTTAGGGTGAGTCTTAATAAACAGAGAACCACCACCTTGACCTTTGAGGGTGGCAACCACTTTCCAGGCATTGTCAGGGTGCTTCTCAGGGTCGGTACCAATCAGAGAGATGGTCTCATCACCGAGGTGACTGGTTGCCCAAACTGGACCAAACTCGGGGTGTACAAAGTTCGCACCGCGACCCGGGTGAGGGATTTTTCCAACATCGACTAAGGCCGCGAGTTTACGCTCTTTGGAGTCGATTACCGCGACTTGGTTGGAGTTGTTGGCGGCTGTCATAAAGTAACGGTGCGTGCTGTCCCAGCCCCCGTCGTGTAAGAACAAGGAGGCACCAATACTGGTTGTAGTGAGGTTATCAATGTCTTTGTAGTTCACCAGCAAAATACGACCGGTTTCTTTGACGTTGACAATAAACTCAGGGTGCTCGTGCGAGGCGATAATCGCCGCTACACGTGGCTCTGGGTGATATTCTTGGGTGCCAACGGTCATGCCACGGGTGGATACAATTTGCAGTGGCTCAAGGGTCTCACCATCCATGATGGTGTACTGCGGTGGCCAGTATGAACCGGCAATGGCGTACTTATCTTCAAAGCCTTTAAACTTCGAGGTTTCCACCGAACGGGCTTCGATACCGACTTTGATTTCGGCAACGCGCGCGGGCTCTTCCATCCAGAGGTCGATCATATCGATGCGTGCATCACGGCCGATAACAAATAAGTAGCGACCGGAAGCCGACATCCGCGAAATATGCACTGCGTAACCGGTTTCAATGGTTTTGATAATTTCTTTTGTATCACCATCAATCAGGGCAATTTTACCGTCGTCACGTAAGGTGACTGAGAAGAGGTTGCCAAGATTCAGCTTGTTCATTTGTTTGGTTGGACGGTCTTCTGGCTTCACCAGCACCTTCCAAGAGTTTTTCATTTCCGGCATGCCCCACTCTGGAGGTGTCGGAGGGGTGTGCTGAATGTAGTTGGCCATCAAAGTGATTTGCTCTTTGGTGAGCTCATTTGATGTACCCCAGTTTGGCATACCGCCTGGTGAGCCATAGGTAATCAGTGCCTCAAGGTAAGCTTGGCCGCGCTCTTGAGTGATATCTGGGGTTAGAGGTTTACCGGTTGCACCTTTACGTAACACACCGTGGCAGCCTGCACAGCGTTGGAAATAAATTTCCTTAGCCATTTCAAACTCAGAGTCAGTGAGGTCAGGTGCACCTGCGGTGCGCACTGTTTTGGCGCTGGCTGGGTCAACAGTAGAAGCGGCACCTTTATAGGCTGCTTCAGCCTCTTCAGGATTGGCTGCGGCATGCGCTATTGAAAAGCTCAGTAGCGACATCGACATGGCGGCCACGATACCCGCCAGAAGTGGTTTGCCTTTTGTAGACATAAGTTAATCTCCTTTGAATGACTCGACTCTTATACAACTTGTGGTTTTGAGCCTTAAGGTCATTCTGTTTTCATTTGAATGGCTGATTGGCATATCCCGGGTAATTTGTGTGTGCATTGACATCCTAGACATAGCCGCTGACATTGCGCTTGACGGCAATCAAGAATGACTTTTTAAGCGGTTGAGCCAGCAGCTAGAGGACGGTTAACGTAGGCATAACCAAGTTAATTAGTAGGGTATGCAGCGTGAATACAAGCCTGACTCAAGATGCTTTTTTAAAGACTGAAGAACCCTTTTACCAGAGTCTTGGCAATGAGGAGATTGTTTTTCGCCAAGCATGGCAGCATGGCATGCCGGTATTAATTAAAGGCCCCACGGGTTGTGGTAAAACGCGCTTTGTGCAGCATATGGCGCACCGCTTAAATCTACCCTTGTATACCGTAGCCTGCCATGATGATTTAAGTGCCGCGGACCTTGTGGGTCGTCACTTAATTGGTGCGCAAGGCACCTGGTGGCAAGATGGCCCTTTAACGCGGGCGGTGCGCGAAGGTGGGATTTGTTATTTAGATGAAGTGGTTGAAGCGCGGCAAGATACTGCTGTGGTTTTGCACCCGCTGGCAGATGATCGCCGTGAGTTATTTTTAGAGCGTACTGGTGAAGCCATTAAGGCTCCGCCGAGCTTTATGTTGGTGGTGTCTTATAACCCGGGCTATCAAAACTTACTCAAAGGCATGAAGCCTAGTACTCGTCAGCGTTTTGTCGCCATGCGCTTTGATTATCCTCATCCTGCAGAAGAACAGAAAATCGTTGAAATTGAATCGGGCATTGATTCCCAGCGCGCTGCACAGATTGTCCGTTTAGGCCAAGCGCTGCGACGTTTAGAAAATCATGATTTAGAAGAAGTGGCCTCTACCCGTTTGCTGATTTTTGCCGCACGCATGATTAAAGCGGGAATGCCGGTGCGCGAAGCCTGTTTAGCCTGCTTGGCTGAGCCGTTAAGCGATGATCCACAAACCGTGGCGGCGTTGATGGATGTGGTCGATGTCCACTTCGAGTAACGCGCCGCCATTGGCAACGCCTGCTGCCAGCCATGCGCTGCCGGGTGACTTGGCAATGTGGATTTTTATTCTTGCTGAGCTGGCTGCTTTTACTCTGTTTATTATCGCTTTCAGCGTGACGCAAATGCTCTATCCGCAGCTGTTTCAAGCGGGGCGAGCAGCGCTTGATCCCTCTACCGGGTTTGCCATGACCGTGGGTTTACTCACATCGGGTTTTTTAGCAGCGCTGGCGGTGGAAAGAGTACGGGTGAATCAAGCTCGGCAAGCCGCTATGTTGCTGGTTGCCGCGATCGTCTCGGCGATGGTCTATGTGGTGCTCAAAATCAGTGAATATACGCATTTAGCTCAAGCGGGTTTTGACCTTGAATACAATATGTTTTTCACTTTGTATTGGTTGCTGACCTTATTTCACTTTTTACATGTGTGGTTGGGTTTATTGGTGTTGGCTTTTTTAGCTTGGCGCTGTTGGCGCTTGGGATTTTCTGCCGACAAACGTAGTGGTATGGAATCCGGTGTGATGTATTGGCATATGATTGATTTAGCTTGGGTGATTATCTTTCCGCTGGTGTATTTGCTGGGGTAGGGCAAGGGTATGTCCAATACGAAAGTGTTGTTTTTATGTTGGTTGGCATTGGTTGGAGCGACTGCTGTAACAGTCTATTTAGGTGCTAGCCCCCTCACCTTAGCCGCTCAGGTGGGGGCGGTGTTGCTCGTGGCTATTATTAAATCAGGTTTGATTATTGATGGCTTTATGGAGCTGCGCCATACGCAAAGACGCTGGCGCCTGATTATGTACGGCTGGCCACTGGCAATGAGTTTGATTATTGCTGTGACCTTGCTGCTTCCCGGTTTTTAGCGCCATAGCTATTATTGCTTAGCGTATGACATGAGGTAGCTGTGCAGCGAGTTTTTCAATATCCAGCGGCGCACGAATAAAACCGTGTTGACGGCCATCGGGGCTAATAATTGCTAAGTTGCCGCTGTGGTCTACGGTGTAGCGTGGTTTGCTGGTATCACCAGGAATAAAAGGAATGCTTAAGGCATTACTGAAGATTTGGATATCGCTCAGTTCGCCAGTTAGACCAATAAACTCAGGGTCAAAATAATGTAAGTACAGCTGCAATTGCTCTGTGCTGTCACGGTTAGGGTCAACACTGACCATGAGCACTTGCAGTTTACTTTTGACCTCTTCAGGCAGCAGTTTTTTGAGCTGGCGCAATTCAGCCAAAGTGGTTGGGCAAATATCTGGACAAAACGTATAACCAAAAAAGATTAAGCTCCAGGTGTCGGTGAGTGCTTGTGTGTTGATGTGCTGACCTGTGGTGCTGGCCAATTGTAGGGCAGGCAGCTCACGGCTTTTCGGTAAAATAATAATCCCAGCGTCACGGATAGCCTGGGATTGATCCTTGGTATCGGTTAAGTAACTGCCTGCCAGTACACCAATGACCACGGCAAGCAAAATCCCGATAATGCTTAAAATCAGGGTGCGGCCTTTACTCAAATACGGCATAAAAAGTCCTTAATAATTGTTGGGTCTGCAGGTGCTCTAAACAAACGCCTTTATTATAGAGTGATCTCTGCTCGGCGTGCTTGTGTCCATATGCCGCGTGTGTAGCGCTATTGGCTGAGACGTACGCAAACGACTCAAGCTAACGTGTTGATTATTCACACGCTTAAATTAGACCGCAGAAGCAAGAGTGGCAAAGAGATGCCTCAAGTGCTGCAGTGTTTTATTTGTAGCCTGTTACACTGTGTAACTCAAGTTAAGGAGCTCGCCATGTCTGCCCATCCTTTTGCTGCCCTGACGCCAGATTTAGTTTTAGACGCGGTTGAAAGCCTCGGTTTTTTAAGTGATGCTCGCGTGCTTGCGCTGAACAGTTATGAGAACCGTGTCTATCAAGTCGGTATTGAAGACAAGCCACCGTTGATTGCTAAGTTTTACCGACCTGAGCGTTGGACTGATGCGCAAATTCTTGAGGAGCACGCTTTTTCTTTTGAATTGGCCGAATGTGATGTGCCCTTAGTCGCGCCGCTGCAGCATAACGGTCAGAGTTTATTTGAGCATGCGGGCTTTCGCTTTGCTTTATTTGAACGCCGCGGTGGCCGTGCGCCCGAGCCGGGTAATCTCGATCAGCTGTACCGTTTAGGTCAGTTACTGGGACGCTTGCATGCGGTGGGTGCTAGTAAAAGTTTTAGCGAGCGGCCCGAGTTAAGTGTTGCCAGTTATGGTCATGCATCTTTTCAGCGTTTACGCAGTGGTGAGCATGTTCCGAAAAGCCTGCGTCCGGCTTGGGAGTCAGTGGTGCGCGATTTGCTAATTAAGGTGGATACTTTGTTTGCAGAGCATCCGTATCAAGCGATCCGCGTGCATGGTGATTGCCATCCCGGTAATTTATTGTGCCGGGATGACAGTTTTTTTATTGTCGATTTAGATGATTGCCGCATGGGGCCAGCGATTCAAGATTTGTGGATGATGTTGGCCGGCGATTATCAAGAACGTTTATCGCAGTTGTCAGAATTGGTTGATGGCTACCAAGAGTTTTATGATTTCTCGGCCCGCGAGCTGCCGCTGATTGAAGGTTTACGTGCTTTACGCTTATTGCATTACAGCGCATGGCTGGCGCAGCGCTGGGATGATCCGGCGTTTCCGCAAAGCTTTCCATGGTTTGGCACTGAGCGTTATTGGGGTGAGCAAATTTTGATTTTGCGTGAGCAGCGCGCAGCTTTAGATGAGCCCTTTTTAAAGCTTTTTTAATGGCAGGCAAGACAGCTGTAGTGCTTGCACACTAGAATAACTTGACTCTTTAGTTAGCTGGCTAAGTAATATGACTTTTACTCCTAATCCCCGCCGCGGCTACCTGCTGGGCCTGTTGGCTTATAGCGTCTGGGGTCTGTTCCCGTTGTACTTTAAAACCTTAGACGGCATTCCAGCGCCAGAGGTGATTGTCCATCGGATAATTTGGTCGGCACTTTTTAGTGTGGCTTTGCTGATGCTGTGGCGACACCGCGGCTGGTGGCAGCAACTTTATAGTCACCCCAAGCGTTTTTTAGTGCTTGCTGCATCTGGAGCGCTGATTGCTTGTAACTGGCTGATTTATGTTTGGGCCGTACACTATGATCGCATGGTTGAAGCCAGCCTTGGCTATTACATCAACCCGCTGGTCAATGTGCTATTAGCCATGCTGTTTTTACGTGAGCGCCTACGGCGTTTGCAATGGCTGGCCATTGCTTTAGCGGCGTTCGGGGTGGGTTTGCAAGTCTGGAGCTTAGGTCAGGTTCCTTGGATATCTTTAGCTCTGGCCTGTTCATTTGGTTTTTATGGGCTGATTCGCAAACAAGTGTCGGTGGCGGCTTTACCTGGGCTTGCCGTAGAAACCTGGATGCTAGTGCCCATGGCTTTGGCATGGTTGTGGCTCAATCCGCAAGCAATCAGTATGCAAAATGATTTTATCGGCAGCACGCAGATGTTGTGGTTGGCGGCTGCAGGGCCGGTGACCTTATTGCCGTTGCTGTGCTTTAACGAAGCAGCCAAAAACTTGCCCTATGCCTCATTGGCATTTTTGCAATACATCACGCCAACAGTATTGCTGTTGTTAGCTGTCTTGTTATTTAAAGAGCCTTTTGCGCCCCAGTCTTTTATCTTTTTTGGCTTTATTTGGGCGGCGCTGGCTGTGTACAGCTGGGATGCACTGCGAGTTTTAAGAGGAGGGAGCAAGGCACTGCCTGAAAAGTAATCAACAGGCTATAACCCTTATAAAACAATGCTTTGCAAGGTTTGCTAACAAGTTATCCACAGTTCCATCCCGGTGATCTGTGCATAGCTCTGATGCTTTGCTTATTTTTTGAACAAAGTGCGCTCAGCCTTACTCTGTGTGGCTTAGCTCAGCCTCTCCCCAGCTTATCCACAGCCTCATACACCTCCAGAGTGGATAAGCATGACTCAGTTAAAACTGCTCTGCAGGCAACCTTTAGTGCAGGGATTGATAGAGCATAAAAGAACCAATAGATAGGTAAATCAGCACAAAACCATAGAAGCTGAAAGGATTGTCATGTTTATAGTAGTACTGACTGCGTAAACCCCGCGCTCCTGCAAGGATTCTACCGCGCAATAAACCCCACACCGCTACTGTAATAATAATCACACCCAGTAAGGTCAGTAATAATGGTGGCATAGTGGATATCCATGGCTTTAATGCAAATTGACATTAATTGCGCTGCATTGTTAGGCGAGTGCTGTGGGCTGTCAATTTATTTGTGTGCTAAAACTGGGTATTGATGGGCTTGCGGTGTGGATAAACTCAAGTGCAGCCGTGCTTGGCAAAAATCTGATCAAAAAATGAGCAGTTGGCTGTAGGCCTGATATATCAAGGCCTATGGCTAAACACAAACAGGTTATCCACAGCACCATCCCATGCTCTTGTGCACAGAATAAAAGCGCTGTATGTTTTTTGAACAGAGCTCTGTAGGCCTTACACCACGGGGCTTTGCTTTGAGGCTCCCCAGCTTATCCACAGCCTCATGCACGTTCAAGGTGGATAAGCATAATGAGGCTGCAGGCTGAGCCGACAGGCTAGTGTGTAAAGCGCGGTAAAACATGCATAGCTGGAATAAATAAAGCTCAATAGGCTTATAAAGCCATCTGAATTGTGGATAAAGGCTGCGGCCATGGCTTTGCAGTGAAAGTGTGCATGCGCTGCCGGCGATGGATGGGTTACGTTGAAATAACTGGTTAAAAAATAGACACAGCGCTGTAAGCCTTGCCAGCTGTAGCTTAGCGGCATAGGTGAACAGCTTATCCACAGCGCCATCCCATGGCTTTGTGCACAGTTCAAAAGAGCTGAGTGTTTTTTGATCAGCCTTGGCTAAGCCGTGCTGTACATGAGTTAGAGCGGTGTCTCCCCAGCTTATCCACAGCCCCATGCACGTTACGGGTGGATAAGATGCACATGGCCAATTGAGGGCTCAGACTCTACAATTGGCCGCTTAACTATTCTCTAGAAGCGCTCTTATGTCTTTTTTCTCTTGGCCGGTGCGTATTGCAACGGGTATTCAAGCGGCGAATGCTGCTTTGGGGCGAGCTTGTGCTTGGCTAACATTGTTTTTGGTAGTGGGCACGGCCTGCGTGGTGGTGTTGCGTTACGCCTTTGGTGTCGGCGCGACGGCGCTGCAGGAAGCCGTGATGTATGCCCATGCGCTGACCTTTATGGGCACGGCGGCGTGGGCGTTGCAACGGGGTGCACATGTGCGTGTGGATATCTTTTATCAAAACTTTTCCGCGCGTAAAAAAGCCTTAGTCGACAGCAGTGGTCACTTATTACTGTTACTGCCAATGTGTTTGTTTTTAGGTTGGAACAGCTGGGGCTATGTGGCTAATTCGTGGGCGATGCAAGAAACCTCAGGTGAAGCCGGTGGTTTAGGTTTTATGTACCTGCAGAAAAGTATCATTTTGTTATTGGTCGGCAGTTTGCTGCTGCAGGCCTGTGCGGACTTGGTGTTATTGATTAAGCAATTGCTGACACCGGTGCCGGTTGCGGGTGCGCAACATGACTGAGATCTTAGCCATTGCCTTATTTGTCACCATTTGCCTGACTTTAGTGATGGGCTACCCGGTGGCCTTTGTGCTGGGTGGTGTGTCTTTGGTGTTTGCCGTGATCGGCATGTTAACCGGCGTTTTTGATCCGGTATTTTTACAAGCCTTACCCAACCGTTTATTCGGCATTATGAATAATCAGACGTTGTTGGCAGTGCCGTTATTTGTGTTTATGGGGGTGATGCTAGAGAAGTCGCGAGTGGCAGAAGATTTGCTCGAATCCATGTCACGATTGTTTGGCACTTTGCGTGGTGGTCTAGCCATTTCTGTTTGTGTGGTCGGTGCTTTATTAGCCGCCAGCACTGGTGTCGTCGGCGCAACCGTGGTGACTCTGGGCTTGCTGGCGCTGCCAACCATGCTGCGCCGTGGTTATGATCCTGCAGTGGCGACTGGCACCTTAGCGGCAACCGGCACCTTGGGGCAGATTATTCCACCATCGATTATTTTGGTGTTGCTCGGCGATGTGCTCTCCAGTGCCTATCAGCAAGCGCAAATTCGCATGGGTGTGTTTACTCCGAAAACCGTCTCGGTGGGCGACTTGTTTATTGGCGCTTTAATTCCAGGCCTGCTGTTGGTGGGCATGTATATCGTCTATTTGATTTTTGTTGCGCTGGCGCAGCCGAAAAAACTGCCCGCTTTGCCGCAAGAAGCCTTAGGGCCGATTGAATGGGGGCGCTTATTTAAAGCCTTATTGCCGCCATTGCTGCTGATGGGCTCAGTGCTGGGCTCGATTTTAGCTGGTGTGGCAACGCCGACTGAGGCGGCAGCCTTGGGCGCGATTGGTGCGTTACTGTTGGCGCTACTGAAAGGGCAGTTCACTGTGGGTCGCTTACGTGAAGTGGCGCATGGCACCGCGGAAATCAGCGCCATGGTGTTTATGATTTTGATTGGCGCTTCGTTGTTCTCTCTAGTGTTTCGTGGCTTTGGCGGCGATGTAATGATTGAGAATGTCTTTGCGCAACTGCCCGGTGGCGTACTTGGTGCTTTCTTCTTAGTGATGCTGGTGATTTTCCTGCTGGGCTTTATTCTCGACTTTATTGAAATCATCTTCGTGGTGGTGCCGATTGTCGGCCCTGTGCTGCTGTCGATGGGGCTGGATCCAGTCTGGTTGGGTGTGATGATTGCGCTAAATTTGCAAACCTCATTTTTAACCCCGCCTTTTGGTTTTTCGCTGTTTTATTTACGTAGCGTAACGCCGGCATCGGTGCCGACTACCACGATGTACCGTGGTGTTTTACCTTTTATTGCTATTCAAATCAGCATGTTAGTGATTGCTTATGTCTGGCCAGACATCATCACTTGGCTGCCGAATCAGATCTATGGCGGCAATTAAGTTGACCGCTCAGGAGCGCTAAAAATGCAGCAGACAATCACCGTGATGGATTTCTCTGGTTTGCCAGGCTGGCGTTTACGCTTTGGCCAAGCGCAGTTGGATATCTGCCAGCAAGGCGGGCAAATTCTCAGCTACTTTGCCGACATCGAACAACCGCCGCTGATTTGGCTGAGTGACTGTGCTGAGTATCTGCGTGGGCAAGGCGTGCGCGGTGGGGTGCCGGTGTGCTGGCCTTGGTTTGGCGATATTCAGCGTAACCCGGAAGCTGTACAAAAAACGACCACAGCGGCTGCGCCCTTCCATGGTTTGGCACGTACGTTGGATTGGCAGCTGATTCACAGCAGCGCCACTAACAATGGCGCGCAGTTGAGTTTGCAGTTGGATGCCAGCCAAGGCTTAAGCGCTTGGCCGCATGCGGCCAAGCTAGAGTTGCATATCGAGTTGGGCGAGCGTTTAACCATACGTCTGGACAACCATAATCTTGGCAGTGAGCCGCTGGCGATCAGTCAGGCGCTGCATAGCTATTTTGCCGTCAGTGATATTCGTAAGGTTACCGTGCAAGGCTTAGCGGGTTGTCCTTATCATGAAACTCTTGAGCAATGGCAGCTGCGCGAGCAGGTGGGCGACTTAAGTTTTAGCGGTGAAACCGATCGGGTGTATTTGGATGTTCCAGCCCATCTGCAGATTGTTGATCCAGGCTGGCAGCGCCGGATTCATTTGCGTACCCAAGGCTCGCAGTCAGCGATTGTCTGGAATCCGTGGATTGATAAAGCACAAACACTGAGCGGTTTTGCTAATGATGCTTGGCAGCAGATGCTCTGTATTGAAAATGCCAATGTGCTAGCCGATCACCTGCTATTAGCGCCTAACCAGCGCCATAGTTTGCAGCTTGAGTTGAGCAGCAGCATTGAGCGTTAAACGTAGGCAAGCTAGGTTTTCCTGTCAGTAACCCATGCATCTGCTAGGCTTAGCTGTCCGTTAACGGGAGCAAGTAATGAGTTTAAATGATCAATGGATGCAGCGTGATTTAGCCGTGCTATGGCATCCCTGCACACAAATGAAAGACCACGAAAAATTACCTTTAGTGCCGATTCGCCGCGCCGAAGGGATTTGGTTGGAAGATTTTGATGGTAACCGCTATTTAGATGCGGTGAGCTCGTGGTGGACCAATATTTTTGGCCACTGCAATCCGCGTATTAATGATCGCATTAAGCAGCAACTGGATCAGCTTGAGCACGTGATGCTCGCAGGTTTTAGCCATGCACCCGTGATTGAGCTGTCGGAGCGCTTAGTGGCGATGACGCCAGAGGGTTTAGATCGCGTTTTTTACGCCGACAATGGCTCATCGGGCATTGAAGTGGCGTTAAAAATGAGCCACCACTATTGGCTCAATCACGATCAGCCGCAGAAGAAACGTTTTGCCACCATTACCAATGGTTACCACGGTGAAACCCTAGGTACCTTGGCGGTCGGTGATGTCGCGCTCTTTACCGAAACCTATAAAGCGTTATTGATGGACTGCATTAAGGTGCCGAGCCCAGATTGCTATCACCGTCCCGAAGGGGTGAGTTGGGAAGCGCATTCACGTTTGATGTTCGAGCATATGCGCCAGACCCTTGCCGAGCATCACCATGAGCTGGCGGCGGTGATTCTGGAGCCCTTGGTGCAAGGTGCCGGTGGTATGCGCATGTACCATCCGATTTATCTAACCTTGCTGCGTGAGGCCTGTGATGAATATGGCGTGCATCTGATTGTCGATGAAATTGCCATGGGTTTTGGCCGCACCGGTACCCTGTTCGCCTGTGAACAAGCCCATATCACTCCAGACTTTTTGATTTTATCTAAAGCGCTGACGGGCGGTTATTTGCCGATGGCGGCGATTCTGACCACCAATCAGGTGTATCAAGCGTTTTATGATGAGTACGACACGCTACGCGCGTTTTTACATTCACATACCTATACCGGCAACCCGCTGGCGTGCGCTGCGGCATTGGCGACCTTGGATATTTTCGCGCAAGATAATGTGATTGAGAAAAACCAAGTGCTAGCCAAATGCATGGGCGATGCCACCAAGCATCTACAAGATCATCCGCATGTGGCTGAAGTGCGCCAGACTGGAATGATTTTGGCGATTGAAATGGTCAAAGATAAAGTCACTAAAGAGCCCTTTGCTTGGCAAGAACGTCGTGGTCTTAAGGTGTTTGAGCATGCCATGGCCAAAGGTGCGCTGCTGCGGCCTTTAGGCAGTGTGGTGTACTTTATTCCGCCTTATGTGATCACACCTGAGCAAATCCATTGGCTGGCCGAAGTGGCCACTGAAGGCATTGATCTGGCCACCCGCGATTAACGGCTAGACGCTCTGTAAAAAACCACGCACCATAGCGTGGTTTTTTATTGTCGGAGTTTAAGCATGTCGCTACCGCGTTTTTTTGTTGCTGCGCCCTTAGCCTTGGGTCTTCATGACTTGCCTGAAGCGCAAGCGCATTACCTGAGTCGCGTGCTGCGCTTAAGCGTTGGCGCGGCGGTGCAGTTGTTTGATGGCAGCGGCCAAGAGTTTGTTGCTGAGTTGACTGCTGTTGGTAAAAAGTCTGTACAGGTTGATGTGCGCGAGCGTTTGGACGGTTTGCCTGAGTCATCTTTACGTATTCACTTAGGCCAAGGTTTATCCCGTGGTGAGCGCATGGATTGGGCGATTCAAAAAGCTACGGAGTTGGGTGTGGCGGAAATAACGCCGTTGTTCACCGAGCGTTGCGAGGTGCGTCTCAACGATGAACGTGCACAAAAACGTCTCGAGCATTGGCAACAAATCGCCATTAGCGCCTGTGAGCAATGTGGTCGTTCTCAGGTGCCAGTGATTCATCCACCGCAGTCGCTTAAAGATTGGCAAGCCCGTGTAGAAGCTGATTTGAAACTGGTGCTGCATCCTGTTGCGCAGCCCTTAATAGAGCACCCAAGGCCAAGCCGTTTAGCTTTTTTAATTGGCCCAGAAGGGGGGTTAACTGAAGCTGAAGTGCAACAAGCAAGCACCTATGGTTTTCAACCTGCGCGTTTGGGGCCGCGGGTGTTACGCACGGAAACCGCACCTGTTGTTGCCTTAAGTGTGGCGCAACAGTTATGGGGTGATTTTTAAATCAGCTTGTTGGAATGACCGGTGTTGTTAGCCTCTAGATGCAGAGCTTATCAAGCAGGGTCGGCAAGGGTTGCTCGACACATACACCGAGCGCCCTTAGCACACACCCATATCCAGCTGTAAAACAGCTAACCCTGCTTGGGACCAGCCCCAGCATGCGGCAATAAGTATCACGCTGAGCAGCACTACAGCCCCGGTGATATACAAAGATTTTTTGCTCATAGGTCTGTTCCGGCTCGAGAGGTTGGATGCTGAACAAAGGTGACTGAACGCTCGCGAATGGGCAAGTTAAGCAGTGCGGCAATCACGCTTAATACAATGGAGAGCTGCCAAACCAGCGAGTAACTACCGGTTTGATCATAGACCAAACCGCCCAGCCAGCCACCTAAAAATGAGCCCAGCTGATGGAATAAAAATACTATTCCAGCCAGCATAGATAAATGCTTAACACCAAACAGAGTCGCGATGGTGCCATTGGTCAGTGGTACTGTGGATAACCAGAGTAAGCCCATCGCCACTGCAAAGGCATAGGCGGAGAAGGTACTCAGTGGTAAATAAAAGAATAGAGTAATAACAATAGCGCGTAAAAAGTATAAAGCCGCTAGTAAGTGCGGTTTTGCATAACGCCCACCCAGCCAGCCGGCGATCCACGTACCGGCAATATTAAACAGGCCCACTAAGGCTAAAACCATGGTGCCAGCTTGGGCTGGCAGTTGCCGGTCCAGTAAGTAAGCTGGGATATGGATACCAATAAAGACCACTTGGAAGCCGCACACAAAAAAACCTAAAGACA
Organism: Gammaproteobacteria bacterium; assembly: GCA_012728315.1. Lineage (GTDB taxonomy): Bacteria > Pseudomonadota > Gammaproteobacteria > Pseudomonadales > Pseudomonadaceae > Denitrificimonas. The sequence goes on from JAAYFI010000007.1 coordinate 36,255, forward strand.
GTAACCAAAAATCATGATGAGCGGCGACCTGCTTTAATACGCTGCTCAATGGCAGCTTGGCGCTATCTTCAACAAGGTTGCTGAGATTCTCGTTCAGCATGCACGATAAAGGCAGTAATAAGACAATCAGTGCGGCGCAGACTAATAAAGCCGTTGACCAGCCAAATAATTCCAATAAGCTTAAAGTGCCCGGTAGCATCACAAATTGACCAAAAGAACCGGCGGCACTGGCGATACCCATGGCCATGCTGCGCTTTTCAGGTGCAACTGAGCGACCCACGGCCGAGAGTAAAACTGCAAAAGACGTTCCTGATAAGCCCAAACCAATCAACAGGCCTGTGCTTAAGAAGAGCGCGGTAGGCGTATTGGCATGGGCCATCAACAACAAACCTAAGGCGTAGGCTATGGCGCTTAGAAATACTGTTCGCTTAACCCCGTAGCGATCAGCAAAAGCACCGACAAAGGGCTGTACAACGCCCCAGATTAAGTTTTGCACGGCAATCGCAAAGGCGAAAATTTCGCGCCCCCAGCCAAACTCATGCGTCATGGGTTGTAAAAACAGACCAAAGGCATGGCGGATACCCAATGACAGGGCCAGTACAATTGAACTGCCAAGCATGAGTAACAGAGCATTGCGTGCAGTTTGATTCATCGCAACTCGGCTTGAATGGGGTGAATGAGGCTTAGCATAAACGAGTCAGTGCTTCGCTATCTATAGGTTAATGGGGGCTAGCAATGCATTTAAGTTAAGGGCTGTAGCAGGCTAACCCTCAATAAATAACTGCGCCTGATAGGCCCTTTTGCAGGGGAATGCACTAAACTAGCGCGTAATTTTTCCTATCTTGATCCCTAAGGGGCCGTTTGTGTCTGCTGTTTTGCATAATATTTTATCCTCTGTGTTGCCTATTTTGCTGTTTTTAGTGGGCGGTTATGCTGTAGGCAAAGTGTTGAATCCCTTTATTGTGCATAAGGCAGTTAAAGGCATCACGCCTGTGGTGTGGATTATTCTTTTTGTGATTGGTCTTGAGTCTGGCGAAGCCTTTAGCTCTTTGGCTGCAGGACTGAGCATTCTTAAACATGCCTCCCTCTATGCTGTCACTATTAGTGCTGTGGTTTTTGTCCTGATTATGCCGTTTAACCGCAAACCTGTTGCCAGTGATAATGAGCCTAATTCATGGGCTGCACTTTGGCACCCGATCAAAGAGTGTTTAATCGCTTTTAGCTTAGTGTTGCTGGGGGCTTTTTTCTATCGACTGCACTGGCATGAGAATCAATTGGGCGAAGTGGCTTTCAATATTTCTTATTGGCTGTATGTGCTGCTATTGCTGATTGGTATGGATTTGGCGCAAGTGTCCATTAGCCGCTCATGGCTGGCACCGCGGGTCTTATTGATTCCTTTATTGGTGATGGTCGGCTCAATGGTGGCAGGGGTGTTCATCAGCGTGCTAACGGGTGAGAAGCTGGCTGTAGCTTTAGCACTGAGTACGGGCTTTGGCTGGTTTAGTTTATCAGGCGCCTTAGCTGGGCAGTATTTAGGTGATGCCTACGGCAGTGTTGCCTTGCTTAACGATCTAATGCGTGAGCTGATTGGGTTGAGCGTAGTCTTTATTTTAGGGCGTAATTATGCCAACAGCAGTGTGGGCGTCTGCGCGGCGACGGCCATGGATACCACGCTGCCTTTTGTGCGCAAAGCTTGTAATTATGAATATGTACCAACGGCAATTATCAGTGGTTTAGTTCTGACTGTTGCAGCGCCGTTCTTTATGTTGTTTTTTCTCAGCCTTGCAACTGTTTAAGCTCAGCATAGAGTTTTTTGCAGACTAAGCTTTAACGGTTAGGCTATCGCTCAGCAGTTGGGTGAAAGCCTCTGTAGGCATGGGGCGACCAAACCAGTAACCCTGACCGAGTGCGCAGTTTTGTAGCTGTAGAAAGCGCATCTGCTCCGCGGTTTCAATGCCTTCCGCTTGCACCTCAAGGCCGATGCTGCTGCCCAGTGCTAAAATCGCCCGAACAATGGCAATATCTTCAATATCGCTGGGTAAGTTGTTGATAAAGCTTTGATCGATTTTAAGCTTATGAACCGGTAATGATTTTAAGCGTGCTAAAGATGAGTAACCGGTACCAAAGTCGTCAATGGCTAAACGTATACCTAATTTGCGTAAATCTTTAAGCGTTTTATCAGCGCTATCAGGGTCATCCATCACCGCGCTTTCGGTGACTTCGAGTTCTAAGTGTTGTGGATTAATGCCGGTATCCTGCAGCACCTGGGCTACGGTGTGAGGCAGGTTTGGGTTCGAGAGTGAGCGGCTCGAAATATTCACGGCAATAAAGTCCAGCGGTAAGTCCTGTTCCTGCCAGGTCTGTATTTGCATGCAAGCCTGGCGCAATACCCACTCATCAATACGCATAATCAAGCCGTTTTCTTCGGCAATAGGAATAAAGTCATTGGGCGGTATTAGACCGCGTTCTGGATGATTCCAACGCACTAACGCCTCACCGCCGACCAGCTTATGCGCTTCCATGGTATAGACGGGCTGATAATAAAGCTCTAAGGCATTGTCGTCTAAAGCTTGGCGTAACTCACTGGCAATGCGCAGGCGTTGCAGTGCTTGCGCCGTGAGTTCGCTTGAGTAAAAGGCAAAGGTTTCGCGTCCGCTGGCTTTGGCTTTGCTTAGAGCTGAGTCGGCATTGCGCATCACTTCTTCAGCAGTGCTGCCGGCTCTTGGATACATGCAGATACCAATGCTCGCACTAATAAAGAGCTGGTTATTGTTGATGGTAAAAGGTTGTTTAGTTTCTTGGATAATGTAGTGAGCCATGGCCGCGGCTTTTTCTGGTGTGTTGATCGATTCACAAATAACAACGAATTCGTCAGCACCGGTGCGCGCTAAAGTTGTGCTCTGATTTTTAAGAATCTTAGCCATGCGCTGGGCGACAGCTTGGAGTAATTGATCACCTAAACTATGGCCCAGACTTTCATTGATGTTTTTAAAGTGATCTAAGTCGATTAGAAAAACGGTGCTGTCTTTTTCTTGCTCAATTGAGGTGCGCAAAGATGTTTTTAACCGCTCATAGAGCTGCGAGCGGTTAGTGAGCCCCGTGAGTTGGTCGTAATGTGCTAAATAACTCAGTTCAGATTGTGAATCTTTGAGGGTGGAGATATCTGAGAACACGGCAACGTTGTAAGCGACAAAGCCGTTTTCATCACGAATTAAGCGAATTGTTTGGTACTGCGGCAAGACTTCCCCAGTTTTGCGGCGGTTCCAAATCTCCCCACTCCATTGACCGTTTTTTTCTAATGCGCTCCACAGTGATTGATAAAACTCAGGGCTGTGGCGACCCGACTTAAACATACGTGGTGTTTGCCCAAGGACCTCTTCCGGACTGTAGCCGGTGATCTTACTGAATGCAGGGTTGATATGCACAATGGTATTGGTGTGGTCGGTAATCAGTACGCCTTCATGGGTACTTTCAAAAACGGCATTGGCTTGTTGTAACTGCTCTTCAGTGCCGCGCTGTGCGGTGATGTCTTGAGCGATCCCAATAAAACGCACGGGCACACCTTGTGCGTTTTTGATCAGGCGACCATGGGAACGAATCCAGCGGGGACTGTTATCTTTGTGCAGCATGCGGTAGGTGCTATCGTAATTGCCATCACCTTCAGCAATAAAACGGGTGACATTGCGATAAATGCGTTCGCGCTCTTCCGGTAATAGGCGGTTTTGCCAAGCCTGTTGATTGTTGCCGAACTCTTGCTGAGTGAAACCTAAGATGTCGCAGTAGGTGCTGGAGAAAAAAACGTCTTGTTGCTCGTTAAGACTCCAATCCCATAAGCCTTTTTGACCTGCATCAAGAGCCAGTTTCAGGCGCTCTAGGCTGATTTGCGCATCGGCTTGTTGCAGATTTTTTTGTTTGTCGTATTGGCGTAAGGCCAGAAGCCAATACAGTGTTGATAGCGCAGCAAAGATTAAAATATGGATAAACAACGCCGAGGTCGTGGCTTGTGATTTAGGCGCTGAGGCCGTTTGCAAAATATAGTTGGCCAGCAACCAGCCTAGAGTAAGCAGTGCGTAAATTGAAAAATATTTTAATAGGGCTCGCTTAAGCTTCATGGGTTCCGAAAGCTCAAAATGGGATGTTGTTCACATTGTATACTGATTTAGTGCCAAGTAAGGCGTTTAAAGAAAATCCATAGGAAAAATAAGATAATTTTCTGATTATTATCAGTATAAAATTTGAGCAAAAAAAAACTCATCCAAATTGGATGAGTTTCTTAGATATGGTGCCCGGAGACGGAATCGAACCGCCGACACGGGGATTTTCAATCCCCTGCTCTACCGACTGAGCTATCCGGGCTCAACGGGGCGTAATTAAATAGATTTAAATGCACCCTGTCAAGCATATTGTTAAAAATAGTTTTTTATTGGCTCGGCGGAACATAGCCTTCGGCCTTGGCAAACTCTTCACCAGCAAAGAATTTATCCATTTCAGTCATGATAAATTTACGGTCATCGGCGTTCATCATATTCAGATGGCGTTCATTAATTAGCATGGTCTGATGGGTTTGCCATTCGTCCCAAGCTTGCTGTGAAATATTGTTATAGATGTCTTCACCTTTACTGCCAGGAAAAGGCGGGCGCGCTAAACCAGCGAGTTCTTGCTGATGTTTACGGCACATAACCATACGAGTCATCTTAAATCTCCTGTTGCAACTGCATAAATGCGCGTTGAAGCAGCTCTTTGACGGGCGCTGCTAAACCTAGGCGCGGAGGGTTGAGAAGGTTATACCAGAGCGTATTGCTTTCTGCTACGCCAAACGCGGGTGCGCCTTGTACGCGTATCAGCCAGGGCTCGATATCTAAGTGGAAGTGGCTAAAGGTGTGGCGCAGGGGTGTTAAGCGCTGTTGCTGTTGGCTGTTCAATTGATAGCGCTGCAAGAGCGGAGCGAGTGAATGGATGTCGTTGAGTTCAGGAAGGCTCCATAAGCCACCCCAGAGCCCTTCACTGGGGCGCTGCGATAAAAGGATGGCATTGTCTTGGTTGGCAAGCAGCAACATGGCTACGCGCCTTACAGGCAGCTCCTTGCGGGGGCGTGGTACCGGCAGCACATGCTGCTGGCCGTTAGCAAAAGCCAAACAGCCGCTTTGCACTGGGCAGTCTGTGCAATTGGGTTGCTTGCGCGTGCAGAGAGTGGCGCCTAAATCCATCATGGCTTGGGTGTAATGGGCGACATTGTGTTGCGGGGTCAACTGCTCAGCAAGCTGCCAAAGGCGTTTAGTGGCTTGGCTGGCGCCTGGATAGCTGGTTTCTGCACTATAACGCGCTAACACCCGTTTTACATTGCCATCTAAAATCGGCGCGCGTAGCCCCATGCTTAAACTGGCAATTGCGCCTGCCGTGGAAGGGCCGATACCCGGTAAACTGGCTAAAATTTCAGCGCTACGTGGAAACTCGCCGGCATAGGTTGTGCAGATCAACTGAGCTGTTTTGTGCAAGTTGCGGGCGCGCGTGTAATAGCCTAAGCCAGTCCAGAGATGCAGCACCTCATCCAGCGGTGCTGCGGCGAGCGCTTGCACGTTAGGTAAGGCATGCATAAAGCGCGCAAAATAGTCCAGCACGGTGCTGACCTGAGTTTGCTGCAACATAATCTCTGAAACCCAGACGCGATAAGGCGAGGTATCTTGCTGCCAGGGTAAGTCTTTACGCCCATGTTGGGCATACCAAGCAACCACCGCCGAGCCAAATGCTTCTGGACTCATCGCTTAAATAAACCTTTCAGCGCATCTTTTAATTCAGGGCTGACTTTATCACCGAGTTTTTCATTAATCTTTTCATTGATTTTTTCACCCGCTAGAGTGGCAGCAATTTTACCTAAGCCGTCTTGATCAATGCGGCAAGCTTTTGCCCCAAGCTCGAGTGGGCCGCGGCAGCGTATTGGCCATTCAAGACCAACATAGCGCTTGTTCACTTGGCAGGCAGGATCCGGCATTGGGTGGGTATCACCTTGGATAATCATGCCTAAACGATAATCAAGGCTGAGCACGCTCAGGTTGAGATTGCCTTGGCCTTTAACCGATAAGCCGGGAATAGCCACATGTAAGTCTGGGTTGTGAGCAATACCATTACGAATATTCAGGGTGCCGCGCAAATCGTTAAATGGTGTGTCTTTGTTGCCGCTATTGGGGCCTAGTTTTTTGCGGTTTAACGTAGCAATACCAATACAGAGTTGGCGCTCAAGGTTGGCATCGAGCAGCATGCCTTTGTGCAAAGCAAAGTCTAAAGTGCCATTTAAATGATCAACCCAAGCTTGTTCGCTATTGCCGCTGCTGCGCAGCTCTGCTGTGCTGTCGAGTAGCCCGGTGACTGTGACGTCCTGCTCCAAGGTTTGCATCACCTTGTCGATAGGAATGTTATGGGTGCTGAGCTTGAGCGTTAACAGTGGCTGTGGTGCAGCTGCGTCCAGGCGAGCACTGGTTTGAAAATCGCCGTTAAAGAGGCTGCCTTGCAGCGTGTTTAAAGTGATTACACCCTGTTTGGCGAGCAACTTAAGCTGCGCCTGTGAGATTGGAAACTTGCGCAGCTGCAGTTCATTAAAGGTGAGATCAATCTCTGCATTTATTTTGCGTATTTGCTCAACGGGCAGTATCGGCTCTGTGCTCCAAGCTGACTTAGAGGGGCTGCTGGGTAGCGCAGTAGTGCCGCTAGTACCGGCTTCGCTTGTTTGCTTTTTCACTTCAGCCTGACGCTCAGTTGGCGCGTTTTCTTTAAGCACCGGCAAGTAACGGTCTGCATCCAGCTGGTCACCGCGTAGTTGTGCATAGAGCCTGTTCTGTGCGAGGTCTTTGATACCGACGCTGCCGGTTAACTGGGTTTGGTCGATGCTGAGCGCTATATCGTTTAATAAGACACTGTTGCTGGTGCCTTGAAACAGGGTGCTGAGTTCAAAGTGGCTTAAGGCTTTTTTATCCGCCATGTCTGGCAAGCTGATGCCAATTCCGCTTAGGAACTCTTGCAAGTTAACGGCGGCAATGGACAGTGCGCCCTTGAATTTTGCTTGTTTATCAAGCTCTGTTGCCTGTAGTTCACCCAAAGCTTTGAGTTGGTTAATTGACAGTTTAAGGTTATCCCAGTGCGCCACGTGCGCGCTTTGGTCATACAGCAAGTTACCGCGCGCAGTGAAGTTGGCGGTTTTGCCCTGTAGCGGCTCGCCAGCTACCTCGCCTGAGAGTTTTAGATCATCCAGTATGATGCGTTGTAACACTTGATCAATACTGGCCTTAGTGGTCAGCTCAATCCGTGCGCGCAGCAAAGGTTTAGCATTGCCAAAAAAACCGGAAAATTTCAAAGCGATAGGCTGCGCATCGCGAATGGCACCGGTCGTGAGTTGTACGCTTTCTAGGTTAAATTGTTGGCCGCTTTGTTCATCGTGAAAATCAATGCGTGCGCCATTGATAATTAGACTGTTGATATCCAGTTTGAGCGGCGTAGTGCGCGGTGCAGGTCGCTCAGCCGTACTGGGCGCTGTACTAACAGTGGCGTCGTTTTGCTGGCTTGTTGGCGCTGTTTTGGGTTCTTCTGCACGTGGCTGGCCAATATGCTCCCAGTTGCCTTGGCCTTGCGCATTGCGATGTAAATTTAGATTTAAACCATCAATGCGGATATCGCTCATTTGAATTTCTTTGCGCAGCAAAGGCATTACTTGTACGGATAAGCCCAGCAAGCGTAGATCGGCAAAAGGATCATCGGGCATTTCAGCGCTGGCGACTTTGGCATCGGTGATTTCAATGCCCAGCCAAGGGAATAGGCTCCAGCCAATATCGCCGTTAAGCTCCAGTTCAAGATTGGCATGCTTGCGTGCGAGCTGGCGAATTTCGTCTTTGTAGTCGTTGGGATCAAAGAAGTGGGTCAGAGCAAATCCTGCGGCTACGACAATCAGTAGCACGCCAAGCAGTAGCAGACCGATAAGCTTGCTAAAAGATTTCACGGGCTGTTTCCTTTTTAAGTTAATTGCATTGCTTACAGTGTAGTTCAGCAGACGATTGAAAGCAGAGTGATCTGAGAGTTCAATCTATGCTAACAATTGAGAGCGATTTATTTGTTGCCAGTTGGAGTAGTTCTGTTTGGTCTTTAGGAATGGCGACGTGCAGTGAGGCCTGTGCCTCGTGTGCCAAGCGTAAAGCTTCTTCTAGAACGCGCCGCGCCACGCCGCGCTTGCGGGTTAAAGCGCGCACACATAAATGCGAAAGCGTCCAAGTGTCAGCGTGCTTATTCAGTAGCGCCGCACCCAGTAGACGGCTATTAAAACGTGCTGTAACTAAAGTGTTATGGGCCAGACCGTGTTCAATCAAAGCTGCCGCATTGGCATAAGGCGCCAGTAACCACTGCGGTGCATCAGCATAGATTTTTTCAAGGTCGGCAAGGTCTTGCGCACTGGGATGTTCGGCACTTTCAAAGTAAACAGGCATTACAAAACTCCTAAATAGATCGGTTAGTGTACAGCCCAAGAACGTCTATCGGTAGCGGTCATCGCTGTTGCAAGCCTATAATGACTCACTTATGAGATAACTCGGCCGTATTATGCGGCTTTTAGCGGTGGAGCAAATCATGACCGAACGTAAGGTGTCTGTTGAACGTAATACACTTGAGACTCAAGTTAAGGCCACAATCAATTTAGATGGCACTGGCGAGGGTCGTTTTGCAATTGGTGTGCCTTTTTTGGAACACATGCTGGATCAAGTGGCGCGCCATGGTTTGATCGATTTGGATGTCGAATGCACAGGCGATTTGCACATTGATGATCACCATACTGTTGAAGATGTAGGTATCACTCTTGGCCAAGCCTTTGCTAAAGCTGTGGGTGATAAGCGCGGTTTGCGCCGCTACGGTCACTCCTATGTGCCTATGGATGAAGCGCTTTCTCGTGTGGCCTTAGATTTCTCTGGGCGTCCGGGTTTGCAGATGCATGTGCCTTTTACCCGCGCGCTCGTGGGCGGCTTTGATGTGGATTTGTTTCAAGAGTTTTTCCAAGGCTTTGTTAACCACGCTCAGGTCACTTTGCATATTGATAATCTACGTGGCACCAATACTCACCACCAGATTGAGACAGTGTTTAAGGCTTTTGGTCGTGCTTTACGCATGGCCGTAGAAATTGATCCACGTATGGAAGGTCGTATGCCATCTACTAAGGGTAGCCTGTGATGCAAACCGTCGCCGTAATTGATTACGGGATGGGTAATTTACATTCAGTCGGTAAAGCACTGGAGCACGTGGGTTCTGCCCGCGTGCAAATTACTAGCGACCCGCAAGTGATCCGTGATGCTGATCGTGTGGTACTGCCGGGAGTGGGTGCAATACGTGATTGCATGGCGCAGATGCAGGAGCATCAATTGCTCGATGTCATTCGAGAAGTGAGCAGTGACCGACCTTTTCTAGGTATTTGCGTGGGCATGCAAGCGTTACTTGATAGCAGCGAGGAAAATGGCGGTGTAGATTGTTTAGGCCTGTTTCCTGGGCGTGTGCGTGCTTTCGGTGCCGACCTGTACGAAGGCGAGCAACGCTTAAAAGTGCCACATATGGGGTGGAATACCGTTGCGCAATGCTTGCCGCATCCGTTGTGGCATAACATTCCAGATCTATCGCGATTTTACTTTGTGCACAGTTATTATGTTGCCGCAGACAACCCGCGGCACGTGGCCGGTCGCACTCAGTATGCTGTTGAGTTTGCGGCAGCTTTAGCGGATGGTGCACGCTTTGCTGTGCAGTTTCATCCAGAAAAAAGCCATACCCATGGCTTACAATTGTTACAGAACTTTGTAGCTTGGGACGGGCGCTGGTAGCGTCGGATTCTGAGTTAATCGATTGACTTAACTTTTAGGCAGGCTGATTTAATGCTGATTATTCCCGCGATTGATTTAAAAGATGGTGCTTGTGTACGACTGCGCCAAGGACGTATGGAAGATTCTACTGTTTTTTCAAATGATCCAGTGGAAATGGCCGCGAAGTGGGTAGAGGCGGGTTGCCGTCGCTTGCACTTAGTTGACCTCAATGGTGCCTTTGCTGGCGAGCCGGTGAATGGCGAAGTTGTTAAAGCCATTGCTGCGCGTTACCCCGATCTGCCGATTCAGATTGGCGGCGGTATTCGCAATCTTGAGACCATCGAGCATTATGTGCGTGCTGGCGTTAGCTATGTGATTATCGGCACCAAAGCGGTGAAAGAGCCTGAGTTCGTCGCCGAAGCTTGTAAAGCTTTTCCAGGTAAAGTCATTGTTGGCTTAGATGCGATGAATGGTTTTGTCGCCACCGATGGCTGGGCGCAAATCAGCGAGCTGCAAGTGACTGATTTAGCTAAGCGCTTTGAAGCCGATGGGGTGTCCGCGATTGTTTATACCGATATTGCCAAAGACGGCATGATGCAAGGTTGTAACGTTGAGGCGACAGCAGCATTAGCACGTGCGACTAGCATTCCGGTCATTGCTTCAGGCGGTATTCATAATTTGGGTGATGTGCAATCGTTATTAAATGCACGTGCGCCGGGCATTGTTGGTGCTATTACTGGCCGTGCGATCTATGAAGGCACGCTGGATATTGCCGAAGCGCAAGCTTTGTGCGACAGCTTTAAGTAATTCTGTCACTCATGTAGGTCGGCCCTTTAGGGCCGATGCTGGGATTTGCAAAATTGCGCTTGTCGCCCATAAATGGACGACCTACAGGGTTTAGCGTGGGCGGTTTAGCTTGGCTGCGCATGTGATTGCTGCTGTAGGTCGCCCCTTTAGGGTCGACATTGGGATTTGTATGATTGCGCTGTGGTTTGCATTGGTTTTTAATGCAAAATATTTATTTTATTGACTCTGTGGAGAGCCGCATGACGCTCGCGAAACGTATCATTCCTTGCCTTGATGTTGAAAATGGCCGCGTGGTAAAAGGCGTAAAATTTGAGAATATTCGTGATGCTGGCGATCCGGTAGAAATTGCTCGCCGTTATAACGAGCAAGGCGCTGATGAAATCACCTTTCTTGATATTACGGCGACGATTGAAGGCCGTGACACCATGTTGAAAACGGTTGAGCGAATGGCCAGCCAAGTCTTTATTCCATTGACTGTGGGCGGTGGTGTGCGCACTGTGAATGATATTCGCAACTTACTGAATGCGGGTGCGGATAAGGTTTCGATTAACTCAGCGGCAGTATTTACACCTGAGTTTGTGCGTGAGGCAGCCGAGCACTTCGGTTCGCAATCCATTGTTGTGGCGATTGATGCCAAGCAAGTATCAGCAGTTGGCGAGCCACCACGCTGGGAGATTTTTACCCATGGCGGCCGCAAGCCTACTGGCATTGATGCGGTTGAGTGGGCGAAGAAAATGGAAAGCTACGGTGCTGGTGAGATCTTGCTGACCAGTATGGATCAGGACGGCATGAAGAATGGCTTTGACTTAGGTGTCACCCGTGCGGTGAGTGAAGCGGTCGGTATTCCAGTGATTGCCTCCGGTGGTGTAGGTAACTTACAACACTTAGCCGATGGTATTTTGCTCGGTAAGGCGGATGCAGTATTGGCCGCCAGTATTTTTCATTTTGGCGAATACACCATCCCTGAAGCTAAAGCATTTTTAGCCAGCCAAGGTATTGTGGTGCGTGAAAGTAAATAATTAGGCTGGGTGTGAGGGGCGATAGCTTTTAGCTCTTGAGACGGCGCTGTGTGGGCGGCTTTGTCGGCTCTCTCTAGCTCACTGTGCGACTGCAGCAAACATTACAAAATACGCCTGCTAACCCAGCCCGTGGCAAGATAAGCAATCCCTGTTGATGTTGCATGAAACCCCTCAGTGGGCTTATCAACAGGGTGAAATGGGGTGCTGTTTTAATCAGTAGGTGTCAATCTGCAGCAGCGGTATGGCCATGTGTAGATACCGCTGCTGAGTCGAGCGGCTTAAGGTGTTTTGGTGCTGCGCAGTACATTTATGCCTTTAAGCAAATTCATGGCTTGATTGACCTGATAGTCTTCATCTTGCAAACGTGGCGTGGCGTTTTTATTGGTTTTGCTCGGTTTGTCTGCAGCGGCATTGCCGTTACCTAAATGACCAGCAAGATCGGCCTCTTTAACTCCAATGACGCCGTCTTCTTGGCTGATTTTTGCGCGCTCAACGGTAATATCAGGAACAATGCCTTGCGCTTGGATTGAGCGACCCTTAGGTGTGTAATACAGTGCCGTGGTGAGTTTAAGCGCGCGATCATTATTGAGTGGTAGTACTGTTTGAACTGAGCCTTTGCCGAAGCTGTCGGTGCCCATGATTACGGCGCGTTGATGATCTTGTAAGGCGCCAGCGACAATTTCCGAAGCCGAGGCGCTGCCGCCATTAATTAAGACCACCATAGGCACGCCTGCACTGGCATTTGCTGCTGTGGCAGAGAAGCGTAACTCGGCATTGGCTAAACGGCCTTTGGTATAAACAATTAAGCCAGAGCTGAGAAAATGGTCAGTGACCTCTACTGCGGCTTGCAATACACCGCCTGGGTTGTTACGTAAATCCATAACCAAGCCTTTTAAAGGCTGACCTTTATTGTCTTTTTTCAAGCTGGCCAAGGCTTTAGCGACTTCGGCACCGCTATTGACTTGAAACTGACTGATGCGAATAAAGCCGTAGCCATCTTCTAAAAGCTGACTTTTTACACTGCGACTTTTAATGATGGCGCGTTTCAGATTGACCTCAAAAGGTTTGCGAGCATCGCGGACAATCGTTAAGCGAATGCTGGTGCCAGGCTTGCCGCGCATCTTCTCTACCGCTTCCATCAAAGATAAACCCTTAGTGGGTTGATCATCGATTTTGATAATTAAGTCTTGTGCTTCAAGACCCGCAGCCGCTGCAGGTGAGTCGTCAATGGGCGCAATCACTTGGAGTATGCCGTCTTCTAAACCGACTTCAATGCCTAGCCCGCCAAACTCACCGCTGGTGCTTTCTTGCAACTCACGAAAAGCGTCAGGTTCTAAATAACTGGAGTGCGGGTCTAAGTTGCTGAGCATGCCTTTAATAGCATTTTCAAATAAAGTTTTATCGTCGATGGGTTCGACGTAAGCGGTTTTAATGCGCTCTAACACCTCAGCAAAGGTGCGTAGATCGTTTAACGGCAACGTTTCGGTTGGCGTTGTGTCCACTACGGTTGGGCTGGGTGCCGCGTTGACGCCTGTATTGATCAAGCCCAACAACAGCAAAGAACTTAATAACGCTGAGGCTAAACGTGTTTTAGTAAAGGGCATGATGTTACTCCTAGAGAATTGTGGCATTCCAACTAGCCTTGTGTGCGGCACCATTGTGTTGGATCGGCAGGCTTTCCTTTTTGGCGTATAGCAAAATACAGTGCGGTTTGATCCTGTCCGCCGGTGTTGCCGACCGTTGAAATAACTTGGCCGGTCTGCACCATATCGCCAGGGCTACTTAATAAGCTTTGATTATGCCCGTATAAGCTCAGGTAACCATCACCATGATCAACAATGACCAGCAGCCCTGCGCCGCGTAGCCAGTCTGCAAATACTACACGACCTGAATGGATTGCGCGTACTTGTGTGCCAGGTTGTGAGCTAATTAAAACACCATCCCATTTGCTGCGAGTGTCGCCGCGCGCGCTGCCGAAACGCGCAATTAGACGACCATTGACAGGCCAAGGTAACTTGCCGCGCACACTGGCAAATGACCCGCCTTGATGGGTGACTGCGGTTGATACCATCGGACTGTGCGGTTGCTTGCTGGGCGTTGTGACGGGGCTGCTGCCGAGCATCTGTTGTGCTTCTTGGCGCTGTTGCTCGGCTAAACGTTGTTGGCGTTTACGTTCAGCTTCACGTGCTTCTTGAGCTTGACGCGCCAAGGTGGCTTCGATGGTTTGCAGCACTTTAGTGAGCTCAGCTTGGTCGGCTTGGCGATTCTTGAGCGACTGATTTTCTTTGCGTTGCTGCTGGCTCAGTACTGCTACTTTTTGCTGGCGTTGTTTGCGCAGGGTTTTGAGTGACTCTTGCTTGCTGAGTAGGCTGGCCTGTTGTTCGGCCAACTGTTGTTGCTGTTCGCTGATTTGGGTAGAAACATTATTGATCTGGCGTAGGGTTTCGTTAAAGGTATTAATTTGCTGCTGACGTGCTTGGCCGATGTATTGATAGTACGTGAGGTTGCGTGAGAATTTTTCTGGCTGCTGTTGATTGAGCAGTAAGCGCAACGGCTCTTGCCTGCCGGACTGATAGGCGGCGCGAGCTTGGATCGCAATCAGTTTTTGCTGCTCAATGCGTGAGCTTTGCAGTTTTTTTTTCTGCTGATCGAGTGCTTTCAGTTCTTGTTCAGTTTTTTTTTCTTGATTACTTAATTCTTGGACTTGCTTTTCCAGCTCGCCAATTTCGGTTTCGGTTTTTTTCAGCGCTTGTTCCGCTGTCGATTTTTCTTGCTGGATTTTATTTAATTGCTTTTTGAGCTCGGCAATATCTTGTGCCGCTTTGGCTATTTCTTGTTTGGTTTGCGTGCGTTGATCATTTGCCACGGCAGCAGTAAATACACAGCTGAGTAAAATAAAGAGAAATGTGCGTAGCATGGCGTAGGTTAACCTGAGCAATACAAAGATTTGATTATGCCTAATAATATTGCGGCTAGCAGCATACTAAATAGGATTAAAGCACTGCAGGGCGCTGAATTTGGCAGCCCTGCAGCACAGTGAGCTGTTACTTGAGCTCAACGATCGTGCGTCCGGTCATTTCTTTAGGAATAGGCAAGCCCATCAGGGTCAGCATGGTGGGTGCAACATCGGCTAAGACACCATTGGCGCGAATGCTAGCCGGGCGTTTACCCACGTAAATGAAAGGTACGGGTTCACAGGTGTGTGCGGTGTGTGCTTGCCCTGTGCTTTCATCTTCCATTTGTTCAACGTTGCCATGATCCGCGGTAATCAGCGCTTCACCGCCAACTTTATCTAGGGCGCTAACAATGCGTCCTAAGCAGTTATCTAGGCATTCGACCGCTTGTACCGCTGCTGAGAATACGCCGGTATGACCCACCATATCGCCGTTAGCGTAGTTCACTACAATAACATCGTACTTTTGTTGTTCGATGGCTTCGACAATGCGGTCGGTGACTTCGGGCGCACTCATTTGTGGCTGCAGATCATAGGTCGCAACATTGGGTGAAGGAATTAAGATGCGCTCCTCTCCTACAAAAGGCTCTTCGCGGCCGCCTGAAAAGAAGAAAGTGACATGGGCATATTTTTCTGTTTCTGCAATACGCAGCTGTGTCTTGCCTTGATCGGCGAGGTACTCACCCAGCACATTAACTAAAGCTGTTGGAGCAAAGGCGCAAGGCGCATCCAAATTAGCAGCATATTGGGTCAACATCACAAACTGGCTCAGTTGTGGCAAACGCTGACGGTTAAAGCCAGAGAAGTTTTGATCTAAGAAAGCGTGGCTTAATTCGCGTGCGCGGTCAGCGCGGAAGTTCATAAAAATAACGCTATCGCCATCGGCAATAGAAACTGGCTCACCGATACTGGTGGCTTGTACAAACTCATCTGACTCATCACGAGCGTAGGCTGCAGCTAATGCAGCGCTGGCAGTATGGGCATGGAAAGTGGCTTGGCCATCAATAATTAATTGCCACGCTTTTTCAACTCGATCCCAGCGGTTGTCACGGTCCATGGCATAGTAGCGGCCAATAACACTGGCAATACGGCCTTTGCCCAGTTTGGCGCAGGCGGCCTCAATGGCATCAATGGACGGTTGCGCGCTACGTGGCGGGGTGTCGCGACCATCTAAAAAAGCATGTAAATAAATGTGCTCAGCGCCACGTTGTGCCGCCAATTCAAGCATCGCGATAATATGATCTTGATGGCTGTGTACGCCACCTTCCGAGAGTAAACCTAAAATATGCACGGCTTTACCAGCGCTTGCCGCTTGATCAACAGCGCCAGTTAAGGCGGGGTTGGTGAAAAAGTCACCGTCTTGAATGGCTTTAGTCACTCGGGTGAAGTCTTGATAAACCACCCGTCCTGCGCCGAGGTTCATATGGCCCACTTCTGAGTTGCCCATTTGTCCATCAGGCAAACCTACATCCATACCGCTGCCAGAGATAAGGCCGTTAGGGTACTGCGCGCGCAGTTGATCGTAAACGGGAGTGTTGGCACTGTAAATGGCGTTGTAGTCAGGGCTATCGCTATGACCAAAACCATCGAGAATAACTAAAACCAGAGGTTTAGGCGTGGCATCCATAAGAATAAACTCGCAATTTAATGACGGAAGATAGGCTAAGTTTAGCCCGATGTGCTCTGCGCGTCATTGTTAGTAGTTCAGAGAATGCGCAGGTCTGTGTATACTTTGCTGATTATAACGTTTTGGGTATCAACTATGCTTGCCAAATTCCTTGAGTTTATTACTGTGCATTACATGCTCAGTGGGTCATTTTTAATTATCCTGGTGTTGCTGATCTTACAGCAGGCACGCAGTTCTGGACGTAATCTCAGCACGCGTGAGCTGACCGCTATGGTGAATCGCGATGAAGCCTTTATTCTTGATATACGTCCGAAAAAAGAATTTCAGAGCGGGCATATTGTTGGCTCTGAAAACATCAGCAGTGATCAGCTGAAAACCCGTATGGCGGAGCTTGAAAAGCATAAAGATAAAACTATTATTGTGGTCTGTGCTTCAGGTGTACATGCTGGCGGTGCCTGCGCTGAATTGAAAAAAGCAGGCTTTAATGCGGCGCGTTTATCCGGTGGCATTACAAGTTGGCGCAGCGAGAATCTACCTGTGGTGAAATAATATGGCTCACGTAATTATTTATTCCAGCGACTGGTGCCCTTTTTGTGTGCGGGCCAAAACCTTGCTGAGCAACAAAGGTGTTGCTTTTGAGGAAATCTGTGTCGATGGAAAACCTGAGGTACGCGCCAAAATGGCAGAAAAAGCCAAGCGTACTTCAGTGCCGCAAATTTGGATTAATGAGCTGCATGTTGGCGGCTGCGATGAGTTATTTGCGCTGGAGCGAGCAGGTAAGCTGGATGCTCTATTGGCTGACTCATCGAACTAGACAAGCAGATTGTGTGCTTGTACAAGAGACGCGAGCCTAGCAACAAGTCTTTAATTTATATATTTAGGGTTAAGGGGTAACAAAAACATGACCGAACAAAACAATAATGTGGCCGCACAAGAAGAAGTCACCTCACAGTTTTCGCTGCAGCGTATTTATGTCAAAGATTTATCTTTCGAAGCACCGAAAAGCCCAGAGATTTTTCGTGAAGACTGGAGCCCTAATGTTGAAATGGACCTGAACACCCGTCAGCGTAGCTTAGAGGGTGATTTTTATGAGGTTGTTTTAACGATTACTGTGACAGTTAAAACCGGTGAGGACGTTGCTTTTATTGCTGAAGTTCAACAGGCTGGTATTTTCTTGATTCAGGGTTTAGATGCCGCGTCGCAAGGCCATGCACTGGGTGCTTTCTGCCCAAGCATTTTATTTCCTTATGCACGTGAAACACTGGATAGCTTGGTGGTGCGCGGTTCTTTCCCTGCGCTGATGCTGGCGCCAGTCAACTTTGATGCGCTGTATGCGCAAGAGCTACAGCGTATGCAAGCCAGCGGTACAGCTCAAGCTTAAGTCAGACTGCTATTTAGCCAACTCTTGCGTTGGGTTGTAGGTTGTCCAGCCAGCGCAAGATGATTCGCGTAACAAGGGGGTGTCAATGAGTAAAGTCAGTGTCTTAGTTGTTGATGATGCCTCATTTATTCGAGATTTAATCAAGAAAGGGCTGCGTACCTATTTTCCGGGTATCTGTATTGAGGAAGCGGTGAATGGCCGCAAAGCTCAGCAAATGCTCAGTTCACAGATGTTTGATTTGGTTTTGTGTGACTGGGAAATGCCCGAGATGAGTGGTTTAGAACTTTTGACTTGGTTTCGACAACAGGCTGAGTTTAAAGCCATCCCTTTTATTATGGTGACCAGTCGCGGTGATAAAGACAACGTTGTGCAAGCCATCCAATCAGGTGTCACTGATTATATTGGCAAGCCTTTTACTCAAGAGCAGCTCACAAGCAAAGTGACCAAGGCGCTAAGCCGCAGCGGTCGTTTGTCGGCTCTTAGCGCATCGGCTCCAGCAAAAATGTTAAGTCCCGGTGTTGCCACTGATTCGTTGTCTGTATTAACGGGCAATAAAACGGCTAGCACTAGCACTGCAACTGTGGCGGTGCCTGCTAAAAAGCCTGTAGTCACCCCTTCTGTGCCTCCCGCACCAGCTGCGCCATCGAGCGCCAGTGTGCGTGGTCAAGGGCAGGGACGCTTGCGTTTATCCAATGGTGAGTTTGCTTGCGTCATTAAAGCGCTAAGCTTAAAAGATGCGCTACTGGTCGTGAAACGTAGCGAAACATTGCCGCAAGTGTTAGATAGCGCGGTGCTTGATCTTGAGCAGGGTGAAGAGGCTGAAGTGGCCCGCTTAAATGCCTATGTGCATGCCGTCAGTGCTTTAGAAGCTCGGTCTGATAGTGAGTGGTTGCAGGTGACCTGCCGCTTTGTGGATAGTGACCCTAAAAAGCTGGACTATTTATCGCGTTTAATCGCGCGGGGCACCACACAAAGACACTTTACTCCCAGTGCTTAATTGACCCAGCTCTTGGCCAAGCCTATGGCAATATGGATTTGAGGCTAACTCGATCACAACTTGGATTAATGGTGTTCGAATCCTAGTGCAAGTGCTGCTATGTTTTCTGCTGAAGTCAATTTTTGAGCATAAATGATGTATAAAAAATGTCTGCTTGCAGCGGGTTTATCACTGCTTAGTGTTCAGGTGCTGGCTGTGACGGTATACAAATACACCGATGAAAATGGTGTGGTGACCTATACCGACAAAGCTAAAGCTGGCGCTCAGGTGTTTGTCTTTAATGACCGTATGGTTGAGCGGATCGAGCATGAGGTTAAGCTGGAAACCCGCAAACACGCTGCCGGTGAAACGCTTTTAGTGCGTAACGATCTGTATGCACCGGTGGAAATTGAGCTGGCTTTAGAAGAACAGGCGAATTTAGCTGGCGGTGTTAAACAACCCGTGCGCTGGGTATTACCGCCACGCAGTACAATCAGGCTGATCACGTTAGCGCCTAAGGATCCTCAGCAGCCCTTGCGGTATAAACCTAAGCTGCGTTATGCCTTAGGTGATCCGCGCTTGCTACCGACCACTAACGAGTACGATTTACCTTGGCGTGGCGGTCCGTTTCGTCTGACTCAAGGCGTGAACGGCAAGTACAGTCATTTCACACCTAAAAGCCGTTATGCGCTGGATATTGCGATGCCAGAAGGCACGCCGATTGTCGCCGCGCGAGCGGGTGTTGTGGTGAAAACTGAAAATCAACAAACCGGCCGTGGGAATAATCCGGCTGGTAACTTTGTGCGCATTTTGCATGATGACGGCACAATGGGTGTTTACTTACATTTGCAAACAGGCTCTGTCAGCGTGCGAGAAGGTCAGCGTGTTGAGCAGGGCATGTTTTTAGCCAATTCGGGTAATACCGGCAACAGTACGGGGCCGCACTTACATTTTGTGGTGCAGCGCAATATGGGTTTGGCTGTGGAGTCCATTCCTTTCGACTTTAATCAACCGGTCAATAGCCTGCCCAGTTTCGCTGTGGGCGGGGAATAGTGCGGCCGATGCCAGCTGTTGACATGAGTCTTAGGCCGTTGCTGTCATCCATCTAAACGGCCGCAAGGCTGCGATCTTAGCTTGTCCTAACGGCCTAAGTCGCCAAGCTGTAATGGGCAATAATGCCTAAGAAAATACAGAAGCCAGCCCAGTGGTTATGTAAAAACGCGCGCAATGAAGACTGAGCATCACGCTGGCGGGTGTGGATAAACTCCCAAATAAAGCATGCCGCAGCGGCCAATAAGCCCAAGTGGAAATAACCGCCGAGCTCAAAGTTGTTTCCAGCCAATAACAAGCAGAATAAGGCGCTGCTTTGTAAGCTAAGAATAATAAAACGATCAGCGTCACCGAATAAAACTGCAGTTGATTTAACACCGATTTTTAAATCGTCTTCGCGATCACTCATCGCGTAATAGGTATCGTAAGCAATGGTCCACAGTAAATTGGCGATATAAATCAGCCAAGCGGCAGTGGGCACGCTGCCGTATTGTGCGCTAAAGGCGAGTAAAATACTGCATGAATAAGCAGCGCCCAAAGCCACTTGTGGGTAGTAGGTGTAACGCTTAGTAAAAGGGTAAAGAGCGGCGAGACCTACCGCCAAAAAAGACCAGTAAACAGTGGTGCTATCGGTCAGTAATACTAAGCCAAAACTGATAGTGATCAGGGTGGCAAAAGTGATCAAGGCTTCTTGTGCGCTGACTCGGCCAGTCACAATGGGACGATCTTTGGTACGCCAAATATCAGCATCGATACCCCGATCAGCAAAATCATTAATGGCGCAGCCAGCAGAGCGCATAAGAATCACGCCCAAGACAAAAATCAGTACATTTTTAATGCTCGGGCTGCCGTCGCCGGCAATCCAGAGTGCCCACAGGGTGGGCCACAGTAATAGGTAGATGCCAATAGGGCGGTCTAAGCGCATCAACTGAATAAAATCCCAAGCTCTAGGGTGTAGGCGGTTACAGGATTTCAGCAGTTGTATATACATAAAAATATCCTAGAAACAGTGTGGTACACATTTAGAACAATACAAGCTACAGGGTATTAAAGGCGACGTGGCCTGTATCTTGCCAAAGTTTGGGTAGAAAAACTTCAGCCACTAAAATACCTAGCTTATGTTTTTGAAAGCATGAACGTCTTGCCCATACATGGGTTGTCTGTGTGGCTTGTTGCTGGGCGGCGACGGGTAATTGTGTGCAGGGTATCTGGCAAATATACATGGCGCCACGGCTAAAGGCTTGCTGGCTAAATAACAGCTCTCCGAGCGAGCGCGTACCTAATTGGCTGATATCAAAATCAGCCGCTACAAGTTCAGCTTGGCTGGCAACACTGCGTGCAAAAACCCAAGGTTGCTGATCATCACACAAAAAAACCTCACGCACCCAGCCACAACTATTATTGCTGATGCCGAGGGCTTGGCATTCATCATGCTTTAAAGTTTGCCAGCCTTCGTTGAGTAATTGCACATTAAATTGCCCTGTGCAGAGCTGAGTCAGGCGTTGGGTTAAGGAGCCTTGGTCAAACAGCCAGCCATTCAGCGCCGCGCAGGCGGTGGCCGAGGTTTGCCAGATATTGGCCGAGGTACTTTGGTTGTTGGTGAGCACAGTACTACTTACTTACTGGAAATGAGTGCGCAGTTTAGCATGCCTGAATTGATGATTTTGCTTCAGCTGAGTGTGCTGCTGTTATCTTGCCCTGCAAGTCCCTAGGTTTCTGCTTGTCCGACAACCTAATAACGCCACAAACAGCATAAAAAACCACACAAGCGCTAGCTGAATGAGCGCTGCTGCGAGGTTCTGCAGCTTGATATCGGCCTGACTATAGCGTTTTGGTTAGGAAGGCTGGCAAGCACAACTCCATAATAAAAATAAGGCGTTCTAGCTTTACATCCAAATTGTCTAAAATTAATTAAAGTGACTATAAAGTACCCTGTTCTAATGGGTTTTTAGCGTAAAATACGCGCAAATTATTATTTGGAATGATTCAATGAAATTTCGTTTTTTACTCTGGATGCTCGGTCGTATGATGAATAAGGCCAGCAAAACCAACCCCGCTTTTCAACAGCAGCTGGAAGGTAAAGAGCTAACCTTTATGCTGCATACTTTGGATGGCAAAGTTGCGCGCCACTTTGTGATTCGTAATAACCGCCTAGAGAGCCGCTCAGGTGTTGTGCAAGATCCCACCTTTGCCATTGGCTTTAAAGATGCTGCGTTTGGTTTTGCCACCATGAATGCAAAAAATAAGCAGCTCGCTTTTATGCAGGGGATTCAAGATAAAAATATCCAAATTCAAGGCAATACAGCGATGGTGATGTGGTTTCAAGGCTTAATGAAATACTTAATGCCTAAGAAGTCGAAAGCAAAAGCACAGTGATTTTAATCTTGAGGCACGCCAGTATAGGCGTGCCTTAAACACAGCTATTGTTCTTCGTTTAAGCGATACTGCAGAGCTTCAGCTAAATGCGCGCGCCGGATATCCGTAGCCGCCTCTAGGTCCGCCAGTGTGCGCGCTACTTTCAGTACTCGGTGCGTTGCGCGCAAGGATAAATTGAGTCGTTCGCTGGCCTGCTCAAGCCAGCTGCGATCCTCTTCCTGTAGGGCGCAGTATTTACGTAACGCGTTGAGATCCAGTTGTGCATTGCTACAGCCTTGGCGCTTGAGTTGTCGCTCGCGTGCAGCGCAAACCAGCTCTACTGCTTGTGCAGAGCTGAGCCCAGGTTCTTTGGCTTGCCGCAGAGAGGTGGCTTCACGGGCGACAGTGATATGCAGGTCAATGCGGTCCAGTAATGGGCCAGAGAGTTTATTGCGATAACGTTGCACTTGCTCAGGCGTGCAGTGGCAGCGACCACTGCTATCTCCGTAGTAGCCGCAGGGGCAAGGATTCATTGCCGCAACCAATTGAAAACGCGCAGGAAAGCGTACCTTGCTGTGCGCGCGCGCAATTACAATATAGCCTGATTCTAAAGGCTCGCGCAGCACTTCAAGCACTTTACGATCAAACTCCGGCAACTCATCTAAAAATAAAATACCTTGGTGCGCTAAGCTGATCTCACCGGGATGTGGGCGGCTGCCACCGCCGACTAACGCTGGGCCTGAAGCGCTATGGTGCGGTTGGCGAAAAGGGCGTTGCGGCCAGCTGCGCAAGGGTTCGAGCTGCACTACAGACTGCACGGCAGCGACTTCTAAAGACTCTTGTTCTGTCAAAGGGGGGAGTAAACCAGGTAAGCGGCTGGCCAATAGAGTTTTGCCGGTGCCGGGTGGGCCGCAGAGCAGTAAATTATGCAGCCCAGCAGCTGCAACGATCAGCGCACGTTTAGCGGCATGTTGACCTTGGACTTCTAAAATATCGGGATAGGACGGTGGTTGTGCCAGCAGACCTTGGGATTGGTAGGGCTTTAATGGTTGTTGCTGATTAAAATGTCCGACCAGCTCCAATAAGTGCTCAATGGCATACACTTTAACGCCGGTCGCAAGGCATGCTTCTTCAGCATTAGCCAATGCGACGACTAATGTTCGACCTGCCGCACGCGCAGCTAATGCGGCGGGTAATACCCCGCGAACTGGGCGTACATGGCCTGACAGAGCTAATTCACCGATGCATTCAAAATTATCCAAGCAGCCGCCGGGGAGCTGAGCGCTGGCGGCTAAGAGGCCTAGAGCAATGGCTAAATCAAAGCGGCCACCTTCTTTGGGTAAATCAGCAGGCGCTAAATTAAGAGTGATACGTTTGCGTGGAAACTCTAGTGCGCTATTGAGAATAGCGCTGCGTACGCGGTCTTTGCTTTCCCGTACAGCGGTTTCGGGCAAGCCAACAATAGTCAGCGAAGGCAAACCATTGGTTAGATGGATTTCCACGCTAACAGCGGGGGCTTCAACACCGATTTGCGCGCGGCTGTGAATAATAGCAAGTGACATAGATCCTCCTTGATCTGATGTGGGTGCAACATTAAAGCAAGCCTAGGTGCTGCTTAGGGAAACACTGATTCATGCACTCATTGTGCGGGGCGATGCGACAATCAACGGCTCCAAAGCCAATCGGATTGCTTCGCTACGCGGGCAATGCCGTTTTATGATGTATTCAGCGTCTCCTTAAAGCATTTTAAGGTGTGTTGTTAAGCTGCTCTTCTAAGGCAGCTACTTTGTCTTCCAGTGCTTCCAAGCGGGCACGGGTGCGCGCTAGGACAACCATTTGGCTGTCAAATTCTTCACGACTGACTAAATCAAGCTTGCTAAACCCGCTTTGCAATAGCGCTTTAAGTTGCGCTTCAATTTCTGCGCGTGGTAGCGGATTTTCACTGCCCAATAAACGCCCTGCATGGGTGCTGATGCTGTCGAGTAAAGCCTTAGGCGGCAACATAACAATATTCCTTAGTAATGATGAGCTCAGTTTAGCACGTCAGCGCGCAGATGAATGATTCAGAGCAGCAGGCTAATCTTGGCTATAATTGAGCGCATCTGGCAAAGTGCGTACCTGTTTTTTACAAAAAAGCGTATTGTATTTACAAGTCGTCTCAAATATTGTGAGTCGCAGCTGTTTTTACTGACTGTTTAGAGGCCGAGGGCCCTTCAGTTCAACGCTTGAAAACATAAACGCTCAGCCAAAGTGTGCTAAAAACTGACTGAAACCAACACGTCATTTATCTCTCGGAGAAACTGTATGAAATTAGTTACCGCCATTATTAAACCCTTTAAGCTAGATGATGTGCGCGAAGCATTGTCAGAAATTGGCGTACAAGGTATTACAGTGACTGAAGTGAAAGGCTTTGGCCGGCAGAAAGGTCATACTGAGCTGTATCGTGGCGCTGAGTATGTGGTTGATTTTCTACCTAAAGTAAAAATTGAAGTGGCGATTGCCACGGCGCAATTAGATCGCGTGATTGAAGCTATTAGTAAAGCGGCCAATACCGGCAAAATTGGTGATGGTAAAATTTTTGTGGTCAGCTTAGAGCAAGCGGTTCGTATTCGTACCGGTGAAACGGGTTCAGACGCGATTTAATTGCGTTAAGCAGGCGCTGTGCATTGTAAGCATTGCGTGCCACGTGTTTATAGCTAAGGCGTAACTCTTTGCAGGGTTACGCCTTAGTGCATTTTGTTGCTGACTATAGATTGTTTGCTAGCCTAGCAAGCGATTTTTTAAATATTTAAAAAGTGCCTCTTGGGCGTGGTTATTTTCTTTTTATCACACTAGAATGCGCGCCCAATGCATAACCAGCAAGTCTTCGCGGGCAGCGTTAATTACCCGCACAAGGGTATTGCCATTCAGCCTTGCTGGTCATTATGCTAACCCCAATTTAGGCACTAAGCGCGCTTGGTGCTCGAGCTAAAACTATCTTGCTGAAGGCAGGCTTGAGGTTGACTATGTTTGATGACGAATTAGAAACAGAAGAATTAGATGCCAGCGACGATGTGGATGTTGATACCGATGATATCAGTCTAGATGACGTTGATGATGTCGAGGATGTGGATGACGATGGTCTTGCGGATGAGAGCCTAGATGATGGCTCTGATGCTGTTGTAGTGCCGTCGCGCGCGAAGAGCAAAGCCATCACTAGCGTAGAAGACTTACCATCGTTGGAGGCTAAGCAAAAAGAACGTGATGCTTTAGCCAAAGCGATGGAAGAGTTCTTGGCGCGCGGGGGTAAAGTGCAAGAGATCGATAATAAAATCGACGTCTAAGTTGAAACCCTGCTGATGCAGAGCCGGCAATGCCATGACTGCTGAAAGGCAGTTGAGTTATTGCGGGCTCTGTGTTTTTGACATTATTCTTTTAGCGCTTTATAGCGTTCGGCCAGTTCGTGGCGGATAGCGCGGCGCTCTTGAGCATTAGCAAAGCGTCGGATTTCGTCTTCAGTGCGAGGTTCAAGCTTAGGCACTTCAACCGTTTGACCATTCTCATCAATAGCAACCATGGTAAAAAAGCAGCTGTTGGTGTGTCTGACCAGTTTTTCACGAATATTTTCCGTGATCACCTTAATCCCAACTTCGAGTGAAGTGCGACCTGTGTAATTGACCGAGGCGAGGAAAGTAACCAGTTCGCCAACATGTACAGGCTGGCGAAAAGTGACTTGGTCCACCGATAATGTAACAACGTAGCAGCCGGCATAACGGCTGGCGCAGGCA
This sequence comes from Gammaproteobacteria bacterium, assembly GCA_012728315.1. Classification (GTDB taxonomy): domain Bacteria; phylum Pseudomonadota; class Gammaproteobacteria; order Pseudomonadales; family Pseudomonadaceae; genus Denitrificimonas. The sequence goes on from JAAYFI010000007.1 coordinate 62,005, forward strand.
TAGGCGACTTCATCCATATATTTTAGTAAGGTGCCGCCATGCACGTTGCCCGAGAAGTTGGCTTTGTCGGGGGTCATTAAAACGGTCATGGTGAGTGTAGAAGATCCAGGTTGCATAGCGTTCTCTTATTAGTTGATGCATCTAGCGTGTGCATTTTTAGAAAACGCAATGATACCTTATTGTGCAGTGGGTTAGCTTTCGAGCCAGACATCCCGTGCCCAATGCCACACACTTTCCCAGGTTTCCTCTAACAATTCTTGAGCATCTGCATCCCAAGCATACACCTCGCCCTCTTCGTCTACGGCGTAGTACAACGGCTCGTCACAGCATAGAGGCACTAAATAACGTGGCAGACCAATATCCCAAGCGCGTGCGGCCACATCAGGTAGAAACGTATGAGAGTTGGGGTCGCTGGCGGTAACGGGTTCTAGGTGACCATAAACGACGTCGCTTACAGTGAGCAGAAACTCGCGTAAAGCATAAGGTAAATGAATTAAAATTTGTTCTTGGATTTCGACTAGGGTTTCTTCATCGGGTAATTCGAGCGCCACAGGAACCGGCTCATTGCGCTCTCGCAGTTCTTCAATAACTTCTTCCACGGTTGTTTGGCTCTATAAAGGACTCAATCAGATGCAGCAGCTGTTGCCGCCGCTGCATCGTTGGATGTGGCAATTAAGCGTTTTGGCGAATACCTGCAATGAGCCAAGGTTGGTTGTCACCATGTTGACGCTCCATGCGCCAGCTTTCACTGAAGGCTTCACCTTGGTCAAAGCGTGAGGTTTTAGCAATGCCATGGAAGGTCAGGGTGGCAACAGTCATATCAGCTTCTTCATCAATGCCGTCGAGCTGTACGCTCAGGTCATCAATATAGGTGGACTGCATAGCGTCACCTAAGCTGCTGCGCTCATTGCTTAAGAATGTCAGCATTTCAGGGGTTACAAACTCAGCAATGTGTTCCATTTCATTGGCATCCCAGTGTTGCTGCAATGCATTGAAATGGCTTTCAGCCGCTTGTAAAAAGTTGCTTTCATTAAACCACGCTGGTGCGTTGATGACAGGCTTTGCTGCGGCTGCTGTGGCGCTGCCAGCAAAGATATTCTGGTTTGGGTTATAGGCTTCGCGCTGCATTGCAGGTGCCCCTGCTGTGGCCGCTTGCGGCATTGACCGACGGCGACTGGCAATGAGTTTAAAGATAACAAAGGCAATGAGGCCGAAAATCAGGATATCCATGATTTGTAAGCCTTCAAAAGCTCCGCCCATAAACATTGAGGCCAGCAGGCCGCCTGCCGCCATGCCCATCAGCATGCCGCCAATACCACCTAGAGCGGGTTTCGCACCGGCTGCGGGTGCTTGCTTATTCGGTTGTGCTGCGGGTTTTTGTTGCTGCTGTTGTGTCTGGCGGTGTTTCATGCCGCCACCAAAGGATTTACCGCCGCCAAAACGACGCGCGTCCGCATCGAGGCTGAAGGTTAAGCCTAAGCACAAAGCTAAAGCGAGAGTCAGGAAACGTTGCATAAAAAATCTCTTGTAGTATTGGTTGATCGACTCAGTCAGCGCTACAGCACAGTGCAGGCGCTGATGTGAGGGCAATGCATGGAGTTCAGCCGGCTTAATGCAAGCTGTAATGTTTAGTCTCGCCAGTTATACAGCTCTTTTTCTGATATTTCATGCATTTGGCTGATTTGTTTTTGAAAGGCTTGCATTGAGCTCCAGATGCGTTGATTCAGCTCGCTGGTATTGGCTAAATCATTCAATACCTGCGCTGATTCAGTTTGCATCGCTTGGAGTACTTCATCAGGGAAGCGGCGCAGTTGCACATCAGCGTCTTTGAGTTCAGCCAGTGCACGTGCATTGTTCCAGGTGAAGTCATTGAGCATATCAGCGTTACCGGCACGAATGGCTTCGGTCACAATGGCTTGCAGGTCCGCAGGTAAGCTGTTCCACGCGTCCTGATTGATAATCAACTCGAGCACAGCCTGTGGCTCTTGCCAGCCTGGATAGTAGTAATATGTCGCCGCTTTATGCAGGCCAAAGGCTAAGTCGTTATAAGGACTGACCCAATCTGAGGCGTCAATGGCGTTGGTTTGCAGAGCCGTAAATACTTCGCTGCCTGGTAGGTTCACCGTGGTCGCACCTAAGCGGCTTAAGACTTCTCCACCTAAGCCGGGCATGCGAATTTTCAAGCCTTTAAGATCATCTAAGCTATTAATTTCTTTATTAAACCAGCCGCCCATTTGCATGCCAGAGTTGCCGATTGCAAAGGGCTTGACCCCAAAAGGCGCATAGGCTTCTTCCCAGAGTTTCAGGCCGTCGCCTTTATGCAGCCAGGCATTCATTTCAATGGCTGATAAACCAAAAGGAACTGAGGTGAAAAATTGTGCAGTATCGGTTTTGCCTTTCCAATAATAAGCTGCGCCATGCCCCATTTGCGCTGTGCCGCGAGATACAGCATCAAAAACCTCCAAGGGCGGGACGAGCTCGCCACCGGCATAGACTTTAATGGCTAAACGGCCATTGCTCATGCTGTTAATACGTTCGGCTAAACGTTCAGCCGAGGTGCCAAGCCCTGGGTAGTTCTTCGGCCATGCGGTGACCATTTTCCAGTGAAAAGTCTTAGGTTGCAGGCTTGCAGTGCTATCTGCACTGCTTGAGGATTCTTGACTGCAGCCTAGTAATGTAAAACACGCCATAATCAGCGCGGCAAAAGTAAGACTGTGGCGATGTTTCATATGAGTCCTTGTTGAGCAAAATTAAAAAGCCAGCGTCTGTTATAGTGGCTCAAGTTTAGCGTAGGCGACCATTAGCCATTTGATACCGTCATTGGCAAAGTTGACTTGCACCCGGGCTTGCGCGCCTGATCCTTCGAAGTTCAAAATTACCCCTTCACCAAACACAGCATGTTTAACCAGTTGGCCCAGCTTAAACTCTGTTTCGGGGATGTCTGTGCCACTCAGTATATTGCTGGATTGTACTTGATGATGGCTTTGGTACGGGCGGCTGACGCTATTGTTCATACGCACTTCTTGCAGCAGGTCAGCAGGAATTTCACGTACAAAGCGTGATACTTTGTTGTACGTTTCAGTGCCATAGAGGCGGCGAGTTTCTGCGCAGGTGAGATACAGTTGGCGCATGGCGCGAGTAATACCTACGTAGGCTAAGCGCCGCTCCTCTTCTAGGCGGCCCGGCTCTTCTAAGCTCATTTTATGAGGGAACAGGCCTTCCTCCATGCCAGCAATAAAGACGATTGGAAACTCCAAACCTTTGGCGCTGTGCAGGGTCATTAACTGTACGGCTTCAGTAAACTCATCGGCTTGAGTATCACCCGCTTCTAGCACTGCGTGGTCTAAAAAAGCGACCAGTGGCGTCATCTCGGCATCGAGTTCGTCATCCTTGCTAAAAGTGCGGGCAGCACTGACCAGCTCTTCTAAGTTTTCCACCCGTGCTTGACCTTTTTCACCTTTTTCTTCTTTGTGGTAGGTGAGTAAGCCAGAGCTTTCAATCACGATTTGCGCCATGCTGTGCAGCTCGCAATCTAAGGTGCGCGTCTCGAGCTCTTCAATTAAATCAATAAAGCCTTGCAGTGCATTACTGGCTCGACCACTTAAGGCTTTTTGCTCAATCAGTAGATGCATCGCGGCCCACAGTGAGACATCATGCTCGCGTGCTGCTTGGCGTACGCTTTCAATGGTTTTTTCGCCTACACCGCGAGTGGGCACGTTAATAATGCGTTCAATGGCACCGTCATCATGGCGAGAACGCAGCAGTCGTAGATAAGCTAAAGCGTTTTTAATTTCGAGGCGCTCAAAGAAGCGCTGGCCACCATAAATGCGATATGGGATGGCTGCGCGTAACAAGGCTTCTTCTAGTACGCGAGATTGAGCATTGGAACGGTACAAAATAGCAATTTCGCTGCGTGTTACATCCCCTTTGCGTAGCGCTTGCTCGATGCATTCTACGATATAGCGTGCTTCATCGTGCTCATTGTAAGCACTGTATAGGCTGATGGGTTCACCCTCGTCGCCATCGGTCCAGAGCTCTTTGCCAAGACGTCCCTGGTTGTTATCAATTAAAGCGTTAGCTGCTTTTAATATGGTGGCAGTAGAGCGGTAGTTTTGCTCAAGCCGAATACTTTGTGTATTTGCAAAGTCACTGGAAAATTGTTGAATGTTTTCAATCTTTGCACCACGCCAACCATAAATGGATTGGTCATCGTCTCCGACCACCATAAGGCTTTTGCCGCCTTTGGCGAGCAAGCGTAGCCAAGCGTACTGTACGGCGTTGGTGTCTTGAAACTCATCAACTAGCACATGTTGAAAACGCTGTTGATAGTGTTGCAGCAAGCTGGGGTTGTCGCGCCATAAGTCTAATGCGCGCAGTAATAGTTCAGCAAAATCAATTGCGCCGGCGCGGGTACAGGCTTCTTCGTAGGCTGTATAAATTTGTAGCATAGTGGCTAAAAATAAATCGCCACCGGCTTGAATGTGCTGTGGGCGTAGCCCTTCATCTTTTTGGCCATTAATAAACCACTGTGCTTGGCGTACAGGCCAGCGTTTTTCATCGAGCCCAAGGTCACGCATGACACGTTTCAGCAAACGTTGCTGGTCATCGCTGTCTAAGATACTAAAGCCTTCAGCTAGGCCCGCTTCTTGCCAGTGTGCACGCAGTAAGCGGTGCGCAAGGCCGTGGAAAGTACCTACCCACATCCCCACAGGATTATGTCCCAGCAGCTCTTCAATGCGCAGGCGCATTTCTGCCGCAGCTTTATTGGTAAAGGTGACCGATAAAATGCTATGGGGGGAGACGCCCTCAACTTGAATAAGCCAAGCAATGCGGTGTACCAAAACCCGAGTTTTGCCTGAGCCTGCGCCGGCTAAAACCCGTTGCTGACCAAGAGGTGCCGCTACAGCTTCACGCTGAGCTTCGTTGAGGGTGTTTAATAAGTGTGAGATATCATCATGCATTGCAACATTCTAGTGGGCGCGCTCAGTAAGGGCAAACACAATACGAGCTTTCAAAGCCTCTATATTGATACAGGTGACTAAAGTATGCCGGGTTGCCTGTGGTATTTTTGCCGGCTGGGCTTGTTAACAGTAGCGCAATGCGATTAATGTTACCTGCCTTAACAGATCGCCTTATTGTTATTTGCTAGTGTGCTTGTGGGGTAGTGCGCTCAATACGCTATAAGGACAGTCAAAGTGTTGTAAAAAAATAAGAAATGCATACCCATGAAAACAACTGAAATAGAGTCACAAAGTGCTGTCCAGCGCTTGGCTTTGTGGCATCTAAATACGGATAGTTTAGGTGTTCTTTACCAAAGCTCGAAAGTCCCTAACATCCTGATGTTGCTGTGTGCTATGGCTTGTGTGTGGCTGCTGCAGGACACCACGCAGATAGCTTGGCTGATGGCTTGGGTTATTGCCGTGCTGGGCCTAAGCGTTGTACAGACGATGACGGCTAAAGCTTTTGCGCGAGCCTCTGTTGCTCAAAAAGCATCACCGTTTTGGCAGTATGCGCTGTTATGCTCTGCTTGTTTCTCGGGCTTCTTATTGGCAGTGATTGCTGTTGTATTTGTTCCTGCTGAAGATTTTAATCAGCAGTTACTGCTCTTAGGGCTGTTGTCTTTAATTGCGGCCTCGGCTTGCATTGCCTATGCATTGAGCTGTGTTCTCTTTATTGGCTATGTCAGCTTTAGTTTTGTCCCAATCATTTGGCTGTATTTAAGCGCAGACTCAGAGCTGCTCAATGGCTTTGGCTTCTTGGTGGTGATGTGTTTAGCTGCGATTACCACAGCCATTATTCAAGTCAATCGACTGCTGCATCAAGTGCTGCAGCAGCGTGAAAAAAATCAAAAATTAATTCACAGCCTACAATCGGCACAACAGCAAAGTGCGACTTTAAATGCTGAGCTCAGTCAGGAAGTGTTGAGTAAACATGCTGTTGAGCAACAGCTGTTGGCAGCCACAGCAGAATTGGAGCAGAGCGTGCATGCGCGCACTTGTGAGCTGAATGAGGCTTTGCAAGCTTTGAGTAAAAGCCAAGAGCGGTTAGAGCTGGCCTTGGATGCCAGCCAGTTGGCATTGTGGGATTGGGATTTAGAAACAGATCAAGTGCATCACACTCGAACAAAAAGTATTTTTGGCTTAGAAGATGAGCAAGTTGAAAATATGTTGAGTGATTTGCGGCCTTTGCTGCATCCCGATGACTTGCCTGTGCTGCGTCGTGCAATGATTGAGCATATGAAGCAGCGCACGGATGGTTATGTGGTTGAGTACCGTGTTAAACATAGCGATGGGCATTGGGTGTGGATTGAAGACCGTGGCCGAGCTGTGCAGCGCGATGCCAGTGGGCGTGTCTTGCGTATGCTGGGCACTCGGCGTGATATTTCATTGCGCAAACAACATGATGAAGAGTTGCGCCTGGCCTCGAGCGTGTTTGATGCCGGAACTGAATGCATCGTTATTTTAGACCCTGAGTATAAAGTCCTGACGGTTAACAAAGCCTATACCGCGGTTACTGGGTTTAAGCGTGAAGATGTGGTGGGCCGCTCTGTTGTGGCGCAAGTGACGCACATTGAAGTACGTCAACAGTATGAGCGAATCCGTGCCGGCATAGAACAATATGGTAGCTGGCAGGGTGAATCTCTTGATATGCGTAAAAATGGTGAGATTTATCCGCTCTGGCTACAAATTCATGTGGTACGTGATCACGACAATAAAATCACCCATATTGTCGGCTTTTTTACCGATTTAACAGCACGTCGCAAAACGGAAGAGCGCTTAAGTTATTTGACCCAGCATGATGAGTTAACAGGGCTTTCAAACCGCGCACTATTTCATCAGCGTTTGCAGCAAGCAGTAGAATCGAAGCAATATGCAGGCGGTTCCATTGCTTTGCTGCATATAGATTTAGATCGCTTTAAAGTGTTAAACGACAGTCTGGGTGTGCAGGTCGCTGACCAAGTTTTATGTGTGGTGAGTCAACGGCTGAGTCGGCTCTTACCTGAAGCCGATACTGTGGCGCGGTTAGGTGGGAATGAGTTTGCTATTGTTCTAGATAATTATGGAACACTGTCAAGCTTGGTGCGTTTAGCCGCATCATTGCTGGCGCATATTCGTTTGCCGATTGATATCGGAGACGATGAGCTGGTTATCAGTGCGTCTTTGGGGATCAGTATCTTGTCAGATAATGCATGTGACCCCGCCGCCCTGATCAGTCAAGCCAATATTGCTATGCAGCATGCTAAGTATTTGGGTGGTGATAATTACCAGTTTTATAACGATCAACTGCAAACCAGCAGCTTAGAGCGCTTACAGCTGGAACAGCATTTGCGTCGTGCGATCGAAGAAGGGCAGTTGCAAGCCTATTATCAGCCTAAACTTACTTTACACGATGGAGTGGTGCGCTCCGCGGAAGCGTTAGTGCGCTGGAATCATCCACAGCGCGGACTGATCCCGCCTTCAGAGTTTATCCCTTTAGCTGAGGAGACGGGTTTAATTGGCGCTATCACTGAGCTGATGCTCCATCAAGCCTGCGAGCAAGCGTTAATCTGGATGCAGCAAGGTATGCCGGTTCGCGTCTCAGTCAACTTATCTGTGAATCATGTTCGTCAAGGTAATTTAGAGGCTTTAGTGCAGCGTGTGCTGGAGCAAACAGGTTTGCCCGCCTATTTGCTTGAGCTTGAATTGACCGAAAGCCAGCTGTTAGAAAATGCAGAAAGCGTTATAGGTGCTTTCCGTAAGTTGCGCAAGTTAGGGGTGCACCTTGCTATTGATGATTTTGGGACAGGCTATTCATCCCTGAGTTACCTGAAACGCTTTCCAACTAATAGTATAAAAATTGACCAAAGCTTTATTCGAGATGTGACACATAATGATGAAGATGCGGCTATTACTCGCGCTATTATTGCCATGGCACATAGCTTGAATTTGCTGGTTGTGGCTGAAGGCGTAGAGACGCAGGCACAGTTGGATTTCTTAAAAGCCAGCCGCTGTGATGAAATTCAAGGCTATCTGATTAGTCGGCCTGTGCCAGCGCAGCAATTTGCTGAGTTTTTATTAGATCATAAACAAGCGCAGCTGGATCTTAACTAACGTTTAGTCAGATCCAGCGCTCAAGTTACTTATGCACCGCGGGTGTTACCGCTGGTGAGATTGCGCATCAGCAGCGCATGCTCCAAGTTGACGTTGTCTGGAACCGGCAGGTATAGCACGTGACCATCACCTGGGGCGACATCGCGACCTTGTCCTTTTTTATCTTCCAGATGCTTGAGATCAAAAGTTAAGTTGCCCTGCGGGGTCATTAACTCAATGGAATCACCCAGCGCAAAACGATTTTTAACCCGTACTTCAGCTAGATCACCACGGCGCTCACCGGTCATTTCACCGACAAATTGCTGACGATCAGAGATGGAGTAACCGTGCTCGTAGTTCTGGTATTCATCATGGACGTGACGGCGCAAGAAGCCTTCGGTGTAACCTCGGTGGGCTAAAGACTCCAAGGTATCCATTAAGGACTTATCAAATGGACGACCTGCGACCGCATCATCAATGGCTTTACGGTATACCTGAGCAGTGCGCGCCACATAGTAGTGGGACTTGGTACGGCCTTCAATTTTTAATGAGTGCAGCCCCATTTTTACCATGCGCTCCACGTGCTGTACCGCACGTAAATCTTTGGAGTTCATAATGTAGGTGCCGTGCTCGTCTTCGTAGGCGGACATATATTCGCCCGGACGCCCCGCCTCTTCTAACAGGAACACTTCCTTGGTGGGTGCGCCAACGCCTAAGGTGGGTTCAGCCTGCTGCACTGCGGCGATCGGCTCGTATTTATGGACGATATCGCCCACTTCGTTTTCTTTGGCCTCGTGGGTTTTATATTCCCAGCGGCAGGCATTGGTGCAGGTACCTTGGTTGGGGTCACGTTTGTTAATGTAACCCGAGAGCAAGCAGCGGCCTGAATAAGCCATGCATAAAGCACCATGGACAAAGACTTCCAGCTCCATTTCTGGAACGCGCTGACGAATCTCCTCAATTTCATCCAGTGACAACTCGCGAGATAAAATCGCACGGGTTAAGCCTTGGCGACGCCAAAACTCAACACTGGCCCAGTTCACCGCATTGGCTTGCACGGACAAGTGGATATTCATCTGCGGAAAATGCTCACGCACCAGCATAATCAGGCCAGGGTCGGACATAATCAGCGCATCGGGCCCCATTGCTACGACCGGCTCTAAATCTTTAATAAAGGTTTTTAGCTTGGCATTGTGCGGGGCAATGTTGACCACCACATAAAATTGTTTGCCTTGGGCATGGGCTTCATTGATGCCCAGCGCCAGGTTGGCATGATCAAATTCGTTATTACGCACGCGCAAGCTGTAGCGCGGCTGACCGGCATACACAGCATCAGCGCCGTAAGCAAAGGCGTAACGCATGTTTTTTAAGGTGCCAGCAGGGGATAACAGCTCGGGACTAAAAGGGGTCGACATAGTAAAACTCAAGGGCAGTGTAAATATTGACCTATTCTAGCAGCCATTAACTGGCCCGCGTAGTACCGTTGGTAATTAATAACCAAGGAAAGGCGTCGGACTTTGAAAACCACCTTTATTTGCGCTCAACCACGCCCGCTGGAATGATCCGTAGCTCGTCCATTTATAGGCGACATGGGCATTTGCATTGGAAGTACCCGAAGGTGCACGCATCCGTAGGTCGTCCATTCATGGACGACATGGGCATTCCCATTGGAAGTACCCGAAGGTACACGCATCTGTAGGTCGTCCATTTATGGGCGACATGGTCGCCTAGCCGATCCCTTATTTTTGGGTGTTGGTTGGATGTGTCGATCTTAAAAGATCGACCTACAGTAACAGCCTACAGTAACAGCCTACAGTAACGGCCGACAGCAACGGCCGACAGCAACAGCCTGCACCAACAGCATTGACCTACACTACTGAACCGGCTGCATGAGCGCTGGCCCAGGCCCATTGGAAGTTAAAGCCGCCTAAGTGGCCGCTGACATCTAAGACTTCACCAATAAAGTATAAATTGGCTTGTTTATGCGATTGCATGGTTTTGGATGACACTTCTTTGGTGTCGATACCGCCAAGTGTCACTTCTGCCGTGCGATAACCTTCGGTGCCGGCGGGTGTCAGTTGCCAATTATTCAGTTGTTCACCTATCGCAGTGAGTTGTTTGGCGTTGTAGTGTTTGAGTGGTGAGTTACTAAACCAATGCTCACAGAGTAGCTGCGCCATCTTGCGAGTAAAGCACTCGCTCAGTACGGTTTTTAGCTCTGTATTGGGGTGCTGGATTTGTTGCTCCCGCAGCCAAGCACTGGCATCGCGGTCGCTGAGTAAGTCAATTGTGATACTGGCGCCGGGCTGCCAATAGGATGAGATTTGTAAAATCACTGGGCCGCTGAGGCCGCGGTGAGTGAAGAGCAGATCTTCTTTAAAACTCTGACCGTTGCACTGCACCACGCAATCATCAATTGAGGTGCCGGATAAGGCGCTGCAGAACTCTTTGAGTTGTGGATCAGTGATGGTGAAAGGTACTAAACCGGCACGGGTGGGTAAAATAGTATGGCCAAACTGCTCCGCAACTTGGTAACCAAAGCCTGTTGCGCCCAAGGTTGGAATGGATAAGCCACCGGTGGCAATGACTAAGGATGTGCAGTTTAAAGTTTGCTTATTGCATTGCAGAGTGAAGCCGGTTGCGTTGGCTGCTATGCGGGTGACTGGCGTATTGAGCTGGATGGATGCCCCAGCATCGTCACATTCTCGTAAGAGCATCTCCAGAATGTCGCTGGATTTGTTATCGCAAAAGAGTTGGCCGAGCTTTTTTTCGTGATAGGCAATTTGGTGACGCTGTACCATCTCGAGAAAATCCCACTGGGTGTAGCGTGCCAGAGCTGATTTACAAAAATGGGGGTTGTCGGAGATAAAATGACTGGGCTCGGTGTACATATTGGTGAAGTTACAGCGGCCGCCACCGGACATTAGAATTTTTTTGCCGGCTTTATTAGCATGATCTATCACTAATACTTTACGGCCACGTTGTGCAGCAGTTAATGCGCACATTAATCCGGCAGCACCGGCACCAATAATTATTACATCCACAATGAGCACAACCTGACATCTGACAATCAAAGTTGAAGTTTAACGGCTTTCTGCTTGCAACTGGCGGTTAATATTTGAGTTTGGCTTATGACAGGCTGGCCGAGCATGCACATGGCCAAGAAGCACCCCGTTAGTGCGGCGGCGAACAAGGCAAGGATGGCGTAGCGCCCGAATCGGCTCAGGATGATCGGTTGCGGGAAGAGCAGCAGTCGCAAGGTGCGTCAGGCGCGCACCTGAAATCAGGTATGCTTATATACATTGCTGGTAAAATAGCGCATGGCGTACTTCAGGGTACGTGTTGATCCGTTGATGAACCGGTTTGGGCTCAACTCCGCTGCTCGCCATCCATGGCGCGTTGATCGCGGCCACCGCGCAGCACTTCTGTAACCTTTTGCAGTGTTTGTCTTTTCGTGGCTTTAATCATTCAGGTGTTTCATGCGAAACATTAACGATGTAAAACAAACTGTCCAGTAAAGCAGGCACCGTCTTGGCCATCGTGGGTTAAGACACGACTGGTTAAACTAATACGTGCCTTACCGTGGCGCTGGTACATCTTAATAAAGCGTGTCCAAACCGAGGCATCTGGAGCCTCACAGACGACCGCGGCGTTTTCCAGTACCGGTAGTGGATAATCAATGTGCCCTGCCTGTACCACGATATGTGTGCTATCTATGCCTGCTTCGCGCAAGCGTAAATGCAGCCAACCCCAACATGCTAGAACGGCTGCGCAATAGAGACTGCCGCCAAACATTGTATCTTGATGGTTACGGTTTTCGTGCAGCGGCAGCTGCAACTCTAAACGTTGGTTGTGCCAATCACGTACAGTCACAGCCAGCGCTGCTGTGAGAGGGATATCGGTGGCGAAAACTTGGGCTAAGTGCTCACAAGCGTTGCGATTGGATGCGTTGGGCATGTGAATCCTCGCAGAAATAAGATGGATGCAAAGCAAGACGTAAAACGGGCTGCAACGGTCACGAAGTGGTGATGAATGCGTAATAAACTGCATATTTATCACGAAAATTTTAGGATGAGTGAAAGATTTTCAAATAACGTTCAGCTACAGGTTAGAATTAAAAACTCATGAATAACGGTTTTAGGATAATAAGGAGAGGTGCTTGTGGATTCTGTAGCAACGAATAGTATATTTTTTGTTGGTGGATTGTTGGTTGCTATCAGTATTCTGGTCAGCTCCGTCTCCTCGCGGGTTGGCATTCCCATTTTAGTGATCTTTATGGGCGTGGGCATGATGGCCGGCACCGATGGTGTCGGCGGTATTGTTTTTAATGATTACTCTTTAACCTACCTTGTGAGCAACCTTGCGCTCGCGGTTATTTTGCTCGACGGTGGTATGCGGACTCGCGTTGCTACGTTCCGAGTGGCTTTATGGCCTGCGCTGTCGCTGGCGACCTTTGGCGTGATTTTAACCGCAGGTCTAACGGGTTTAGCGGCTGCTTGGCTGTTTAATTTGTCTTTGCTGGAAGGCTTACTGATCGGATCCATTGTAGGCTCCACTGATGCTGCTGCAGTCTTTAATTTACTCAATGGCAAAGGTTTGAACGAGCGGGTCGGCTCAACCTTAGAAATTGAGTCAGGCAGTAATGACCCTATGGCGATGTTCCTGACGGTGACTTTAATTGCCATGTTGGCGGCGGGTGAAACCAGCTTTAGCTTGGATTTTTTTAGCAGCTTAATCCGTCAATTTGGCTTAGGTATCTTATTGGGCTTGAGCGGCGGTTGGTTATTACTGCAAATTATCAATCGCATCACTGTGGTTGATGGCTTGTATCCACTGCTCGCGGTGAGCGGCAGTATTATGATTTATGCCTTCGCTGGCGAAGTGGGTGGCAGTGGTATTTTAGCCGTGTATGTGTGTGGCATGGTGCTGGGTAACCGACCTATTCGTAGTCGTCACGGTATTTTACATATGTTTGATGGGCTGGCCTGGCTCAGTCAAATTGGTATGTTCTTGGTGCTGGGTTTGCTGTTAACTCCGCATGAGCTGTTACCCATTGCCGTACCGGCTTTATTGCTCTCGTTATGGATGATCTTGTTTGCCCGTCCGTTGTCGGTGTTTTTAGGTTTGCTACCTTTTCGTGGCTTTAACTTGCGTGAACGGGTATTTATCTCTTGGATTGGCTTGCGCGGAGCGGTGCCGGTGATTTTGGCGGTGTTTCCTTTAGTGGCTGGCCTACCCAATGCGCAACTGTTTTTTAACGTCGCCTTTTTTATTGTTTTAGTGTCGTTATTGCTGCAAGGCTCAACCCTGTCTTGGGCCGCGCGCAAAGCTAAGGTTGATTTACCACCAGCGCCCGCACCGATTTCGCGGGTGGGTTTAGAGATTCATCCGACCAGCCAGTGGGAGTTATTTATTTACAGCTTAGGTGAGCAAAAGTGGTGCATTAATGCGCAATTACGTGAACTTAAAATGCCTAAAGGCACTCGAATTGCTGCACTGTTCCGCGGAGATCAATTGCTGCACCCCAGTGGTAGTACGCGTCTGAAGGCCGATGATATTCTCTGTGTAATTGGCCATGAAGAGGACTTGCCAGCCTTGGGGCGCTTATTCAGTAAAGCACCGCAACGTGGCTTGGATATGCGCTTCTTCGGTGACTTTGTGTTGGAAGGGTCGGCGCACTTAGGTGCTGTGGCGGATGTATACGGCTTGTCATTGGGCGGCTTGAATCCGCAACAGACCATGGCTGAGTTTATTACCGATGCTGTCGGTGGTGAGGCCGTATTGGGTGACCATATTGAGTGGCAAGGTTTAACCTGGGCTGTGGCGTTAATGGATGGTAATAAAGTCAGCAAAGTGGGGGTTAAATTCCCAGAAGGTAAGCGTCCGGAGTTGCCGTTTTTCTGAGCGAGCAGGGCGGTATGATGTATAGCTTTTATGGATAGCATGCTATGCGGTTTTAATTAACGGAAATAGTGTAGGCTTATGAAACCGAATCTGTTAGTGGTGCTGTGTCTTAGTGTGCTGGCTTGGTTGCCTGCTTCACAGGTTTATGCTGAACTGAATGCCGCGGAGGTACGGCAAACCTTAACTGACTTACCGTCCCGTAAATTACCTGAGGCTGAGCAGCAAGCCGTACAGCAAACCTTAGAGCAAACCTTGGCTTGGCTGGATATGGCTGAGCGCACTGAACAAGCGCAGCATCAATTACAACAGCAGTTGCTGGACGCTCCCAAGAAAATCACTGACGCCCAACAAGCGCTGCAAAAGCTGCTCGCTACTGCTCCGGATGATCCTGCACAACGTTTGGCTCAAGCTTCAGTGAATGAGCTTGAGTATTTATTGTCCGAACGTAATCAACAATTACGCGCTTTGCAAAAAGAGCTGGGTGATGCCAACAGTTTGATTGTTACTGCACAAACCCGTCCTGAGCGTGCGCAGGCTGAAATCAGCAGCAATCAAACCCGTATTCAAGAGATTAGTACCGCGCTAAAAAGTGCCAAAGAGGGCAGCAAGGTATTTACTGCGGAGAAAATTGATACGCTGAAGGCTGAGTTACTTGCTCTGGAAAGTAAAAATAACTTGCGTCGTGCTGAGTTAGCTGGAAACAGTGTGTTACAGGAGCTGGGCAGTAATTTACGCGATTTATTAATGAATAAAGTGCGTTTGCAAGAGCAAGATATTTTGGCTTTACAGTCCTTGCTGAATGAAAAACGCCAAGCGGATTCTGAAAAAACCGTTGCTGAGCTCTCGCTGGAGGTGACCAAGGCCGGCAGTGATAGTGTGTTATTGCGTGAAAGCAGTTTGAACTTAAAGTTATCGGACTATTTGTTAACAGTGACCGAGCGTCGCAATCAGTTAACTCAGCGCAATCTAGTGGTGCGCCAGCAACTGGATAGTGTGCAGCAAACGGATCAAGCCCTGGAAGAACAAATCAATGTTTTGCAAGGCAGTTTGTTACTGGCAAAAATCCTTTATCAGCAAAAACAAGCATTACCACAGTTGCGTTTTGACCGTAGCTTAGCCGATCAAATTGCCGATACGCGCTTGTATCAGTTTGAATTGCGTCAACTGCGCGATACGGTCAGTCGTCCTGAAGAGTATGTGCAAAATGCACTGAAAGACTCACCTCCAGGCGATGAGCACATTGCTCTGCGTACCAGTTTATTAGACTTAGTGCGCTCGCGTGCTGAGCTGTTAGATCGTTTAAATCGTGAATTAAATGCTTATTTAAGTGAATCCATTACTTTGCAGCTGAATCAAAAACAACTGCAAAGTATGACTGAGGCCTTGCGCCTAACGCTTGATGAGCAGATGTTTTGGATTCCGAGTAATAAACCGCTGGATTGGGACTGGTTAAAAGCTGCGCCAGCACGTTTGCAGTATCAAGTGAGCGCAGTGTTATGGCGCACTGAAGTCACTTATATGTGGCAGAGTTTCACCCAGTATGCATGGGCGTTTATCCCATTAGCCTTGATGGTGCTATTGGCGTTTTGGAAGCGTGCGGCGCTATTACAAGCCTTACGTAATTTGCATAAGGATATCGGTCACTTCCGTCGTGATAGTCAGCTGCACACTCCGCGAGCGTTGTTTTTAAATCTGCTGCTAGCTTTACCTGGCGCTATTGTCTTGGCCAGTTTAGGCCTGATGTTACAGGGCAGTGGACAAGGACATAACCTTGAAGTGGGGCGTGCTTTTTTAGCGATGGCGCAGGTTTGGTTGGTGTTTTATTGGACGTACCGAATCTTAGCGCCCAATGGTGTGGCGTTATTGCATTTTCGTTGGCCGCGAGCGCAGGTGGCTTTTCTGCAGCCACATATTCGCGCCTTAGGTATAACAGCGCTGTTACTCACGGCAGTGGTGACCATAGCCGAAGCGCAACCTGCTGCGTTGAGTGAGGATGTGATTGGTATTGTGTTACTGATGACGTGCTTACTGTCGTTGTCATGGATTATAGGGCGCTTGGTATTTCATCGTTATAGCAATGAGAGTACGTCGGTATTTCGTCGTTTAATCGGCTTGGTGGTCGTGTTGCTGCCGCTGTTATTTGCTGCAGCATTGATCTCTGGCTATTACTACACGGTACTGAAACTCAGCGGACGCTTGCTGGACACTTTATCGCTGGTGTTAATTTGGGTGTTGTTGGAGGCGGTACTGGTCCGCGGTTTGGCTTTGGCTGCACGGCGTTTAGCGTGGAAGCGTGCGCAAGACGCGAAACAAAACCAACCTAAAGAGGGGCTTGATGGCGAAGTAGCCACCGAAGATATGCTCTTAGATATCTCGCAAATCAATGAGCAATCCCTACGCTTGGCGCGCCTGCTTTTATTAGGTGTGTTTTTTATTGGCTTGTATTGGGTCTGGGCGGATTTATTGTCGCTTTTTGCCTACCTCGACAATATCACTTTGTATGAAAACGTCAGCAGCAATGGTGTGGCAATGCCGGTGAGTTTGCGAGATGTGCTTGATGCGGGTGTTATTATTTTGGTCACCATCGCCTTGGCGCGTAACTTACCCGGCTTGTTGGAAGTCTTGTTTTTATCGCGCTTAAAATTGGCGCAAGGCAGTGCTTATGCAACAACAACATTATTATCTTATGCGATTTCTGCCACCGGTTTTGTTGCCACTTTGTCAGCCTTGGGTGTGAGTTGGGATAAATTGCAATGGCTGGTGGCCGCGCTCTCGGTTGGTTTAGGTTTTGGTTTGCAAGAGATCTTTGCCAATTTTGTTTCCGGCTTGATTATTCTGTTTGAGCGTCCGGTACGTATTGGTGATGTGGTCACTATTGGTAATTTGTCGGGCTCAGTCAGTCGGATTCGTATTCGGGCGACCACTATTACTGACTTTGACCGTAAAGAAATTATCGTACCCAATAAAGTGTTTGTTACCGACCAACTGATTAACTGGTCGCTGACCGATACCATTACGCGGGTCATTATTAAAATTGGTGTGGCCTATGAAACCGATTTAGATTTGGCGCGCAAATTAATGTTGCAAGCCGTGCAGGAAAACCCGCGCGTGATGCGTGATCCTGCACCTGTTGTGTTGTTTCTAGGCATCAGCGCCAGCACCTTTGATCATGAACTGCGCTTTCATGTGCGTGAGTTGGGCGATCGTAATCCGTCTACCGATGAAGTGCTCAACCGTATTGTGCTCAGTTTCCGTGAGAACAATATCGAGATGGCTTTCAATCAACTGGATGTTTTTGTCAAAAATATGAATGGTCAAGAGCAGCAGTTACTATCCACCCAAAGCAACCCGCTTGCTGATGATCAAGCCCCCACAGCCTAAGCGCTGTACGGCGTTGGAGTGCCTATGAAAAGTTTAGACACCCTTGAGTTTGAGCCGCGCTTTGCTCGTTTAGGTGATGCATTTTCTGCGGTCATTAAGCCTTCTGCGATTGAGCAGCCAAAAATGGTGATTTGCAGCCAATCAGCTTTGGCTTTGCTCGATCTACCGGCCAGTACTGCCGATGATCCGCGTTTACTGCAGCTTGCCAGTGGTGAGTGGCATTGGCCAAATGTTGCGCCACGGGCGATGGTCTATTCTGGCCATCAGTTCGGGGGTTATACCCCGCGTTTAGGTGATGGCCGTGGTTTGTTGCTGGGCGAAGTGGTTAACAGTGCTGGCGAGCATTGGGATGTGCACTTAAAGGGTGCAGGTCTGACGCCGTTTTCTCGAACCGGCGATGGCCGTGCGGTGCTGCGTAGCAGTATTCGTGAGTTTCTTGCCAGTGAATACCTGCACACCCTCGGGATTGCCACTTCGCGTGCCCTGTGTGTCGCGGACTCAAAAACTATGGTTTGGCGCGAGCAGCGTGAAACTGCCGCGACCTTGATACGTTTAGCGCCCAGCCATATTCGCTTTGGTCATTTCGAGTATTTCTATTACAACCAGAAAAATGCTGAGCTCGAACAACTGCACGCGCATGTGCTCAATGACCTGTATCCCGAATGCCTAAGTAGCGATGAGCCTTTAGCGGCGCTGCTCAGTGCAGTAGTGAAACGCACGGCCGAGACCATTGCTTTGTGGCAGGCCTATGGTTTTTGTCATGGCGTGATGAATACCGACAATATGTCGATTCTTGGGCTGACCTTTGATTTTGGTCCCTATGCTTTTTTAGATGATTTTAAACAGGCGCATATCTGTAATCATTCGGACCATCATGGCCGTTATGCCTTTAATCAGCAGGTGGCAATAGGCTATTGGAATCTGACCGCCTTTGCTGAGACCTTAACTCGGCATGTTAGCGTTGAGCGTTTGCAGGGGATTTTGGATGGCTATGCGGCGATTCAGCAGCAGGCTTATTTAACCGCGATGCGCGCGCGTTTAGGTTTGTTGGGTGAGCAGGCGGGTGATGCTGTATTGGTGGATAAACTGCTGGCGCAAATGGATCACAGTGCCGTTGATTACACCTTATTTTTCCGCCGTTTAGGTGAGTTGCCAGCGGCTGAGGCGCTGGCCAAGTTGCGCGATGATTTTATTAATCGCTCAGCCTTTGATGAGTGGAGCGCGGAGTTTATGGCACGTAATGCCGATGACCCACGCAGCCAAGAGCAGCGCCGAGCGCAAATGCATGCGGTTAACCCGCTGTATATGTTGCGCAATTATCTTATCCAAATCGCTATTGAAGCCGCCGAAGACGGTGACTATGCGCCGCTGCACAAACTGCATCAGGTGCTGAGCACGCCCTTCACCGCGCAAGAAGGTTGTGACGCCTACGCCGAACGCCCACCTGAGTGGGGCAAGCACCTGTCGATCAGCTGTTCTTCGTAAGCCCTGCTGCGGGATGGTCTTTGTCGCCCATGAATGGACGACCTTGTATGTTAGTCGCTAACGATTATTCGTTAAGATAAGAGCAATTTACTGGGGAAGCCGTGCCGACCTTGAGGCAGTTTACTGACCTCGTACGTAGAGTGGCTCCCCGCCTCTTTGCTGATCTCGAAGAGTATCCGGAAGCTCAAAAAGAGACTTCGCATATACAAGGTTGAGAGGCAAAAAGTGCGAGGTCGGGGAACCGGTAAGTATTATTACTGATTAGCTTCGAGGATT
>JAAYFI010000041.1 GCA_012728315.1 Gammaproteobacteria bacterium
ACACTGAATTAAACCAGTGTGTAGCAAGCATTATGGCAGCATGCACAGTAGCAGCATGCACAACGCGATTAATTTTGAGACTATAGCAGCCTGATCCATAACCTGCAGCGAAGCCCATGCAACCCAAAGACCTACAACGCCTCGTCACCACACAGATGCCCTTTGGCAA
Organism: Gammaproteobacteria bacterium; assembly: GCA_012728315.1. Classification (GTDB taxonomy): domain Bacteria; phylum Pseudomonadota; class Gammaproteobacteria; order Pseudomonadales; family Pseudomonadaceae; genus Denitrificimonas. The sequence goes on from JAAYFI010000041.1 coordinate 170, forward strand.
ATACCAAGGCCGACTGATCGCTGACCTACCCGGCCAGTACTTGAACTGGTTTGCCCGCGAAGGCTTTCCCAAGAGTGATCTCGGTCGTTTATTGGAGTTGATGCATGAGATTGACCACAATGGCCTCAGCGATTTACTTACGCCATTGCGCAAATAAGCTGAGCTAGCGCAGGATATTTGCGCCAGCCTAACTCTTTTACAGCTATTACAGCACGCGAACTTTTAAGCTGCGGCCTTTGATCTTGCCCGCTTCTAAATTCTGCTGCGTTTCACGGGCTAATAAACGCTCGACCGCCACAAAAGCTTGGTGATCGAAGATCGCAATTTTGCCTACTTGCTTGCCAGTCAAACCGCCAATACCGGTTAAGGCACCAAGAATATCGCCTGGACGTAACTTATCTTTACGACCGGCAGCAATACACAAAGTGGCCATGGCTGGCAGCAAAGACTGGCCATCCGACTCTTTCAAACCATTGAGCGAATGCCAATTCAGCGGCTTACCTTGCAGTTCTTCAATGGCTTGCGCACGGAAAGTTTCTTTTGGACCGACGAGGCTAATCGCCATACCTTTAGCGCCCGCACGTCCCGTACGACCGATACGGTGCACATGGATCTCTGGATCACGAGCCAACTCAACGTTGATCACCATGGGTAAGGATTCAATATCCAAACCACGGGCGGCGACATCGGTTGCCACTAATACGCTACAACTGCGATTACTGAACAACGCCAAAACTTGGTCACGTTCGCGCTGCTCTAAATCACCATGTAAAGCTAAAGCAGAGATTTTCTCGCTATTGAGATAATCCGCTAAATCTTGCGTCTGCTGTTTGGTAAAGCAAAACGCGACACAGGCTTCAGGACGGTAATGACGTAAAATACGCTCAACCGCACCTTCGCGCTGCTCAGGGGTAATCTCATAGAAATGCTGTTCAATCTGATGCTCAGCATGCTCGGTATCCGCTTTAATATGCTGCGGATCGCGTAAGAAATTCGCAGCTAGTTGCTGAATACCGTCTGGGAAAGTCGCTGAGAACAATAAAGTCTGACGACGCTTAGGCGTGAACTCAATAATATCAGCAATGCTGTCATAAAAGCCCATATCCAACATACGGTCAGCTTCATCGAGCACTAAGGTGTTCAGGCCAGACAAGTCCAAAGTGCCTTTACGCGCGTGCTCTAAAACACGCCCCGGCGTACCGACAACAATATGCACGCCATGCTCCAACGAGCCGACTTGCGGACCAAAAGGTACGCCGCCACACAAGGTCAGCACTTTAATATTGCCTTCGGCACGCGCTAAACGACGAATCTCTTTGGAGACTTGGTCAGCCAATTCACGGGTTGGGCACAGCACTAAAGCTTGGCAGCCAAAGTAGCGTGGATTGAGTGGTGATAATAAGCCAATACCAAAGGCCGCAGTCTTACCACTACCTGTTTTGGCTTGGGCAATCACATCCATGCCCTTTAAAATAAGC
>JAAYFI010000042.1 GCA_012728315.1 Gammaproteobacteria bacterium
GTAAAACAGGGCGTGCTGACCAAGCACTCAGCCTGATTCAAAAGCTGTATGGCATTGAAACAGCAATCGCCGATGCAACGCCTGAACATAAACTACAGGTACGCCAAGAACAGTCTGCGCCAATTATGCAGCAGCTCAAAACTTGGCTGGATAAAACAGTGCTGCAAGTCCCGCCAAAAACGGCCATCGGTAAAGCGCTGCAATACAGCCTGAACCAATGGAACAAGTTGACAGTTTATCTTGAACACGGCTTGGCTAGCATCGACAACAATCGTGCTGAGCGTGCGATCAAACCTTTTGTGATTGGCCGTAAAAACTGGCTGTTCTCCAACACCCGCAGCGGTGCCAAAGCCAGTGCTATTCTTTACAGCCTCGTTGAAACCGCCAAAGCCAACAACCTAATGCCAGCGGTCTATCTTCAAGCGTTGTTCGAACAATTGCCGTACACCAGTGCCGCTGACATCGATACACTGTCGCCTTGGAACATTAAACTGAGCTAAGCATCTGGACAGTTTAGCTGCTGGCCTGAGTTGTGCTAGGTGTGGTTGGTGTTACGCTTACGCATTAAAAAGAAATCTGCTGTAAAAAATGGCTATAAAACAACAGCCGAAGAACCTGCCTAATGCTACTCATAGGGCTGCTGAAGTTTCTCAGCTATAATCAGGCTTCAGCTGGGAGGACCATCTAATGGCTAGCGCAAATCAACTTAAAGCATTGCTTCAGTCACATTTGGAAGGCGACGATGCTCGCTTTTATTCTGTGGCGATGCAGGTTGCTGCCCATGAAGCGAAGCTCGGGCATGGCAAGCTTGCTGAAGAGCTGCGTGGTTTAATTGATCAAGCTAAAGCGCGCCGAATGACCCCGCAAGCAAGTAATACGGTGCCTATAAGTAAGCCTCGTGGTGAGTTAGCTAGTTTATTAACCGTTAGCTATCCAAAATCACGTCTTGCTGACATGGTGTTGCACACTGAATTAGAACAGCAGCTTGCACGTATTATTCTTGAGCAGCGTCATGCTGCAGAAATTCTATCCCAAGGTTTACAGCCTCGCCGAAAACTATTACTGGTTGGCCCACCTGGCACTGGCAAAACTATGACGGCAGCGGTATTGGCTGGTGAGCTAGGCCTTCCCCTCTTCGAAGTACGTCTCGATGGTTTAATCACTAAGTTTATGGGTGAAACGGCAGCCAAGCTTCGTCAGGTCTTTGAATCAACACAGCAAACTCGTGGGGTGTATTTTTTCGATGAGTTTGATGCTATCGGCTCGCAGCGTGGGTTGAGTAATGATGTGGGTGAAGTCAGGCGTATTTTAAATAGTTTTTTGCAAATGATTGAACAAGACGATTCGCACAGCCTAATTATTGGCGCAACCAATCACCCTGAAATTCTAGATAATGCACTTTTCCGTCGCTTTGATGACCTTTTGCACTATGAGCTGCCAGATGAAGAGCATATTGCCAGCGCATTAAAAGGCCGACTTTCACGTATGGCGGTTAAAAATACGTCTTGGAAACGCCTTGCCAAAAAAGCGCTAGGGCTTAGCTATGCAGAGTTAACTAGAGCAGCAGATGAAGTGTTAAAAACCGCTTTGATAGAGCGCAGAAATACGGTTACAGAAAAAGATATTGGTGTGGCTTTAGAGGAAAGGCGCAGACTTTCGGCACGGTTAAATTATAAAGATATTTAAGGATAAGGATGTCTGATGGCTGACAATAAA
>JAAYFI010000043.1 GCA_012728315.1 Gammaproteobacteria bacterium
CACAGGGAGTTGTTCGGCAAGTAACTGCTGACTGAAGGTTTCCCATAAAAAGCCTAGAACTCGCACATAGCGACCCGAAGGCTGCGCCATGACAGCGGCAAGCATTTCATCTGCAGGAAGCTTCGGCAAACACTGCGCCAGCACCTGCAAGTTGATACCCTCATGCTTGACAGCGAAGAGCAAGTGCTCCAGCAACGAGTCGCCTTGCGGCGCAACGGAAGCAGGTACTTGTAGCGCATTGCCCTCAACAGTCAAGCGACTCACAGGACCAACACTTGCTGGCCTGCGCAGAGGAAAGACCCGCAACTCTAGTTGCTGACGCACCCATTCATAGCCAACGTAGGACATTTTTTATTAACCAAGCGAGGATTTTGTTAATAATAGCCGACTTCTTGTGTTTTTTATTAAAAATCAAAGCTCTGCGCAATATGGCTTTTCGTTTAACGACGCTAGCGACCTAGTGCTGCATGAAAACCCACTGCAGGATTTGAATACTCGCAAGAATAGTGAGCCTAATGCTTTAGCATATTACTCAAACTATGGGGTTTTTCTGGCTGCCCCATCTTTTGCACGCTTTTGCACTTTCTATGGTACTACCACAACAAAAAAGGGCCGCACGCGGCGACCCTTTTTCTGGAGCTGTTTGCGATTAACGCAGTAGGCTGAGTACAGCCTGTGGCAACTGGTTGGCTTGCGCCAGGATTGCCGTACCGGCTTGCTGCATGATTTGCTGCTTACTCATGTTGGCCGTTTCGGCGGCGTAGTCGGTATCTTGGATACGACCACGGGCAGCGGTTACGTTTTCAGAAATATTCTGCAAGTTACCGATGGTGTTCTCAAAGCGGTTTTGTACCGCACCGAGGTCAGCACGCTGAGCATCGATCTGCTGAATCGCTTGGTCGATAACTAGAATGGCCTCCTGCGCTCCCTCTGGAGTGCCTAGATTAATGTCTGCGATATTTTTAGCTTCGACATTAAATACTTGAGCATTATTGTTGATACTGACAACAGGGAGCTCATCACTGGCACCATTGGTCATCAGGCTCAACTTACCATCAGCATCAACAAAAGCACCAACGCCCGCGTTCTGATCGTTAATGGCAGTAGCCACCTGCTGCATAAGGTTCTCACCAGACAAAGCTGCACTTACTTGTTCCGGATCACTAAGGCCGCTCACTGCTCCTAGGCCAGCGGTTTCGTCTTTGAACTCAATATTACTCAAGTCAACTGAAATTTTATGGGTAGTGTCACCAACCTTGACGTCAAAGCTCAGCTGAGCTGCCGACATTTTGTAAGTATAGTCCGCAATGACTTCAGTAGTCTTCAAACTTGCACCAAGGTTGGCGTCAGTAATACTTTCGCCAAAACCAGCCGCGGCAGCGCCGCCACCCATTGCAAGAGCAATATTATCTGCTATTGTTTGCGCTTGATCTGATTCTAGGTCATGCTTATTACCATTGGTATCAAGGAATTTTCCATCAGCATCAAATAACGCCTTGCCATTGGCGTGGGTCAGGTTGCCCTCCGCGTCTATGCCTAGAGCATAGGTACCTGCCCCAGTGGTGCTGTTAGCAGCAGTAAGAGTCATTGAGACAGCCGCACCGTCCTTGTCAACCAAAGCCCCCGTCTGAGTTCTACCTACCTGAATATCACCTGAGCCAAAAGAAAATACTTGGTTGCCTTTAGCATCAATTCTCTGGTTGTCAGATACTTTCGTCAAGCCAGTGCTACCAGGAATTTCAAGACCTAAATCAGCAAGGCTCACACCTTTAGTACGCGCTACCTGTGAAGACAAGGAAGAAGTCGACATTTCATTGATTTTGACGCTGATGGTTTCGTTGGCAGCAGCGCCGACCTGGAAGGTGGTAGTGCCAAAGGTTCCATCAAGCAATTTACGGCCACCAAAACTGGTGGTATTAGCAATACGGTCCAGCTCTTTTTTCAGCTCAGCTACTTCAGAGTTTAGTGCCTTGCGCTCTTCGGTGCTGTTGGAACCATTAGCAGACTGCAAAGACAGGTCACGCATACGCTGCAGGATGTTGGTGGACTGCTCCAGCGCACCTTCAGCGGTTTGCGCCATGGAGATACCGTCGTTAGAGTTCTTCACCGCAATATTTAAGCCGTTGATCTGGCTGGTCAAACGGTTAGCAATTTGCAAGCCTGCCGCATCATCTTTGGCGCTGTTAATACGCGAACCTGTGGATAGGCGCTGTAACGAGGTTGCTAAGTTGTTGGAAGAAGCGTTCAGGTTACGCTGAGTGTTTAACGCGGAAACGTTAGTGTTAACGGATAGTGCCATGATGAATGCCTCCAAGGCTTGTTAAATTTTCTAACCGATGCAGAGCGGGTCGTGCTCTTTTGTTGCTTCGGTTATTAGGTACTTATCTTATGTATCGTCTGTTTGGGTAATAACTTTAGGCTTTTTTTAAACTGCTTAACTTGTGCAGAGCTGTCGTGCTCTTTTACTGTTTCAGTGACTAGCCGCTTACCTTATGTATCGTCCGCGTGTGTCATTCCTTTAGTATTTTTTAAATCTTTTTAGCCTTGCACGGCCACCCTACTTTGCCCTGTGCGCCGTGCTCAAGAGCGCACCCGCCATGCCAGCGCTGCTGCGCCTTTAGCGAATTTTATCAAACAAATTCAACTGACTGATCTTGACAAAACTCTGCTGCGCCGCTTCCAGCACCACGCTTTGGAAAGCCAAGCGCGACAGGGCTTCGGGGTAATCCACTTCACGCAGTTCGGCCTGCACGCTTTTATTGACTAAGGTGACGCCTTCGTTGTCGGTTAAGGTGGTTTCGATCACGTTCATTCGCGCACCGATATCGCCGCGGGTACGGTCGATGGTGACCATGGCGTGGTCGATATTGGTCAGCGCGGCAGCGACGGCATCGCGGGTGGCGCGATTGCCTGCTGGGGAATCTGGGTTGTCTTCAAGGGCCATGCGTAATTGATGAATGGTATCCAGCACCCCTTGTTTTTCACGGGTTGGGTCGGCGGTCACTGTGACGCTTTCGCCCCCAGCTGGCACGCCATCAAAGTGCATGGCAACGCCACGGAACACTAAGCTGTCTTGGCGTTTATCGTCATCGTCCATACGCCCGCTTTGTAAAACGGGATCACCTGCGGTATAGGGGCTGGCGAATATTTCATAATTTTTAGGATCGCCTGATGGGGTGGCTGCTGGGTCACCAAAACGAATTTCAACACCGCCCGCCGGGAACGGTGGATTACTGACAAAAGCCACTTCATCCTGCACTAAAGGTGCAGACACTGCCAAAGTGGAGCCAGCTGTTGGGGTTAAATTCGCCTCTAAACGCGCCGCGTTAGTGACGTTTTGGAACACTTTTTTGCCGTTATCGCTGATTGCTACATTGAGTGAGCTGGCAATTTGTAGCTGGCGCTGCCCTTCATCGCCTTGATAGGCGTAACTGCCATCGCCTTGGCGGACAAAGGGTTGGGTTTTACCTTGAAAACCAGCAAATAAGTATTCACCACGGGCATTGCGGGTGTTCATTAAACCGAGCAGTTCATCTTCACGTTCTTGCAGCTCGGATGCAATGGCTTGCCGATCACTTTGGCTGAGCGCGCCATTGCCCGCTTCTGTGGCCAGCTCGCGCACGCGCTGCATAATGGTATTGACCGAGTTCAGAGTCGACTCTTCTTGCACAAGGCTGTTATTGGCAGCGGTTAAATTATCTTTATATTGGCCAAGCATGTTCTGCTGCTGCTCAAGCTGCATCAAGCGTACAGAGGCCACCGGGTCATCGGCCGGGGTTAAAATACGGTTACCACTGCTGATTTGCTCTTGGGTGCGAATCGCCTCAGCATAGTTGCGCTGCAATCCCTGCACACCGTTTTGAAAGGCTTGTAGGCTGGAAATACGCATGGCCTGACTCCTAATGGCTTTGCTTGCTCAATAGCGCTCGCAAAGTGTTATCTAAATGCATTAATCAATGTATCGAACAATGAGCGGGCCACTTGAATCACTTGTGCTGACGCATTGTAATATTGTTCGAACTGAATCAAATTGGCTGCTTCTTCATCTAAGTTCACCGCTGACAAGGCGTTTCGATTATCGGTGGACTGTTTCAAAATAGCGCCAGTAGCAACATCGTCTTGTCGAGCTTGTGCAGTTAGCGTGCCAACTCGCTCCACCATATCGCCGTAGCCTTCATTAAAACTCACGCCAGTGCTGATATGTTTAACATTGGCATCCAGGCCGACCACTTGCTTGTTTTGCAAGTCGGCCAGTTTTAAGGCATTACGATTATCAGATACGCCGTTTTGGTTAAAGCTCAGGCTGAATGTATCGCCATTGCTGGGGCGGCCGCTGATGGTTTGCTTAATAGTGTAGCTTTGTTTAACACCACCGGCTTCCACTTCAATAGCATAGCTGAGGTTATTGGTTTGCCCCGGTGTAATGGGTAATCCAGTGATAGCCGCTGGCGCTGGCTGGCCTTCCACTGGGACGCTGGTAATAGTGACACCCGCTGGCAGCGGCGCGGAAAAGTTTAAAGTGCCTGTAGCTTCATTGTACTCAAGGCCAATACTGGCAACGGCTTTAAGGTTCTCCAGTCTTAAATCATCCGCCACAAAATTGGCTTGTGGCAGATTATCGGGATTGAGCACCATCTCCACCGAGGGCTGCCCAACAGTGCCATTACCTTTATTTTGCAGTTCGGCACCGGCTTTAAATGGGCCAGCAAAAGCCAGTTGGTCGGCCTGATCCAGCACCACAGAGATATCCGTTGCACCACGGCGCGTCGGTTCTAAAATAAAACGATCACCCGCTGCCGGCGTACCCGACATCCGCATGCTAAAGCCTTGGTCGCGCCCTGCACTATCGGTAAAGATCAGCTCACCACCGCCAGCAACGGTGACGTTAATCGCCGCGCCATCACTGAGGCGTCGCGCAGAATAGTTGGCACCGTCAAAATCCAGGCGGTAGTCACTGGTGGTCAATAACTTGGTATTGGTGATGCTCATATTACCGCTGGCATCACCGATATTGTCGGCCATTGGCCGGACCCGCAGACCCGTTAATTTAGGATCATTGATGTCATTATAAAGGCCAACACCCACCTGCCCTTTTAGATCTAAACCTTGGCCAAGCTGGCTATTGATCTCTGAATTAATACTCAGCGCTAAACGGCCCAGCGCATTGACTGTTGGGCTTAAAACCTCTTCGCGAAACCGTAATAAGCCGCCCATCTCACCGCCGCTAACGCTGTTGGTGATATTTTGTCGTGAACCGCCACTGACAAAATCAATTTCAAATGTATTCGGATCACCACGACCGGGCACAGCGTGCAGCTGGTTAACTGTGCCGCCCACCACCAGTGGCTGGCCGCTGCCCACTGACAAGTTAAAGGTGTTGTTATCTTGCACCACCACGGTAACACCGATGTAGGTGGACAATTGACGCACAGCTTCATCGCGAGCATCTAATAAATCATTGGGCTGCTGACCGTTGCTACCTGCACTGGCAATAGCATTATTTAGGCTGCCGACTGTTTGCGCTAAGCGGTTAATTTGCTCAGTGCTGGTCACCAGTTGCTTGTTAATAAAGCTATTTTGCGCGCTGATATTGTCATAAATATTATTAAAGCGGCGCGTTAAGCCTTCCGCCTCCGCTAAGACCAATTGCCGAGCGGGAATATTAGCGGGGTCTTCTGCTGCGGTTTGCATCGCGGAGAAAAACGCCTGCAATGAGGGTGTCACACCTGTGGTGGTGCCCGCTAACAAGCCATCGAGCTGATCAATTTGGCTTTTATAGGCGGTCACATCACTGTGCAAGGCTGTGCTGGAGCGCAGTTGCGTGGTTAAAAACTCATTATAACTGCGGCGAACATCCGTCAAACTGGTGCCCGAACCAATGTAACCTGCGCCACTAAACTGTGGAGCGCGCGTCGCTTGCACGGTATCTTGACGCGTATAGCCCGGCGTATTGATATTCGTAATATTGTGCCCAGTCACCGATAACTTGGTTTTGGCGGCACTTAACCCCGATAATCCAATATTTAATAAGTCAGCCATTTCTCACCTCAAGCCCGTACATTGGTACGTGGCATCTCAACATTCGCCACTTGTTGATAGGTATGCAATTTCTGTGCAATCTGTGAAATCTTTTTTGCATAATGTGGATCTGTGGCATAACCCGCTTGCTGCAGTTCACTGACAAAACGCTCAGGATTGGCGGTAGATTGCAGTGCTTGTTTGTAACGGCCGTTGCTTTCCAAGAAGCTGACGTAGTCATTGAAGCTCTGCTCAAAGGAGTCGTAGCTACGAAAATCTGCTTTTTCTTTCACTTTAACCCCAGCCACATACTCCGAGGTCGTCACCTTGGCCGATGCGCCGCCCCAGCCGTGCGCTTTGATACCAAATAAGTTATGGCTGCTCTCGCCGCTTTGGTTGCGAATAATCGATTTACCCCAGCCGGTTTCCAGTGCGGCTTGGGCCACAAGATAACGCGGATCAACCCCGAGCTTTTTCGCCGCCTGCTCAGCCATCGGCAGCATGGTGGCGACAAACTCTTCGGGGGAGGCAAAAGTCTTGCGATTTAAATCAGCCGCTGTGGCTGTGGCTTTACTGATGCCTTGCGCAGTAACAGCCAGCGCCTGCTGAGATGACGCCGGATAACTGCGCGCCACTTGCCAGTCTTGACGTGGCGCGTTGTGCTGCGCCGCCAAACCATTGGCTAAGGTTTCTTGAGCGGCAGCACCGATACCGGCTAAAGCGCGACCGGCGGCAGTGACCGGCAAGGCTAAACGGCGCTGATTGAGTAAAGCGGTGTCATCACGTTGACGCTCTAAAGCAGGCGCAGCGCTAGGCTGAACAGTGGCAGTGCTCGCCGGTGCCGGTGCCGGAGCGACAATTTCTTGACTAAAAGGATTGGCCCGACTGGGCTTCGGCGCTTGTGAAAGCTGGCGGGTTAACACATCCGCCATGCCCATACCTTTACCTTGCGATAAGGTGACAGACAACTGCTGATCGTACATATCGCGATAGGTTTTACTTTCATTGGTATTCATGAAGTTATCATCAGCCAACACATCGCCCGCCGCACGCATCGCTTTCATCATTTCACCCAGAAACAATGACTCAAACTCTTGTGCAACTTTACGAATATTGGCTTCACTGTCACGACCCTCACCCACTTTCAACTGGTGCAGGCGATTTAAGTCAGTGTAAGCGCCACTATCGGGTATGGCTGTGCTGTGTAAGTTCATAAATATGTCCTCAAATCACAATCAAGTCAGCTTGCAAGGCACCGGCTTGTTTTAGCGCTTCAAGAATAGCCATTAAGTCTGAAGGCGCTGCGCCGACTTGATTCACTGCTCGCACAATTTCATCTAAAGTGGTGCCCGGAGCAAACTTAAACATAGGCTTGGCTTCTTGCATGGCATTGACTTTAGAGCGCGGTACCACCGCTGTCTGGCCCTGTGAAAAAGGTTCTGGCTGGCTCACAATCGGATCTTCAGTGATCACTACAGTTAAACTGCCGTGTGTAACCGCCGCCGGCTGTACACGCACATTTTGACCTATCACAATGGTGCCGGTGCGCGAATTAATAATCACTTTAGCCACCGCTTGACCGGCTTCAATCTCGATGTTTTCGATAATCGATAAGTAGTCAACGCGCTGGGTTGGATCCACTGGCGCAGACACTCGAATTGAGCCAGCATCCATGGCTTGCGCCACCCGTGGGCCGAGCATCTCATTGAGCTTATCAACAATATTTTTAGCTGTAGTGAAGTCTGGGCGATTTAAATTTAAGGTCAGGTAGTCGCCTTGGTTAAAGCCGCTCGGTACCGCGCGCTCAACGGTAGCACCGGATGGAATACGACCGGCTGAAGGTACGTTAACCGTAATCCGCGAACCGTCAGCACCGCCCGCATCAAAACCACCTACGACCAAGTTGCCTTGCGCAATGGCATAGACATTGCCATCAATCCCTTTTAGCGGGGTCATCAGCAAACTACCACCCCGCAAACTTTTAGCATTACCAATCGAAGACACCGTAATGTCGATGGTTTGCCCAGGGCGCGCAAAGGCCGGTAAGTCGGCATGCACAGAGACCGCAGCGACGTTTTTCAGCTGCACGTTGCCACCGGGCGGCACTTTAATACCGAACTGCGCCAACATATTGTTAAAGGTTTGCACGGTAAATGGGGTTTGTGTGGTTTGGTCACCACTGCCATTAAGGCCTACCACCAAACCATAACCAATCAACTGGTTGCTGCGCACACCTTGGATGCTGGCCAAATCTTTTAAACGCTCTGCTTGAGCAAAACCGCTCAACAGCAGGGTTGCAAGGCAGGCTATAAGATACTTAGGCATACAATTCCCTACCTTTAGAATGGAAATAACGGGCTAAGAAAGAAACGATCCAACCAGCCCGGCTTACTGGCGTTAGCAAAAGCACCGGTACCGGAATAGGTGATCCGCGCATCGGCAATGCGTGTGGATGACACCACGTTATCGGTGCTGATGTCATCGGCTCGGACAATGCCAGAAATGCGCACCAGCTCATCACCGGTATTTAAAGTCAGCCATTTTTCGCCGCGTACCGCGAGGATACCGTTGGGATACACCTCGGCAATGGTCACAGTAATAGAGCCCGACAAGCTGTTGCTTTGTCCTGTTTGCCCAGACCCTTTAGTGCCGCGCTTGGCACCATAACCGGCTTCCAGACTGAGATTGTCATTGGTCATACCCAGCGCGCTTAAACCGGCTAATGGGTTTTTCGGCGTCACCGCCATACCTAAAATATTCGGCACGCCAATATCGACATTGCTGTCTTTTTGAATCTGCGAGTTAGCATTTTTACTGGCTTGGGTGCGCTCATTTAAGCTGATGGTAATGATGTCACCGACGCGGAAGGCTTTACGGTCAGTAAAGTAGTTGGTGTCAAAATCAGCTTGATAAATCGCACCATTATTCGATGCGGCAGGCAGCGGTGTGCGCGGTAACACAGGCGCATAATAGGGATCATTGGGCTTGGGCGGCATTGGCATACAACCAGCTACAAGAACCGTTAGCAAACAACTGACTGCGATCACTGAAGGTTTCATCACACTACTCCGCATCACTCAATTAAAGCTGCTGTGTAATAAAGGACAGCATTTGGTCTGCTGTTGAAATAACTTTTGAGTTCATTTCATAAGCGCGCTGCGTGGTAATCATATTCACCAATTCTTCCACCACGCTAACGTTGGAGTTTTCCAACGTATTCTGCAGCACTGTACCTAGGCCATTCAGACCGGGCGTGCCATCTTGCGGCGCACCACTGGCAGCCGTCTCTAAAAACAGGTTATTACCAATGGCTTCCAAACCGGCCGGATTAACAAAGTCGGTGATTTGAATGTTGCCGACAATTTGTGGCTGTGGATTGCCTGCAGTGGTGACTGTCGCCGTACCGTCTTCACCCACAGTAAAGGTGCGCACTTCAGGCGGCAGCATAATCGCCGGCTCTAAAGGAAAGCCACTGGAGGTCACCACTTGACCATCGGAGCTGAGATGAAAACTACCATCACGGGTATAGGACACTGTGCCATCGGGCATTAGCACTTGGAAAAAACCGCGACCATTAATCGCCATATCCAAGGGCTGCTCAGTGGTTTGCAAACTACCGGCGGTGAAGATTTTTTGTGTACCGACAATGCGCACACCGGTACCCAGCTGTAAACCGCTCGGCAACTCACTGTCTTGGCTGGATTGACCACCTGGCTGGCGACGAATTTGATACAACAAGTCTTCAAACTCAGCGCGATCGCGCTTAAAGCCTGTGGTGGACACGTTGGCTAAGTTATTGGAAATTGTCGTCAGGTTCATATCCTGTGCGGATAAACCTGTTTTTGCGACCCAAAGTGCTGGAAGCATGGTCTTTCTCCTCGAGCGTCGACTTTATGACGCTGCAATACTCAAATTAGCTAATGACTAACTTAACTGCATGATCCGTGCCACAGCGGATGAATTATCCTCAGCGGTGCGCATCATTTTTACATGCAGCTCAAATTGGCGCGATAAAGACAACATCGCCGTCATTTCTTCTACCGCATTCACATTACTCGCCTCGGTAAAACCTGAAGTCACCCGCGCATTGGCATCGGCTTCAAATGGCAGACCATCACGGGCGCGCACCAAACCATCAGCACCTTTTTCCAGCTGCTTTGGATCGGGTAACACTAATTTCAGCCGGTCCACTTCCGCCATCACGCTAGGGGCTTCGCCTAAAGCGCGAATACTGATGGTGCCATCTTGACCAATTTCGACTTTCTGCTCCGGCGGCACAGCAATAGGGCCAGCATTGCCCATAACCGGCAAACCCGATGCCGTGCGCAGCATGCCTAAAGCATCAATTTGCAGACTGCCTGTACGCACATAGGCCTCACTGCCATCCGCTGCCTGCACGGCCAACCAAGCATCGCCAACTGCGGCGATATCCAGATCACGACCGGTTTCTTGCAGGGTGCCAGCAGTAAAATCAGTGCCCGGGCGCTCGCTCAAGGCGTACGCTCGAGCAGGCAAACCATCACCAAACACTGGCATTGAGCGCGCCTGTTCAAAGTCGCGCTTAAAGCCGCTGGTGGACACGTTGGCCAAATTATTGGCGTGGGCTTGTAAGGCTTTTGTATTGTGGCTTGCGCCAGTCATGGAGATATAGAGCATCTTGTCCATGGTTAATCCTCCGCGGTGGGCAATTGACGCCCGTAGCTATGTATAAGGATTAATGCAAAGACTGTGCCAACAAAAAGACAGCGTGCAGCTGCCTAGACTGTGCAGCAATAAAAAAAGCGGCAAGAGCTTGCCGCTTTGAGAGATTCATTTTCACTACCTGCAATGACAGGATCACCGCTGATTGCCAGCTTTTTACAGCTGCATGGCAACAATACCCATCACAATACAGGCCACGCCAATCATGCCTTGAGTGCCGAGGCGTGAATTAAACAGCATGCGATCCAGCAGCACTGTACCCAACACACCTAAACCACCCCACACTGAGTAAGCCACTCCCAGTGGCACATAACGCACAACAAAACTCAGCAACACAAAGGCAGCAAAAATGGCGAATAAACCGGCAACACCCCAAACCACCTTCTTAAAGCCTTTCGAGCGCTTAACGCAATAACAGGCGAGTAAATCCAACGACACCGAACCGACCAATAACGAGACTGGGACTATCATAGTGTCACCTCGCCTAAGGTTGCGCCGCTGTTGCGCTGAGTCACAGGCGCTGTACGCGTTGTTAGCTTTGCTGTTGGTGCGGCTACTAATTGCTCCTGCTCATCTCCAGCCTGTCCCTTATCAAAAGTGACCAACAGTAAGCCCAGCAGCATTAAAGCAATGGCAAACATTTCACCCAAAGTGAGGTACTCGCCAAATAAAACTACGCCAGCCACACCAATAAGGAATAAACCTAAGCCTTCCCAAATAGCATAAGACACCGCCAGCGGAATATGCACCACCGCCCGCGAGAACGCATAAAACGACAAGGAAATCATTAAGCCCATCACTAGATAACCAAAGACGGGCGAGCTGGTTGAGGCGTATTTCATACCCACGGTACTGACCACCTCAGCGATCACAGCTAAAGCCAACATAAACCAGTAATACATTTTGAAACCCCTTAGGGATTCTCTGAAAAAGCACTCAAGCCATTTAAGTATCTGGCTTACAACAGCAGCTCTTTTAGAGCGTCCTTAATTTTTTCTAGATACAGTTGTCCGCTTAAGTTTGCGCAACTTAAGTGACTCTTTAATAAAACTTATTAAGACATCAAGCGATGTGAGAAGGAAAACAGCTACAGGCCGCCGCGCCAGCGCTTCTCAAAGAGATGGAGCATCAAGAAAGGGGTGAAACACAAACTCGGGCTAGACATTAAACCACTTTTGGGTAACTTCGTTGCACGTAGTCTAGCACAAAAGCCCACCCGCTCCAAATTTAAAGCCTAAAGCGCTGCCAGCAACAGCACTTTAAGCCCTACGTAACAGCCTTAAAAATTACGTTTATAGAACAGATCCAATGAGTTGGCTAAGCCGCTGGCTGCCTCTAAATACATGCGTTTGCTCAGCTCATAACGCAGCGCTAACGTACTGGCCGGCTCAAAGACACCAACACCGTAACGTAAGCTCACTCGTTCACTGATTCGCCCTGTGGCCACCACACTGGAGGTAAGGCCACTGCCCTCGCTATCGAGGGTAAAATCTTGCACGCCAAAGGTTTGCGCAATTTTATTGGTGATCGGCGCGGTTCCCATTAAGCCTAACGCCAGCGCGGCTTGCGCCATTACATTGCCGTCCTCGCCGCCACCTTGCAGCGGTCGTCCGAGCAGCAACCAAGACAAGGCCTGCTCTTGGCTCATGGCGGGCTTTGAGAAAATCTCACTGCTGGGCTGAGTTGCCAGCCCGCTTAAGCGTAAACCTGCAGTGACATCACCTGTGACCCGCACCGCTTCAATATCAAGAAACGGCTGGCTCAAAGGCCCGGCAAAGAGCAGACGAGCACGACGCAACTCCAGACGCTGCCCATAGGCGCGGTAACGCCCATTGAGCAGCTCTAACATGCCACGCCCAGCAAGGTTATCCGCCACTTGCAAACGTCCACGTAGATCAGCATTAAGGCCAAAGCCGGAAAAGCGCAAACGCTCCTCACCAACATTGAGGGTAATGTCCATGGCCACCTGCAAGCCAGCTTCAGGCTCGGCCTGACCAATCACGCGCGCATCTGAGGACACACGCACGGCTTGCTCTGGCAACTGCGGAATAGTGATTAAACCTTTAGGGACTGCCACCGCACCGCTAATAAATAAGCGCTGATCTTTTAAGCTGACATGCAAATCCGGGGCAATTTCAATATTGGCATAAGGCTCAACCCGCAACGGCAATTGCTGACCGGTCACATCAATGTCAACCAGCAACTGCTGTGCCCAATGCACGCGCCCCTGAAGAGTGCCCGTGCCCTCTGCGCCACTCTGCCAGCCACCGCGTAATTGCATATGCTCGCCTTGAATATCTGCGCGCAACTGCAACTGTTCAAAGGGCACGGGCAGCTCGCCACCGCTCAGCTGGGCATCACGCACTTGCACAAAGCCGGTGATGTACGGCGCCAGCAAATTCCCCGCCAAAGTACCACGCCCTTCCAACACGCCCTGTACTGTTTCAACCTGCGGTATAAAGGGTCGCAGTGCTGATAAATCAACATTTTCAATCAGAAAATGGCCCCGCAAGTCTTTATGCGTACTCAGCGGATTAATATCTGCCACCACCTCAAGCACACCGCTATGCGCGCCCTTGAGCAGCATTTTAGATTGAATTGCCCGAGCACTTAGATCACTTTTGAGCTGTAGGGTTTGCCAAGCAAAACGTTGCCACTGTTCATTGTTTTTAACCTGCAACTGACCTTGCCCCGCATCCAGCAAGATTTTACCCTGCGGCCCTTGATCTAAGAGCGCCAACTGCAGAACACCATTCACCTGCCCTTCAATCTGTGCATCCTTAGGCAACCACGGCTGCAGGGTCGCTAACGGGAAATTCAACAAACGGTAATCAATTTTAGTTTGCGGTAATAACTGCTGCTCAGCACCACATAAACTGGACTGGCCTGCTTTGAAACAATGCGCCGCTATGCTCAATTGACCATTGCTCAAATAGCGCACGGCGGTGGGTTTTTCTAAGGCCCACTGCTGTTCATGGCTGCTCAAGATCAGCTGCTGCAGCTGCCCTAACCAGTCGCCGTTTTGCATGCCACCGCTGAGCTGCACTTGTGTTTGCAGCAATGGGCCGGTTAAAGACAGCTGCCCGTTATGCGCCTGCGGTGTGCCTTGCCCTTCCACATGCAAAGTGCCCAGCTCTGTTTCTCCCGCCCACAAACGCTGCGCATCTAAACTGATCTGCGCCTTCTGTGCGGCAAGCAGCTGGCCTTGCAAATTCAGCTGACCTACGCGATTCCCTTGATAAGCAATACCCTTGCCCTGCAGTTGCACCTGCCCTTGCGGCTCATCCAAGCGGCCGGTCAATTGCATGCTACCGCTGGCACTACCGGCTAGACCTGGCCAGATTTGCACCAACCGCGGCAACTCAATCTGCAAGTCAGCAGCCAAGGCTTGATCGATGCGCGCCGTCCCCTGCAGACGGTTATCACCAAAACGTATATCCGCCTTATGCAACTGCCAAACAGCCTGTTGTTGGGGCTGCTGTGCGCCATGCAGTTCTACAGCCAGCTGAGTCAAGGAGCCGCGTAATTGACCACTGATATCAGCCAGCGCATCAAGCTGTAACTGCCCCTCACGTAAGTAGCCTTGGCTGTGAATCTTTCCAGCTAATTCACCGGGCAACTCTTGCAGCCAATACGCAGGGTTAAGCCTGCTGACCTGAATATCCGCCAGCCAGTCCACGCCATCAGCAAAGCCTACCGTAGCCTTTCCTTGTAAACGTCCTTGGCCTGCTTCAACTAAAAGCTCGCTCAGCTGTACCTGCTGTAGATTGCCCACAAAATCCGTGAGCACGGTAAAAGGGCCCGCTGGGCCGGTTAAAGCGCCCTCCAGTTGCCCCTGATATTCACCCGAGCGATAACTGACTTGCCCGCTTAAGGTTTCAAGTTGCACGGCAATGTCGTCTTGCGCCAGTAGACTGTGCCAAGGAAAGCGCTGCCATTGCAGCTGCCCATCCGCCTGCAGATCATGCTGCCAATCAACCGCACCTTGCATACTGATCGAGCGCTCCTGATCAGCCTCCAACCGCAAAGTACTGAGCGTGGCGCCGCTGCTATTAAGCAGTGCCGCAAGCGTGAGACGCATCTGCTCTGGAGTTTTCGGCAAGAGCGCACGCCCCTCCACTTGAAAACCTGTATGCAAATCACCTTGCAGCTCAAGCACTAAGTCAGACAAGGTCAAGGTTTCAGGCAGATCCGGTGTGGCTAGAAACTCTGCCACCTGCAGTGATAAGCGCGCGGGCAACTCAGCAGCCAACGCCTGTATTTCACCTTGCAAAGTGGCAACGAGATAGCCTTGGGTCTGAGCGTTAAGTATTACATTTCGCAGGCTGCCGCTGAGCTGTGCTTGTACATCCAGAGCCGCTGCATCAGGTACCGGGACCTGCGCTTGCAACTGCAACTGCAGCGCCCAATCCTGATGCGGCATAATATTGCCCTGAAGCTGCAGCCCGTACTCTTGATATTTAAGGGCTAGGTCAGCAATATGAATCCCATCTTCACGCCAGTGCGCGCGCAAACCCGCATCCGCCAAGACTGTTTCGCCATTTAGCACAAACTCACCGATACTGAGTTTGCCCAGCTCAACGTGCAACGGCAGCTGTAAATCCGGCAGTTCGATCGCCTGCTGTGGCTCTTCTGCTGCCTCTGTAGCCGGCAAAACCAGCTCGATACGCGCCACCTCCAATGCATCTAAGCACACTGTAGCGCGCAGCAAACAGGCCGGTCGTATCTGCATATGGGCACTGTTTAACTGCACCGACATTGCTTCGTGCTGCCACAGCAGTTGCTCTGCGCGCCACTCGGTGAGCAACGCGCCTTGCCAGTCTGCCACGGTCAAGCCCGGCACTTGTGCTAACAGCCAGCGACTGCCACTTTGGGTAGCGAGTAAACTCAGGCTAGCCAGCAAGAGCACGCCAATCAGGCCCAAGACACTCAGCACAACACCTATACTGATGCGCTTCATAATTCAGGCCCCATGGAAAAGTGAATGCGCCAGCCTTTGTCGTCGTCCAAAGCATGGGCCAAATCTAAACGCAGCGGCCCCACCGGAGAGACCCAACGCATACCGATACCCACCCCCGTCTTCATCGAATCAGTGAGCGAATCCAATGCATTACCTGTATCAACAAAGGTCGCCACCCGCCAACTGTCCGCAAAGCTGTACTGGTATTCGACACTACCGGCAAACATATAACGCCCACCTTCTCGATTCCCTTGGCGATCACGGGGCGATAAGGTCTGATAGTCATAGCCACGCACACTTTGATCACCACCGGCAAAAAAGCGTAACGAGGGCGGAATCCGCTCATAGGTATTGGTGGCAATAGCGCCGACTTGCGCCCGCCCCAATAGCCGATGTTTATGGGCAAAGGTATACAGCGCTCGGCTTAAAGCACTGACATGCAGAACATCTGCATCGGCGATAAAATCTTGTTTGGCTGCGCGCACATCCCACTGCAACCGATAGCCTTGGCTGGGGTCCAGTGGCGAATCACTGCGTAAGACTGAATACCCCACACCCGGCATTAAAAAACTGCTGCGACCATCTTTTGCGCCGGAGCCGAAATTATACTGTTCCTGCTCCCAAGTCAGCGAGACGACTCTTAGCCAATCGCTCGGCAAGCGCGACTGCCAGCGCACCCCTAAATTAATTAAACGACTGTCGGCATCCACCAACTCTTCGCGCTGATAACCGGTGAAAAAACGTACATAGTCCGTCAGTGGTGCCGACAAAGGCAGCTGATACCAGGTGGAAACGTTTTGCCGCGGTTGCGACACTTCACTGTCAAACCCCAACTTATGCCCACGCGTATTGACTCGATGGCGCTCCCAGCCGAAACGTCCACGCGGCCCCACGTCCGTAGAGAAACCCGCACCTAGGCTTAAGGTGCGCGGTTTAATCGGCGTTAACTTCACATCAACAGGGATCGCCAATGGCCCACCGGCTTCACCGACCGCATCCACACGCACATCTTCAAAATATCCACTGGACTGCAGGTTTTGCGTAAGTTTGGCGACCAAGGCTGAGTTATAAGGTGTGCCGGGCGTAAAGGGCAGTAAGCGTTCTAACAGCTGCGGATCAATTTTGGCCTGCGGGGAAAAATGCACCTCGCCAAAACGATAACGTGGGCCACTATCAAACAATAAAATGATATCAGCGGCGCCAATTTGTGGATCAATCAAGAGTTCATTTTGGGTAAAATGCGCGGCAAAAAAACCAAAACGTAATGCTTGGTTCTGCAACATACTTTTCACATCGTCATAGGCACTGTGATCAAGCCGTGCGCCAACCTGTAAACGTTTATCATCGGGTATCGCAAAAGCAGGTAACTCCGCTGCCTCGCCTTGCACCTGAATAGTCACTGTGCGCAGTCGCACCGGCTCACCACGCTCAACCAAGACCTGCAGCAGCGGCTCTGCATCATCGCTAATATGCACTTCTATTTTCGTTTGATAATAACCCAAGGCCTGACTGGCAAGGCGTGCGCGTTGCTGCACCGCGCGCTTGGCGGCAGTTAACGACTGCACATCCCCTTCGCTTAATTCATTGATATACACCTCAATGTTCTTTTTCAGCGCAGCGCTTTTAGGCGTGACCTGCACATCTAAACGCGCGGCCGAGTAGACTGAAAAAGGCATGATCAGTAGTACAGCAAACCAGCCGGTTAAGATGATACGTTTGATTTCAAGGTGCATAAAAACTCAAATCAATGACGGTGAAAGTGCGGTACAAACAACCATTAAATAGTAGCACTTACTCGCACCGCACCGTGCTGTTGCGAGTTTGATTGCGTCCTGCTTCTTTGGCCGCATACAAGGCACGGTCTGCATTAACCATCACTTGAGCGATGCTCGCATTACCGCATGGCCAGCTTGCCACACCTAAAGACAAGGTGATAGGTCGACCAATAGAGGAGCAGATATCATCACTAACCTGCAAGCGCAAACGTTCAGCCACCTTATGTGCCGCAACCGCATCAGCATTAGGTAGTAACATCACAAACTCCTCACCACCCACACGGCAGACCAAGTCGTCTGGACGCGATGACTCGCGCATATGCTGAGAAAAAAACTGCAAGACCTTATCACCTACATCATGACCAAACTCATCATTGACACGTTTAAAATGATCAATATCGCCAACAATCACTGAGAACGGTTGCCCCTGCGCCTCCCATTCATCCAGTTTGGCTTGCATACCACGACGATTCAGCAAGCCTGTTAACGGATCGGTGATATTTTCTAAGTTCAACTGCCCCATCTTTTTATTCACACCGGCCAAACCGCGTAATATTGCGCGTTTAAGCTGCGACGCTTCAAAATACCATACCGCAACTTGGTTAATTTGCTCCTTGGCAGCGGGGGTTTCTAAATTTTCGGCACTGCGTGCCAACTGCCACAATGGCTTAGAAATCCAGCGTGACACCACCCACACCGCGATCACAATTAAGATAAAAAATGGAAAGCTGTACTTAGCAACCGCAAGCATTTGCTGATCCATGCCCGATAAAGTGGCCGGCAAAGAACGCTGAGTAACCACACCCCAGTTAGCACTCGGCACAGGCGCAAAGCCCGCTAACATTGCCACCCCTTTTGAGTTAATCAGCTGCTGACTGCCCTTGTGATTCTGAATAACTTTTTCAATCACAGGGTTTCCTAGAACAACTTCCCCTATGCGTGAAGGCTCTTGGTGATAAATGAGCCGCCCATCCTCATCCACGACATAAATATAAGCATCACTGGCATGGTAGTGCTGCCCTAGCAGAGCGGACAAAATACTTGTTTCATGTAAATAAATAGATCCACCAATAAAACCTAAGTACACGCCTTGCGCATCGACAACTGGGTGAGAAATAAACACCACAAGACGCCGCGTGATCGAAATATAAGGCTTACTGATCAAAGGCTTACGCTCGTGTAGCGCTTGCACAGCGCCTTGAGCCTGCGCTGTCTTACCAAGTAAACCCGCCTCAGCCGGAGAAGCGGCTATGACCTTACCCTGCGCATTAACCACCACCACTGAGTTAAAGCTATTGGTTTGTTGTTTGAGTCGCTCAGTAATACGCGCAAGTTGCTTGGTATCATTCTCAGCCAGCAAAACATCCTGCGCAGCAAATCCTAGTTGTTGCTGGGCTGCAGCCAAGAAGTTTTCAATGCTGTCAGCCATTTTGGATGCATAGGCCTGATTGGCCTCCAGAGTTTGCTCTATCAATAACGCTTGCTGCGTTTTATGACTGGTGTAAAAAGTGTTGACTAAAACCAATAACGCCGTTGAAACACTTAACAGCAAAATCAATTGTCGTAGATTCAGTCGATGCATTCTGGTTAGACTTCCATAATTAGTATGCAATGCATGTATTGGTCAATGTGTTACAGCAAACTCGCCCTAAATACCTTACGCACGACAAGCATTCGGCATTCGCTTGTGCTGAGCGTTGCGCTTATCCTTAGTGGTTTTGCGCTGTATATTAAACAGTCTCATTACATAAAGGGTTACCATGAAACTCATTTCTTTCAATATTAACGGCCTGCGTGCGCGCCCACATCAACTCGCAGAATTGATCGACACTCATCAACCCGATGTCATCGGTCTACAAGAAATAAAAGTGGCTGATGAACAGTTTCCTGAGCAGATGATACGCGATTTAGGCTACGAGGTTCACTATCACGGACAAAAAGGCCACTATGGTGTGGCTCTTTTATCGCGCAGCGCACCTTTAGCCATTTACAAAGGCTTTCCAGAGGATGCGGAGGATGCTCAGCGTCGCTTTATTTGGGGTGTATTTGCCGACAGCCAGGGCACACCCATCACAGTGATGAATGGTTATTTTCCCCAAGGAGAAAATATCAATCACCCAACCAAGTTTCCTGGCAAAGAAAAATTCTATGCCGATCTGCAACATCTTCTAGAAACCCGTTTCAGCCCCGAGGATGCACTGGTGGTGATGGGCGACTTTAATATCTCCCCAGAAGACAGCGACATCGGGATTGGTGAACACAATGCCAAACGCTGGTTGCGTACCGGCAAATGCAGCTTTCAACCGCAAGAACGCGCATGGCTGCAAAAACTCAAAGACTGGGGCTTAGAAGATAGCTTTCGTGTATTGCATCCGCAGGTTGATGATCAGTTCAGCTGGTTTGATTACCGCAGCCGCGGCTTTGAAGATCAACCTAAGCGCGGACTGCGCATTGATTTGATTATGACCAGCCCAGCCCTCAGACCACGTTTACTGAATGCAGGTATTGATTATGAGCTACGCGGCATGGATAAACCGTCCGATCACGCTCCTATTTGGTTAGAGCTGAAAGCCTAAGGCTCAAAGGTACCGCTGGCGGCGCGGTACAGTTGAAGTATAGATGCGCGCTTTATAACAAAAATCAATAAAGCTTCAACACTCAAAACAATAAGACCGAGCTTGCGCTTGAGGATCACCCCCCTAGCTATTAGATTATCAGCGGTAACTCTACCCAATCACTTATAAGCATAAGGGCTAGATATGTCACTTGCTGATCAAACAATTCAAGCGCGAGAAGGTGAAGAGCTGGATGCCGCGGTCATCGCCGAGTATCTCAAGCCACACCTGCCGCAGCTCACGGGCATACCGCATATTCGTCAGTTTCCCGGCGGCGCATCGAATCTAACCTATTTATTATCGTACCCAGAACAGGACCTGGTCTTACGCCGCCCGCCACTGGGCAAAAAAGCCAAGTCGGCGCATGATATGGGCCGTGAGTTTTTAATTTTAAACCGCCTCAATGCAGGCTTCCCGTATTGCCCGAAAGCCTATGTGCACTGCACCGATCCATCCGTGATTGGTGATGAGTTTTATATCATGCAGCGTGTGGAAGGCATTATTTTACGCTCAGATATTCCTGCGCAGCTGAATTTCACCCCCGAAAAAACCAAAGCCCTCTGTGAAAGTTTTATCGACAAACTGGTGGACCTACACCAAGTCGACTATAAGGCCTGTGGCTTAGCCGAGCTGGGTAAACCGGACGGCTATGTAGAGCGACAAATTAAGGGCTGGAGCGAGCGCTATGAAAAAGCGCTGACCCCAGATGCGCCGCTATGGACTGAGGTCAAAGCGTGGCTGCAGGAAAAAATGCCAGCAGACCACCCCAAGCCTGGCATCATCCACAACGACTATCGTTTTGACAATGTGATTCTTGATCCAAATAACCCCATGCAGATCATTGGAGTATTGGATTGGGAGATGGCCACCATCGGCGACCCTTTGATGGATTTAGGCAACAGCCTCGCCTATTGGATTGAAGCGGCTGATCCAGCGCCGGTGCAGTTAATGCGACGCCAGCCCAGCAATGCTCCCGGCATGCTCACGCGTCAGGAAATTGTCAATTACTATGCAAAAAAAGCGGGCATTGAAATTCCTAATTTCGATTTTTACTACACATACGGCCTTTTTCGTTTAGCCGGTATTGTGCAGCAAATCTACTACCGTTTTTATCATGGACAAACGAAAGATCAACGTTTTGCACCTTTTGTGCAACTCAATGCTTTGCTCGAACAGATGGCGCTCAACGTCATAAAAAAATCAACGTTATAACGCCACTGACGGCAAGGAGTTCTGTATGTCTAAAACCAACTTATTTGATCTTGATGGAAAAATTGCCTTTGTTTCCGGTGCCAGCCGTGGCATCGGTGCGGCTATTGCGCAACTGCTCGCGCAACAAGGCGCCCATGTGATTGTGTCGAGCCGCCGTATTGAAAGCTGTGATGCAGTGGTTGCAGATATTACGGCAGCCGGCGGAAAAGCCACAGCCATGGCCTGCCATATTGGCGAAATGGAGCAGATCAGCGCCGTCTTTGCGCAGATTCGTGAGCAATTTGGCCGTTTAGATATTCTGGTCAATAACGCCGCTGCCAACCCTTTTTTCGGTAATATTTTAGATACAGACTTAGGCGCTTTCCAAAAAACCGTTGATGTGAATATCCGTGGTTATTTCTTTATGTCCGTGGAAGCGGGCAAATTAATGCGTGAAAATGGCGGCGGCAGCATTATTAATGTGGCGTCCGTTAACGGCGTGTCACCTGCAGAACTGCAAGGCATCTACTCAGTGACTAAGGCGGCAGTGATCAGCATGACTAAAGCCTTTGCGAAAGATTGCGCCAGCTTTGGCATTCGCTGCAATGCCTTACTGCCAGGCTTAACTGACACTAAATTTGCTTCAGCCTTAACCTCAAACCCTGCCATCCTGAAACATGCACTGCAGATAATCCCACTCAAGCGCGTGGCTGACCCAAGCGAAATGGCCGGTGCGGTGCTCTACCTCGCCAGCGATGCTTCCAGCTACACCACCGGCACTACCCTGACTGTCGATGGCGGTATGTTGGCTTAAGGCATAAGGCTGTAGTGATCTGCTGTTATGCGCTCTAACCCTCTGTTTTGTGTGGTTAGGGCGCAGTTTGTTTTGTACGCTCCGCACGCTACTCATCCCAGTGAACATCTGCGCCATCCGAGAGCGCGGGCAGCTCGCGCGCGCAAGCTTATGACATACGGCTGGCTGCAAATATCTGAGTCCATCGTACTGCGCTGCAGCTGTTTTTCCGTCGATGAACCCATCCAGGGTTCAACTCCGGCGCTACGCCATCCATGGCTTCGCTCATCACAACTACAGCGCAGCACTCGTTAACTATTTGTATTGCTTGCAGAGCCCTTATCTTGCACCCGCAAGCACTCTCACCTTTTTAAAACAATAGAGACATGCGCACATCCAACCAACAGCACAAAAGGTCAAAGCGAGCTGTACTGGATCTGTGACAAGCGTAGCCAGGGATGGCGCAGCGCCCGAATCGAGACAGGATGTCTCGCTGAGGGAAAAACAGATTCAGTACAGCTCGCCATGCGCCGCTCTCAACTGCTTAAACAACACCGCCTACTGCCAGTAAAGTCAGCAGCTTGCTGGCATCACCTGCTCATACAAAATACGAATCCAGCAGCGTGTTGCGGGCGAGCCGCCCCAGCTCCTAGACAGTGCAAACACAAAAAACACTTGCGCAAAGCAATAGAGACATGCGCACATCTAACCAACAGCACAAAGGGTCAAAGCGAGTTGTACTGGGTCTGTGACAAGCGTAGCCAGGGATGGCGCAGCTCCCGAATCGAGATAGGATGTCTCGCTGAGGGAAAAACAGATTCAGTACAGCTCGCACAGTCGCGTAGCAAGTAAGCAAAACCACAGTGCAGATACACCGAAACAGCTGATAGTGCCCTTATTGAAGAGCGGTAAGGTAAACTCCATCCTTGCTGCTCGCATCAGCACCCACGCGTCTTGTCATACGCCTCGTTGTTTTGTAACCGATAAAGGAACATCTGTGCGCCCCTCTTCCGATAATAATTACCCTGACCAGCATAAACCCAACTGGAAAATCATCGCCGGTCTATGGCCCTATCTGGCTGAGTTCAAAGGCCGAGTTGTGTTAGCTGTGGGCATGCTAATTCTTGCCAAAGTCGCCACAGTCGCCACCCCAATTGCGCTCAAATACATCATCGACTACTTGGACCAAAACCGCGGCGCGGACATGCTGTTATGGATTCCACTGATACTGGTCGTAGCTTACGGCGCACTACGCTTTGGCAGCACATTATTTAGCGAGCTGCGCGACGCCATCTTTGCCCGCGTCGCCGAGCGCGCCATGCGCCGGGTATCGCTACGGGTATTTCAGCATCTGCACAACCGCGAACTGGCCTTTCACTTGGATCGCAAAACCGGCGGCCTCGCCCGCGACATCGAACGCGGCACCAATGGCATCAGTTTTCTGTTGCGTTTCACCTTGTTCAATATCGTCCCAACCCTACTAGAAATCGTCATGGTCACCGGCATTTTATTGGTGGCTTTTAACGTCAGCTATGTCGTAGCGATTTTGGTATCGGTAGTGATTTATGTATTTTTCTCCATCCGCGTCACCGAATGGCGCACCCGCTTTCTGCGCGAAGCCAACAGCCGTGATAATGAGTCAAACTCGCGAGCCATCGACAGCCTACTCAACTACGAAACAGTCAAATACTTCAACAATGAAGGCTATGAGGCCGAGCAGTATGATAAGGGTCTGCAGTTGTGGGAGCAGGCACGCCTAAAAAACCGCTTATCTATGGCGGCGCTCAACACTGGGCAGGCCTTTATTATTGGCGTGTCACTGATTGTCATTATGGCCATGGCCGTGCGCGAAGTGGCCAGCGGACAAATGACCTTAGGTGACTTCACCATGGTCAACGCCTACCTGATTCAGCTGTTTATTCCGTTGAATGCGCTGGGCTTTGTCTACCGTGAAATCCGCCAGTCATTGGTGAATGTGGAGCGTCTATTCGGCCTCTTAGGCGACAAACCAGCCATTGCAGATGCACCTGATGCTCAATCCTTGACGGTCAGCCAAGGCGAAGTCGCGTTCAACGATGTGCACTTTAGCTACCGCCCTGATCGAGCCATTTTAAAAGGCGTGAGCTTTACCATCCCCGCGGGTCATACCGTAGCTGTAGTCGGCGCCAGCGGCGCTGGCAAATCGACGCTCGCGCGCCTGTTATTTCGATTTTTTGATGTCGACAGCGGCAGTATTAGCATCGACGGTCAAGATATCCGTAAAATCACTCAAGACAGTTTGCGCACGGCCATTGGCGTGGTGCCGCAAGATACCGTGCTCTTCAACGATACCATCTACAACAACCTGGCCTACGGCCGTCCCAGCGCCAGCGAAGCGGAAGTTAAGCACGCGGCGCGGCAGGCGCACTTAGATGATTTTATTAATAGTTTGCCTGATGGTTATGACACCAAAGTTGGCGAGCGCGGCCTGAAGCTCTCCGGTGGGGAAAAACAACGGGTTGCTATCGCCCGCGTACTGCTGAAAAACCCACCCATCCTGATTCTTGATGAGGCCACATCCTCCCTCGACTCCATCTCTGAACAAGTGATTCTTGAGGCACTTAACGAAGTCAGCCGCCAACGCACTACGCTGGTGATTGCCCACCGTTTATCCACAATCCGCGATGCAGATACCATTTTAGTGATGGAGCAAGGCGAGATTGTCGAAAGCGGTAGCCACAGCGAACTCTTGGCGCAGAATGGTTATTACGCCAGACTTTGGCAACAACAGCAGCACAACGTTGACGAAGCGCCTGCGCTTTAAAAAGACTGATGCAACACTGACTCACAATGCAATGGTTCAGCGAAAGCGGCACGGGGTCTGTGGCCAGTGCCGCCACAATGCGGGCGAGCCGCCCGCGCTCCCAGATAGAAGCCCCGCATCCCCAGATAGAACAACCCACGCGCGCAAACGATGCAAGAACAAGCAGCACTTGCACATAAAAAAGAGACATGTGCTTAACTAACCAGCAACACAAAGGGTCAAAGCGAACTGCAGTGGATCTGTGACAAGCGTAGCCAGGGATGGCGCAGCGCCCGAATCGAGACAGGATGTCTCGCTGAGGGAAAAACAGATTCAGTGCAGTTCGCCATGCGCCGCTCTCAACTGCTTAAACAACACCGCCTACTGTCGGTAAAGTCAGCAGCTTGCCGGCATCACCAACTCATCCAAAAATACGAAGCCAACAGAGTATTGCAGGCGAGCCGCCCGCGCTCCTAGACAGTGCAAACACAAAAAATACCTGCGCACAACAAATAGAGACATGCGCACATCTAACCAACAGCACAAAAGGTCAAAGCGAGTTGTACTGAGTCTGTGGCAAGCGTAGCCAGAGATGGCGCAGCGCCCGAATCGAGACAGGATGTCTCGTTGAGGGAAAAACAGATTCAGTGCAGTTCGCCATGCGCCGCTCTCAACTGCTTAAGCGACACACTCTAGCGCAGGTGAAGTCAGCAAATCGCTGGCCTGACCCGCTCATACAAGAGCAACAATACCTTGGTGTATTGCGGGCGAGCCGTCCGCGCTCCCAGATAGAAACGCCATACTCCCCGATAGAAACTCGCACGCACCAAGATAACGGTGCGAACCGGTCAATGATTTAAGCCAAATGCCCAATCACAATATCCATCAACTCATTGGTGATTTCATCTTGGCGTACGCTGCTGAGTTCTTGCTGTACAGCCTCTAACTGCTCATCCACCGATTGCTCGGCCTGTTGCATCAAGGCTAAACGCGTCGCATTTTCCGTCACCATGGCTTCTGCAGAAGCGCGAAACACACTGGCAAACACATGGTTGCGGATCAGCGAAGCCAACAAAGCCTCAGCATTCATCGTGTAATCCGGCAATGAACGGGAGTGCCAGCGCTGTTGCGGTTGCAGCAAGGCTTTATCCAAAGGCAATAAGTTACGGGTCACGGTTTCTTGATAGCCATGCTCCGCACGCTGCGTAAAGACTAAAGTCACCGCCAAATGCGCCAAAGGCTGACCGCGCCCCAGACGCTCAATACGGGTGACAATATCGCCAGCTAAACGCCCCACCCCATCAGCAGATGCCGGTGGCATTAACACCACATCAGCAGGCAACTCATGCTCAAGCAAAGCATTCGCCAGTCGCGAGCCAATACATAAAATATGTTGCTGAGCGATAGGCTGACTGGTGCTGTACTGCAGCACTTTATCCGCCAGCAACTCATTATAACTACCGCATAGGCCATGATCCGAACCAAACACCACCACTAAGCGCCTGTGTGGCTGAGTGGCTTCGGTCAGCAAACTCACACCACCGGTGCGATAAACAAATGCAGCCAGCCCCTGCAGAATTGTTTGGTGATAAGCCTCAATCGACTGCGCCGCCTGCTCATAGGGCGCAGCATTAATCGCCGCAAGCGTTTTCATGGTATGCACAATGCCACGAATACTGGTTAAGGTATTGTTTTTACGGGATAAATGCTCCAAGGTCTGCGCCATTTAACCCTCACTTAGCTGCAGCAACTGCCGGCACAGCAAACGCCATTAACGCATCTCGCGCACAGGCTACGATATGTTCGCGATCATCCTCTTGCAGGGGTTGGTTCTCAGCAATGCGCTGTTCAATCAACGCCAGTTGTTCCTGCGCCATTGTACGCACCGCACCCATAGCAGCGCTGATATCTTGCTCACTTAACTGATCAAATAAGCCTTCCATAGCAACAACCAATACCGCCAACTGCTCAAGCGCAGGCATTGGGTCTCGCTCTGCTTGACGCAAAGCAGTACGCACGGCATTGCCTCGAGCTAAACGCGCACGGGTGACATCATCCAGACGGGTACCAAAGCGCGCAAAGTCTTCCAGCTCTTCAAATTGCGATAATGTAACCCGCAAGTTACCAGAGACACCACGCAAGGTACGATTTTGCGCTTTACCACCGACCCGCGAGACCGATAAACCTAAATCCACTGCAGGGAATTGGTTTTTACGCACCAACTGCGGTGATAGATAAATTTGCCCATCGGTAATCGAAATCAGGTTGGTCGGTATATAAGCAGACAAGTTACCTGCTTGGGTTTCCACGACCGGCAATGCCGTAATTGAGCCACCGCCAATCTCGGCAGAAAACTGCCCCGCGCGCTCCAATAAGCGTGCGTGCACATAGAAAATATCCCCAGGAAAAGCTTCGCGCCCTGGTGGTCGACGCAGCAGTAATGACAGCTCACGGTAGGCGCGGGCATGGTGCGTCATATCATCAAAAATCACTAAAACATCTCGGCCTTGTGCAGAAAAGTACTCTGCCATGCTCATTGCCGCATAGGGTGCGATATAAGCCAGCCCGGGCGCCTCTTCATCACCGGCACTTATCACAATGCTGCGCTGCAACATATCGCCATCTTTTAACGCGCGAATCACCCGTGCCACTGCATCACCACGCTGGCCAATCGCACAATAAATACAAATCACCTCGGTGCGTGCCTGGTTGAGCATGGTATCGATGGCAATGGAGGTTTTTCCAGTCTGGCGGTCACCAATAATCAGTTCACGCTGACCCAGCCCAACCGGAATCGCTGCATCAATGGCTTTCAGTCCCGTGGCAAGCGGTCGAAAAATCGGTGTGCGGTGCATAATACTCGGTGCTTCAGCTTCCACCGGATGCTCAGCCACCGCAGCAATTGGGCCTAAAGTGTCGCGCGGGCAACCCATGGCATCAACCACGCGACCCAACAAGGCAGCACCCACCGGCACACTGGCCACCTTGCGGGTGCGGTACACCGCTTCACCTAGCCGAATACGCTCCGATGGTCCCAACAAAATAACGCCTAAACGCCCAGGCTCTAAGTCCAACACCACGCCTTGGACACCACTGGCAAAAATCAGCATTTCATCAGCTAAAGCACGTGCCAATCCCGAGACAATCGCCACGCCATCAGCCACCTCAGTGACAATACCGGTTTCCGTCAACAGCGGTTTAGGACTGGGACTCTGCACCAGACTTTCAACCCAAGCATCAAAACTCAGCTCGGGTTGTAACTGACGGGCCTTATGCTGCTCGCTCACATCAACCTCCATAATGGTCATCCGCGGAGAGGCGAACAGATGCGGCGTTGGAGGCATGTTGGCTGATAATCTCAGCCAGCTCGTCCATATAAGTGTCAGTGGTCCAAGCCACGTGCGCGCCACCGACCTGCATAACCAAGCCCGGTGCCTGCTGGGCATCGCTAGTAAAACTTAAAGTCACTTGCGGCAGCCATTGCTGCACCTGCGCCTGCAGCAATGCTTGCGTAGCCTCAGGCAAAGGATCACGGGTTGTCACTTGCGCTGTACGATGCCCCGCAGCGGCCTGTGCTAACTCAGCGGCCATAGGCTGCAGTTGTTTACCCACATGGCGCACAATGGCATCTTCCAAATGCTCATCCGCCAAATCATGTAAGGCTTTGCGGGTCAGTTTAAGCAGCGCATCTGAGCCTGTTTCCTGCAGGCGCTGATTAAACGCTTGGCGCTCATAATCAAGATGCTTGCGCCACTCCTGTTGCTCTTGCTGCAGTTTGCTACGCGCATCCGATAACAATTCATCGCGCTGTTGCTCGGTCGCCGCTAAAGCTTTTTCCAGTAAGGCCTGTTGTTCGCAAACCAATTGCGCACGCTGTTTAACATACTGTCTTTCTGCCGCTTTAGCGTCTTGCTGTGCTTGTTCTGCAGCCGCCATCCGTTTAGCAATCTCAGCTTCGCGGGCATCAATGCCATCTAAAATCGGACGGTAGAGGAAGCGCTTTAGCAACCACAATAAAACTAAAAAGTTGGCAATTTGCGCCAGCACCGTTATCCAATCAATCGACATAAGGCACTAGGCTCCCGCTGCTGCCTGCATGGCATCCCAAAATGGGTTGGCAAAAATCAGAATCATCGCCACCACAAAGCAATAGATCGCTGTGGATTCAATCATCGCCAAGCTAACAAACAAGGTGCGCGATAAGGTGGGCGCGGCATCCGGTTGTTGGGCAATTGCGGCAATCGCAGCGGCAGCCGCGCGGCCTTCACCTAAAGCGGGGCCCAATGAACCAATGGCAATGGTGAGTCCCGCGGTAAAAATTGAAACAGCAGCAATAAGAGCAAGTTCAGTCATGTTTTTTATCCTTTTCAGAGGTTTTAACAGGTGGCTCTGCCATCGCAGATGAAATATACACAGTGGCTAAAATGGCAAAGATATAGGCCTGAATAAAGCCCGTGAGCAAGCCCAACATATCCATCACCACAGGGAAAAAGAATGGCGCAATACTGAGCAAAATCGCGGCAATCACCGCGCCACTCATCACATTGCCATACAGGCGAATCGCCAAGGAAATACCACGCGAGAACTCACCAATAATATTAAAGGGCAACATAATAATGGAGGGCTCAATAAACTTATGCAGGTACTGACGCACCCCACCATTGGCAATGCCAAATAGAGGAATGGCGACCAATACCGATAAGGTCAAGGCCACCGTGGTAGACAGTGAAGAGGTCGGCGAGTCAAACCCAGGAATCACCGTCAATATATTAGATAAGGCAATAAACAAAAATAATGTGCCGGCAAAGTACAGCACCTGACGCGCCCCGCTGCGAGTCACTTCCTCAATTTGTCCTTGAATCATGGTGACAATCAACTCTAAAGCGCTGCGCCAACGTCCCGGCGCTTGATCAGCCTGCAAATTACGGGTGACGAATATCGAAATCCCAACCAAGACAGCCATCACTATCCAGGTGTTGACCACAGTGGCGTTGACGGCCCAACGGCCAAGAGTAAAAACAATCGTCTGATCTGGCGTCAGCTGCATTTATGCGCCCTCCTGTTGTCTGGTATCCGCTGCCTGGCTGATTTTTGCGCGCAGTACCGCCAACACCCGTACTAATAAAAATGCCAGCATATAACCCGCCAGCGCCCACAAGGTGTTAGCAAGGCGAACGAGCAGAAAGCCAACGCCCAGCAATATACACAAACGGATAAAAAAGCTGAGCATCAATAAACGCCCAGGATGCGTCGAGACTAAGGCCACGCGCATACCCCAGTGCAGCCCCCAAAAAAACAATACGCTAATGGGTAAACCAACAGCAAAACCCAGCAGTATCGCCGCGGTGTTTATCTCAATCACTGAACTCTCCCTTGCGCCTGACTGTACCGCCTGATTGCTCGGTTATGTATCACGATTTTTATCAATCCAACTCCACGCCACCATCCCGCCCAACACCACACCGCCTAAAATTAAAGCAATGGGCCAAGAAAAGCTTTGCGGTGCGACACGGTTGAGCCACATACCTAAAAAAGCACCTGCAACCGTTGGCATCGCAACCGACCAGCCAATCACGCCAAATACGCCCAAACCATTTAACGGGCTGTATTTTGGCTCGTTACGCGTTTGCTGCATGCGCTCAGCACGACGACGGATGGCTTTGGCCGACGCATCTTCTG
>JAAYFI010000044.1 GCA_012728315.1 Gammaproteobacteria bacterium
CGCTTTAGCTGTGCACTGTGCTGGCGGCTTGTTAGTGCCGATCAATACGCGCATGAAAGGTAATGAAGCTGCAGATATTTTAGAGCGCAGTGGTTCGCGTATTGCCTTTGTCGTTGGCGACTTTTTAGGTGTGGATTACCCAGCGATGCTGGCTGCGCACCGTCCTGCATCACTTGAACAGGTGGTGGTGATCGGTGAGCCCACGGCTGCCGATCAAATATCCTTGACCGACTTTATTAAGACAGGCCTAACCGTGACAGCTGCTGCGGCACGTGAGCGTGCTGAGTCGATTCGTGCGGATGATTTATCAGACTTGTTATTCACTTCAGGCACCACAGGTAAGCCTAAAGGTGTGATGAATAATCACACGCAGACGCTGCAGGCGTTTCGCGAATATGTGCGCATTATTGGTTTGGTTGAAGGGGATCGCTATTTAGTAGTGAATCCGTTCTTCCACAGTTTTGGCTATAAAGCCGGATGGTTAACCTGCTTAATTGCTGGCGCCACTATTATTCCTCAAGCGGTGTTTGATGCTGAGGATATTTTCCGCCGTGTTGAGCAAGAGCGCATTACTGTATTGCCAGGACCGCCGACTTTGTATTTGTCGATGTTGGCGCATCCGCGTTTAGCTGAAGCAGATCTGAGTAGTTTGCGTATTGCGGTTACTGGCGCTTCTGCAATTCCGCCGGTCTTGATTGAGCGTTTACGTAACGAGTTGGGTTTTGCCGTAGTGACCACCGCTTATGGCTTAACTGAGTGCGGTGGGCTGGCGACTATCTGTGATCCTGCTGCGCCGGCTGCAACCATTGCCAGTACCAGTGGTAGTGCTATTCCGGGCACTG
Source organism: Gammaproteobacteria bacterium (assembly GCA_012728315.1). GTDB lineage: Bacteria > Pseudomonadota > Gammaproteobacteria > Pseudomonadales > Pseudomonadaceae > Denitrificimonas. The sequence goes on from JAAYFI010000044.1 coordinate 843, forward strand.
AGTTGGGTATTTTTGATACTGAAGGCCAAGCGGTTGCTACGGGTGAGTCCGGTGAGATTTGTTTGCGTGGTTTTCACGTTATGCAAGGCTACTTCAATGATCCACAGGCCACTGCCGAAGCTATTACCGCTGACGGCTGGCTGCGCACCGGTGATGTGGGGCATGTGGACGCTGATGGTAACTTAACCATCACTGATCGCTTGAAAGACATGTTTATCGTGGGAGGCTTTAACTGCTATCCAGCTGAAATTGAAGCAGGTCTGTTTGAACACCCAGGTATTGCTCAAGTGGCGGTGATCGGCATTCCTGATGAGCGCATGGGTGAAGTGGGTTGTGCTTGTGTGGTGCTCAAGCATGGGGTGGAGCTCAGTGAGCAAGAGCTGATTGATTGGAGTCGTGCACAAATGGCCAACTACAAGGTGCCACGTCGCGTTGTGTTCTATGCTGACTTGCCAAAAAATGCTTCGAACAAAGTTGATAAGCTGGAGTTACGCCGCAATCTTGCTGCGTAAAGTTATCTAAGCTTTAGAAACAACAACGCCCGGTGATGCCGGGCGTTGTTGTTTGTGCTGGATGCTTAATTACCTTTAAAGACTGGTTTTCTTTTTTCGATAAAAGCGTTCATGCCTTCTTTTTGGTCATTGGATGCAAAGAGTAGGGCGTTGGCTTTGCGCTCTAAGGCCAGACCTGCTTCGAGTGACGCGTCCATGCCAGCCAAAATCACTTCTTTAATTTGCTCTGCGGCCAGTGGCGGCATTTTAGCAATGAGCTTGGCTTGGCTGAGTGCGTGGGCTTGTACTTGATCATCAGGTACGACTTCGCTGACTAAGCCGCCAACCCAAGCATCATGGGCGCTGATGGGTTTGCCAGTCAGCGCCATTTGCATAGCCTTAGCTTTGCCAACGGCACGCACGAGGCGCTGTGTGCCGCCAATGCCAGGCATGATGCCGATGCGGATTTCGGGTTGGCAAAACTGCGCACTTTCACCAGCAATTAAAATATCTGCATGCATGGCCAGTTCGCAACCACCACCATAAGCGTAGCCACAAATAGCTGCAATCACAGGCTTAGGGCAGTGCTGAATCGGCGCCCAAACACGCTCTGTGTGGCGCTGGTAAATATCAATCGGGCCGGTATCAGCCATGCTGGAAATATCACCACCAGCAGCAAAGACTTTATCGCCGCCGGTTAACAAAATACAGCGAATC
>JAAYFI010000045.1 GCA_012728315.1 Gammaproteobacteria bacterium
ACGCACCAAGCTAAAAACCACTAAACCCTGATTAGGTGACACATTCTCTTAGGGTTCAATCTTAATTTAAAACCCTGCAAGCAGCGCAAGCCTCGCGCACTCTACCCAGCGATTCTCTAACTGTTTAATACAGTTGCGCTTTTCAAGGCATGCAGAGCACGATACTTTATCTGCTCGTTAACAGGTCGTCCAAATTATTGAGCACGTTAAGTCCCGCAGCGAGAAGCCGGTTCAATAACCGAAAGAGGCGCACATACTCTTTGTTTATTGTATGTGCAGCGGCAAGAAGCCATAACAGCAATCACAATCGGTGCGCAGCCTGCGCCCCACTGACTCAACCAGAGAGGCCTTAATCGCGATTATTGGCCAGCCCAGACCGGTCGCTGCCAGCGCTCAGATAAAAGCACACCAAACAAGGTCAAGCCACCACCCAGGGCATGGTACAGCGCCAGTTGTTCAGACAGCACCAGCGCGGCAATAATGAGCGTGAGGATCGGCATCAAATTAAAGAATACCGCCGTGCGGCTCGGTCCTAACAAACGTACCGCACGCATCCACGCTAAAGGCGCTGCGATTGAAGCAAACACGCAGGCAAACAGCACCAAGGGTAAGTTGGCACTGTTCAAGCCCGCTTTTTCTGAGAAGTAGAACAGCGGAAACAATACGACAATCGCCACCACGATTTGCAAATAAAGTAACTGCAACGCAGGAATCTCCATCTGCCAGTACTTCAACAAGGTGCTGTACAGCGCATAGGCTAACGTAGCAATCAACATCATCGCATCGCCCATGTTAATACCTTGTTGCATGAGACTGGCCAAATCGCCATGACTGACCACCAGTAGCACGCCGAAAAACGAACATATCGCCCCCACTATTGCCCCCATGGTTAAGCGTTGCCCCAAAGCAATAATGGCCATGCCTAAAGACATCATCGGCATTAGCGATAAAATAATGCCCATATTAGTCGCGGAGGTTTTTGGCGCAGCAAAATAAGCAAGGCTTTGATAGATCGCCATGCCCAACACACCCAGCACACATATTTTCAACAGATGCGGACGAATATTGGCCCAGTTATGGATCACCGAACGCAATATAAATGGCGTAAACAACACACCAGCAAAAAGCCAGCGATAAAATCCGACTTCGGCAGGAAAAATAACACCGACCGTCATTTTATTCACGACGGTATTGGCCGACCAAAATAACACCGCCAGCAATGGGAAAACGTACTGCACGTTAAGCATCCTTTTTAATGGTGCGCCATTATCACCCTATCTTGCAGGGATGGCTCTCCAACTTAACATCTCAGCTAAAGAAAAACGGCTGGAGCATAATGCTGCCAGCCGTTTTTTAACAGACTGAGTCAAGTGACCTCAGCGCTTACATCCCCAGTAAGTTCGGTAAGCCCATCGATACACTTGGCACGTAAGTCACTACCAGTAAGAAGCCCAGCAGAATCATCAGCCACGGCATCGCCGCCTTGATCACATCTGCCAATGGCATCCCCGTCACCGCAGAGGTCACAAACAAGTTGAGCCCCACCGGCGGGGTGATCAAGCCGATCTCCATATTCACCACCATAATGATACCGAGGTGAATCGGATCAATACCGAGCTGCACAGCAATCGGGAAGAGGATCGGTGCCAGAATCAAGATAATCGCTGATGGTTCCATAAAGGCGCCAGCAATCAGCAGGACAATATTGACCACGAGCAAGAACATCCATGGCTGCAAACCAGCTTCCAACACCATCGCAGTGATTTGCTGCGGGATTTGCTCGGTGGTTAACACGTGCGCAAATAGCATGGCGTTGGCAATAATGAACATCAACATGATGGTCAGCTTCGCTGATTCCAACACAACCTTCGGCGCTTCAGTGATGCGCATGTCTTTGTAGACAAACAAGGCAATAAAAGCTGAATACACTGCAGCCACGGCAGCCGCCTCTGTGGGGGTAAACATCCCTGAGTAAATACCACCCAAGATGATCACCATCAGCAGCAAGCCCCATACCGCCTTACGTGCAGCGCTCAGCCATTCGCGAAAGCTGGCACGCGGCAATGCCGGCAGATTTTTCTTCACTGCAATAATGTAAATCGCCACCATTAATACCAGACCCAACAAGGTGCCTGGCACAACACCGGCCATAAACAAGGTACCCACCGAGGTTTCCGTAGCAGCGGCATAGACAACCATTACCACCGATGGCGGAATCAAAATACCCAGCGTACCGGCGTTAGTGACAATCCCCGCAGCAAAGGCCTGCGGATAACCTGAACGCACCATACCGGCAATAGCAATAGAACCAACAGCCGCAACCGTGGCCGGGCTAGAGCCCGACAATGCTGCAAACAGCATGCACGCTAATACCGCACCAATCGCCAAACCACCACGGATATGACCCACAGTGGCATTGGCAAAGTCAATTAAGCGCCGCGCCACCCCACCGGTGGTCATAAATGAGCCGGCTAATAAAAAGAAGGGAATCGCCAGTAACGTGTAATGCTCACTGGTTTCAAACAGCTTAATGGCCAGCGAGCGCACTGAGTCTGGGCTGAATAAAATAATGGTAACCGAACCTGCCAAACCCAGCGATACAGCAACAGGAACGCCAATAAACATCAGCAGGAATAATGCTAAAAACAGAAATAGAATCGTCATTATTTAGACTCCTCAGTCTCTGACAGTTTCAGCGCATCTGCAGCTTCATCAGCCAAACCTAAGCCCAGCTGCTGGTGACGAATAATTCTCACGAAAATCTCAGCAAAACGGATAAACACCAGAATAAAGCCAATCGGCACAATCATCGCAATATGCCATTGCTTAACACCCATTTGACCTAAATCATCGGCACCAATGGATGCCTGCAGCAAGGTGCCAATCCACTCAAAGCTGGCCACGCTTAAAAGCCCTGCATAGCCTAGGCAGAAGAGGCAGGCAATGATTGCAATAATACGCTGCGTCGGCCGCGAAGTGAGTTTAACTAATGCGTCAACACCGATATGCCCACCAATGCGCACGCCATAAGCCAAACCAAAGAAAATCAACCAAGCAAACAATGCTTTAGTTAAGGCATTACTCCAAGTCATCGCTTGCACGATATCTAAAATAAAATCGCCAATACTGTAAAAAAACTCAGACATACTTTCTGAACGCTCGGAAAAAAACTCACCCATTGCGTAAAAAAAAGTATAAAAGTTATTCAAAATCACATACACGAAGGTTACCAGCGTCATTGCCGCCAGCAATAAAACAATAAAACCTTCCTCAAAGCGATCCCAAATCAGGCGTATAGCATTCATAAATATTTCCCCCGAAACGGATAGCACCACATCAGTCGGCAATTTAGCGCCAATCTCCACACAGCCCTAAGACTGCGTGGAGATTTTCCGTGTTACTCTTGGTTAGCGGCTTCTGCTGCTTTGATGCGCTCTGCACCAATTTCTTTTTCAAACTTCTTCCATACCGGTTTCACCTGATCACGCCATTGATCACGCTGCTCTTTCGTCAAAGTAATGATTTCGGTTTTGCCGCTATCAATAATGGACTGTTTGTCACGCTGATTCAGTTCTTCAGCATGCAGGTTCACCTCGACAGTGACCTCATCCATAATTTTAGCCAGCTCAGTACGCACATCTGCTGGTAAGCCATTCCAGAACTTGGTGTTAGTAATCACCATATAATCGAGCAAGCCATGGTTTGACTCGGTGATGTACTTTTGCACTTCGTGCATTTTTTGTGAGTAGATGTTGGAGTACGGGTTTTCAGCACCGTTGACTACGCCGGTTTGCAGACCTTGATACACCTCAGCAAAGCTCATTTTACGTGGGTTAGCACGCAATGCTTTGAACTGCTCATCCAATACTGCAGAGGCTTGTACACGGAACTTTAAGCCGCGTGCATCTTTAGGCGTACGCAGTGGTTTATTGGCCGACAACTGCTTCAAACCATTGTGCCAATAGCCTAAACCGGTGATGCCTTTATCTTCCATGCTGGTCAATAATTCTTGACCCACTGGACCTTTCTGGAAACGGTCAACGGCGTGAATATCATCAAACAAAAATGGCAGATCGAAAATCTGAATCGGTTTTGAATAGTGTTCAAACTTAGCCAGTGAAGGTGCAATGAGCTGCACATCGCCCAATAACAGGGCTTCCATTTCCTTACCATCACCGAACAAAGAAGAGTTAGGGTATACCTGCACTTCAACTTTGCCTGGCAAACGCTCTTCAGCTAATTTTTTAAATAGCAGCGCACCTTGCCCTTTGGGCGTGTGCTCAGCCACTACGTGTGAGAATTTAATCACAATTGGCTCAGCAGCATTCGCCAAACCAGCCAACCCTAGTGAAACAGCACAAACCAGTGCTTTAGCGGTCATTTTAAGCATTAAAACTTCCTCTTACTTTGAATAGTCAGTGCCGCACCAAGCGACATGTATTTATATTTATAAGGCATGCGACAAGCTCGCGCCATTGATCTATAACGCAAGTTGCATACCTACTTTTAAATCATACAACTAAAGTCGCGACAAAGATGTATTAACCTGTGCAACCACTCAGCAATTTGCACGAAAAGAGGAAACCAAAAAGAAACATTGGCGAATAATCGCCACCCCTAGCCAACAGGTGGCGGATTTTCGCCAGCACTGATAAAGGTTAAGCCATATTTGCGTAATTTATCGTGTAAGGTTTTGCGTGGCACCTGTAAAGCTTCCGCCACTTCTCGTAACGAATAATGCGGATTGTTTAACTCGCTTACAATTAAGCTGCGCTCAAAAGCTTCCACCTGCTCGCTTAATGACTGATCTGCAAGTGAAAAGTTCGCAGGCAGTGCTCCCGGCTTAATCGCCAAATCAAGCCCTAAAGCAAAACGCTCTGCAGCATTTTGCAGCTCTCGCACATTACCAGGCCAGTCATGCCCCAACAACTGCGCACGTATCGCGGCTGACAATGCCGGCTCAGCAATAGCGTACTTTTCACAGGCGGCACTTACAAAGTGTTGAAATAACGGCAAAATATCCTCGCTGCGTTGCCGCAAAGCCGGGATATTAATTTGCGCAACATTGAGTCGATAATATAAGTCGGCGCGAAAACGACCGGCATCCGCAGCGCCTAAAAGGTCTTCCTTGGTGGCTGCAATCACGCGAATATCTAATGGAATCAATTGATTGGAGCCCACCCGCTCCACCACCCGTTCTTGTAATAAACGCAAGAGTTTGACTTGTACATCAAGACTCATGCTTTCGATTTCATCAAGAAAGACCGTGCCACCATTGGCATATTCAAACTTACCAATGCGGCGTTTTTGCGCACCCGTAAAAGCTCCACTTTCATGGCCAAATAATTCGCTCTCAATCACGGTTTCAGCGAGCGCGCCAGCATTAATGGCTACAAAAGGAGCGGCACTGCGCGACGATAGATCATGCAGCGCACGCGCCACCACTTCTTTGCCACTACCGGTCTCACCTAAAATCAATACATCAGCCTGAATGGTAGCTAAAGCACTGACTTGCTCGCGCAAACGCTGCACTGCTGCAGACTGACCTAATAAGCGCTCACCCAACACCCTCTGCTCCGCCAAAGCCAGACGCAATGAACGGTTTTCTAGCACTAAACGTCGCACTTCCAAGGCTCGACGCACACTGTCAAGCAACAGCTCGCTGGCAAAAGGTTTTTGTAAAAAATCATAGGCACCAATGCGCATCGCCTGCACCGCCAAAGGCACATCGCCATGCCCGGTAATCAGCAATACCGGCAATTGGTTATCGAACTGGTGCAAGCGCTCCAACAACTCAAGCCCATCCATACCTGGCATGCGGATATCAGTAACCAAGACCCCGGCCCATTCAGGTGGCAATGCTTCAAGAATGCCTTGAGCACTGCCATAGCTCTGCACGCGCAGCCCGGCCAAATCAAAGGTTTGCGACAAGGCTGTACGCAAATGCACATCATCATCGAGCAGTACAACATCGGTTTCATGGCTGATCTGCATCATGCAAAATGGTCCTCGTTTGAACGTAAATTCACTGATGATGGTATCTCGCGTAAATATAAAGTCACTTCGGCGCCACCATCGGGGTGATTGGCAAATACTAAACGCCCCTTTAAGGCTTTAATCAGCATTTCACAAATCGCCAAGCCCAACCCCAAGCCGCGCGCACTGGTTTTGGTTGTGTAAAAAGGCTCACAGGCTTGCAATAAGGCTTCTGCACTAAAGCCTGGACCATTATCGCGCAAGGTCAAAATCACCCAACCGTCTTGTACTTGTGTATGCAGCCATATACGCCGTGGTGAGCCCCTTTCGCTGAGGGCATCCAGAGCATTACTGATTAAATTACTCAATACCTGGCGCAAGCGTGTTTCACCGGCTTCCACCCATAAGGTTGCATCTGGAATATCCCGAATAATCTCCACCTGCATGCTGCGCTGTCGATTGGCGCTCAACGCTAGCGCATCATCAATAGCAGGCTGCAATGCCACATGCTCTGAGGCCAGTCGATCACGACGGGCAAAAGCACGCAAATGGCTAATAATCGACGCCATACGCTCGGTTAACTGCGCCACCAAGCTTAAATTATTATGCACTTCAGCGAAGCGTTGCTGCTCCAGTAAAATCTTTGCATTATCGGTATAGCTACGAATGGCTGCTAAAGGCTGATTGAGCTCATGACTGATACTCGCCGACATAATGCCCAACGCTGATAGCTTACCCGCTTGCACCAACTCATCCTGCGCTTGCACCAACTCTTGCTGTGCGGACTCACGCTCTAAAACCTCTTGTTTAAGCCTGCTATTTAGAGTTTGTAAGTCTTGCGTGCGCATCCGTACATTGTCTTCCAGCACACTTTTCGCCTGTGCATCCATGGCAATACGCTCAAGGTAATGACGTCGGCGCTGCATCAACAGACCTAAAATCAATAACACAGCCAGCAATGAAGCCGTCACCACCGCCATTGCAGTACTCACCGGCTCATTAATAAGGCGTTGCGGCGCGAGAATACTCACTTGCCAGCCCGTCTTATCCAGGCGCTTATCAATGGTTAACCAGTCCCGTTGGTTAAGATTAATACGCGCAGGCGTAATCGAGGGATAAGGTTGATGCTCGATCACGCTGCGCTGTTCTTGTGCACTCAACTCTCGGGTGGCGGTAAAACGCCAGTCTGCATTCGACGTTAGAATCACCACACCATTTTGATCGGTCACCAGCAACTGCTCAGGCGTTTGTCCCCAAAGCGTTTCGGTAAAATCTAAATCGACTTTCACGACAATCACGCCAATCACTGCGCCGTTGACATACACCGCGTGAGCAAAATAATAGCCACGTTTAAAAGAGGTGTTTCCTAGACCAAAAAACACACCTGTCTCGCCTTGTAACGCATTACGAAAATAAGGACGAAAGGCAAAGTTATTGCCCACAAAACTATGCTCAGCCTCCCAGTTTGAGGCTGCTAGAGTGAGTCCTTGAGTGTCCATCAGATAAATAACATCAGCCCCAGTTTGCTGCTGAATTCGCTTCAATAAATGATTCGCAGTATCCAACGCCTCAGCGTCCATCGGCGCTAACAAAGCCCCTTGCACATTCGGCAGCCCTCCCAAAATCTGCGGCAGCACTTCATAGCGCTGCAAAGTGCCGAGCAGATTCGCCACAAACAAATCGAGTGTTTGCCCGTTTTTACGCTGCAGGCCTTCTAAATAATAGCTTTCGACTAAACGCTGAATGGGCCAGAGCAAGGTTAGAAAAAAAAACGCCAACCATAATAAATTGCGCCAGCGTGGCTTTGCCAATGTCATACTTTTCCCCAGCGCCCACTGAACCTAAGACTTCAGTGGCGCGCACTATTGTACTGTTGACCTAAACGGCTATTTAACTAACAGCCTAATTAAAGTTTTTACATATTCGGGTAACGCCTGTGAATCACGCACAATAATACTGCGCTCGCGTAAGGCCCAAGGCTCATCCAACTGGACGATTTTCAGATCCATGGTTTGCTGATGCCGTAACGCCGATGACTCTGGCATGATGCCAATACCAACCCCTGCTTCGATCATTCGACACATAGATTCAAAACCAAAGACCTGAATCCGCACATTAAGATCGCGCTGTAAGCTATCCACTTGATCTTTGAGGAACCTGATCAAACTCGAACCTTCTTGCAAACAAATATGTGGATAATCCAAAGTGGCTTCCAAGCCAATCGATGGCAGATGCGCTAATGGATGCTCACTGTTGGTGGTCAGCACTAAACGATCGGTACTAAAATGAATCACTTCCAAGCCTTGTGCTCGAATAGGACCCGCCGTAATACCTATATCACTGGCACCCTCAGCCACACCACGCAACACCTCAAGGTTCACTCGCTCCTGTAAATCAATAGTCACCTTTGGATGCTGCACCATCAAAACAGCTAGGATTTCTGGCAAGAAATCAGTGACTGCCGTGGTGTTAGCAAAAATGCGGATATGCCCAGCTTGCTGATCACTAAACTCGGCTAACTCATTTTGTAAATATTGCGTTTGCCGCAAAATAATCCGCGCATGCTTAAGCAATGTTGTCCCTGCCGCGGTTAACTCCACCCCTTGTGAATCGCGGTAGAGCAAGCGAATCCCCACCTGCTCTTCTAGCTTCTTAATTCGATTACTGGCGGCTGCCGTAGAAATAAATGACTTGCGCGCGGCTCGAGTCAGGCTCTGCACTTCTGCAATATGGATAAACAAGCGTAAATCAGCCAGATCAAAATGCACGGTTAAACGCCTTTAGTATTAATCAAAAGTTAACGCCCCATTAAAATAAAGCAGATATACAAAACGCTAAGCAATTGTCATGATGTTGCGGGCAAAATCAATACGTTTGCTAACGACTTAAACAAGCACCCAATCAGGTGCACGCTGTATCGACTCATAGTACGCAGTTTACCTGCATGACTGAACCACCACCTAAAAAAGGCACTGCATTAACGTGATCGACTTTATTATCAATATTGTAATGGGTGGTTTGCTGGGTGTATTTGGCGGTCTGCTGGGCATTGGTGGAGGCCTTTTTGCTATTCCAACCTTAAGTTTGATGTACGGCATGGATCAACAGTTGGCACAAGGTACAGCGCTGGCAATGGTCGTGCCCAATATTGTTTTAGGCATCTATAAATACAACCAGCGCAATAAAATTGATTGGAAAACTGCTGCCATCCTAGGCTTATGCGCTTTTACCTTATCGTGGCTCGGAGCGCTAATTGCCATCGATCTCGACCATCGCTCAATGCGTGAAATTTTTATTGGCTTTCTTATTTTCATTGCCATATGGAATGTTTTGCAGATGTTTGGCAAACGTGGCACCACCGGTTTGCGTCAACTCGCTTGGCCCTACTTTGCCGGACTGGGCAGCATCTCAGGCTTTTTAGGCGGCTTATTCGGGGTTGGCAGTGCAGTGATTGCCACCCCCGTGCTCACCATGTTTTTCGGTGCCACCCAAGTGGTCGCGCAAGGTTTATCTCTTGCCATTGCAGTGCCGACCACCGCTGCCACATTGGTCACCTACAGCGTGCACGGGCAAGTCGACTGGAGCACCGGCATCGCGATGGCCATCGGCGGCGTGTTAACGGTCAGTTACGGGGTACGCGCAGCGCACAGCTTGCCGCAACATATTTTGAAAATCATCTTCAGCATTTTTGTCTTGATCAGTGCCGCCCTATTGTACGGGCAGCTGTAAAGACGCAAAGCTGACGGCTTATGAACCTTGCATTCATAAGCCGTAAGACCCAGCAGTTGGCGGGTTTAATGCACAGGTTTTACAAAGTCTGCATCACTGAAGTACTTGGCGTAATCATTCAGTGCGCCAACCAATTGCACAGCACCTTTACGCTTGTCCTGCAGGTCACTCTTGCCCTGTATAAGCTGCGCGCCATTCATTAAGCGGGCAATGACAATATGCAATTGTGCATCGGCAGCAGGCTCTAACGCACAGTTTTCAATCATGTAGGCCACTTGCTGATTCACTTCTTCAGCCAGAGTCTCATAGCCGGCAGCATCCAACTGATTGTTATGGATGGCATCTAATGAGCTGTTGACTGCTTGACCGATTTCACCCATGGCTTGGCGCAAAGGAGCATCAGTTTGCCACTTTTGCCCAGCATTCAGCTGCAACTCAACACCGTCCATATCATGGTGATCATGGTCCTCAGCCATACTCGGCAACGCAGTTAAGCTCATCGCGACTGCCAAGCCTAATCCAGCCAGAGTCCATGCCAATGAATGCTTTTTCATGTGATTTTCCTCATTTTATCTAAATCATCCAGCATTTTTGCTGCTTCCATTGACACCTTAGCAACGAAGCCTGAGGACATCCTTGATCAGCCTTATGAAAATCTGCCGCAGTGGCGCAGCTACATTTTCGCAATTGTTCTCAATCAATTTTTTAAAAAACCATCACCTAGAACATTGCAATGCAGCTACACCAAGGTAAAGATAGCGATCAATTACTATCTTTTTTAGGCATCTGTATGCAAGCGCCCAGCAAGTATTTACCTGCCGATGAACGCCGCGCTGTCACCGTTGAGGCCGTGATTGAATTAGCTGCGCAACAAAATCCCAGCGAAATTTCTACCGCGGCCATTGCCAAGCATATGGGTGTCACTCAAGGCTCGCTGTTTCGGCACTTTACGAATAAAGACGCCATTCTAGAATCGGTGATGAACTGGGTCGCTCAACGCTTGCTGACGCGTATCAATCAGGCGATGCACGCTCAGACAACAGCAACAACGGCTTTGCGCGCGGTTTTTATGACTCACATTCAGTTTATTAGTGAGCACCCAGGTGTGCCGCGCCTGTTATTTAGCGAGCTGCAGCGCAAAGAAAACACCGCTGCTAAAAAAATGGTCAATGCCTTACTCAGCCAATACCAACAGCGCCTGCAACAGGCCTTAGAACAAGGTAAACACAACCAAGAGTTCGCTGCAGATCTGGACGTAAAGGCCGCTGCCCTGCTGTTTATTGGCAGCATTCAAGGCTTAGTGGTGCAAAGCATTGTGCAAGGCAATAGCGATACCCTGCTGCAAGCCGCGCAAGATACTTTTCTGCTGTACCAGCGCGCAATTGAGGCCCGTTAACTATGTCCGATTTTTTTAAACAGAAGAAACTGCTGGCGGTGTTTGCCACTATTGCATTACTGGCAACCGCGTTTATCTGGGTTGTACTGAGCTCAGGGCCGCTGGCAAAAATTAAAATAGTCGTAAGCGAAGTGCAAGAACGCCCACTCGAACCTGCACTCTTTGGTATCGGCACAGTCGAGGCGCGCCACACTTATCGGATTGCCAGCAATACAGTTGGACGAGCAGTCACTTTGAATGTTGATGTCGGCGCAAGGGTGGCCGCAGGCGAGATTCTCGGCATGATTGACGTGGTCGATTTGGATGAAAAAATCAATGCGCAAGCGGCGCTGGTCGAAAGCAATCAAGCTCGCCTCAGTGAGGCGCAAGCACGTTTAGACTACACCAGCAAACAAGCTGCACGTTACCGCAAGCTGCTGCCCTCACGCTCCGTCAGCGAGGAAATTGACGCAGCCAAACAACATGAATGGACGCTGGCCCGCAATCAAGCGCGCAGCGCCAATAGCGAATTGCTCCGCGCCCAAGCAGAACTGCTGGCACTGCAGGCGCGACGCAACGATAGCTATTTACGCGCACCGGTGTCGGGACTAATTATCGCTCGGCACATTGATCCCGGCGCCACAGTACTGGCTGGGCAAACCCTATTTGAATTGATTGATCCAGAACAGCTCTGGATTGATGTGCGCTTTGATCAAGCCGGTTCACAGTACCTTGCCGAGCAGCAGCCTGCGCAAATTATTCTACGCTCCCAAGAGCTGCAACCGCACACCGGCCATGTGGCCCGCCTCGAGTGGTTGGCCGATGCGGTGACCGAGGAGCGTCGAGCCAAAGTACTCTTTGCGCAACAGCCACAGCCTGCACCCAGTATTGGTGAGCTGGCCGAAGTGACGGTGCAATTACCTCAGTTAGCCAGTACTCCGGTGATCAGCAATGCGGCGATTATGCGTCAAAATGGCCAATTAGGCGTGTGGTTAATTGATCAGCAACAACCGATCTTTCAGCCCATTCGCATCGGACGCAGCGACTTAAAGGGCAATGTGCAAGTGCTCTCAGGGCTCAAGGCTGGACAACAGGTGGTGCTCTATAGCAGCAAAGCTTTAACCGCCAACAGCCGCGTCCAGCCAGTTGAACAGCTGGTCGAAACACCATGATCAGCTTAGCCGGTCGCGACATTCTGCATGCCTGGGGTAAGTTTGTCTTTACCGGCATCGGCTTGGGTTTGCTGATTGGCGTGACTCTGACCATGGCCGGGGTGTATCGCGGCATGGTCGATGATGCACAAGTGCTCTTAGATAACAGCGCTGCAGATTTATGGGTAGTGCAAAAAGATACGCTTGGCCCCTACGCCGAACCCTCTAATGTGCCTGATGATACTTGGCGCGCAGTCGCCAATATGCCCGGCGTGGCCAATGCCGCAAACGTCACCTATTTGACCATGCAAGTCGCGCATGCCGGCGGTGACACCCGCGCTTTAGTCACCGGCATTGCCAATACAGGACCGGGCTCTGCGGGTTGGCCACTGCGCTTGTTAGCCGGCCGTCAAGTCAGTAAAAACCATTATGAAGCCGTGGCTGATATTGCCAGTGGTTTTAAGCTCGGCGAGCGCATTCAGATTCGTCGCAACAGCTACCTGATCGTTGGTTTAACCCAGCGTATGGTGTCCTCCAGTGGCGACCCGATGATATTTATTCCGCTATTGGATGCTCAGCAAGCGCAGTTTCTAAAAAGTAATGATGCCATTGCGCAAAACCGTCGGCGCATTCAGCAAAACCCCGTGTTTAATAACCCGCGCAACCCCGAGGTATTGAATGCAGTACTGGAACTGCAAGAAAACAATAACCAAGTCAATGCGGTACTGGTACAACTCAAAGCACAGGCTGAGCCAGCACAAGTTGCAGCAGACATTCGACGCTGGTTGCGTTTGCAAGTCTACGATCGTGCGCAAATGGAAGGCATTTTAGTCGGCAAGCTGATTGCTACCTCGGCGCGGCAAATTCTCATGTTTTTAGTGATTTTAGCCGTGGTCAGCGCAGCCATTGTGGCTTTTATTATTTACACCTTAACCATGGGTAAAATCCGCGAGATTGCTGTACTCAAGCTCATTGGCACCCACAATAAAACCATTGTGGCGATGATTATTCAGCAAGCTTTAGCCCTAGGTGTGATTGGTTTTATTGTCGGCAAAATTGCCGCCACCGTCTGGGCACCCTTCTTTCCAAAGTACGTGTTATTGATCACCCAAGACACCATCAGCGGATTGATTGCAGTCCTATCTATGTGCGTTCTCGCGAGTTTTGTGGCGATTTACGCCGCACTACGGGTCAATCCTGCAGATGCGGTGGGAGGTTAATTCGATGCAAACCTATGGCATTAAAATCTCAGGATTAAGTAAATCCTTTGGCAGCGGTGATACTGCTGTACATGCGCTCAAGCAAGTGAATATGCAAGTTGCACCGGGCGAAGTGGTGGGTCTGATTGGCCCCTCTGGCTCAGGAAAAAGTACACTGCTGAAATGTTTAGGTGCCATTATCGAACCCAGTGCCGGGCAGATGTATTTGGGCGAGCAGCTGATTTACGATAATGCTTGGACAATCTCAGATTTGCGCGCGCTGCGCCGCGATAAAATTGGCTTTGTTTTTCAGGCGCCCTATTTGATTCCATTTTTGACCACGCTGGATAATGTCGCGCTACTGCCCATGCTCGCCGGCGTCAGCAATAAAGAAGCTCGGCAGCGCGCCTTAGATTTACTCACCGTGTTGCAAGTCGAACACCGCGCTCAAGCCTTACCTTCACGCCTGTCCGGTGGTGAACAACAGCGTATTGCCATTGCCCGCGGGCTGATTAACCGCCCACCCGTGATTTTGGCTGACGAGCCTACTGCAGCCTTAGATAGCGTGCGCGCATTAACGGTGATTCGCCTGCTCAATGAGATTGCCCGCGACTATCAAACCGCAGTGATTGTGGTCACTCACGACGATAAGATCATCCCGACCTTTAAGCGCTTGTACCACATCCGTGACGGCATCACTTACGAGGAACAAGGACAAGCGCAACAACTGCCATAGCATTGCGCAAGTATCAATCGAGCAGCGGACACAACTTTCCAGGTTGGACGGGCCGTTTAGGCTGTCTTTAACAAACGCTGCAACTTGTGCGTATAATGCGCGCTCGCTGCACTCAAAAAATAAGTGCTCATGGTTCCCTCACCCCATTCAAAAAGGTGTCTTATGATTGCTCTATCCGGCTCCCGTCAACGGGCGGCGGTGGTAACGCTGATTGCGTTCCACATCTTTATTATTATCGCCAGTAACTATCTCGTGCAGTTCCCTATGCAGCTGTTTGGCTGGCAAACCACGTGGGGCGCTTTTAGTTTTCCCTTTATTTTCTTAGCCACCGATCTCACCGTGCGTTTGCTCGGCAAACAACCCGCCAGACGCGTGATTGCCTATGTGATGCTGCCAGCCTTATTGGTCTCTTATGTCGTTTCGGTGCTGTTTCAGGAAGGCACGTTTCGCGGTGCCGCGGCATTGCTGGTGTTAAATACTTTTGTTCTGCGTATTTCGTTAGCGAGTTTTGCCGCCTATGCAGTGGGGCAACTGGCGGATATTCAGGTGTTTGATCGACTGCGCCAGCTGAAGCAATGGTGGATTGCTCCCACAGCATCAACGGTGCTGGGCAATCTGTTGGATACTTTTGTATTCTTCGCCATTGCCTTTTGGCACAGCAGCAACACCTTTATGGCCGAGCACTGGGTTGAAATTGCGGTGGTGGATTACGTCATTAAAATACTGATCAGCTTGCTGCTGTTTATTCCGTTGTATGGCTTACTGCTCAATGTGCTGCTGCGTTTTATGGGTGCAGCCGCTGCGGCCAAGCCTGCCGTGCACTGATTGCTATTTTGCTGCACTGGAGAGTGCGCTGTATGCCGTGCTAGTGCTGCGGTGGGCACAATGACGGCAGCCTTTCACTTTAAAAAACAAGAAATGCGGTGCATGGCGTGCTTCGGAATTGGTGTTTGTCCGTCGATGAACCCATCCTGGGTTCAACTCCGGCGCTCGCCATCCCTGGCTCGCTCATCACACCAACCCCGAAGCACTCATTGACCATTTGCAGAGTCTGCGAGTCCCAGTAACATTAAGCCAGCAGGCATCCCAGCAACACTAAAACCTGCAACGACTCGCAGGCTTTTAAAAGAGCCGTGTTACGGATTTGAAAACAACATCAATGGTCAAGCCGCACCCTGCTGGTGCTGCGACAAGCGCAGCATGGATGCGTAGCGCCCGAATTGAGGCAGGATGCCTCATTGAGGGAAAAGCGGCATTAGCAGGGTGTGGCAGGCACAATGACGGCTGCCTTTGATTTTAAACTACAAGGAAATGCAGTACATGAACACTGGGGTATTGAGGCAAACAGCACTAGCAGGGTGCGGTGGGCACAAGTCTTTTGACACTGCAGTTCAAAAGACTATGTACCCGTTCAATACCCATAGACCAACACATCGCCGCACAAGCTTAGCTGTTGAATTCATCAGCAAACATAGCATCCATATCTGGCTCACCCGGAATCGCATGCTCTTCTGCCGCCCAAGCACCTAAATCAATCAATTTGCAACGCTCACTGCAAAAGGGTCGCGCCGGACTTTGCTCGCCCCACTCCACTGGTGTACCGCAGGTTGGGCAAGCAACCGTAGTCACTGCAGTCATCACTGACCTCCTGTTAACGTTAAATAATAGGCATGTAAGCGTTGTACCTCACGCTGCAATGCGGCTTTATCTGCCGCATTACATAGCACATCATCGGCATACTTCAAACGCTCATCACGATCCAACTGCGCCTGCATAATAGCGCGCAACTGCGCCTCGGAAACCTGGTCACGCTGCACTGCTCGCGCCATTTGCAGCTCACTCGGCACGTCCACCACCAGCACACGCTGCACCGTTTTATGCTGCCCTGATTCAATCAATAAAGGCGAAACCAAAATGGCATAAGGTGATTGCGCTGCGCTTAGAAAGCTGCTGATTTCTGCACGAATCAATGGATGCAGTAACTTTTCCAACCATTGCCGCTGCTGTGGATCAGCAAAAACACGCTCACGCAAAGCGGCTCGATTTAGTTGTCCATCAGCCTGTAACACTGCCTCACCAAAACGGTCAACAATTGCAGCCAAAGCAGGACGGCCCGGCTCCACCACCCAGCGTGCAGCATGATCAGCATCAATGGTTTCAATACCTAGCTCAGCAAATGCCTCAGCAGCAGCACTTTTCCCGCTACCAATACCACCTGTAAGCCCTAAAATCCAAGGTTTACTCAAAATACCGCCCTTTATTGACTGATTGATTCATTGCTCTGTAAGGATGCAAACAGTAAAGCATGTACTCAAACTCTGGCGACTTAATCACAACTTTCTAGTCTTGTGATCGGTTAACCTAGCGTACCAACAAAACTATTGCATAATAACGCAGATTTGCATGACTGTTCACCGCCAACCCGCTGTGGATTTTTGTTCATTTAGCGTCGTACCCACAGCCATTTATAGGGATTTAACTATGCGCCACTATGTTTACCAAGCGATACGTGCTGCACGCTGGCTGACCTTGGGTCTAATCGCCGCGACCTCTTTCAGCTTTGCTGAACCGGCCCTCTTAGAAAGTAACGAACAGGTTAATTACCTTAGCCAACTTAAACGTCAACATGCGACCACAAGTGACCGCACCGCGTTATTGGCGGAAGTAAACCATTTACTCTCACAACATGCGTTACGTGCTGGATATCAGGTGGGTTATAGCAATCCACAGGACTTTCTATTCAGTGTCAGTCTAGGCCAACCTGGCGAACTGTTGATCCGTGAAGAAATCCGCAACACTCAAAATACGTCCATAGAAGTACGCAGCAAGCGGGTTAATGTGTTTGGCATCGACCCCTTTGTTAACTATGCCTGCCCGCCTCAAGGTATTCGCTGTGTGATTTTTGGCGAAGATAAGAAAACCGCGATACTGACCATTATCCGCGACCCGCAAGCGGCCAAAGATTTGGCACGTGCTATTTCATATTTAATTCGCAATCTACAGCGCGGTTAAGGCACAGTTAACGCAGCGCCCAAGCTGAATCTTGGTGAGATTTATCGATCAAAAAAAGCACAGTGCGGCTCAGCGCAATGACATCAGTGAGCCGCTCCTGCGCTACGGACTCATTTACTTCGGAAAAAATAAACGCTTTAACTCTGCACCAGGATCATTGGCACGCATAAATGCTTCGCCCACTAAAAACGCATGCACGTTATTAATTTCCATCAACTCAACATCAGTGCGTTGCAAAATTCCGCTTTCGGTAATCACCAGTCGCTCTTCTGGAATGCGCGGCAATAGTTCTAGAGTGGTTTCCAGCGATACTTCAAAGTTATGCAGATTACGGTTATTAATACCCACCAATGGCGTATCTAAGTGCGTTAAGACACGATCAAGCTCTTCGCCATCATGCACTTCGGCTAACACATCCAAACCGACTTCTTTGGCGGCAGCGGCTAACTCGCACATTTGTCCATCATCTAAACAGGCAGCGATCAACAATACGCAGTCGGCACCGAGTGCACGCGCTTCAATGATCTGGTACGGATCAATCATAAAATCTTTGCGAATCACTGGCAGTGCACAAGCATTACGCGCTTCTTGTAGGTAGCGATCGGCACCTTGGAAGAAATCGACATCGGTCAATACCGATAAGCAAGTCGCCCCACCTTGGGCATAGCTTTTTGCCAGCCACTCTGGGACAAAATCTTCACGCAATACACCTTTGCTGGGTGATGCTTTTTTAATTTCCGCAATCACCGCAGGCAGTTTTTTCTGCACTTGCTGCTGTAAAGCACGGGCAAAACCACGTGGTGCAGAGGCCTGAGCTGCTTGCGCATGTAATTCGCTGAGGCTGATGATTTGTTTACGCAGCGCGACTTCTTCGTGCTTACGCGCGACAATTTTTTCTAAAACCGTTGGAATACTCATGCCTGAGCGGCCTCCTGCTTAAACACTGAAGTAAAAGATACCAGCTCTGATAATTTCTCTAGAGCAAGACCGGTGTAGATTGTGTCATGAGCGCGTGCCACGCCCTCTTTTAAAGTGTTCGCTACACCGGCTGCATATAAAGCGGCGCCAGCATTGAGCGCAATCATTTCAGCGGCTTTGTGCGCGTAAGGCAATTCACGCTTGCCTAATGCATCACGAATCAGTGTATAAGAGGCCGCCGCATCTTCGACTTCTAAGCCAATTAATGACTGACTGGCGATACCAAAATCTTCCGGTTGAATACGGTACTCAGTGATCTCACCGTCTTTTAGTTCAGCCACAAAAGTGGGGGCGGCTAAACTGATTTCGTCCATACCATCCTGCGCGTGCACGACTAACACATGCTTGCTACCTAAACGCAGCAGCACTTCAGCTAAGGGGCGGCACAGTTGCTTACTAAATACGCCAATCACTTGGTTTTTAACCTGCGCCGGATTGCTCATCGGCCCAAGGATATTAAATAAGGTCCGCAAACCGAGCTCACGGCGCGGGCCGCTGGCATGACGCATCGCGCCATGGTGTGCAGGTGCAAACATAAAACCGACACCAACAGTTTCAATACAGCGGCTGACTTGCTCAGCGGTGAGATCTAAGTTGACGCCTGCTGCTTCCAGCAAATCAGCACTGCCGCTTTTGCCCGAAACCGCACGGTTACCGTGTTTTGCCACTTGACCACCGGCGGCGGATACCACAAAAGCTGCAGCGGTTGAGACATTAAAAATATTCATGCCGTCGCCGCCGGTGCCACAGGTGTCCACCAAGTGCTCACCGGACACCTGCACCGGCTCAGCCAGTTCGCGCAACACTTGTACAGCACCAACGATTTCATCGATGCTTTCACTTTTCATGCGCATCGCCACTAAAAAGCCGCCAACCTGTGCCTCAGTGCACTGCCCAGTCATGATCTGACGCATCACCGACTGCATCTCTGCGGTGCTTAAATCTAAATGACTCATCACTCGATTGAGCGCCTCTTTAATGTCCATTAACGCTGTCCTCCCGTTTGTTTTAAAAAGTTTGCCAACAAGGCATGGCCTTGCTCAGTCAAAATTGACTCAGGGTGAAACTGTACCCCTTCAATATTCAGTGTTTGATGCTGCACGCCCATAATGGCTTCAAGCTCACCGGACTCGGTCTGCGTCCAAGCGGTGACGACTAACTCCGTTGGCAAGCTTTCCGGCGCCAGCACCAGAGAATGATAGCGGGTGGCTGTCAGTGGGTTATTCAAGCCAGTAAACACACCTTGATTATGGTGATAGACCGGACTGGTTTTACCATGCATCGGCACACTGGCACGTACCACTTCGCCGCCAAACACCTGACCAATACTTTGATGACCTAAGCACACGCCCAGAATCGGCACTAAACCCGCAAAGGCTTTAATCGCCGCTAGTGACACGCCAGCCTCATTGGGCGTACAAGGACCCGGTGAGATCACCACCCGCTCAGGCTGCATGGCCAACAATTCAGGCACAGTGTACTCATCATTACGCACGACTTTGACTTCAGCACCGAGCTCAGCAAAATACTGCACCAGATTCCAAGTAAAAGAGTCGTAATTGTCGATCATCAGCAGCATACAGGGTGGTCCTTAAGCGATTGCGTTAAATAGAATTACAGCAGTTCTTTACGTAACTGCGCAGGGCTTTTCGGCGACAACAAGCCTGGGGCAATATCAAATACCGTTTTCGCGCCAATATCGTTTAAACGCGCTAAGCGATGCACCGCACGCGCATAAGCCACCAGTACGCTGGAAGTAAACTCAGGGTTACTGCCTAAAGTCAGCGCATACTCAATGGTTTGTTTGGTATCTACACCGGTATTACCGCTGCGAATAACAAAACCACCGTGTGGCATGCTGCTGTGTTCTTTATCAAAGGTCTCCTGATCAATAAAGTTGACCACGGTGTCGTAATCAGCGAAGTAATCCGGCATGGTCACAATGCTCTGACGCACTGCATCGGCGTCTGCGCCATCTGCCAGCACCACAAAGCACTCACGGGTATGTTTGTCGCGGGTACTTAACTCGGGTTGCTCACCGGCACGCACGCGCGCCATCGCCCCTTCAGAGGGCAGCGTATATTGCACGGCAGATTTAACCCCCAGCACACGACGCACTGCATCAGAATGACCTTGGCTTAAACCTTTACCCCAGAACGTATAAGTTTCGCCTGCTGGCAAAATCGCTTCACCATACAAACGGTTCAGTGAGAACAAACCAGGATCCCAGCCCACTGATAACAGCGCAACCCGTCCAGCATCACGCGCAGACTGGTCCAGCGTTGCGTAATACTCAGGCACTTTGGCGTGGGTATCAAAGCTGTCGACCGTATTAAAAAACTGTGCCAGATAGGGCCCCTGTTCTGGCAAGTCAGATTTAGAGCCACCACAGAGAATCATTACATCGACGTCGTCTTGATACTGCTCAATGTCCGCCATGGCATACACCGGCACACTGCTATCTAACAGTTTCACACTCACCGGATCACGACGGCTGAATACGCCGACCAAACGCATATCTGGGTTTTGTGCCAGCGCTGCTTCAACGCCACGGCCTAAATTGCCATAGCCGGCAATTGCTACTCTGATTCGATGCGACATAATGATTTACCCTTACAGTTAAAACACAGTGATATACAACCCGCTTAGAGCTTACTTTGCTCCGCTAAAGCCACAGCTTTAAACATGGCGCGACGCTTATTTAGGGTTTCTTCCCACTCCAGCTCGGGCTGTGAGTCGGCTACGATGCCTGCGCCCGCCTGCACATGCAGTTGACCGTTTTTAATCACTGCCGTACGAATGGCAATCGCAGTATCCATATTGCCATTCCACGCCCAATAACCCACTGCACCGCCATAGACACCACGCTTAATGGGTTCTAGCTGATCAATGATTTCCATAGCCCGCACTTTCGGTGCGCCCGACAAAGTACCTGCCGGTAAAATCGCGCGCAAAGCATCCATTGAGTTGAGTTCACTACGCAATTGCCCAGTGACATTCGACACGATATGCATCACGTTCGAATAACGCTCAATAATCATTTTTTCGGTGACTTTAACGCTGCCCGTTTCCGCCACGCGCCCCACGTCATTGCGGCCTAAGTCAATCAGCATCAAGTGCTCGGCCAGCTCTTTTTTATCGGCCAGCAATTCATGTTCAAAGGCGATATCTTGCTCTTCTGTAGCGCCGCGAGGACGGGTGCCCGCAATCGGACGCACAGTAACCAAACCATCCTCAACCCGCACCAACACCTCAGGAGAGCTGCCCACTACATGGAACTCAGCAAAGTTAAAGAAATACATATAGGGCGTTGGGTTAAAGCAACGCAAAGCACGATACAGATCAATAGGCGCGGCAGTGAAAGGTACAGACATACGCTGGGAAATCACCACCTGCATACAGTCACCGGCGGCAATATAATCTTTAATTTGCAGCACCGCTTGCTGGTAATCTTCGCGGCTAAAACTGGAAACAAACTCAGGCTCGGGGATATTGAGAGCATTTAAGTCCACCCCCAGACGCGGTGTCAGTGGCTTACGCAACTGCTCGTTAAGCAGTTCAAGCTCAAGCATGCCCTGCTGATAGGCATCAGGCCGGCTCGGATCAACTAAAACGATGAGGTGCAGCTTGCCAGATAAGTTATCAAACACCACAACGGCATCAGAGACCAGCAATAAAATATCAGGCGTAGCCAGTGGATCAGGGTTTGGGCAGTGCGCTAAGCGCTGCTCAACATAACGCACGCTGTCATAGCCAAAATAACCGACTAAGCCACCATTAAAACGCGGCAAGCCAGCCACGCTTGGCACACGATAACGCTCTTTAAAGGACTCAACAAACTCGAGCGGATCATCAACCTCAACATCCTCCACCACGCGCTCATCGGTAATAACGCGTACCCGTTTGCCGTCGACACGCAAGCGCGTACGGCTGGGTAGACCAATAATAGAGAAGCGTCCCCACTTTTCACCGCCCTGTACCGACTCCAAGAGGTAGGAGTAAGGCGCATCAGCCAGTTTGAGGTAAATTGACAGGGGTGTATCAAAGTCGGCCAGCGTTTCGCGAGCCAAAGGAATGCGGTTATAGCCGTCGCTCGCTAAACGCAGAAATTCTTCGTGGGTCATATCAGCCTCGTGGCAAGAGGAAAAAGGGGAACACAAACCGTGCCGCCAAATTGGCGACGCATAAAATTTAGACGCGCCAACGCCAACGGCCGGATGCCGCGGGTAATGTGCCTATCAATAGTTTGTGATTAACAACCACGAGCGGATCCCTTGGGATGGACTGAAAATATTGGTTAACACTAGCGCAGGCCATCATAACGCGCAACCCGTAGATGCGAGTTTTGACGATTTTATCCAACAGCATGCCGCTGTAATGCTAAAGCCAAGGGGAAGCAGCGCTTCCCGCACTATCCACCCCCGCACTAAAAGTACGGGGGCTTTCGCGCAAAACTGATAATGAGGGCATAAAAATTTATGCCTCATATACCCCGTACTCCAGCGCTGCAGGATTGTGTATAACAAAGACAAATCAAGCCGCAATCTATACACACCCATAGCACGTCGCTTTAGTGCACATCGGTTGTCAGCAAATATTCGCGTACAGCACTGGCACTGCCGCGGAACTCCACAAGGCCTTCTCGATGCACCAACTGATACTCATACATAGGATCGTAATACTTACTTAACATCAGCCGAATCCATTCTCGATGCAAGCTGTTATCGCCACGCTGATGCTCCAACAATGCCTGCTGCAATAACTGATTAATATGCTGATACAAAGCGCCGCCTAAACGTTTTTGTGTGCGACGTAATGAGTCGGTTAAATCATTACAAAAAGCAGCAAAACCGGCTTCAACACCGACCGCCTGCTGCCATTCCTGCAATTTGTACAATATATAATTACGAAAACTGTGCTCGACACGCTGCTCTAAGGAAGCTGTCACAATCACAATAGGCGCCACCGCCATGCGCTCACGCAGTGATACCGGGATGGCACAACGACCAATCAGTTTACTTTCATCTTCAAGCAAAATACGCTGCTGAGGACGCGCATGATGCTGGCGCAATAAGGCAATCGCTAGTTTATTTTCAAAATCAATGGGCGAAGGTTGTCCTTCTGGGCGCTTACCGAAGGAACTGCCGCGATGGTGAGCCAGCCCTTCAAGATCAATACTATTAGCCAGACTCTTGAGCAAATCAGTTTTTGCGCACCCCGTATGTCCGGCAATAATACAAAAACGGCTATCGGCAACAATCTGCTCTTGGCTATCAATTAAAAAGCGGCGCATGGCTTTGTAACCGCCACTGATACGTGGATAATCGCAGCCCGCTTCTTTTAACCATTGCTGCACAATCTGACTGCGTAAGCCACCACGAAAACAATACACATAGCCGTTTGGATTATTACGGGCAAAGCTCAGCCATTGCTCAAGCCGCTCTTGCTGAGTTTTACCACTCACCAACTGATGCCCCAAGGCAAGAGCCGCAGCTTGCCCTTGCTGCTTATAGCAGGTCCCAACTTTGGCACGCTCAGCATCAGTCATTAAAGGCAAATTAACCGTATGTGGAAAAGCACCCTTGGTAAACTCCAGCGGTGCGCGGATATCCATCATGGGCGTATCGGTTAAAAACAGCTGAGTAAAATCGTCAGTATCTGTCCGGCTCATGGTCGCACTTCAATGCGGTAGTCAGCGCGCGCGGCAATTAACTCACCGATGCATTGCGCATAGACACCCGCCGCTGTCAGCACCTGTTCTAAGGCCTCGGCATGCTCAGGCTGCACCGCAATTAATAAGCCGCCACTGGTTTGCGGATCACAAAAAAGCGCGCGCTGCTCATCAGTTAAGGGGGCCAGTTTATGGCCATAGGATTCAAAGTTACGCGTGGTGCCCCCCGGCAAACAGCCCTGAGCAATATAATCACGCACAGGTGGCAGTAGAGGTATGTGCTGCTCCGACAAGATGGCATTGACACCACTGCCCTCACAGACTTCCAGCAAGTGCCCCATTAAACCAAAACCAGTCACATCGGTAATGGCCTCTACACCCGGCAAACGCGCCACTTCAGCGCCCACTTTATTCATTTGGCACATCACATCGCGTGCTAAAAACTCGTGCTCACTGCGTAGTTTTTTCTGTTTTTGTGCAGTGGTTAAAATGCCCACGCCCAAGGGTTTGGTCAGATAGAGTCGGCAACCTGCTGTAGCCGTATTATTTTGTTTTAATTGATCTTTACTGACGATTCCAGTCACCGCCAGACCAAAAATAGGCTCAGGTGAGTCAATGCTATGACCACCGGCCAACATAATACCGGCCTCGGCACAGGCTTGCCGACCTCCTTCAATCACGCGCTGTGCAACTTCAGGCGGCAATAGGTTAACGGGCCAGCCGAGGATGGCAATGGCCATTATGGGTTTGCCGCCCATGGCATAAATATCGCTGATCGCATTCGTGGCCGCAATGCGGCCAAAATCAAAGGGGTCATCAGCAATCGGCATAAAAAAATCAGTGGTGCTAAGAATCACCTGACCATTGCCAATATCATAGGCCGCAGCATCATCTTTGCTGCTGTTCCCCACCAACAAGTTAGCATCCGTTGGTAACACCAGACTGGAGGCGAGAATACGATCCAGTACCTGCGGCGATATTTTGCAACCGCAACCAGCCCCATGACTGTATTCGGTTAAACGTATTGCTGACGCCGGCGTCTGTTTGTTTATCGGATTATTCACTGGCAACGGGTCCCTAAGTTGATACATGACTGATATCGAGGTCAGCATAATACAACTCGCAAGACAGCAGTGAAAGCCGCAAATGCCGTGGCATTATGCTGCAACGGTATTCTTTTTAATGATAATGCAGTGCTGCAGCACGCGCGAGTGCTGGCGTTCTTGTGCCGAAAAACAAGCACGAGGCTTTGACTGCGGCTCTATTGCGCTTGGCGTATAAGGCCGCGGCCAAACCGTCATTTATCCAGCCAGCGCATCCTGTGCGTGGCGCATTCATTATAAAAACAGCTCACGCAAATCATCTATAACCAAGGTTGGATTCTCCGCACTGACCGGCTGGCCATAGTTATAGCCGTAGGTCACCGCCACACAAGCCACCTTGGCCGCGCGTGCCGCCTGTACATCATTGCGTGAATCACCGACAAACACACACTGCTCAGCAGCAACGCCTGCCTGCTGCATGACCCAAAGTAAACCCGCTGGATCTGGCTTTTTTTGTGGCAAGGTATCACCACCGACAATCCACTGAAAAAAATCGGCCATGCCGGTATCGGCCAATAATTGCGGGATAAACTTTTCTGGCTTATTGGTCACCAAGGCGATTTTAATACCTAGCAGCTGTAAGGATTTCAGCGTATCCAAGGCACCTGGGTAGAGCGTCGTTAAGCTCTCGCCGCGACCGTACTCTTGCATAAAAATCGCTAAGCCTTCGGCTTCTTGCTCCGCACTGATGCCCTGATGATCAAAACCATCCGCCAAGGCTCGGCGCACCAACATAGGGGCACCATTCCCCACCCAGTTACGCACCTTCGCCATGCCCGCAGGTGCACGTCCCAGCTGCACTAGCATTTTATCGGTGGCAACGGCCAGATCAGGCACTGAATCAATTAAAGTGCCATCTAAGTCAAACATCACCAGTTTTGGTAACTGCCCACCCAATACAGCGGCTAATGTTTTCACTGCTGCACACCTGCCAATTCTGCACGCATCGCAGCAATCACTTGCGCATAATCAGGTGCATTAAAAATGGCCGAACCGGCAACAAAAGTATCCGCACCCGCCTCGGCAATCTGCTTAATGTTTTTCACATTAACGCCGCCATCCACTTGCAAACGAATAGGCAAGCCGCTGGCATCAATCAGCTCGCGGGCTTCACGCAATTTATCCAAAGTACCCGGAATAAATGACTGCCCACCAAAGCCTGGGTTAACGCTCATCAGCAACACCATATCGACTTTATCTAAGACATACTTAAGCACATCTAAAGGCGTAGCAGGATTGAACACTAAACCTGCCTTACAGCCGCCTTGTTTAATCAACTGTAGCGAGCGATCAATATGCTCTGATGCTTCAGGATGAAAGGTAATATAACTGGCACCCGCCTCAATAAAATCGCCAATAATGCGATCCACCGGCTTAACCATCAAGTGCACATCAATCGGCGCTTGAATGCCATAGTTGCGCAGCGCGGCACACACCATGGGGCCTATCGTTAAGTTCGGTACATAATGGTTATCCATTACATCAAAGTGCACGGTATCTGCGCCAGCAGCGAGTACGCGCTCAACATCTTCACCTAAGCGGGCAAAGTCAGCAGATAAAATAGATGGGGCAATTACAAAAGGCTGCATAGCGTCCTCGCGGTAAAATAATTCAAATCAGTGGCTGGTGCGGGCTGTATAGCCAAGCATTACTCAGTCGAGCATATTAGCGTAATTACTCCAGCCATAGCGCATCCAAATTGCGAAACTCCCAGTCTTCGAGAGGTTCACGGGCAATAATGCTATCTGTGCACTGTGAACATGCCAAATCAAGCACTTCTTGCTCAATCGGCATTTTGGCTTTGCTAGAGAAGAACACTTTTACCTTAGGTTTAAGTAGGGTTTGTTCATTTTGTTCAATGACTACAGCTAAGCGCCCACTGTTCAGTCGCACCAGTGAACCTACAGGATAAATGCCCATAGTACGCACAAAGGCTTGAAAGAGCAGCGGGTCAAAATGTCCCTGCCATTGCGCCATACGCTGTAATGATTCAGCCGGCCCCCAGCCTTTTTTATAAGGCCGATCGGAAGTAATCGCATCATACACATCACAAATGGCAGCCATACGAGCAAACAAACTGATCTCTTGCCCCTTAAGCTTTTTCGGATAGCCGCTGCCGTCATACTTTTCATGATGGTGCAAGCACACATCGTAGACTTCAGCGCTGACAGCAGAACCGCTGTCTAGCAACAGCTTGGCACCATATACGGGGTGCAAACGCATTTTAGCAAACTCTGCATCACTCAAGCGTCCAGGCTTATTGAGGATGCTATTATCAATCATCATTTTTCCGACATCGTGTAGCAAACCCGCCACACCCGCTTGCTGCACTTGTTCTGCAGACAACTGTAATTGCCGCGCTAAAGCGATCATCAGAGCACTGACAGCAACTGAATGCATATAGGTGTATTCATCTGCATTTTTTAAACGCACCAAACTGAGCAATGCCGAAGGGTGCCGCAAAATAGATTGCGCCATCTCATCAACAACCTGCGCCACGCCATGCATTTCAATGGCGTGCCCCATGCGTACCTCAGAGAACATACTAAACACGGCATCTTTGGAGCGTTCACAGATTTTGAACGCCCGCTGCACTTCTTCAGCCATAGAAACGATCGGTTCTGCGCGCTCAGCCACATCGGCCTCTTGCAGTATTGTCTGCGCTCGCTCGATGACCGGTTCGAGCTCTTCGCTCTGCACACCCGCAGGCAAATCAAGGCCCTTGGCCGTATCAATCCATACTTCAGTGATCGCGCTATTTTGTAAGCTGTGTAACTCATCCAGGGTGTGTAACGTAAATCCTGCTTTCCAAAAGGGGTGATCCATCCATGAGCCGCATAACTCATGGATATACATACCCAAAACAACATCCGTCACAGATACTTTTTTAAGCATAAAGACAACCTGTCAAGCGATCCACCATGTTAAACAGCATTGGATGCTTGAGCCCCTATAAAAGCAAAGCATCCACTTCTAGCTAGACATATATACTGTCATAAAGTACCTCAAACAGAGAACGGCTTAGTTAGGCGGGCACGCTTTAGCGCTGTCGCCGTTTACTCTGTTATTAACTCGACCGTTTGCGCGTCAAGCGCATAAGCAAAGTC
This sequence comes from Gammaproteobacteria bacterium, assembly GCA_012728315.1. Lineage (GTDB taxonomy): Bacteria > Pseudomonadota > Gammaproteobacteria > Pseudomonadales > Pseudomonadaceae > Denitrificimonas. The sequence goes on from JAAYFI010000045.1 coordinate 28,038, forward strand.
GGCCAACTCATTACTACTGACTTCAACCTGCAAGGTTCCTTCCACCCACAAGGGCTGGTAAATATCAGTCAGATCGACGCCTTTAGCATAACGTACGAGGACAATTTGATTCGGCGGTGGCGGCGGCACATGAATACAAGCGCCTGGGTATGGCACCAAAAAGAACTCAACAAAACGGCCTTGCTCATTAGTTTCTAGCGGCACAGGGTAGCCGCCCAATAAGATTTTCGTACCGTCTAGCGCCGCTACGGTTTGCGCTGAATACATCACAGCCGGTAAGTTTTTATCTGTTGATCGCAGTCCGCCTGGCGCATAAAAACCACTTTCTGCTTCGGGCGTGTCATGACTGATATCTGGCATATCCAGCAGCGCTTGACGATCAGACTCAGGCATTAAGTCCAGCCAATCGGTTTCTTCAAGCGCGGCTTGTGCAGCACCGACAAACAGCAGTAAAGCCAGCCACAAGCAACGCATAATCTATCCTTTTAACGTTTGTTGAGCGCTTCAACTATAAACAACAAGACAATGGCACCGACTACCGCACCGATGAAGCCTGCGGGCTGTCCGGCTTGATAAACACCTAAGGCTTGGCCACCGTAAGTTGCAGCCACAGAACCGGCCAGACCTAAAATAATCGTCATAATCAAGCCTAAGCCACTAGGGCCGGGTTTTAACAAGCGCGCAATGATACCGACTAATAAACCGATAATTAGTGTGCCTAGAATGCCCATACCCTTTCTCCTTGCAGTTTAATCATGGTGTTATTTCTAGACCGCGTTATAACTCTGCAGTTCAGCCTAGACCTTGAGCAACGCTTCCAGCTCAATAATTTGCTGCTGTAAACGCTGAGGTGTTGCACTGCGCAAAGTGGCATGACCGACTTTACGACCAGCTTTCGGCGCTTTGGAATAGTCATGCAAATGGCAGTCAGCAATGCTTAATACCTTGCTCGCCTCTGGCACGCTGCCAATAAAGTTGAGCATGGCACTATGCCCCACACTGGCCGTAGAGCCCAATGGTAATCCAGCAACGGCGCGCAAGTGATTCTCAAACTGACTGCACTCAGAGCCTTCAATGGTCCAGTGTCCAGAGTTGTGGACTCGCGGGGCAATTTCGTTGGCCTTTAACCCGCCATCCACTTCAAAGAACTCAAAGGCCAGCACACCGACGTAATCCAGCTCTTGTAACACGCGACCGGCATAGTCTTGCGCCAATGCCTGTAAAGGATGCGCATCACTGGCTACGGATAAATGCAAAATACCGTCATGATGGATGTTATGCGCTAAGGGGTAGCACTGCACTTCACCATCACGACCGCGCACCGCCACTAATGAAACCTCACCACTAAAGGCAACAAAGCCTTCTAAAATGCAAGGTACATTGCCTAAGTAAGCAAAGGCATCGACCACATCCGCCGCTTCGCGTAAAACTTTCTGACCTTTGCCGTCATAGCCTAAGGTGCGAGTTTTCAACACCGCCGGCAAGCCAATGTGCTGCACGGCTGCTTCTAAATCAGCTTGCGATAAAACATCAGCAAACTCAGTGGTTGGAATACCCAGTTCTTTAAACATGGATTTTTCAAACCAGCGGTCACGGGCGATGCGCAGCGCATTAGCACTGGGGTACACCGGCACAAACTGCTCAAGGTAGGCCACGGTTTCCGCTGGTACACTTTCAAACTCAAAGGTCACTAAGTCGACGGATTGCGCCAGCTGCTGCAAATGCTCCGGTGAGCTGTAATCTGCATGCAGGTGCTCACCCAGCGCCGCAGCGCAAGCATCCACTGCGGGATCAAGAAAAGTGAACTGCATTCCTAAAGGTGTACCGGCTAACGCCAACATGCGTCCCAGCTGACCACCACCAATCACGCCAACTTTCATGACTTAAGCCTCTCGTGGATCTGGATTATCTAATACGGTTTGTGTCTGTTTTTCACGGTAGGCATTGAGCGCTACATGAAACTCTGGGTGCTGATGACCAACAATGCTCGCAGCCAATAACGCAGCATTCACCGCACCGGCTTTACCGATGGATAAAGTCGCCACCGGCACACCGGCCGGCATTTGCACAATCGACAATAAAGAATCAACACCGGACAGCATGGATGACTGCACCGGGACGCCCAGCACTGGCAAGTGGGTTTTCGCCGCACACATGCCCGGCAAATGCGCCGCACCACCGGCACCAGCAATAATGACTTGTAAACCACGCTGATGGGCTTGCTCCGCGTAACTGAAGAGTAAGTCTGGAGTGCGGTGCGCAGACACCACCTGCACTTCATAGGGAATACCAAGAGTTTCCAGCATTTCTACGCTGTGGCTCATGGTGCTCCAATCAGACTTAGAACCCATAATCACGCCTACCAGTGGACTCATCTGTGTTGCCTCTTCAGTTTGGGCGCCAATTAGCGCAACAAAAATAACAAGCCACGCAATACGGCGTGGCTTGGTCGATGAAACAGTCAAAATTAATGTGGGTAATTATACCGTATTTGTTAGGTATTACTAAAATGCTTACCGATAAACGTCGATTTATTGTGTATTAAGTTAACGGCCACCCTGTACCGTCAAGCCAATACCCAACTCAACCGCCAGCGCCCAAGGCAGCAACAACGTATCCAACAGCGCACTAAAAGGCAGATCAAGTGCGGGGTACTTTGGCGCATAGGCACCAAAACGCTCCATCGGATAGCAACCGCCTTGCAAGCTGTACCAATCCAAACGCGTGCCCGAATAAATCACTGGTGCACCAGCCTGCGCGGCATCTAGGGTGCGCACACTGGCACAGCCGGAACTGCTGAGTAAGACAGCAGCCAGCCAGACACGGAGAACCTTATTCATCCCAACCGGCCTGATGATGCTCGCCCCAGCGCGGCAACATATCTTGCGGGATTTGCAAAATATTCAGAATCCGCGCCACAACAAAATCAACTAAGTCATCAATGCTTTGTGGTTGATGATAAAAGCCTGGCGAAGCGGGCAAAATCACTGCGCCCATGTTCGACAGTTTCAACATGTTTTCTAAGTGAATACTGGAATAAGGCGCTTCACGCGGCACAATCACCAACTGACGACGCTCTTTTAGCACCACATCCGCGGCACGCTCAATCAAACTATTACAAGCACCGGTGGCAATCGCTGACAAGGTTCCGGTCGAGCAAGGCACCACCACCATGGCGCTGGGCGCACCAGAGCCTGAGGCGACTGACGACATCCAGTCTTCTTTGCCATAGACACGTATTTGCCCAGCCGCAGCTCCGGTGTATTCAGTCAAAAACTGCTGCATCGCTTGCGGTTTGGGCGGCAACAACACATCGGTTTCTGTGGCCAGCACCAATTGCGCCGCCTTAGAAATCAAAAAATGGACTTCGCGATCCTCTTGCACCAAACAATCGAGCAGACGCAAACCGTACTGCGCCCCAGAAGCACCGGTCATGGCTAAAGTGACTCGCGCAGGCCCCATCATGACTTGGCCTCCAAAGCATCAATCAGTTGCGTATGAATTCCGCCAAAACCGCCATTACTCATAATCACCACGTGAGTATCCGGCCGCGCCAGCGCTACAACGCCAGCGATAATGTCTGGCAAATGGGTGCAGACGTGGGTCGGTACGGGTGCATCGGCCACGGTGCCGGCTAAGTCCCAACCAAGGTTATCCGGTGCATACCAAAACACCTGATCGGCATCAGCCGTCGATGGCGCGAGCCCTTCACGGTGCGCACCCAGCTTCATGGAATTAGAGCGCGGCTCAATCACAGCAATAATCTGTTGCTTGCCGACTTGCTTACGCAAGCCATCTAAAGTGCTAGCAATCGCAGTGGGGTGATGAGCAAAGTCGTCATACACAGTCACGCCACGCACACAGGCCAGCTTCTGCATACGGCGTTTAACATTCTGAAACTCAGCTAACGCTTGTGCGCCATGCTCCGCGGTCACGCCCACATGCCGCGCCGCCGCTAACGCCGCCAACGCATTGGCGACATTATGCAACCCGGTGAGTGACCACTGCACGCGACCTTGCTCAACGCCGTCGAGGGTGACGCTAAAATCTGAGCCATCCTCTTTCAGCAGCTGCGCTTGCCACTGTCCATCAGGACCGGTGGTTTGTACTGGCGTCCAGCAACCTTTAGCAATCACCCGTTGCAGCGCCTCTTCGCGCGCAGGGTAAATCACCAGACCATTGCTCGGCACAGTGCGCAGCAAATGATGAAACTGCAATTCAATGGCGGCTAAATCAGGAAAAATATCCGCATGATCAAATTCTAAGTTGTTGAGCACCGTGGTACGCGGACGGTAATGCACGCATTTTGAACGCTTATCAAAAAAAGCGCTGTCATATTCATCGGCTTCAACCACAAAAAAATCAGTTGCGCCCAAACGCGCCGACACACCAAAATTCTGCGGCACACCGCCAATCAAAAACCCAGGCTGCATACCAGCATATTCTAAGATCCAAGCCAGCATACTGCTGGTTGTGGTTTTGCCGTGAGTCCCAGCAACCGCCATAACCCAACGCCCCTGCAAGACATGCTCAGCCAACCACTGTGGCCCGGAAACATAAGGCAGCCCTGCATCGAGCATATACTCCACAGCCGGATTACCACGTGACAATGCATTGCCCACGACCACTAAATCAGGTGCCGGCTTTAAATGCTCAGGAGCATACCCCTGCATCAGCGCAATACCCTGCTCTTCAAGCTGTGTGCTCATGGGCGGATAAACATTGGCATCGGAACCCGTGACGCGGTGCCCCAACTCTTTAGCCAGTAACGCTAAAGACCCCATAAATGTGCCGCAAATACCTAAAATATGAATATGCATACAAACCTCAAATAATTGTCAGCAAGATTAACACAAGCAGCTGCTGACCAGCGCAGATCAAAGCGCTACAACATATTTGCATCTAAGCGTTGCTTTAAGGCAGGATTACTCGTCTAGCGATGACCCTGACCAAAGAAGAGAGTTGCCATGCGCATTATTTCTGCCGAATTACAGCATCTAGACCAGCTCACGCCGATGTTTATCCGTTACCGTGAGCTTTATGGCGCTAAGCCGCAACCCGAAGCATCAAAAGATTTTTTAGCCGAGCGCATTAACAAGCAAGAGGCCGTTATCTTACTGGCTTTCGAAGAAGAGACCCTGCTTGGTTTTTGCTTAGTTTACCCAAGCTTTTCATCAGTTTCATTGCGCCCAATTTGGATTCTTAATGATCTGTATGTCGCAGAAGGGGCGCGCCGTAAACACATTGCTCAGCAACTGTTGCAAGCGACCGCTGAACAAGCTCGCGCCCACGATGCCGTACGTTTACGCGTCTCCATTCACGCCAGTAACGAGATTGCTCAACGACTCTATGAGTCAGCACATTTCTTAGAAGACCAACACTTCAGAAACTATATACTACTGCTTTAATATGCAGCCCATTGAGCCGCCACCCGCACAGCATTATGCAATCTGCCATGCGGGTGACAGCAACAATGTAGACAACCATCAAGCAACCCGCGGCAAAACTTGGTTTACACAAACAATTACCCCTATAATTGCCGCACTTTTTCTTTTAACTGGATATTCACATGAGCTTTAGCAAGATCCCCGCTGGTAAAGACGTACCTAACGACATCTACGTAGCGATTGAAATCCCAGCCAATCACGCGCCAATCAAGTATGAAATTGACACTGAAACTGACAACCTGATGGTTGACCGTTTTATGGCAACACCTATGTTCTACCCTGCCAACTACGGTTTCATTCCAAACACTTTGGCTGACGATGGCGATGCTTTAGATGTTTTAGTGGTAACGCCTTACCCAGTAGCACCAGGCTCAGTGATCCGTGCGCGTCCCATTGGCGTATTACACATGACTGACGAAGCTGGCGGCGATGCTAAACTGATTGCCGTTCCGCACGAAAAACTCACGCAACTGTATAACGATGTGCATGAGTACACCGACCTGCCGCCATTATTGCTTGAGCAAATCAAACATTTCTTTGAAAACTATAAAGATTTAGAAAAAGGCAAATGGGTTAAAGTTGAAGGCTGGGGCAATGCTGCTGCTGCACGTGAAGAAATCACCAAAGCCGTCGCTGCATTTAAAAAGTAATCCCCAAGTCGACAGCAATCGTAACCTACAACGCTTGCTGTCGACTCGCGTCATACACAACTCAGCGTGAATACTGCAAAGCACAGTTATTTAAAGCTATAAAGGCCGCCAATAATTACTCATATAGAAAATGGACTTAATCAATGCGCATTCTCTGCATTCTAGTGTTGTGCGTTTCTTTTCTTACTGCTTGCCAGCCCACTCCAGACCCGCTGCGGATCGGTAGTAATCGCTGGCTCGGCTATGGTCCTATTTACCTTGCAGACGAACTCGGCTGGGCGACGTCATCCAATATTCGCCTTATCGAATACCCCTCAGCAAATGGCGTAATTCGCGGCATGCAAAACGGCTTACTCGATGCTGGTTTTTTAACCCTTGACGAAGCCATCATATTACAAAGCACCGGACAAAATATTGAAATCATTTTGATCTCCAACTTATCCGCAGGTGCAGATGTTCTTTATGCTAAACCTTCGATTCGCAAGTTAGAGCAACTCAAAGGCGCACGTATCGCCATTGAGAGCAATACACTAGGCCCTTACTTCATTTATCACACTTTAGATCAGGCCAACCTTTCGCTTAACGACATTGAAGTTATAAATCTGCCTAACTATCTACATTTAGAAGCATTACAAACGGGCTCTATTGATGCCATGATCAATACCTCTGCCGTGCATGAGCAAGCATTGGCTGCCGGTATGCTGCCCCTGTTTAGCAGTCGCAACTTGCCTGAAGAAATCATTGATGTACTAGTGGTTAATCGTGAGCGCATTAGCCCAGAGCTGCGCCGTCGCATTCAAGCCTTATGGTACAGCAGTCTCGATGCCTGGCTGGAACAACGCCCAAAGAGCGATAAACTCCTTTACAAACGCTTAGGTATCAATGAAAGCACACTTAACATCACCCTGGACGGCATGGTCATGGGCGATCAAGCACTGAACGCGGCCTACTTTAATCAAGGCGTTCTAGCCAATAGAATTAACACCATGCAAAGATTTATGCTGGACAAAAAACTTCTTAAACACCCTATAGATACCAGCCAATTATTACCTCAATGCTCGGGTAACGCATGCTAAGACGTTATTCTCTACGCCATTCAACCCCTGCTTTACTGGGTTTTTTCGCTATCGTTTTCGCGGCCCTACTGATTTTAATTCAGTTGCCACTCAGCCAAAAAAACGCCCTAGAATCATGGCGCAATTACACCAATCAGATGCTGATTCAACTGCAGAACAGCCTCAATGATCACCTGCGTTTCAACCGCACCGAAGAAATGGTAACCGAGCTTGCCGAACTGGGCAGCCTACCTAACGTAAAATGGGCAGCAGTGGTTAACACTCAATTGCACACCCTAGCAATAACGCGCCTTGGCTTAGAAAACAGTATCCATAGCCTGCTGAGTGAGCAGCAACTCGTAGAACCCATCAGCAAGCACACACCCACTTGGCGCTTAATGGATAAGCAAAGCTACCTAGCCATTTACCCACTGAACCCTGTCCAGCTGCACACGCCAGAGCACTCAGCGGCCTTACTGGTTGAACTGGATTTTGCACCTTTACTACAGCAAACCTCCAGCAATGCTTGGAGTTATTTAGGTCAAGCACTACTACTGTTGCTGGCACTTGGCTTTATTTTAAATCGTCTTTATTTGCATCTGATCGTCAAGCGCATTGCTCATATCGGTGAAACAACTCAACAGTACGGCGCCGGCAATCTTCAGGCTCGCACGCACTTGCAAGGCAAGGATGAAATCAGTCAACTGGGCAGTGCGGTTAACAAGATGCTCACGCAGCTCGAAAGCAACCATAACGCACTACAAGAAAGCGAACATATGTTGCGCAATCTTCTAAATGCTGCGCCGGTCGGTTTACTTGTTCTCAACGAACAACAGCAAATAATTGAGGCCAATCCAGCAGCGCAAGCCCTATTTAAAATGAGCTCACAGCAGCTCTGCGCTACACCTATAGAACAGCTGCTTAGCCCCCTTGAACAGTGGCAACAGCTGCTAGCAAGCACTAAAGCCACACTGCTACTCAACACTGCTCGCTTAGCCCAACCTCTAACCCTAGAGGCTTTTATCAACGACTTCTCTCGCGATGAACAAAGTTTTAAGCTGGTTTTACTCAACGATATCAGCGAGCGTAAACACGCGGAACAACGCTTACACTATCTCGCCAACTATGATGCTTTAACCGGCCTAGCCAATCGAAACAATATCCTTAGCCAAATTGAAAAGACCCTACAAAGCAATCTAAGTCTAGGCCTCATCTTAATCGACCTCGACCGTTTCCAATACTTAAACGATGCGCTTGGGCATCATATCGGCGACCAATTATTAAAAGCCATAGCCAGCCGTCTGCAGGAGCACACTGAGCACAGTCATGTACTGGCCCGCGTAGGCGGCGATGAGTTTATGGTGGCGATACAAAATGCCTCGTTGGCAGATACAGAGCAGCTGGCTCTGACTCTACTTAATGTTTTTAAACAACCCTTTAAAGTACTGCAGTACGAGCTTTTTATTACTGCCAGCCTCGGTGTCGCTCAACAACAAGGGCAACACAGCAGCTCAATACTACTGCTAAAGCAGGTTGATTTAGCACTGTACCAAGCTAAGAAAATAGGTCGAAATTGCTATATCAGTTTCAATAACGACTTAGCCACAGATGCAGCTTTACGCCAACAATTGATCGATGAGCTTCGTCACGCACTCGATCAAAATGAGTTTGAACTGCACTATCAGCCGCAAGTTGACTGCAGCAACACCCCTGTTGCGATGGAGGCGCTGCTGCGCTGGCGGTCCAGCTCACGGGGACTTGTCAGTCCAGACAAGTTTATTCCGTTGCTGGAAGAAACCGGCATGATTATCGATGTCTCGCGCTGGGTTTTTCGCACCGCCTGCCGCCAAGCAACAGCCTGGAGCAAACAAGGCACACCTTTGCGCATTGCCGTTAACCTGTCACCTCTAGATTTTTTACAAGCGGATTTAGCCGGCTCGCTCATCAAAATCATGCAAGAAGAATGCACCCCTGCGCAGCTTATTGAGCTTGAAATTACTGAAAACTCACTTCTCGATAGCGGCCCGCAAGCACAAAGCATGCTCAAAACGCTGAAAGCTGCAGGCTTACTCTTATTTTTAGATGATTTTGGGACAGGCTACTCGTCCCTTACCTATATAAAACGCTTCCAGTTTGACGGCATCAAAATTGATCGTGAGTTTGTCGCTGGCCTACCCAATTGCCAACAATCCATTGCCCTAGTAGAAGGCATACTGACCATTGCCAACCATCTCAAGCTTGATGTGATTGCCGAAGGTGTCGAAACCATAGAGCAAGTTGAATTTTTACGTCAGCGCGGCTGCCAGCAATTGCAAGGTTATTATTTTTCTCCAGCCCGAGCTGCAGAGCAACATTTTACCAGTGAAAACACCCTTATACATTACTAAATCCACAGCAGAGTTAAGTGCTTTATCAAGCACAACAACCAGTAATAATTTAGCTAATCCTGCAGTACTGCTATACTTCGCGGCACATTCTACAGCGCAATAGTTAAGCTAGCGGTTGCGCTCTATACTTTCAGACTTAGTTTTGTGAGGGCGCCATGGCTCGCCAAAAAAAAACACCCGAATTTGAACACTCACTCAATGAGTTACAAGCATTGGTTGAGCGCTTAGAGAGCGGTGACTTATCGCTTGAGCAATCCCTTGCAACGTTCGAGCAAGGCATTGCACTGACGCGAGAATGCCAAAGCGCATTACAAGATGCAGAACAACGCGTGCAGGTCTTACTGGAACAAAACGGTACGCTGACTGAAAAACCACACGACGGAAGCCTACTGCCTTGATTTCAGATTATCAGCACTTTTGCCAGACTCATGTTGACGGGGCACTTGAGCAACTACTGCGCGCACCCAGCAGCGAACTGGAACGTTTATATGCTGCCATGCGCTACAGCGTTATGAATGGGGGCAAGCGTGTGCGCCCCTTGCTGGTATTTGCCAGCTGCCAAGCACTTGGCGGTGAGATTGAACAAGCGTATGGCGCAGCCTGTGCAGTCGAACTGATTCACGCTTACTCCCTAGTGCATGACGACCTACCTGCCATGGATGACGACGATTTACGTCGCGGCCAACCGACCACTCACAAAGCCTTTGATGAAGCTTATGCAATTTTAGCTGGAGACGCTTTACAGTCGCTCGCCTTTTACGCGCTCGCTGACGAACAACTCTCTCCAGTGAGCTGCCAGCAACGCCTCGATATGCTTAAAGTGCTTGCCACTGCAGCAGGTGCTTGCGGCATGGTTGGCGGCCAAGCTATTGATTTAAGCTCAGTGGGGAAAAATATCAGTCAAGACACTCTTGAATTGATGCATCGCCATAAAACAGGCGCTCTAATCCAAGCCAGCGTACGTTTAGGTGCCATCGCCAGCAATCACGCTTCAGAACAAAAACTTGCAGCATTGGAACGCTACGCTCAAGCAATAGGCCTAGCATTCCAAGTTCAAGACGATATTTTAGACGTGACCAGCGACACCCAAACCTTAGGTAAGCAGCAAGGCAGCGATATACAGCACAACAAACCAACTTACCCTGCCTTACTAGGCCTTGAAGCAGCACAAGACTACGCCAACAGCTTACGTGACCAAGCACATGAGGCATTAGCGGACTTTGATCAGCACGCCAACTATTTACGCAAACTGGCAGACTATATTGTTTCACGCAGCAATTAAGCACGAGACTTGATAACAGCACCGGCATCTTAGTGCAGAGCCCAGGCTCTCGCAAAAATGCCGGCAAACTATCAATCGCGATTAAGATGCATATTTCAGAAATAAAAAAGCGCCTAAGCAGTAACTGCTAGGCGCTTAGTATTTGTTTACCAACAAATAATGGTGGGTCGTGTGGGATTCGAACCTACGACCAATTGGTTAAAAGCCAACTGCTCTACCACTGAGCTAACGACCCAAAAAATGGTCGGGGTAGGGGGATTCGAACTCCCGACATCCTGCTCCCAAAGCAGGCGCGCTACCG
>JAAYFI010000046.1 GCA_012728315.1 Gammaproteobacteria bacterium
CCGGTCATTCAATTGTTCTTTGATGCAGATGTGCTGGACCAACCCTTACCCAATACCAGCCCGCAAAGCGCCAGGCTGTATGCCGCCTTGTGTGAAGAGAAAAGTATCGCCCGCCAGCAAGGCGATGTGGCTTGGCGTCTATCACAAATCATCGCCCAAGATTCCGCTAACCCACCTGAAATGACTGAGGCTGCTGCGTTACTGCACTGTAGCCCTCGTACTCTCAGGCGTCGCTTAAAAGCCGAGGGCTGGCAGTATCAGCAGCTGATTGATCAAGTGCGCACCATTCGAGCGCGCCGCGCGCTCAGCGACCCTACGCTGTCTATTACCGAGATTGCTTTGCAGCTTGGCTTTGCCGACCACTCGGGCTTTCTACGTGCTTTTAAAAAGTGGACCGGACTGACTCCTTCTGAGTTTCGCAGTAGGCTCCTCAATTAACCGCTAACTTGTCCCTTAAGGCTTGTTTTGTGGCCACATATTGCTATTAAAGATGCAGATGCGATCTATAGAATCGAAGGTCATAACAATAGTAATAAGGAATACAGGCCGTGTTAAAAACTGATCATGTTAACGTCGAGATGCTAAAGAAATTTGCTCCTCGGCCGGGCGCTCGAGACCTACTCCCTGAAATTTCCCCCAAGGCGCAAGTGGCTTTAATGTGCCGTATTTTGTTCGCCGAAGGCTGGGATGACCACATTGCTGGACATATTACCGTCCGCCAGCCTGATGGAACCATTCTGACCAATCCGTGGGAGTTGACGTGGGATGAAGTGACTGCAGACGATATTGTAACCATTGATGCTGAAGGTAATGTGCTCGACAGTGATTGGAATATCACTCCAGCAATTGGTCTGCACTTACAATTACATAAAGCACGTGCTGATATTCACGTTGTCATCCATAACCACCCCAAGTGGAGTGGTATCTGGGCTTGTCTGCAAGAAGTACCGCCCATTTATGACCAAGCCAGTGCTTACTGTGGTGTAGATATACCGATCTACAACGAATACCTCGGCACACTAGATAATAACGAAGCGTGCGCCAGTCTTATTGATGCTCTTGGTGAAGATGCCAGATGGGCACTCCTTGCGCAGCATGGTGCTCTAATTGTAGGTAAAGACTTACGTCAAGCGCATTTACGAGCTGCAACCTTAGAGTGGCGTTGTCGCCGTGCTTATGAAGTACGCCTTGCTGGTGGTGCTGAGCCCCTGTCTAACAAAGTGGTCGAGGACGTCAGTCTTCCTGATCCAAACGGTTTCCCATTCCTTTGGGAGGCGATGGCCCGCCGTGAGTTGCGTCGCGACCCTAAAGTTCTTGGCTCTTGAGGTATTAACATGACAATTACAATAAAAAAGCTCGATAATATTGGTGTTGAAATCCTCGATTTTGATATTAATCAGCCTTATACCGATGAGATAAAAGAGCAACTGCGCGCACTGTGGTACGAGCACGGTGTGCTGGTTTTTCGCAACCAAAATATCAATCCTAAAAATCAAATTGAGTTCAGTCGTGTCTTTGGTCCTTTGCAGATGCACCCACTGAAGGTAACCACTTCAGCTGAGTACCCTGAGCTATTTGAAATTGAAAACGGTGGCGATAAAGATAAGCACATGACAGCCAGCTATAAGGGTGAGACCGTAGTAGGTCGACTCGACTGGCACATTGACTTGCACTACACCGGCAAACCTAATCATGGTGCAGTACTGACTTCAGTTGAAGTGGCTGGTGAAGGCGGTCTTACTGGTTTTGGTGATCTTGCTAAAGCCTATGAAGCTCTGGACGATGAAACTAAAGCGCTGATTGAAAAAATCGAAGTTGCTTATGCTTTTAG
>JAAYFI010000047.1 GCA_012728315.1 Gammaproteobacteria bacterium
AATATTTCCCATTTAACGTGTATTAATTTTAAGTCTGCGCCGTAAAAAGCCGCCACCTCAGCTGTGGCGGTTTTACTTTGCAACTGTCTAACAAGTATCCCTGATGAATTTTGATCTCTATGGTTTTGGTCCAGCCCTGCTAGCTGGTACTTGGGTAACGATTCAACTGGCTCTGTGCTCACTGGCTTTAGGCTTGTGCCTTGGTTTGGCTGGTGCCTTAGCCAAGACTTCACCGTATCGCGCGCTGCGTTGGTTGGGCGATGCCTATTCCACCCTGGTGCGTGGTGTGCCTGAGTTGCTCTGGGTTTTATTGATTTATTATGGTTCAGTCAGCTTTATTCGTGCGCTGGGTGAGGCTATTGGCTACCCCGAGCTTGAGCTCAGTGCATTTGCAGCGGGCGTACTGGCGCTCGGTTTATGCTTTGGTGCTTATGCCACAGAAGTGTTCCGCGGTGCTTTATTGGCCATTCCTCGAGGCCATCGCGAAGCAGGTTTGGCACTGGGTTTATCGCGTCCGCGTATTTTATTTCGTCTAGTCCTGCCGCAGATGTGGCGTATTGCGCTGCCGGGCTTAGGCAATCTGTTTATGATTTTAATGAAAGACACCGCGCTGGTTTCCGTGGTCGGTTTGGATGAAGTGATGCGTAGCGCACAAGTTGCGGTGACATCTTCTAAGCAGCCGTTCACCTTCTTTATGGTCGCGGCCTTCATTTATCTGGGCTTAACTGTCTTGAGTATGCTGATTCTGCACTTCTTTGAAAAACGCGCTAATCGCGGCTTTGTAAGGAGCGCAGCATGAAGTGGGATGTGATTGTTAAGTGGTTACCAAAATTACTGGAAGGCGCTTATTTAACCTTAGAGTTGGTGGCGATTGCAGTTTTAGTCGGTTTGTTAATCGCTATTCCTTTGGGTATGGCGCGAGCATCTAGGCATTGGTACGTGCGAGCCTTGCCATTTGGCTATATTTTCTTTTTCCGTGGCACGCCATTGCTGCTGCAATTGTTTTTGGTCTATTACGGCTTGGCGCAGTTTGATGTGGTTAAGCAAGGGCCATTGTGGCCGTACTTACGTGACCCTTATTGGTGCGCACTGATTGCGATGACCATGCACACCGCTGCCTACATTGCCGAGATTATCCGTGGCGCCATTCAAGCGGTGCCGCCCGGTGAAGTTGAGGCTGCGCGCTCTTTAGGCATGAGTCGTGCGCAAACCATGTGGCATATTATTTTGCCGCGAGCGGCGCGCATTGGTTTGCCGGCTTACAGTAACGAAGTGATTTTGATGCTCAAAGCCAGTTCACTGGCCAGTACCATCACCTTGCTGGAACTGACCGGAATGGCGCGTACCATTATTGCCCGTACCTATTTACCAGTAGAGATCTTCTTTGCTGCAGGTTTGTTCTATTTGGTGATGACCTTTATTTTGGTGCAGGTTTTCCGCTGGCTGGAACGCAAGCTGCGCGTGGATGCGTTACAGGGCCGCTAAGTGCTAAATTCAGATGCGCCGCTGCTCAGCGGCGATGCCTTGCGTCAGCGTTTCTTAGAGATAGATACTTTTCTATTGGCGCAGCAAAGCATTTGGCGAGAAAAACCCTTTACCCAGTTGCGGCTGCATTGGGAGGCTGACTTTCCTGAGTTGGCTGTTTGGCTGCGGGCCCGCAGTTTGGCAGATGCTGAAGCTAGTCATAGTGTGCCAACAGCGCTTCCTGCGCCACAACCCTTTACGGATTGGGCACGGCAGGCTGAACAACTGTCCAGTGTGGGCGTGTTTCCTCATGCTGCTTTACGCGCGCGGCCAGCGCGTATGCAAAACGGTATCGCTCTGCGCAAATGGCAGCAAATTGAAGCCTTTGCTGGAGCTGTGCAGGGTGGTGAGCGACAGTACTTTGCCAGTGCTCAGCAATGGTTGGACTGGTGTGCTGGCAAAGGTCATTTAGGGCGTTATTTAGCTTGGCCGACAGCACAGCTTGAATGTTTAGAGTTCAATTCAGAACTGGTGAGCAGTGGTCAGGCCATCAGTCAGAAATACCTGAGTCAAGCTGTGCATACGCTGTGTGATGTGATGAGCAGTGCAAGTGCAGCGCCCTTGCAGAGGAGCGATGCAGTGGTGGCGCTGCATGCCTGCGGTGATTTACATACTCATTTGCTGCGTCAGGTGTGTGTGCAGCAGACGCCAGCCTTAGCTTTAGTGCCTTGTTGTTATAACCGTATACAAGCGGAGTTTTATCAGCCGCTTTCTGCAGCAGGTCACGCATCAGCTTTGCAACTTGATCGTGATGATTTGGCCTTGCCGCTCACCGCAACCGTAACGGCAACGCTGCGCGAGCGACGCTTGCGTGATCAGTCTATGGCTTGGCGTTTAGCCTTTGATTTAGGGCAGCGCAAGTGGCGTGCTATTGATGAGTATTTGCCTACACCCTCTTTATCAGCCCAATGGTTTAACAAACCCTTTGAGCAGTGGTGTTTGGATTTGGCAGCGTTAAAGCATCTCGTGCCACTGCCGAAGCAAAACTGGCTCGAGCTTGAGGCGCAAGGTTGGCAGCGTTTAGCCCAAGTACGTAACTTGGAGCTGGTTCGCGCTTTGTTTAGACGTCCCTTGGAGCTGTGGCTGGTGCTCGATCAAGCGCTGTTTTTGCAAGAGCAAGGTTTTAGCGTTGCGGTGGGTGAGTTTTGTGCGACAGAACTGACGCCGCGCAATCTCTTATTGCTGGCTTGGCGTGATTAATTAGTATTTTTACTCTGGGCTCTTTGCGTGCGAGCGGGTTTTGCTTTGCATAAGTAACCGCTTGAATTTGCTCAGTATAAAAATATTTACAGAAAGGCTTTACAAGGTGTTTGGAATCTATATAATGGCCGCCATTGCCGGTATAGCTCAGTTGGTAGAGCAACTGACTTGTAATCAGTAGGTCCCGAGTTCGACTCTTGGTGCCGGCACCACATTAAAG
>JAAYFI010000097.1 GCA_012728315.1 Gammaproteobacteria bacterium
GCTGCCTTGTGGATCAGAGTCAACCAACAACACATCATTTCCATCGAGCTGTAAGGCTCGTGCTAAGTGAGTTGCTATCGTCGTTTTGCCGCTACCGCCTTTCTGATTCAATACTGCAATGACTTTCATGTGCCAGCTCCCGTGCTGTTACAAAACAATTTACTCACTTGAGCAAATGAGTAAATGAGTAAATGAGTAAATGAGTAAATGAGTAAATGAGTAAATGAGTAAATGAGTAAATCTTAACAGATTAATACAGCTCTGTACTCTTTTTATAAGAGACTTAATCACTCTTTACCGGCGGCCACTGCCGCATTGCATGAACCAAGGTCGTCAGGCTCATGGATGAAGACTCATCGCAGGTTATCGCCCAGCATGAGAACATGACAGTTGCAGGCAATATATTTAACCAGTTTATGGCAGCCTGTGATCAGGCTCAGGTGCCTAACACAGCACTATTAGGGGCTGCTGCTTTTACCAAAACGAGTAACTTTAAGTGAACAAACCAACCAATACTGATGAAGATTTTTTACGGCAGAAAGTTGAGGCTGGGCGTGAATCAATGCGAATGAAGGAAGGTCGCTCAAATGAGGACGTGGAAGCTAAGTTTTCTGAAAGGCGCATCGAGGCAAACCTGCCCAATTATGAACTGGTCGCCATCCTCACCGCCCTAAAGAGGCGGTGAGGATGGCGAAACGATCCGTCAGTCCACCTCATCAGAGCTTAGTCACTCAGCAAATCCAGCTTAGGCAAACTGTTTACGATCCTCATCGTCTCCAAGCTCACAGTGATGACGCGCTGTAACAATTCGAGCGGATACCGTGGGTTTTCCATGGTTTCAATAGCCCAGTCGTTTGCGTCATTAGTGATGCCTGAGTCTTTGTGCGTACTCACACCTTGGCGCTCCATGACCCATGCGATAGCAGGCTTACCGTTTACAACGTAGTCATAGGTTTCAAGTGGAATGTCCTCAAGCGTGATTTTGTCGTTGTAGGTAATCCGAGTTAAATCATTCACGCTCTTGTTTGTTTCAGGGCAACGAACCTTTGGGTGGCGCATTTTTGTGACGTAGAAGTCTTCGCTGCTCGCATTACTGAAGTCTTTACCCGTGTGTTTTAGCTTGCCCGTGAATTTAACAGGGTAGGTCGCTACCGTTTCGTAATTCAGATGCAGTGCGGCAAGATCTCGGCCAGCCTTGGAGAAAACCCAAAAATCCGTTGCCTCTTTCACCCTTGGAATGCGCGGAAGCTCTTTACTCAGGTTGTCGGCAAATCTCGTACGGTAATCCTCGCTGTGCAGGATGCCGTAGACGTAGTAGAACAGGTCCTCTTTGATGATCTGTTCACTAGGGTATGCCTCTTGGAAATGGGCGAGCCCTTCATCCGTGATGGCATCGCGACGCTTCAGACCAGGCTCTTGCTGCTTGTTATCGCCAAACAAGTCACCGTTTGCATCCTCAGCTTTCTCTTGCGCTTGCTCGTCGTAAAGGTAGAGCGGGAAGCATTGAGCGCCTGCCTCCATTGAGTTCAGGTCAGGGATGACTGAACTTATGATTGGACTAAATGCTTTCGCACCTCTCGCTGTTACCATGATAACCAAGTTCTCCCCACTACCATCAAGCGGGAAGATGCGGGGCATTTGGTAAACCATTTCGTTAAAAGTGCGGCTGTAGTACATCCACTGCTTTGTGAATGGACGGTACAAAGAAGTGGTTAGTGATGACTGCTCATAGCTAAATGATTTGTTTCTTGCAAAGTCCTGTTTGAGCGCACGTGTCCAACTAATTCTTGTCCGGTCTGTATTAATAAAATTATCCACCAAGGCTTGCCTACCTTTTGTATCAAGCCCAGTGTGAACTGCGTTAAAGCGCACAAGTTCGGCGCTATAGAAGTTAACCATACCTTGCATGTTAGTCTCTAGGTGCATCTTGCTAGAGTCGTAGACCCAGGCATCTCTACCTGTTGCGACACCAAGAGAAAAATTATCAAACAACCTCGGTTCTGGGTTTTTGGCTTTATCGCCTAAAACAATGTGCTCACCAAAGCTGTCATCACGCTGATTCAGCCAGTCGCCATGCTGGTCAGGGGTGATCGCCTGCCAGTTTGGAATACCAGCAAGACTTTTATAGCTAGCAATCATTTCCAGCTTTTCTGTGCGGTTCAGGTAATCGCCAATATCGTGAAAAAGGATGCGGCCATGCTCTGTCGCTTCAGGGTTTTTCACTAGAATTGAAACGACAATTGGTGTTCGGGTTCCCATTCCAAAAACGTTGTCTTTTTCTTTGCGCCGAAGCTCCCCAGAGGTGCGGGCGTTACCACGCAAATGAAACACATGAATACTGGAAAACTCTTCGGCAAGTGCTTTTCTCAAGCCGTCAGCCTGGTTGGTTTCTAAAAAGCCTCCATTGGTGACAAAGCCAATCACACCAGCATTACCGATCCGATCTGAGGCCCAA
>JAAYFI010000120.1 GCA_012728315.1 Gammaproteobacteria bacterium
ATTCGGACATGTCCGGACAATGTCCGGGGTTGTCCGAGCTGTCCGAGCTGTCCGGATCCTCCTTAATTCCTGGGATCCGGTAGACATCGTTATCAACTTCAAGTAATAAGTTTTTAACTAGACTTGCTCTTGCCCTGTCAAATGCTTTGCGCTTACTGTCCGCCTTATCTGCGGTAGACATCTTATAAAAGAAAGGTCTCCATTCTTCGAGTTGCAGCCCTTCTTTAATTGCTTCTGTGTCTGGTTCGTCTCCGATTTTGTCCTTTATTGCTTCGTTATATGACTCAAGGCCTAATTGCTCTGTAGGTGATAAAGACTTTCCTTTCTTTGTGGATAGATCCTCTGCCGTTTCTACTAGATATAAACTTGTTACTGGTTCGCCTTTGCTGTTCGTGCCAAGGTTGACGGACTCCATATTAAAGAAGAGGTTAGGGAACTCTTCTCCGTCTTTCATTTTGCTATTGGAGAGGATCATTTTTCCTCTCTCCGGAGCAGATACTTTTATTTCGCAATCGAGCGCACATTTAAAAGCTGACGCTACTCTTGCACTGTTTGTTTCGCTGTGCCCGGTGTGATGAATTAAAAGGACTGTTACTCCTGGATATTTAGCCTTTAGTCGATCCATTGCTCTTATGTAGGCTGACATGTCTGTGTTAGAATTTTCGTCACCGTTTAAGGTTCGTGCTACTGTGTCAAATGCAATTACACCAGGAGATGGAATATCATTTTTCTTTATTGTTAGATCTATAAGGCTTATTAACTGTTCTTCCATCTCATCATCAGGAAGAGTTATACTTTGCCTTACAACATAAAGAGGTTTTTTTAAGTCGGTTTCACGCCATCTGCCTTTATTCCAGGCCATTGCTCTTTTTTTGATATTGTTCTTTCCTTCTGCTGCAACATATATACAAGGACTTTCCTTAACTGCTCGGCCGTGGAAGTCTATTCCAGTTGCAATAGATGAGAGCAGATCCAAAACAAAGAAAGTTTTGTAGGAAGCACTCTCTCCGAAGACTGCTACAAGAGAATCTCTTTCTAATATGCCGTCTATCAGGTAGTCTGCTTCTACATACTCAAGATCGTCAATGCTGACAAGAGCTTCTAGTCTTTCCTCCGGGATATCAAATTCTTCTTCGGCTGGGCAGTATAGTTCTTGTTGTTTAAACAACTCCGTTGCTTTTTCTATGCCTTGTTCATTGACAACATCGTTCCAGTCTGCCTTGTCAGGTGTTCCATCGGGCATTGTTAAAACCTGAAAGCCTACTCTTAATGCTCTTTGTGTTACGGTCTGCCCGGCTTCGCCTTCATCAGTACAAATAACAGGCTTTGCCTGGTACTTGTCTTTTAACATTTTAGCTACTGCGATCTGATTGCTTGATGAAAAGGCATGTGCTACGGGTTTAGAAGTTATCTCATGAATACTGCAGGCCGTTGCATATCCTTCTGCAATATAACAAACTTCACCTGCTTGCGGATCACCTATTAGGAAAAAAGATCCTTTCTTTGCTCCGAGATGTCTTTTAGTTCCGTCTGTGCTGATACGCTCTAATCCGTCGGTTCAACCGTCAGAGTTAATAGCCGGGATCAGTAAGACTTGTCCTAATGTCGAGTCAGTATCAAC
>JAAYFI010000048.1 GCA_012728315.1 Gammaproteobacteria bacterium
ATAACCGGCATCCAATTATGCGGTAGCAACGCATCAATAATGTTGCTCTTCGGCACCGGCAGTCTCATCAAAATATCTTATAAATAGGCATTCGAATCGTGCCAGTTTGTTTGGTGAACTGGATCAGAGTCATGACTGCTGCAGCGTACTGTCTTGCTCACTACTCAACCCAAACAAACTGCTCTTCATTTAAAATCCTCTCACCTTTCCAGCGGTAGGCACAGAGCTTACCGCTCGTATCACCTGCAACACTGTAGTCTAAGCACGCAATGTGATCACTCAGCGGTGCAGGTGTACCTGAAAGCCAGTAATGACCGACAAACAAAGGTTTATCACCTTTATAACCAGGTAAAATATCACTTGGGACTGGCGTATGAGGAATACGCTCAATAACGTCGGCTGGCACCATAGCAAGATCACGGTACGTCAGTGCTTGTTTGAGCCACCATTGCGTACGAATATTATTACGCTTGTTTTGGTCTTTATCTAAAAAATATTGCCCATCAGGCAAAGGGATTTCTAAACCTTTAAGCAGTGTCTCAATGGCATCATATCCTGCGCTGCCACTGCGCGTTAACTCAGGCCAAGCACTGTCTAAAATACGTTGTTTTGCATCTAAATAATGCGCAACAACTTTAAGTTCTTTAGTATGCCAGCAAGCATGCACGACCCTCAATCCGGGTAGATCCAAATACAGAGGAAGAGTTTTAAACCAAGCAATATGCTGTTGGTGCAGCATGCTGCCTTCACCTACTTGCTCCAAATAGGCTTGATGCTGTTTATGGTTTTTATCAGTATGCTCACGTAGAAATCGCCCTGGCTGATCAGGATCTGGGGTGGCATAGGCGATGGCATTAAATTCATGATTTCCCATCACAGCTAACGCATGTCGGTTTTCAACCATAGCGCGAGCAATAGCGACTGATTCTATTTGCTGCGGACCACGGTCGACAAAATCACCCATAAAAATAACTTTGCGGTTAGCGTGCCGCCAACCACTTGCTGTTTTTATATAACCCATCTTTTGCAATAGCGCTTCAAGCTCATCCGCATAACCGTGAACATCCCCAATCAGGTCGTACATATCCGCTCCGTTATTTCATTCAATAGTATCCTTCCCGCTAAAATTTCAGTCTCCTGTTAATCGACTGTGACTGTATTGTGGTCCGGATAGTGCCCTTCTTCATTTACAATGGAAAATATCAGCTCTGCCACTGCCTTAGCACGTTCCTGACTATCGGCACGCTCTATGATGCCTTTAGATAATTGCATCAAGTGCTCAGCTAGCGGCTGATAAGAGCTGTTATTTATTGCTAACTGCAACACTTCAGGCACGTAAGAGGAGTATTCATCGCGCGGCCAATTGGCATTGGAAATGCGGATAGGGTCCCACTTATAAAACAAAATTTCATCGATGCGAGTACGCAGGCTATCAATCAAGCCTTTTGCTTCTTGCAAGCAAAATTCATTAGTTTCTTGTGTCAGCGCCAAGCCATTTTCTGCAAGTGGACTAACGCCTTGCTGTTGTCTTTTTTCTTTGATTTTGGCCATGTATTCTTGACTCATCGGATTGACTCCACGCTGTCTCTCGCGCGCATCGCTAGTGCTGTCATACATATAGTCATACTCTTCGGCAAACCGTGCGACGTGCATTTTTCTTGCTAACGCTTCGATAAGTGCATTTTCAATATCTTGTGCATCTAATACCTGAACCTGCTCTGGCGTCAGACCTTGACGTGTTTC
>JAAYFI010000049.1 GCA_012728315.1 Gammaproteobacteria bacterium
CTTTTCTGGGAACTGATAAGGGCCGTAGTTGTTGGAGCAGTTAGTGATTAACGTTGGGAAACCGTAGGTGCGCAGCCAAGCTCTGACTAAGTGGTCGCTCGATGCTTTTGAAGCAGAGTAAGGGGAGCTTGGAGCGTATGAGGTTTCTTCGGTGAATAAAGGCAGTACGTCACTGCGAGGCTGTAAGCTCCGGTAGTCCACGGGCTCGTCGTTTGGATGCGGGAGGTTGCCGTAGACTTCATCGGTGCTGATGTGGTGGAAGCGAAAGGCTATTTTGCGCGGCTCTGGAAGTGTATTCCAGTATGCGCGGGCGGCTTCCAGCATGGTATAAGTGCCGACAATATTGGTCTGAATAAACTCTGCAGGGCCATCAATCGAGCGATCCACATGTGACTCTGCCGCCAAGTGCATCACAGCATCAGGTTGATGGCTGGTAAACACTTGATCCAATGCCGCTCGATCGCAAATATCTATCTGTACAAAGCTATAGCGCGGGTTATTGCTCACTTCAGTCAGTGATTCAAGATTGCCAGCGTAAGTGAGCTTGTCGATATTCAGCACAGTGTGCTCAGTATGCTGAATAAGATAACGAATCAGCGCCGAGCCAATAAAACCAGCACCGCCAGTAATCAAGATTTTCATCGCACACTCCAGCGCTGGGTACTAGGCAAACACCTGTTGCTTAGGGTTTAGGCTCGTCATTCCACGGCGCTTGTAAATAGCGGCTGTAGTTAAAGGTTTCCAGCCATTCAGGCTTAAATACGACAAAAGCGCTGACCGCCATACCGTTGATAAACGCTTCGGGGAAGGCAACCAAAAGCACCATGCCGGCAAAGTCATCGAGCCAAGGTGGGAACTCATAAATACCATTGCCCCACAACAATGCCGTAGCGCAGAGAATACACAGCGTGGCAGTCAAAGCTGCGGGGAAAAAGCCTGAAAAAAAGATATACATAAATAAGTTTTCAGGCTTTAGGCGTTCTAAGTATCGCGCACACAGATGGCTGATAAAGACCGGCAACACAATCAACAACAAACCGTTAATGCCCAGCACGCTCAATTCTTGTTTACCCAGCGTCAGCAAAGCTAATTGCGCAATAAAACCCGCAAGAATGGCTAACGGCCAATCCAGCAGTAAAGTCACTGCCGTCATACCGATAAAGTGAAAGGACAAGCCGGTTGGGAAATCACGGCGCACCAGCCATAAAATACACAGCACAAATACCGTGCCAAATAATAAATGCTGACGACGACTGTCACTGAATAACTCGACCCAAGGTGCGCGCAGTGCTGCATATAAAAGGATCGGGCCATACAACAACCAGCCCCATAAGAGCGTGGTTTCATTTAAGAGCATGCTTGCAATCATGATGTGACCTGTTAAGTGAAGTGAACGCTTAAAATGTCTTTACGCCAGGCGCTACTTTAGCAGAAATGCAGTATTTATCAGGCCAACACCGCCTAAACTTTTACAATAATCAGACTAAATCTATGATTACCGAGTACGGTACTGTGGACTTTGTACACTTTAAGGTAAACTTCACCCTCTTGATGAATTAACACGACATATCAATGCCTACGACTTTTCATGAAATC
>JAAYFI010000050.1 GCA_012728315.1 Gammaproteobacteria bacterium
AAAAGACAAAAATAACTCTATGAATTCACAGAGTAACTTGTGTTGCTGATAATCTTTTTGACTATCATTCATCTAACACAAGCACCCACACGAATTGCTTGATTCAAATTGTTAAAGAACGTTTCGTTGAAGTCTTTCGACTTCAGCGAGGAGGCGTATTCTACACTCTCCGAAGTATCTGTCAAGGTTTATTTTCTGGAAGATTTCAAAGCCTTCCGTCTAACTCCTTGTTACCGCCAAGGTTCTTGCGTTCCTCGTTGGTAGGCCGCGCATTCTACACTAGAATCTTGGCCAGTCAAGCTCAATTTTTAACTTATTACCTTAAAAATCAAACTCTTACGTTAGCCAGCTACTGCTATGTCTGCCTAACGAGGTGCGCATTCTACACGACCAAACTTCCCTGTCAACAGCATTTCAAAAGAAACTGCAAATCACTACTTTACAATCTAGACCGGCCTTTGCGCAGTCGCAATACATACTGAACTGGACCAGAAGCAGCGTACACCAAAAATATCATTAGCAAGATACGTGGCGGATCGCTCAACACAACTGCAAAAACCAAAACGACAACCAAGATCGCAACAAATGGCACGCGCCCTTTAAGATCCAAGTCTTTAAAACTGTAGTACTTGATATTACTGACCATCAACAAGCCTGACAATGCAACCAGCACTGCAAACAACATAGTCACCGCAAAAGGTAAATCAGCCCTTGCAATACCGCTGTCACTGATTGTCCAAACAGCCCAAACCATCCCTGCTACCACACCGGCCGCCGCAGGACTTGCCAAACCGATAAACCAACGCTTATCAACTACATCTATTTGCGTATTAAAACGAGCCAAACGCAAAGCTGCACACGCCACATAGATAAATGAAATGGTTAAACCAACATTCCCCATTTCAATAAGCGCCCACTGATAAGCGAGTATCGCTGGAGCTAAACCAAAAGCCACCATATCAGACAAGGAGTCATACTCGGCACCAAAAGCACTTTGTGTATTCGTCATTCGCGCTACTCGGCCATCCAGCCCATCAAGCACCATGGCGACAAAAATAGTTGCGGCGGCAATATTAAAATCCCCACTCACCGCACTCATAATCGCATAAAAGCCTGCAAATAAATTAGCAGTAGTAAATAAGTTGGGCAGCAAATAGACGCCTTTGTGTCGTACTTTACGACCCTCGCTATCGTGACCTTCCTCGACATGCTCATCGATCGGCAACAGACTCTCAATCGACGAGGCGCTATCGCTCTCTTCAGGACGCTGATTCATAAACTTCCTTAAACTTCTTTTACGTAATAGGCCAATCTATCTGGCAACACAGGTATTTTATACTAAACAAATGCCAAAAACGAAAAA
Organism: Gammaproteobacteria bacterium; assembly: GCA_012728315.1. Lineage (GTDB taxonomy): Bacteria > Pseudomonadota > Gammaproteobacteria > Pseudomonadales > Pseudomonadaceae > Denitrificimonas. Next base: position 1,364 of record JAAYFI010000050.1, read on the forward strand.
CGCGGCCGTAGCCGCGTTGTTCAATTGTAAGAAAAAATCAGTTCTTGGTTTTATCTACAATTTTGTTAGCAGAAATCCACGGCATCATAGAACGCAGCTTCTCACCGACAACTTCAATACCGTGTGCAGCATTGTTGCGACGGTATGCAGTCATTGAAGGGTAGTTCGTTGCGCCTTCAGTGATAAACATTTTAGCATATTCGCCATTTTGAATGCGCTTCAGAGCATTACGCATTGCCGCACGAGACTCATCATTGATAACTTCAGGACCGGTTACATACTCACCGTACTCTGCGTTATTTGAAATTGAGTAGTTCATGTTCGCGATACCGCCTTCGAACATCAGATCCACAATCAACTTCAATTCGTGCAAGCACTCAAAGTAAGCCATTTCTGGAGCGTAACCTGCTTCAACCAGAATTTCGAAGCCTGCCTTAACCAGTTCAACAGTACCACCACAAAGAACTGCCTGCTCACCGAACAAGTCAGTTTCTGTTTCATCTTTAAACGTGGTTTCGATAATACCTGTGCGTCCACCGCCCACACCGCTTGCGTATGACAGCGCAACATTTTTCGCATTGCCAGAAGCATCTTGATAAACAGCGATCAGATCAGGAATACCGCCGCCCTTTACAAACTCTGAACGAACAGTGTGACCCGGTGCTTTTGGTGCAATCATAATCACGTCAAGGTCAGCACGTGGCGTAACTTGGTTGTAGTGCACAGAGAAGCCATGTGCAAAAGCTAAGGTTGCACCTTGCTTTAAGTTTGGCTCAAGCTCTTCTTTGTACAGCTGACCCTGAAACTCATCTGGCGTTAAAACCATCACCACGTCGGCCGCTTTAACTGCAGTTGCAACATCAGCAACTTTCAGACCATGAGCCTCAGCCTTAGCAATTGAAGAAGAACCCGCACGCAAACCAACAGTTACATCCACACCTGAATCTTGCAGGTTGCATGCGTGCGCATGACCTTGCGAGCCGTAACCAATGATGGCTACTTTTTTGCCTTTGATGATGGATAGATCACAATCTTTGTCGTAGTAAACTTTCATAAAATTCTCCTAGTATTGGAGAGCCCCTGCTCTCCAGAGTTAATTCAAAGGCTTAAAACTTTATCGCCACGGGCAATACCAGTCACACCACTGCGTACAACTTCTAAAATAGAAGCAGGACCAACAGCTTGGATAAAGCTATCAAGCTTATCTGTTGTGCCGGCTAGCTGCACTGTGTATAGACTCGGTGACACATCAACAATCTGACCTCTGAATATATCAGCGGTACGTTTGATTTCTGCACGCTGAGCACCGCTGGCTTTAATCTTCACCAACATCAGCTCACGCTCAATATGCGCACTCTCTGACAAATCAACTAATTTAACCACTTCGATCAACTTGTTCAGATTCTTAGTGATTTGCTCAATCACTTCCTCTTTACCAATAGTGGTCAAAGTTAGACGCGACAAGGTTGGGTCTTCAGTTGCAGCAACCGTGAGGCTTTCGATATTGTAGTTACGCTGAGAAAACAAACCTATCACGCGCGATAAAGCACCTGGCTCATTTTCCATTAACAAAGAAATAATATGTCTCATGGTTATGTCCGCTCCGTTTTGCTGAGCCACATATCGCGCATAGCACCATCACGAATCTGCATTGGATACACGTGCTCACTTTTATCGACTTGAATATCTAAGAACACAAGGCGATTTTTCATCGCAAAGGCTTCTTCCATTTTTGGCTTCAAGTCTTTCAAGTCAGTAATGCGGATACCAACATGTCCATAAGCTTCAACCAACTTAACAAAGTCAGGTAATGACTCCATATAAGAATGTGAGTAACGGCTGTTGTAGACCATATCTTGCCACTGGCGAACCATGCCTAACGCACCGTTATTCAGGTTAATAATCTTAACCGGCAAATCATATTGCAGACAGGTTGACAGCTCTTGAATATTCATTTGAATGCTGCCCTCTCCGGTGACGCAAGCAACGTCATCATCAGGAAAGTTCAACTTGATACCCATCGCTGCAGGAAAGCCAAAACCCATCGTGCCCAAGCCACCGGAGTTAATCCAACGATTTGGCTTGTTGAAACGGTAATATTGCGCGGCAAACATCTGGTGCTGCCCTACATCTGAAGTCACAAATGCATTACCCGCAGTCACTTCATACAATGTTTCAATTACAGCCTGCGGCTTAATAATGCTGCCATCGCCGCTATCGTACGGGAACAGCTTACCATTACCGCGCCATTCATCAATCTGCTTCCACCAGCTGGCGACGACATCCGGATTGGGCTTAGTGCCAATATCTTTAAGCGCCGCAAGCATATCGGTTAATACGCTATCAACAGGGCCGACGATTGGGATATCAGCTTTAATGGTTTTAGAAATCGATGCTGGATCGATATCAATATGAATGATTTTCGCATTCGGACAGAACTTAGCAGCGCCATTGATGACGCGATCATCAAAACGCGCACCCACTGCCAACAAGACATCACAATGGTGCATGGCCAAGTTAGCGGTGTAGCTACCATGCATGCCCAGCATACCTAAAAACTGGCGATCATCACCTGGAAAACCACCCAAGCCCATTAATGTGTTAGTCACAGGGATATTTAATAGCTTGCCAATTTCTGTCAGCTGCTGTGAAGCTCCACCCAGAATTACACCACCACCCGAATACATAACAGGACGCTTAGCTGCCAATAACATTTCGGCAGCTTTACGGATTTGGCCCGAATGACCACGCGTAGCTGGGGCATAAGAGCGCAGCTTGGCTTTTTTCGGATAGCTGTATTCATACTTGTCTACTGGGTTGGTCATATCTTTAGGGATATCCACAACCACAGGGCCCGGGCGACCCGACTCAGCTAAATAGAAAGCCTTTTTCATCACTTCAGGAATTTCTGAAGGGTGCTTAATAATAAAGCTGTGTTTAACAATAGGACGAGAAATACCGATCATATCGGTTTCTTGGAAAGCATCAGTTCCCACCATATCACTGGGAACTTGGCCGGAGATAACGACCATTGGAATCGAATCCATAAAGGCTGTAGCGATGCCTGTAATCGCATTGGTCGCACCTGGACCAGAGGTCACAAAAACAACACCCGCCTTACCAGTTGCACGCGCATAGCCATCAGCCATATGCGTTGCTGCTTGCTCATGACGCACAAGAATATGCGTCAGCGCAGGCTCTTTGAATAATGCATCATAGATATGCAATACGGCCCCACCTGGATAGCCGTAAATATATTTAACGCCTTGGTCGCGCAATGAGCGCACAACCATTTCTGCGCCGGATAAAAGTTCCACAGTAACACCTCTAAAACGCCAGAATAGCGCCCCTCATCAGGGGCAATCTGATTGTAGGTTGCTGTTATTTGCAGCATGGGTGACGGTGATTGCCGACTACCCAGCCACCTAAATTAAGCAGCATAGAGAAACCCGAATGTCTAAAGATTCCTCACCCAGCGCGAGGTAACGCGATACGGGTATAGCGGGCGGCACGGGTACGCACCTCATGAACCAATAATGCTGTAAGCGCCTTTTTGAGGCGAGCATCACAGCGAACTACGAATTGTTCGGATTCAGCAGCCGCAAGTCAAGCATTACGAGACAATTCTCTCATTTCTTGGGCTATTTGTTGTCTATGATAGATATTTATAGCGCTTGCGCGCAACCACAAGGTTGCTCTGTAGTTTTTTGGGGTATATTTAACTCAAATGAGACCATCAATATATTGGGCTTATTATTCTGTCATCATAAGGAAATCGCATGCGACGCCTCGTCACTACCGCCAGTTTTTTATTGTTAGTCAGTTCCTCGGTACTCGCCACGCCAATTTACAAATGGGTCGATGCGCAAGGCGTTACCCATTTCGGCTCTGAACCACCCAGCAACCAAACTGCGCAAAGTATTGATACCAATACATTCCAACCGAAGCCTGCAGAAAAAACCGCAGCGCAAATTGCCGCTGAAGATGCGCAAGCCAGTGCAAAAACACAAGCAGACATTGAGCGCAAAGTACGTCAGCAAGTTGCTGCAGAAGAAGCCGAGTTAAAAAAGTATTGTGAAGATATGCGCTACAATCTCGCACAGCTAGAAAACAACCCTAGAGTACTCGCCGAAGTGAACGGCACCCCAACACGCCTGACTGAAGAACAGCGTCAAGCGCGCATCACTGAAATAAAGCAAGCCATTAGCGAACGTTGCGCCACTATCAAATAGTCGCGCAACAGTTCAGCCTTTACATTAGTGCAACCCATGCGGCGCTATAACCGCCGCATCAATACGCTGCAAACAGGCGAGCAAACCCGCTACCGCAGCCAGTTTTTCGCGATAGACCATCTCAGCCATTTCATAAATCGCACACTGTGCAGGCAGTGCTTGCTCTGAGTTTATGATCGCTTGCATGCGCGGTACAAAAATCCATTGCAGCCATTGTGAAAACTCTAACGTATCCACACAAAATGGCTGCTGACTTTGTAAAGCCTGCGCGCTCGGTGCTTGCTGCTCCCACCAACCAAGCTGCCGCAACTCATCCTCAAGCTCAGACAACAGCGCCAACACCCGTAATTTTGCTTGTGCCACCATTACAGATTAACCCTCGCACGACGCTGTGCTTCTTGAGCACCAGCGGTATTGCCTTGCTGTGTACGCGCCCGCGCTATTAAATCCCACAAGCCGGCCTGCAGCGTCGGTCGACCATTACTGTAGCTTAAGGCGCGCTGGGCCAACTGCTCGGCCTGCGCCGCATCCCCTTGCTGAAGACGCACTTCAGCTAATCGGTAAAGCACCTGCGGTTCGCGCGGAGCGATACGTTGCGCACGCTCAAGACTTGATGCAGCACCATTAAAATCACCACTGCCTTGTTGCTGCTGAGCTGTTGTCAGTAAGGCAAGCACCGGCCCATCAAGCTCCTCGTCGGGCGCTAAACGCGCTTGACCACCTATCGGCGCAGCTGGAGCGGAGTGTTCAATGCGCTGTTCAATCTTTTGCTCTTGAGCTGTGTTATAGACCTGAATACCACCAATCGGCGCGCTGGGTACAGCATAGGTTTGTACGGCCGCTTCCCCGCTTTCTTGGGCAACTCCCGTATCAATTTGCTGTGCCGGCCGCACTACGGTCTGCCGCGCCCGGCTATCACGCAGCGCCCCCGGCGTGAGCGGAGCGCCGCTGTCTACAACCGGTATAGCTCTGTGCTGAGAACTTGCACAGCCAGCGAGTATTGTCGCCAGTGCAATTAAGATGACTGCATGCTTACTCACATTTATTCCTCATACCTATTAATTTAACCAACTACGAATCCAGCTTTTGACCGACTCAACTGGCGCTGTCACCGGAGCATCGCACGATGCCCCTGCCAATGGTTCGCTGCCGCGAATATAAGGCATCTGTACAGCGCCCGGACATCCTTGCGCACTGCCAAGGCCAGAGTATGCATCAACCCACGCCATAACAATATTATCAGGCGGAGTCATATTCAAAGAGCTTGGCGCAGCTTTTTGCATAAAATTAGCCCACACTTGCAAAGCCCCGCTGGCACCCGTCAGCGGTGTTTGCCCATTATCATCGCGCCCCATCCAGACTACCGCCAACAAGTCTTGTCCAAAACCTGCAAACCAACTGTCGCGCGAATCATTACTGGTACCGGTTTTGCCAGCGAGAATCACCGACGAAGGGACGCGGTTATACACCGAACGCCCAGTCCCTTCAGTCATGACGCGCCGCATCGCTTCTTGCGTTAAATAAACCGCCCCCGCATCAAAGCGCTGCTCAACACTGTATGGGTAACGCCCCAAAGGCTCACCTTCAGCAGTTAACACACTACGAATTGCCCGCAGCGGCGTATTAAAACCACCATTGGCGATTGTCTGATACATATCAGCGACTTCAATGGGACTCAAACTGCCCGCCCCCAATAACATCGAAGGATACGCCGGCCAATCGCGCTTAACCCCCAGTTTATGCACCGTATTTAAAACCCGCGGCACCCCCATTTCCAAGCCTAATTTTGCAGTGGATAAGTTATACGACTGCGCTAAGCCTTGGTATAAAAAAACAGTTCCATGTTCTTTGCGATCATAATTTTGCGGTGTCCACACTTTACCGTTTCTACTTTTGACCGAAAATGATGCATCTTCGATGTAATGAGTGAGTGTGTATTGGCTAGGCTGCTCTAAGGCTGTTAAATAAACCGCTGGTTTAACCAATGAGCCGATGGGGCGTACAGCATCCAATGCGCGATTAAAGCCTGCATAGCGTGGCAAACGGCTGCCCAATAATGCCAGCACTTCTCCCGTTTCCGGATTACTGACCACCATCGCTGACTCAACTTGATCAATACCTTTACGTCCCGCCAACTGCTTATAGGTTTGCTCCAGTGCCGCTTCAGCTTTGTTCTGCAGAATCGGATCAAAGCTGGTAAATATACGCAGCCCTTCTTCAGTCAAGTCTTGCTCACGGTAGTCTTCACGCAACTGACGTTTCACCAAGTCGATAAAGCCTGGGTAAGTCGTATTCGCCAAACTTCCACGCTGAGTCACGCTAAGCGGACGCGCTTTAGCCTGCTGCGCGTCTGCGGCGCTGACAATGCCTTGCTCTGCGAGCAAATCAATCACTAAATTACGACGTTCTAATGCACGCTCGGGCTGCCGGCGCGGATTATAGTAAGACGGCCCCTTAACCATCCCGACCAATAAAGCCACTTGATGCAATTTGAGTTCAGCCAGCGGCTGGCTAAAAAAGTACTGACTGGCCAAGCCAAATCCATGTATCGCACGCTGGCCATCTTGCCCCAAAAACACTTCATTTAGATAAGCTTCTAAAATTTCTTCTTTGCTGTAATGCAACTCCAGCAGCACAGACATCAGTGCCTCAGTTACTTTTCGTGTCAGAGTGCGCTCATTGGTTAGAAAGAAGTTTTTCACCAGCTGCTGCGTCAGGGTACTACCGCCTTGGCGCAAAGAGCCCGAAGAGGTATTGACCCACAGCGCCCGCGCTATTGATTTAAGTGACACGCCATGATGGGCATAAAAATCACGGTCCTCTACAGCCATCAATGCCTGAGGTAAGAGCTCAGACACCTGATCCAAGCGCACCAAAATACGGTCTTCTTGATGGGCGGGGTACAAACCACCAACGAGCAAGGGCTCAAGACGCGCTACCGCTAAAGATCTGCCGTTACTGAGCGCTAAACTGGCCACACTGTCACCAGAAAAGCTTACACGAATGGCTTGTGCCGGCTCCGCACCTTCATAAAATTGAAACCCGCGCGTATGCAAGGCAACCGTATTGCCGTTAACAGAAACAGCGCCAGAGCTGTTAGCCGAGGGCTCATTGCGATAGCCTAGGGCACTCAGTTCAGTTAGAAAGTCTTGCTTATTCAACTTTTGCCCAGCAAACAACTCTAACGGCCGCGCATAAACTTTTGCCGGCACTGTCCAACGCTTACCAGAAAATTTCTCTTGAACTACAGCATCAAGATAAATTAAAACTCCTGCGAGCAGCACAACGGCGACAATTGAAAGCTTAATAAACAAGCCTAACCAGCGGCTTGCAGCTTTTGTTTTACGCGGGTTTGCCGTCTTTTTAGGCGCCCGAGATGTTCGTTTTTGAGTCATGCTACTAATTACACCTGTTTTGTTTCAGTTCAAAATGCATGTTGTTATAGTTTGCACAGCTGCCCACAGTTGCCATAATGCAGGCATTATTTTATTACTCTCAAGGATTATCTGTGACTCAAGCCCTGATTGCCGCCCTACAAAACCCTGCGATCTTTGCGCATCCCGTCGAAGATTTCCAGGTCATAGAAACTCATATCTCTTGGGTCATTCTAACTGGCCCTTATGCTTACAAAATCAAAAAAGCCGTGAATTTTGGCTTTTTGGATTTTACCGATATTAGTGCTCGCCAGCACTTCTGCAATGAAGAAGTACGCTTAAACCAACGTTTAACCGATGGTTTGTACCTCGAAGTTGTCGCCATTACCGGTTCAGTCGAAGCGCCGCAGCTGAATGGCGATGGCCCTGTGATTGAATATGCAGTAAAAATGCGTCAATTCCCGCAAACCCAGCTTCTTGGAGATATGCAAAAGCGCGGTGAACTGTGCGAAACACATATTGACGCACTGGCTAAACAAATTGCGCGCTTCCACGATGAAGCTCCTCGTGTTCCCGCGGAGCACGCGTTGGGTGATCCGCACGCAATTATGGCACCCATTCGCCAAAACTTTGAACAAATCCGCCCTTTACTCAATGAGCCAGCCGATTTACAACAACTGGATGCGCTCGAAGCATGGGCTGAGGACAGTTTTACGCGTTTGCTTCCCCTATTAGAGCAACGTCGTCACAATGGTTCAATTCGTGAGTGCCATGGTGATATTCACCTAGGTAACGCCACATTGCTTGATGGTGAAGTGGTGCTGTTTGACTGCATTGAGTTTAATGAGCCATTTCGCTTAATTGATGTTGCTTCAGATGCCGCTTTCTTAGCCATGGACTTAGAAGACCGCGGCTTAAAACCTTTAGCGCGGCGCTTTACTAATGCTTGGCTGGAACTCACCGGCGATTATCAAGCCATGCCGCTGATTAACTTTTACAAAGCCTATCGCGCCATGGTGCGCGGTAAAGTTAACCTGTTCCGCCTCGAGCAAGAGTCTGACCCTGTGCAGCGCGCAGTCATTGTGCGCCAATACCGCAGCTACGCCAACTTAGCTGAGAGCTACAGCGCCATTCCTTCACGCTTACTGGCCATTACTCACGGTATTTCTGCCGTTGGCAAAAGCTCGGTGGCCATGCGCTTAGTTGAAGCTTTGGGTGCCCTGCGCTTTCGTTCTGACTTTGAACGCAAACGCTTATTTGGTGAACAAGACAGCGCTCAGCAAAATATACTTGGCGGTGGCATTTACAACCCAAACGCCAGCGCTGCAACCTATCAGCGACTGCATGCTTTAGCTGCAGATGCATTACAAGCGGGCTTTCCAGTCGTCATTGACGCCACCTACTTGAAAAGTGAGCAGCGCCATGACGCTTGGCAAATCGCTGAAAACACGGGGACGCCATTCCTTATCCTCGACTGCCAAGCGCCCGATGAAGTGATTGCGACTTGGTTAAAACAACGTCAAGAAGAAGGCTTAGACCCCTCTGATGCCACTGAAGAAGTTATTTTGGCGCAGCGCAAGAATTTAGAGCCATTAAGCCCTGAAGAAATTGCGCAAAGTTATCGCGTGGACACACACGATGCGGCGACATTAGATAACTTGATCAGTCAAATACGCCAGCGCTTACCGGGTTTATAAGCAGCAGAACTTGGCTGTAGCCTCTCGGCTGCAGCCAAGTGCCAATTACAACACGCGCCAATCTTCTCGCAGGCGCTGTTTATTCAACGCCAACCACTGCAGGGCAATAATGCTCGCAGCATTATCAATACGTCCATCCTGTACCGCCTTTAACGCATCGGCCAACGGCCATACATGTACACGAATATCCTCCCCCTCTTCTGCTACACCAAAAACCCCACCGACACCTATTGTCGAACAACGGCCGACATACAAATAAACACGCTCATCCGATCCACCGGGCGATGGGTAATAGGTCATCACGGGCAGCAACTCATGCAGCTCTAAATCTGCTTCTTCACGAGCCTCGCGGCGTGCCACCTCTGCAGGCTCTTCGTCTGTATCAATTAAACCCGCAACAATTTCCAGCAACCACGGCTTTGGGCTTTTATCTAAAGCGCCCACCCGAAACTGCTCAACCAGCACCACCGAATCGGTATGCGGGTCATAGGGCAACACGCACACCGCATCCGGCCTGATAAACAACTCACGACTGATGGTCGGCCCCATATTGCCGGCAAATAAGCGGTGTTTTAAATGTACGCGATCTAAGCGATAAAACCCTTGAAAGCAGCGCTCACGCTGCTCAACTACTACATCATCTTTAGCCGTCATTGCCCGCTCAGTCATCTATAGCTCCCATAAAAAAGGCGACCCTTAAGGCCGCCTTTTATACCACTGAAGCGCTTAAATCTGCTTATAGATTATCGAACCTTCCTCACGAAAACGCTCAGACTGCTCTTTAAAGCCAGCTTCAATCGCACGCTGTTCATCGGTTAAACCGTTTTCTTTAGCGTACTGCCGTACCTCTTGGGTGATCTTCATCGAACAGAACTTCGGCCCACACATGGAGCAGAAGTGCGCCACTTTAGCCGATTCTTTCGGCAAGGTTTCATCATGAAAAGCTCGCGCAGTATCTGGATCTAAACCTAAGTTAAACTGATCTTCCCAGCGGAATTCAAAGCGCGCTTTACTCAAAGCATCATCACGCAGCTGTGCGCCCGGGTGGCCTTTGGCCAAGTCAGCAGCATGGGCAGCAATTTTGTAGGTGATAATACCGGTTTTCACATCATCCTTATTTGGCAGCCCTAAATGCTCTTTAGGGGTTACGTAACACAGCATGGCGCAACCGTACCAAGCAATCATCGCCGCACCAATGCCTGAAGTAATGTGGTCATAACCCGGCGCAATATCAGTGGTTAATGGGCCCAAGGTGTAGAACGGTGCTTCATCACAGCACTCCAGCTGCTTGTCCATATTTTCTTTAATCATATGCATCGGCACATGACCTGGCCCTTCGATAAAGCACTGCACATCATGCTTCCAAGCAATTTTGGTTAACTCGCCTAAGGTTTCCAGCTCGGCAAACTGAGCAGCATCGTTGGCATCAGCAATCGAGCCAGGACGCAAACCATCACCTAACGAGAAGCTGACATCGTAAGCCTTCATGATTTCGCAGATGTCTTCAAAATGGATATAGAGGAAGTTCTCTTTATGGTGAGCTAAACACCACTTAGCCATAATTGAACCACCACGCGAGACAATACCGGTGACGCGCTTGGCGGTCAGCGGTACATAACGCAGCAACACACCCGCATGAATGGTGAAGTAGTCTACGCCTTGCTCGGCCTGCTCAATCAAGGTATCGCGAAAGATCTCCCAGGTCAGGTCCTCAGCAATGCCGTTGACTTTTTCCAGCGCCTGATAAATTGGCACTGTGCCCACCGGCACTGGAGAGTTACGGATAATCCACTCACGGGTTTCATGAATATTTTTCCCCGTGGACAAATCCATAATGGTGTCGGACCCCCAGCGGATCCCCCAAGTCAGCTTGGCCACTTCCTCTTCAATGGAAGAACCCAGTGCACTGTTGCCGATATTGCCGTTAATCTTCACTAAGAAGTTACGACCGAGAATCATTGGCTCAAGCTCGGTATGGTTAATATTAGCTGGAATAATGGCGCGGCCACGGGCTATTTCTGAGCGAACAAACTCTGGGGTGATTTCTTTGGGAATACTGGCGCCAAAGCTGTGCCCTGGGTGCTGGCTGTCCAACAAACCCTCGGCACGGGCTTTCTCCAATTTCATATTTTCACGAATCGCCACAAACTCCATTTCTGGCGTGATAATGCCCTGACGCGCATAGTGCATTTGCGTGACGTTTTTACCGGCTTTGGCGCGGCGTGGATTACGAATTGAGGCAAAACGCATTGCGCTTAGCTCTGGGTCATTTAAGCGTTCTTGACCATACTTCGAGCTTAAACCGCTTAAAACCTCGGTATCACCGCGCTCTTCAATCCAGCGGCTACGCACATCGGCCAAGCCTTTACGCACGTCAATGTGCACATTTGGATCCGTGTAAGGACCCGATGTATCGTAAACAAAAACAGGCGCATTCTCTTCGATACCTTCATCGGTGTGCGTTGGCGTTAAGCTAATCTCACGCATGGGCACAAGAATATCGGGACGCGAACCCTGTACGTAAATTTTGCGCGAATTGGGGAAAGGTTGAATCGACTGTTGATCGACTTGAGCGGTATCGCTAAGGTGTTGCGCGGAGGTTTTACTCATTGTATTGGCTCTCAAAAACACGAAAAAAAGTGTCGGGGAACCAGTGGATATAGGCAGGCCTACCTTGCGGTAAACTTATCTTGTTTCCTACGCGAGTCTTAACTCGATCAGGTTCAACGGGATCCGGATTGACCGATCTCAGCTCATTTTTAGAGCACCCCGACAAGAAGCAGCCCTCAGTCTACGCATTACACCAAGCAAACTGCAAGCACTCACACGCAAGCCCTAAGTTGTACACAGCCTTAACCAATGTGAAAGCACGCTTGACCGCCTGAGCTATCGGCCGTAGCCTTAGGCAGATTTCTCTATGATGCAAAAATCAGGATATTCATCATGCGCCTACTGTCGCTTACTTTTGCTATAGCTGCAGTTTTAGGTTCAGCAGCTTACGCAGCACCGCTGAGCCAAAACAAAGTAAATCTGCTCGATGTGTACCAACTGGCTGTTGAAAATAACGCTGACTTAGCCGCCGCTCACGCCGATTACCAAGCTCAAAGCGAACGCGTACCGCAAGCACGTGCAGGATTGCTACCGCAAATTGGCGCCGGCGCCAGCAACACAAGTAACCGCAGCAAAGTCGATGTCTACGGCTCGTCATCCCAGTCCACGTCACGCAGTGCGCTGGTGTATCAAGCCAGCTTAAGCCAGCCTCTATTTCGCTTGGATCGCTGGTATCAACTACAAGCGGCTCAGGCCAGCAATGAGCAATCGGCTTTAGAACTCTCGGCGATTGAGCAAAATCTTATTCTGCAAAGCTCTGAAGTGTATTTTTCAGTATTGCGCGCGCAAGACAATCTGGCTGCCAGCCGCGCTGAAGAAGCCGCATTTAAGCGCCAATTCGATCTTGCCAGCGAGCGTTTTGATGTGGGCCTATCGGATAAAACCGATGTGTTACAAGCACAAGCCGCTTATGATGCCGCCCGCGCCAATCGCTTAGTTGCCGAACGCATGGTTCGTGATGCCTTCCAAGCAGTGGTCACCTTAACCAATGTTGAGTTAGAGGCGCTAGAAGGGGTTAAACATAGCCTGCCTATTTTGCCGCCAAGCCCCAATGATGCAAATGCATGGGTCACTACAGCATCTGAGCAAAACTTACAGTTACAAGCCATTAATTATGCAGTACAGGCTGCGCAAGACAGCGTGAAACAACGTAAATCTGGCCACGCGCCAACAGTGGACGCCATCGCGCAGTACCAAAAAGGTGATAACGATGGTTTGGGCTTTATCAATAACCCAATGCTGGGGAATAGGTATAACGGTAAAGCCGAACAAAGCAGTATTGGCTTGCAGCTGAATATTCCGCTGTATACGGGCGGCATGACCAGCTCACAAGTGCGTGAAGGTGTTTACCGCTTAGATCAAGCAGAACAAATGCGCGAAAGTCTGCGCCGCAAAACCGTGCAAGATGCACGCAACTTTCATCGCGCGGTCAATACCGATGTGGAGCAAGTGCAGGCGCTTAAGCAAGCGATTATCTCCAGCCAAAGCGCTGTGGAAGCCACGCAAATTGGTTACGATGTCGGCACACGCAATATCGTGGATGTGCTTGATGCTCAGCGTTACCTCTATGCTGCAGTGCGCAATTACAATAACGCTCGCTATGACTATATTTTAAACAACCTACGCTTACAGCAAACCGCCGGCACGCTCAGTCCAGACAACCTGCAAGCGCTCTCAACCTATTTGAACCCGAACTATGATCCTGACAGCGATTTTTTACCGCCCAATCTAGATAAAGAAATCGAAGCCAACCTGCGTCGCCGCTAAAGCATCAAGACTGGCTGTTACGATAGCCAGTCTTTTAACGCACACCTATAGTTACAGACTTAAGCGCATCGACAAATCAACAGCCTTTATATCTTTCGTCAGCGTACCTAGGGAAATATAATCCACGCCGGTTTGCGCAATGGCTAGAATGGTGTTTTCATTTACACCACCAGATGCTTCAAGCTTTGCTTGACCAGCATTCAGCGCTACCGCAGTACGCATATCAGCTAAGCTCAATTCATCTAGCATAATAATATCAGCGCCAGCGGCTAAGGCTTCACGCAGCTCATCTAGGTTTTCCACCTCGACCTCAACTGGCTTGCCCGGGGCAATGCTATGCGCCGCTTGCACTGCAGCGGCCACGCCACCACAGGCGGCAATATGATTCTCTTTAATTAAAAACGCATCATACAAACCCAGTCGATGATTGTGACAACCGCCGCAGGTGACCGCATACTTTTGCGCCAGACGCAGCCCCGGTAGGGTTTTACGCGTATCTAGCAATTTAACTGCAGTGTCTGCCACCTTGTCGGCAAAGTACCGACAGCGGGTTGCCACCGCAGATAACGTCTGCAGAAAGTTTAATGCCGTGCGCTCGCCGGTTAGCAAAGCGCGCGCATTGCCTTCTAGCTCAAAGAGCACCTGATTGGCTTGCACTCGCTCACCGTCAGCAACCAGCCAGCGCACTACAACATCAGCATCCACCTGGCGAAACACTTCATTTACCCAAGCAACACCGCTCACCACTGCAGCCTCACGGGTAATCACGCGGGCACTGGCATTTTTGTCAGCAGCAATCAGCATCGCAGTAATATCACCTGCACCGACATCCTCTTTTAAGGCATTGCGGACATTGGCTTGGATTTCTGCGTGTAACTGCTCAAGTAAAATATTGGCCATGCTATGCTCCTCTACGAATTGATCTTATTATAGAGACTAATGCAAGGCGTGAGCAGTCTCGCGACGAAACTCTGCATAATGCAGTGTAAACCCAGCCATCTGTGACTCACATCAAACACCCAGTAGATAGCGCTTGGCTCTATTCAATAAGCGCATATAATCAAGATCGTTTTTGTACTTACATTAACTCTCAGCGCTTCAAAAGCTCACGCCTTTGAGCCAGGGTTGCTTTGCCGGGAGACTGCCAACCATGAATAATGAAGCCAATGTTGTACCTTTTACAGGGCCAGAAAAACATTCTTCTGCAGCCTCTGGAAAAGTACCTCTGGCCCTTATTCGCGTACGTGACACATCTGCTACGCTGCTAAAAAACTATATTCAAGAGCTCTTTGCCAATGCAGATGATGCCCTCTTTGAAATGGCTGATCGCGCCACCAGCAATAATGAGCAAAATAGTTTATTTGAAGCGATGCGAGATTTACGCCTGAAGCGTAAAAATATCGAGCGCAGTTTTTTACAACAGCTGTTCGAGAGTTTTGCCAACCTCAACTTGTACACCATTGGACAACCGCCTGTTTTAGACAAACAGTCCTTTGACTCCTTATCACTGGTGCAAGATGAAGTCCTGGAAGAAGCAGTCGCTATTGATAGCATGGTTGCCAAAGTAAAGCGCCGTGACGAACAGGCTTTGCATCAACTCACAACGCGCTTCAATCAACTCATCAGCCAAAAAATCACCGAAGACAGTAACCCGCTGAGCGCTCGCGCACTCTCAGAAACCTTTATTAAAAGCTGCAACAGCATCAATTTTCCAATCAATATCAAACTGATTATTCTTAAGCTGTTTGAAAAACATGTGATCAGCGAGCTCAATACGCTGTATCACGAAGCAAACCAACTCTTAATTGCCGCTGGGGTTTTACCTGAGCTGAAATCCTCCCCCCAAAAACTGCAAAAAAGCAGCTTAAGCAGCCCAGTGCCACAGTCTTCGGCAACAACGCCGAACACCGCAGCGACAAACGCAACAGCCAGCTCTGAAGAGCTACAGATTGCTTTCAGTGAGCTACAAGAGTTGCTCTCTGAGCTGCGCGGCAGCGTCTTTCCTGCTCGACAGATTGCAGCAGATGCCATTCCCATCAGCAGCAATGATTTAATGCGTCTACTCTCGCACTTACAGCAACATATACCGAACCCTTCGGCGCAAGAGCACGATTTACGCAAACATCTGGACCTACTTATCAGTCGTGCAACTGCAAACAGCACACAAACACGAGTAGTGGGACAAGTCGATGACGATGTCATTAACCTCGTTTCCATGCTTTTTGAGTTTATCCTCGATGATCACAATTTACCTGATTCACTCAAAGCATTAATTGCACGCCTGCAAATTCCTTTGCTCAAAGTTGCCGTGCTGGATAAAACATTCTTTAACCGCGGCAGCCACCCGGCACGGCGCTTATTAAATGAAATTGCTTCAGCATCGCTAGGCTGGAGTGAGCATGATGCCGAGCATCGCGATAATCTGTACCAGAAAATTGAAAGTATTGTGCAACGCACTTTGACTGATTTTTCTGATGACCCCAATATTTTTAATGACTTATTAGCCGACTTTATGGCCTTTACAGGCAGTGAGCGGCGTCGCAGCGAACTCCTTGAGCAGCGTACGCGTGATGCTGAAGAAGGGCGTGCCCGCGCCGAAGCGGCCCGTTTGCATGTTGAACAGGAACTGAATGCGCGGCTACTGGGCAAAACATTACCCGAGGTCATCGTACAGCTGCTGCAAGACGCTTGGAGTAAAGTGCTACTGCTCACCTGCCTCAAAAGCGGCCATGACTCCAGTGAATGGCGCAACAATCTAGCCACTATGGATGATCTGATCTGGAGTATCGAGCCTCACGAAGACGCTCAAGCACGCCTAAAGTTATTGCAACTGGTACCCTCTTTGTTGAGACAGCTTCGCGAAGGTTTTTCCAATGCAGCCATTGACCCCTTTGTTGCCAATGACTTTTTTAGCCGCTTAGAAAGCTTACATGTGCAGGCTTTTCAACGTTATAAACAACAAGCCGCCGCACCTGATCCATCTGCAACCGCTACCAGCACCCACAGCGCGCAGAGCACAATCCAGCAGCAACATCCGGACGAACAGCAGAAAGCCGACGTAGAGCCACAGCCAGCGCCAGTGATGGTCCAGGTGCAAGAAGAAATCGTTTTGCAACAACCCGAAACTGTCGATAGCCTGCCAAGCAAGGTGATTCTTAATGAAGATGACCCAGCCTTACTGCAAGTGGACAGCTTGCATACCGGCAGCTGGATGGAATTTACTCAAGACGATCAACGCAAGCTACGCTGTAAGTTAGCCGCTATTATTAAGTCCACGGGCCGCTATATTTTCGTC
Source organism: Gammaproteobacteria bacterium (assembly GCA_012728315.1). GTDB lineage: Bacteria > Pseudomonadota > Gammaproteobacteria > Pseudomonadales > Pseudomonadaceae > Denitrificimonas. The sequence goes on from JAAYFI010000050.1 coordinate 18,339, forward strand.
AATCGCAGCGGTGTCAAAGTTTTAGAAAAAACCCGTATGACCCTCGCCCTTGAATTTAAAAACAATACGGTCCTGCTCCTGGATAACGCCTTGCTATTTGATCGTGCCCTCGAGTCGGTGATTGGCAACTTACGACGCCTGAAAAACAACTGATCACAACTCTGGAGATGGGTCTAACAGGCTGATCTGAATATCAACACACCATTGGGTGTCTGTGCTGCGCGGCTGCCAACGCCCTAGCACAGGTTGTAAACCAATAAAAACAAGACGCGCCTCGCGCTCCTGCGATACGAGCCGCCAACGTACAGGCTCACCCTGCGCTAAAAACAACTCGCCTTGCGCAGATTGCCCTACAGTATTCTGGAACACCAGTTGATAAGCGCCTTGCGCGACGGTGGCCTGCACCTGCGCCGGCCTGGCTAAGCACAGCGCTAAGCCATCTTGATACGTCTGCACTTGCTGCACATGATTAACAGGCGCCGGCACGCGCTCGGGCTCAAGTGCGCGCCCGATCATCAAACCCAATAAAAACCCCAATAAGACTAAACTGGCGAAAAACTTCATGAGTAACTGCCGTCTTGGCAGCGCTTCCCATGTAGAATTACCCTCTAATTTATTGTCAGGATCAAGCATGTTTCACGTCATTCTCTTTGAGCCAGAAATCCCACCCAACACCGGCAATATTATTCGCCTATGCGCCAATGTTGGCTGCAGCTTACATTTAATTGAGCCTCTTGGCTTTGTTTTTGACGACAAACGCCTACGCCGCGCCGGACTCGATTACCAAGAGTTTGCCAAGGTACAACGCCACGCCAATTTAGAAGAGTGCTTAAACCTTTTACAGCAACCGCGCTTATTTGCTTTTAGCACTAAAGGCTCTCACAACTATGCGGATGTAGCCTATCAAGATGGGGATGCCTTTATTTTTGGTCCTGAAACCCGAGGCCTGCCTGAAGAGGTGCGCAACAGTATCCCTGCGGAACAACTGGTGCGCTTACCGATGCGTGAAGGATCGCGTAGTTTAAATTTATCCAATACAGTGGCGATCGCCGTATATGAAGCTTGGCGACAACTGGGCTTTGCCAAGCAGTAATAAAAACACCCCGACAAGCGTGTGCCTAGACGGGGTGTTTTATTACGGACGCTAAGTTACAACAATAGACTGCGGATCTCGGCTAGCAACTCACTGAGACGGCGAGTGAAATGTGCTGCTGCAGCGCCATTAATCACACGATGATCATACGACAGCGATAACGGCAGTATTAAACGCGGAGCAAAATCCTCACCATTCCATACGGGCTGCATAGTGGCACGTGATACACCCAAGATGGCCACTTCTGGCGCATTAACAATCGGGGTGAAACCGGTTCCACCAATATGCCCAAGACTGGAAATAGTAAAGCAAGCGCCTTGCATCTGCTCAGCAGTGAGTTTTTTATTGCGTGCTTTATCTGCCAACTCAGCCGCCTCGGCAGCCAGCTGCAACAGGCTCTTCTGATTCACATCACGAATAACGGGCACTAACAAGCCTTCTGGCGTATCCACAGCAAAACCTAAATGCACATATTTTTTGCGAATTAGAGCTTTGCCGCTTGGCGCTAAAGAACTGTTAAAGTCAGGCATTTCTTGCAATAAATGCGCACAGGCTTTCAACAAAAACGGCAGTATCGTCAGTTTAACCCCGGCCTTTTCCGCCACTGCTTTTTGCCCAACTCGAAACGCCTCAAGCTCGGTAATATCAGCGGACTCAAACTGCGTGACATGGGGTACATTGAGCCAGCTTCGGTGCAGATTCATTGCCCCAACCTGCTGTAAACGGGTCATGGCAACTTCTTCAATTTCACCAAAGCGCGCAAAATCCACAGCAGGAATCGGCGCAATGCCACTGCCTTGCTCGACTGCAGCATGGGTTTGCTTGCTCAAAACAGACTGTACATAAGCATGCACATCTTCTTTCATAACGCGCTGATTTGGCCCGCTACCGCTCACCAAACTCAAATCAACACCAAACTCACGCGCTAACTTGCGCACTGCAGGGCCTGCATGCACGGCCGCGGTTTTTTTACGTTGATCCGGCGTCGGCGCAGTTTCAGGGGCGACCGAAACCGCAGGACTTGGCTTTGGCGCAGCGGCTACAGGAGCAGCAGAAACTGTAGGGGCGACAGGGGCGGCAGCAACCACTTGACTGCTCGCTGCTTGGGCGACCTTAACCTTAAAGATTAAATCCCCGGTTCCCACTTCTGCATCCAAACGCACCAATACTTCGACGACTTCACCACTCACCGGTGAAGGAATTTCCATGCTGGCTTTATCCGACTCGAGCGTGAGCAGCGATTGCTCCTCAGTAACCTGGTCACCGACAGCAACCAATAACTCAATCACTCGTGCTTTACCCGACGAGCCAATATCAGGCACATGGATATCTTCAATAATATTTTCAGCAGCAACCTCAGCCACACTTGCAATAGATGCAGCTGCGCCGGCCGACACAGCAGGTACTGGGGTACTTGCTGCAACGATTTCAGGATTTGAGTCAGTCGTCTCTGAAACTGCAACCGGCTCGCCATCCACCTCCAGCTCGAGTAAGTCATCACCTTCTTTCAGTCGGTCACCCAGCTTAACGGCCAAGCTTTTAATCACCCCGGCTTTTGGTGCAGGGATTTCCATACTGGCTTTGTCTGACTCTAATGTCAGTAGGCTTTGTTCCGCTTCAATACGGTCGCCCACTTTAACAAACAGCTCAATCACTTCACCCTCACCTGTGCCGATGTCGGGTACGCGAATTAATTCACTCATTAACGCTCTCCTCAGCAGTCCAGTGGGTTAGGTTTATTGGCATCAATACCGAACTTATCCATGGCATCCAGCATCACTTGCGCATCTAACTGACCTTGCGCCACTAAGCCTTCTAATGCCGCCAGTACGACCCAATGACGATCCACTTCAAAGAAGTGACGCAACTTTTTACGCGAGTCACTGCGACCAAAACCATCGGTACCTAGCACTTTATACTGCTCTTGCGGCACCCACTGGCGCACTTGGTCAGCATAGAGCTTCATATAGTCGGTGGACGCAACCACTGGACCACGACGGCCCTCTAAGCAGCTTTCAATATGTGATAGGCGTGGCATTTCACGAGGATGCAAACGATTCCAGCGCTCCGCATCCAAACAGTCACGACGCAGTTCGTTAAAGCTGGTGACACTCCAAACATCAGCACCAACGCCAAAGTCTTCACGTAAGATTTTGGCCGCTTCACGCACTTCCAGCAAAATTGTTCCGCTGCCTAAGAGCTGTACATGCAGATCACTGCTGCGCTTATCTTCTTCCAACAAGTACATACCGCGAATAATATCCTCTTCGATACCTTCACGATCAGGCATAGCAGGCTGCTGATAGGATTCGTTCATCATGGTGATGTAGTAGTAACGGTCTTGCTGCAACTCCAGCATTTGCCGCACACCCTCACGAATAATCACCGCCATTTCATAGCCGTAAGCAGGATCATAAGCGTGGCAGTTTGGAATAGTGCCCGCAAGGATATGGCTATGGCCATCTTGGTGCTGCAAACCTTCACCATTAAGAGTGGTGCGACCGGCGGTACCCCCCATTAAGAAACCACGGGCGCGGATATCACCGGCGGCCCAAGCTAAGTCGCCAATACGCTGGAAGCCAAACATGGAGTAGAAGGCATAGAACGGCAGCATCGGTTGGTTATGGTTACTGTAAGCGGTGGCCGCAGCAATCCAAGCTGACATCGCACCGGCCTCAGTGATGCCCTCTTCAAGGATCTGACCTTTTTTATCCTCTTTATAGTACATCACCTGACCATGGTCGACCGGCTGATAGAGCTGCCCCACCGCGGAGTAAATGCCCAGCTGACGGAACATGCCTTCCATACCAAAGGTACGGGCTTCATCAGGAACAATAGGCACGATTCGACTACCCAGATCTTTATCCTTGAGCAACTGCGCCAAAATACGTACAAAGACCATGGTGGTGGACACTTCACGCTCACCCGTGCCATCCAAGATAGCTTTTAAAGTGTCTAATGAAGGTGTGGGAATGCTCATGCTTTTCGCGCGACGCTGCGGAACAAAACCACCCAGCGCTTCGCGACGCTCTTTTAGATAGCGTATTTCTGGGCTGTTTTCTGCGGGACGGTAAAATGGCAAACTCTCTAGGTTTTCATCGCTGACCGGGATATCAAAGCGATCTCTAAAGCCTTTTAGACTTTCTAAATCAACTTTTTTAATGTTGTGGGCAATATTTTGCGCCTCACCGGTACCTGTACCGTAACCTTTAATGGTTTTCGCTAAGATCACCGTTGGCTGACCTTTGTGATGCACCGCCGCATGATAGGCGGCATACACCTTAAATGGATCGTGACCACCGCGGTTGAGCTTCCAGATTTCATCATCGGTTAAGTCTTCAACCATCGCCGCCAAACGCGGATCCGTACCAAAGAAATCTTTACGAACAAAAGCACCATCATTGGCTTTATAGTTTTGATAGTCACCGTCTAAGGCTTCATCCATGCGGCGCTGCATAACACCTTCAGTGTCTTTAGCAAATAACGGATCCCATAAGCGTCCCCACAAGACTTTAATTACGTTCCAATCCGCACCGCGGAAGTTACCTTCCAACTCTTGAATGATTTTACCGTTACCGCGCACCGGACCATCTAAGCGCTGCAAGTTACAGTTAATAACAAAGATCAAGTTATCGAGCTTTTCGCGTCCGGCAAGGGAAATGGCGCCCAAGGATTCGGGTTCATCGGTTTCACCATCACCTAAGAAGCACCATACTTTCTGTTTACCCGGCTGAATAAAGCCGCGGTGCTCCAGATATTTCATAAAGCGCGCTTGGTAAATGGCTTGAATTGGCCCCAAACCCATAGATACAGTCGGGAACTGCCAGTAATCTTGCATCAACCAAGGGTGCGGATAAGACGATAAGCCTTCACCTTCGGTTTCACGACGGAAATGCTCCAGTTGCTCTTCAGTGATACGCCCTTCTAAAAAAGAACGCGCATACACACCAGGCGAGGCATGCCCTTGGAAATAGATTAAATCACCACCATGCTCTTCTGTCCGCGCTTTAAAAAAGTAGTTAAAACCAATGTCATATAACGTAGCGCTCGAGGCAAAGGTTGCAATATGACCACCGAGGTCAGGATCGGCTTGGTTAGCCCGCATCACCATGGCTAAGGCGTTCCAGCGTACTAAGGAGCGAATCCGGCGCTCCATAAATAAATCACCCGGCATACGTGCTTCATGGGTGACCGGAATGCTATTGCGATAAGGCGTGGTGATGGCGTGCGGCAAACGTGTGCCGCCACGGCTGGCCAGTTCGCCTAAACGCGATAATATGTAATGAACGCGCTCTTCGCCTTCATGGGCTTGGACGGACTCTAAAGCATCCAACCATTCCTGGGTTTCTACCGGATCAAGATCTTGCATGTTTCGCTCCCAAACTAAGGATCTATTGATGATGAACCTATATGTGCTTCATGTCTTGTGAACAGTCAGCCCATGACACAGCAAAGACATATATTTTCTCTTCTTGTAGTTTTACTACAAAACGACGCGCGCGTCAGCATCTATTCGCTACGCCTTTTGGCCAAGTGTGTTCCGCAAGCTCAGCATGCCGAGACAATTTAAGGTATCTTTACAGACACCTTTAGCGTGATATTGTTCAGGACCGCGCATGACACCTCTCTTACTGGATTCCATTCCTTCAAGCTTGCTACTTTTACAACAAAAAGCCCAAAGAGCATGGGCTCATGCACTGCAAGAACAGCAAATAGACAACCCTCATTGGCCTGAGAGCCGCTACCAAGCCTTTATTCGCGTCTGCACCTTGAGCGATTTTGTGCTCAATCAAGCCATTCGCGACCCGCAAATGCTGATTGATCTGGTGGCCTCTGGACAGCTGGATCGCACCTTAGTCCCTGGCGAAATACGTCACCAACTCAATGAGCGTTTAATTGATTGCGCCGATGAAGCCAGCTTGCTGCTGCACTTACGCCAATACCGTAATCGCCAACAAGTACGCATTATTTGGCGTGATTTAATGCGCCAGTCTGAACTCAGCGAAACCTGCCGCGACCTCTCCGCCATGGCCGATGCGTGCATCGATTTAGCCTATCACTGGCTGTATCAACACCATTGCCAGTTATTTGGTACCCCTATTGGCCGCCACAGTAAACACCCGCAACAACTGGTTATTTTGGGCATGGGCAAGCTAGGCGCCTACGAGCTGAATTTATCCTCAGATGTCGATTTAATTTTCACCTACCCTGAAGGCGGTGAAACTGAAGGTGCAAAACGCAGCCTCGATAATCAAGAGTTTTTCACGCGCCTTGGACAAAAGCTGATTAAAGCCTTAGACACTATCACCGTGGATGGCTTTGCGTTTCGTGTGGATATGCGCTTGCGTCCCTATGGTTCCAGCGGCCCACTGGTTTACAGTTTCACTGCCATTGAACAGTATTATCAAAACCAAGGTCGCGACTGGGAACGCTACGCCATGATTAAAGCGCGCGTTGTCGCCGGCGATCAAAATGCTGGCGCCAGTCTCCTTAGAATTCTGCGGCCATTTGTGTACCGCCGTTACTTGGATTTCTCCGCCATTGAAGCGCTGCGCTCCATGAAGCAATTGATTCAACAAGAAGTGCGTCGCAAAGACATGGACGACAATATTAAGCTGGGTTCTGGCGGGATTCGTGAGGTAGAGTTTATCGCCCAAGCTTTTCAACTGATTCATGGTGGACGCGACTTAAGCTTACAGCAGCGACCTCTGCTCAATATTTTAGATACCTTGGCTGCACAAGGCTATATGCCTTCCGCTGACGTCACCGAACTCAAAGATGCCTACCGTTTTTTGCGCTACACCGAACATGCTCTGCAAGCTGTTGCTGACTTACAAACACAGCGCTTACCTGACACCCCGCTTGAGCAAGCTCGGCTTGCCTTTATGATGGGCTTTAATGACTGGCCCACCTTTTTCGGCCAGCTAATGTATTGGCGTAAACGCATTGAACATCATTTTCGCGCAGTCATTGCTGATCCTGACGAGGCTGAAGAGGACTGTATTGGTGGTGAATGGCTGCCTGTTTGGGAAGACACCATCGCAGTGGAAAGTATCTATCAACAATTGCAAGAAGCAGGCTATCAGGACAGTCATGCGGCTTGGCAGCGTATTGTACAACTGCGCGAAGGCTCGCAAGTGCGCGCCATGCAGCGTCTAGGCCGTGAGCGCCTCGATGCTTTTATGCCGCGTTTTCTATCCCAAGCTGTTGAGCACGACAACCCTGACCTTGTGCTGGAACGTGTTTTACCCCTGATTGAAGCGGTCGCACGACGTTCGGCTTACCTCGTGCTGCTCACGGAAAACCCAGGCGCACTCTTAAGAGTCATCAACCTCTGCGCTGCCAGCCCGTGGATTGCAGAACAGCTGACACGCTTCCCGGCACTGCTGGATGAACTGCTCAATGAAGGCCGCTTGTATCGACCACCCCTGGCACCTGAATTAACGGCAGAATTACGCGAGCATTTATTACGTATCCCTGAAGAGGATATTGAGCAGCAAATGAATGCGCTACGTCATTTTAAACTGGCGCACCGTTTGCGCGTTGCCGCATCAGAAATTGCCGGTACGCTGCCGTTAATGAAAGTCAGTGATTATTTGACATGGTTAGCAGAAGCCATTTTGGAGCAAGTTTTACAGCTGGTTTGGCATGAAATGGTACGCAAGCACGGCATGCCACGGCGTGTCGACGGCAGCCCCAGTGAGCTGGACTTTGTTGTTGTAGGCTACGGAAAACTCGGTGGGATTGAGCTTGGCCATGGCTCTGACCTTGATCTTGTGTTTATTTACGACTGTGACCCTGTCGCCGAAACTGACGGTGCACGCCCTGTCGATGGTGCACAATTTTACACACGCATGGGCCAGCGCATTATTTCGATGCTCACGACACGCACTACCGCCGGTGGTCTCTATGATGTTGATATGCGTTTAAGGCCCAGCGGTGACTCCGGTTTACTGGCCAGCTCACTGAGCGCCTTTAGCCGCTATCAAGAAGAGCAAGCTTGGACTTGGGAGCATCAAGCACTCATTCGCGCGCGGGTTTTGGTTGGCAGCCCAGAGCTAACCCAGCAATTTAATCAAGTGCGCCTCAATGTATTAGCTCGCCAACGCTGTTTATCTGTTTTACAAGAAGAAGTCAGCGAAATGCGCGCCAAAATGCGGCATAATCATGGCACCCAAATCACCCAAGGTGGTTTAGGCCAGAATGCATTCAACAGTGATATGCCCTTTGATCTAAAGCAAGATGCTGGTGGTATCGTTGACATCGAATTTATGGTGCAATATGCCGTTCTAGCTTGGTCATGGCAATATCCACAATTGGTAACCTATACCGACAACATTCGTATTCTTGACGGTCTCGGCGCAGAAAACCTGTTCAGTACGGATCATGTCCGTATGCTACAGGAGGCTTACAAGGCCTATCGTGCAGCAGCTCACCGTCTGGCCCTGCAAAAACAGCAAGGCGTGGTTGAAGGCAATCTGTTTGCAGACGAACGTCACGCTGTGATGGCCGTTTGGCAAGAACTGGGCTTGAGTTATTTGTAATCAGACTTTTAATATTATTTTCAGGAGCACGTAACAATGTCGATGGCTGATCGTGATGGTGTTATTTGGTATGACGGCGAAATGGTTGAATGGCGTAACGCAACCACTCACGTTCTGACTCACTCATTACACTACGGCATGGGCGTATTTGAAGGCATTCGCGCCTACAAAACCCCAAAAGGCACCGCAATCTTCCGCTTACAAGCACACACTGACCGCCTGTTTGAGTCAGCGCATATTATGGGCATGAAGATTCCTTACACCAAGGACGAGGTCAATCAGGCTGTTATTGCTGCGGTACGTGATAACAACCTCGATAGCGCCTATATCCGTCCCTTAGCATTCTATGGTTCCGAAGGCATGGGCATTCGTGCCGACAACCTCAAAGTACACTTGATTGTTGCGGCTTGGCACTGGGGTGCTTACATGGGCGAAGAAGCCTTGAAAACAGGCATTAAAATCCGCACCAGCTCCTTCACCCGCCACCATGTGAACATCACCATGACTCGCGCTAAATCCAGCGGTGCTTATGTGAACTCCATGCTAGCACTGCAAGAAGCCGTATCAGCCGGTGCCGATGAAGCGTTGCTGCTCGATCCAGAAGGTTATGTTGCAGAAGGTTCAGGCGAGAATATCTTTATTGTTAAAAACGGTGTGATTTATACCCCAGAAGTCACCGCCTGCCTCAATGGTATTACCCGTAATACCATTTTGACCTTGGCGAAAGCACGTGGCATCGAAATCGTTGAAAAACGTATTACCCGTGATGAAGTGTATATCGCTGATGAAGCCTTCTTCACCGGTACTGCTGCAGAAGTCACGCCCATTCGCGAAGTCGATAACCGTCAAATCGGTATTGGCAGCCGCGGCCCAATCACTGAAATCCTGCAAAAGGCTTACTTTGATTTAGTCACTGGCGAAACTGAAGATCACCCTGAGTGGCGCACACTGGTTAATTAATCACTGCGTAACGCAAAAAGCCCGCTAAAAATCATTTCTAGCGGGCTTTTTAGCTTTATATCTTCGCTTTTTCTTATGGTTTTAAGCTTTTTTTAACATAGATATCATAACGACTGGATTTGCCCTCTAAACTATAGGTCGGTGATACACCAACAATCGCAGGGGCTTTACGTGGCCGTTTAACCACCACACGATGGCTCGCTAAAGCCAAAGCGGCTGCCAGCAGGTCTGGGGCATCATCATCAGCCCCCACCAATGGCTTAAATAAACGCATTTCTTTTTTCACCAGCGCGCTTTTATCGCGACTCGGAAACATGGGGTCCAAATGTATCACTTCTGGTGCAGCTTCAGTCCAAGCAGACATCAGCTCAATCGCATTGCCCGTCAATAACGGCATACGTTGCACAATCCCAGCCACCTCGGCATCCAGTCTTGCGCGGCGCAAGCCATCAGCCAGTAAAGCAGCAACAATGGGGTTGCGCTCAATCATCTGCACTTGACAGCCTAAGCAGGCTAAAACAAAAGCATCACGCCCCAATCCAGCGGTGGCATCCAAAATATTTGGACGCACCCCCGGCTGTATTCCCACGGCTTTAGCAATCATTTGGCCACTGCCACCTCCAAACTGGCGGCGATGCGCCAACGCACCTTCAATAAAATCGACGCGCAAAGGGCCAGGTGCAGAACGGCTTAACTCTTGCAGCTGTAAACCATCCACACCCACCTGCAAAGCAAACTCAGCATCGCCATCAAGAGGTAAGCCAAGCTCCTGCGCCCACTTCTCTGCTGCACTTTGATCAGCAGCGGTGAGGGCTTCTACACGAATTTTGGGGGGCGTTATTCTAGAAAAATCAGACATTAAGCGTACAAATCAAGACCAAGTACATTGGCAGCATCTTCAGCTTGAGTGTTAAATGCTGCAGTACTGGTGTAACTGGCTAGGGCTTTACTGGCTTGATACTGCTGAGCAGGATTATTCAATACTTGCCGCGCTTCATACTGTTGCATTTGCATGTGCGCTGAAGGACGCTGCACTGGGCGATAGGTGTCGACACTCAGACTGTCTGAAGCCGCACTCGGTTGCTGCTGACGCGCACGACTTTCCGCTTGGCGAACAGCATCATCCATCTGCGTACTTACATCAGGACGCGTGGTTCTGTTGGGCACATAAGCAGGTGATAAACCGTCAATACGCATAGCGTGAGAATCCTAAAAACAGGTTCGTACTGTAACCAGACTCAAGCAACAGTTCAATCCTATTGCGGTTGTTTTGGCGTTGCCACTTGATCGCGCAAATAAATCGGCTGCGCTGCTTGTGCGCTTATCGCTTCACCCCGCCGCCACATGCCCAGAGCAAGAGTCAAAATATCTTCAGCATGGGGCAATAACTGTGCATCACGAGCGTACACAGGCACAGCGATGCGCTCAGCATACGCTTGCCAGCCCGTGCCGGCGGCAAACCAATCGCCCTGCGCTGCACGTGGCAACTCAGCACGCTCAGGTGCTAACACTGCCTCCATGCCTTGTAAACGCACTTCGCCATCCTCAACCTTATAACAACCCCAGTAGACTTCATCCATCCGCGCATCAATCGCAACGGCTATGTGTTGCGCATTGTGCTCACGATAGGCGCGCTGAGCAATGGCCGCCAAGTTAGATATCGGCAACACCGGACGCTCTAATGCAAAAGCTAAGCCTTGCACGACACCTACAGCAATACGCAAGCCAGTAAAAGCACCCGGGCCGCGGCCAAATGCAATGGCATCCACTGCTGATTTAGCCACGCCAGCCTCAGCCAACACCTCGCTGATCATCGGCAAAATACGTTGTGCATGTAGACGGGGAATCACCGCGTAACGGCTGAACACTTGACCATTGTGTAATAACGCAACAGAACAAGCTTCAGTGGCCGTATCCAGCGCCAGCAAAGTAGTCATGGTTTATCGTCAAATCAGTAAAAAAATAAATTGTAGCAGGCAGAGTGCCTAGAGGGGAATTTTGCGCAAACAAGACGCAAAGAATACATTCACTATTCCACTGAACCGAGTCACTGCAACAGCGAATGTATTCCTTCAATGGGCTTAAGCCAGCGCAGCCAAAACCTTGGCCGTGATTTGCTCAACGCTACCAACACCTGCAATAGCACTGTATTTTGGCGTGCCATTGGCAGCGGCTAAATCTTGGTAAAAAGCAACCAAAGGTTTAGTTTGTGAGTGGTACACAGATAAGCGATGACGTACAGTTTCTTCTTTATCATCGTCACGCTGAATTAAATCTTCGCCGGTCTCATCATCTTTACCAGCCACTTTCGGTGGATTGTGCTCAATATGATAGGTACGGCCTGAGGCTGGGTGCATACGACGACCAGCGATGCGGCTGACAATTTCTTCGTCTTCCACAGCAATTTCAATCACATGATCAATTTCTACACCCGCTTCACGTAAAGCTTCTGCCTGCGGAATAGTGCGTGGAAAACCATCGAACAAAAAGCCGTTCTTGCAATCATCAGCAACAATACGCTCTTTAATTAAATCAATGATAATGTCATCTGACACCAACCCGCCGCTTTCCATAACATGCTTAACTTTTAAACCGAGCGGGCTTTCGGCTTTAACTGCCGCACGCAACATATCGCCCGTAGAAATCTGGGGAATACCAAACTGCTTAGTAATAAAGCCCGCCTGTGTGCCTTTTCCGGCGCCCGGCGCTCCCAATAAAATTATGCGCATCTTGTGCTCCTCATCGTGACGTTATTATCATAAAAATTTTCACCCAGCGGCCGCACGCTGCTGTGTGTATTAAAAATATTTAGCTTTCGAAAGTTCAAAAGCGTCCAAGATACACATCAGCCTTTAGTCGCACAAGATAAATATCCTCTTGTCAGGTTTAAATAATCCTCCAATAACGCGCTTCCCTATACATATAAAGCCTAACCCGCATGCACAGTACGCTCTGCGGCCCAACGTCGCAGTGCTGTTAATTCCTCAGCCATCACCACTGATAATGGTACGGTGCGCTGCAGCGCCTCAACAATAAGCGGCTGCTCCATACCAACTTGCCGTGCTTGCGCTGCATATAAGGCGGAAACAACAGCTTGTTCAATTTCTGCACCGGAAAAACCAGCACTGGCCCTTGCCAAAGCAGGCAAATCATACCCTGCAGCGTCCAGCTCACGCTTTTCCAAATGGATGCGAAAAATCTCTTCACGCACCGCAGCCTCAGGTAAATCTACGAAAAAAATCTCATCAAAACGCCCTTTACGCAGCAACTCCGGCGGCAAGCGTTGAATGATATTTGCCGTAGCCACAACAAACACCGGCGCTTTACGCTCCGCCATCCAGGTCAGCAAGGTGCCTAAAACACGCTGACTGACGCCATTATCCATGTCGCCAGTGGCCAAACCTTTTTCAATTTCATCCATCCATAACACACAAGGCGACATACGCTCTGCCATGAGTAACGCTTCACGTAAATTACGCTCAGTTTCGCCAAAGTACTTGTTATACAAGCTGGCAAAATCTAAACGCAGCAATGGCAGTCCCCATAGTCCAGCAACGGCTTTAGCCGCTAAACTTTTGCCACTGCCCTGGACGCCGAGCAATAACATTCCCTTAGGCAAGTCGCTGGACGTTCCAGCCATAAATGAAGCTTGGCGCTCGGCCAGCCACTGTTTTAAATGATACAGCCCGCCAACCTCAGCAAAACGCGCAGTATCCCCCTCATAACCGAGCACTCCATCTAAATCCAACAGCTGGAATTTAGCCTTATTGAGTTCTGGTAAATCTTCTTGGGTAATGGCGCCATCATCACAAATCAAACTGCGCGCCAATAAACGTGCATCAGCATGACTTAAGCCTCGTAAATTTTTCACCACCTGTTGCAAGGTGCGATTATCAGTGCGTACACGCAAGCCTCGATTGGCCTCACTCCAGCGCAGCGCCTCTTCGCGAACAATGGCAAGCAACTCATCTTCTGTGGGCAATGACAAACTAAAACGTGCCGCATAACGCTGTACTTCGGCGGGTAATTTCAGCGCATGGGAGACTAAAATCAACGTTGGCTTACCCGGCCCACTCGCCATTGCAATGTCTTTAACTAAGCGAATCAATAAAGCGTTATTTTCTAGAAAAGAATGCAGATCAAAAAACACATACAAACCAGCCTGCGGATCAGCTTTAACCAAGCGCAAGGCCTGCTCTGGACTATCGCTGCCCTCCATCTTCTCGCCACCAAAGGCCATACTGTGCAAGCCTTCGCTGATAGACCAGACACGCAAATTCATACCTCGCTGCACGGCCAGTGAAGTCAGAGTTTCTAAAACCCGCAGCTCATCCCATGACTCAATCACTATCAGGCGTACACGCGCATCTAAAACCAGCTGCAAATCTTTCAGATCATTTTTCAAGACACAACCACCTATCAAAACTTTAAGGGCACTAGCGATTGGGCGTCCGGCCAGATAAACTGCAAGAATCTTACAACAACCCGAGGCCATAAAGTTATGGATTGTTTGTTTTGCAAAATTGCTGCCGGTGATATCCCGGCCCGCAAATTATACGAAGATGAGCATGTAGTGGCATTCCATGACATTGCTCCGCAAGCGCCAGTACATTTTTTAGTGATCCCTAAAAAGCATATTGGCATGCTGACCGATTTAACAGCTGATGACACTTTTCTAGCTGGGCATATTCTTTACACAGCCCAGCGTTTAGCTAAAGAGCAAGGCTGTGACGATGGCTTCCGCGTCACCATGAATACCAATGAAATGGGTGGGCAGACGGTGTACCACATTCATATGCACGTTCTGGGTCAGCGCCAAATGACCTGGCCACCGGGCTAGACTGAGCTGTGCTTGCTCAAGGTGCTCGCAGCCTTTGCTGCTTACTTACTACGGCTATTCACTAGGAGTTTGTTATGTCCTCGCAACGCCACTACTCGCCAATTGATCGTTTGCTATTGCAAGCCGACGCTGCCATGCGCACCTTGATTCCTAATAGCAATCACGCCAGCCGCCCATCCCCTGCAATTGTTGAGTCCAAAAGCAGCTTAGACGCAGAACAATCCCGGCATATTGCCGGCTTAATGCGTATCAACCATACCGGAGAAGTGTGCGCGCAAGCACTCTATCAAGGTCAAGCGCTGACCGCTAAATTGCCGGAAATACGTGAAAAAATGGAGCATGCGGCAGAAGAAGAAATTGATCACTTGGTCTGGTGTGAACAACGCCTGCAAGAACTGGGCAGCCAAACCAGTGTGCTCAACCCTCTGTTTTATGGCTTATCCTTTGCTATTGGCGCTACAGCTGGAGCCATTAGCGACAAGGTTAGCCTAGGCTTTGTCGCCGCCACCGAACAACAAGTGTGCAAACACTTAGATGATCATTTGCAGCAGATTCCCGCAACAGACCGCAAGTCGCGGGCTATTTTAGAGCAAATGCGCATCGACGAAGAGGAACATGCCACCAGCGCATTGGATGCAGGAGGTTATCATTTTCCTGCGCCTATTAAGTTTGCTATGAGCCTGATGGCTAAAGTGATGACCCGCACCACCTACCGTATCTAAACGCGAGTTTACTGCGGTGCTGCAGCCGACATCAGAAAGATTGCACTCACCCCCTAACAACGCTTAGCAACTGTTAGGGGGCTGGCTTAACCATTAGCGATTTGCTTGCGGCATATTACGTCCGTAAAAGATTTCCAGCATCTCATGCCGTAAACGCTCTTCCACATCTCGACGCTGTTCATAGGATAAATTACGGGTGGCATCACCAAATAAGTAATCATCTAGATTAAAGTCTTTGAGTAGCATCTTGGTATGGAACAAATGCTCTTGATACACGTTCACATCCGTCATTTGATAGGCAGAGCGGGTATCTTCAGACAAATAGTTCTGAATTGAATTAATTTCGTGATCAATAAAATGCTTGCGCCCTTCCACATCACGAGTAAAGCCACGCACACGATAATCAATCGTCACAATGTCAGAATCAAACTGATGGATCAGGTAATTCAATGCTTTCAGTGGTGAAATAACCCCGCAAGTCGATACATCAATATCCACACGGAAAGTCGCCAAACCATCCACCGGATGAATTTCCGGGTAGGTGTGAACGGTGATATGGCTTTTATCGAGATGCGCCAAAATAGTCTCAGGTAAAGGACCTGGTGATTCTTCAATCTGACTGGCAGTAGGTTCTACTGGCTCTTCTGAAATCAAGATCGTCACACTCGCACCTTGGGGTTCGTAGTCTTGACGAGCAATATTCAAAATATTAGCACCGATGATATCGACAACATCCGTCAGTATTTGCGTAAGACGTTCAGCATCGTACTCTTCGTTGATATAGCCAACGTACGCTTGCTGATCATCAGTGGTTCGCGCATAACTGATATCATAAATGTTGAAGCTCAAGGTCTTGGTGAGGTTGTTGAACCCATGAAGCTTGAGTTTACTGGTCAACGTTCAATTCTCTTCATTGGTGCGGCGCTGCCGCGTTATCATGCACGCCTGTCAACTGTATGCTATTTATAGTTAAACTCAATACAGTTGCGTAGGGCAGTTTTCACCTCTTCGCAATGCGATTCTGGTTTCCCTTACACGCCCACTTGGCATGTAGAAAAGGGGCGCGCCATTATGCAGAGCATGGCCCGCTGTTGCTAGCCTTGAACGCGAATAATTTAAGGGTTTTTGAACAGCGGCGCATCATCTGCTTAAACCACGTCGACGATCTCAAAGCTGTGGGTGATTTCAACACCTGCGCGGCCCAACATAATTGATGCTGAACAATATTTTTCTGCCGACAAATCAACGGCGCGCTTCACCACATTTTCTTTAAGCCCGGTACCGCTGACAATAAAATGTAGAACAATGTTAGTGAACACCTTAGGTTCAGTATCAGCGCGCTGCGCTTGAATCTGTACTTCGCAATTTTGTACCGCTTGGCGTGATTTTTTTAAAATACTCACCACATCAAAGGTACTGCAGCCCCCCAGACCCATTAGCAGCATTTCCATGGGACGCACACCCACATTACGCCCACCACTTTCTGCGGGTCCATCCATCACGACTGTGTGTCCGCTACCAGACTCAGCTAAAAACATCGCCTCTTCAATCCACTTCACTCGTGCCTGCATCACGCCTTCTCCACCATGCAAAAGCGCAAGCTTACCACAGCGCGTGCAACAGCTCGCGTACGCTTTGCCTATTGACACAGCTCAACTAAAGAATGAAATCGGTTAACAATTCATGAAGTTCCTTGCTTAAAGCTGACCTGTCCTTATGATATGTGCTGCAAAATTACACACACAATAAAAATATAATAAAAACTAAAAACTACTGCCTCGCTTTTTATAGGCTTGATCACTCTAGGGGGTTCTTGCATGGTTGCCGTCACGCTCACACCAAAAATCAAAAACATTGAAAAAATTCTTGAACACTGTCATAAGCGCCGCTACGCCAGTAAAAGCACTATTATTTTCGCTGGGGATCGCTGCGAGTCGTTATTTTTTATTCTGCAAGGCTCTGTCACCGTTCTGATCGAAGATGATGAGGGCAAAGAGATGATTATTGCATATTTAAACCCAGGCGATTTCTTTGGCGAGATGGGCTTATTCAGCAGTAATACCCACGAACAAGAGCGCAGCGCTTGGATACGCGCAAAAACCGAGTGTGAAGTGGCAGAGCTCAGTTACGCTAAGTTTCGTGAACTCACCGAGCAAGATCCTGACATGCTGTACGCCTTAGGCAATCAAATGGCCGATCGCTTACGCAATACCACACGCAAAGTTGGCGACTTAGCATTTTTAGATGTCACAGGTCGCGTCGCCAGAACGCTGCTGGACCTCTGCAAGCAGCCTGATGCAATGACCCACCCTGACGGCATGCAAATTAAGATTACTCGCCAAGAGATCGGTCGTATTGTCGGCTGCTCACGTGAAATGGTCGGCCGAGTACTCAAAAGTCTTGAAGAGCAAGGTTTAGTTAATGTTAAAGGCAAAACCATGGTGGTGTTTGGCACCCGCTAATATGGCGCTGACTCATACTAAAACGCCTGGCCTGTTCTCACTGCTCAGGCGTTTATTGGGTTAGCGGTGCACTGGACGCTTTTGCAACTTGCGCTGCAAAGTGCGTCTATGCATCCCCAAAGCACGGGCAGTGGCCGAAATATTACCTTCATGCTCCGCTAGCACTCGCTGAATATGTTCCCATTGCAAGCGGTCAACTGACATTGGATTTTCAGGCACTAACGTTGCTAAATCCGCATGATCCGATAAGAGTGCAGCAAGCACATCATCAGCATCAGCCGGCTTACACAAGTAATTGGAAGCCCCGCGTTTAATCGCCTCAACGGCCGTGGCAATGCTTGAGTAACCCGTTAAGATCAGCACCTTCATCTCGGCGTCGAGCTCCAGCAACTTGGGCAACAACACCAGCCCTGAATCGCCTTCCATTTTTAGATCCAATACAGCAAGGTTTGGCAGATCCACTTTAGCCAACGCCAAGCCTTCATCTGCAGAACTGGCAACCGATACACGCAAGCCACGCCGCGTCATTGCTCGCGCCATCACCCGCGTAAAGGTTTCATCATCATCAACCAACAATAAGTGTGGTTGTTCTTCACCCTCAAAGAGGTTTTCTTCAGTCACTTACAACTCCTCGCTTAAAGCACTGACTGCTTCAGCGGTAAACGCAACTCTGTGAGCGTTCCACCGCCTTCTTGGTTATACAGCTTTACTGTACCACCTGCACGAATAACGCTAATTTGACTTAAAAACAGACCCAAGCCAAAACCTTTGCCCTTGGTGGTAAAAAACGGTTTGCCCAGTTGTTCGGCAATCGCCAGCGGTACACCCGCGCCATAATCACGGATCCTAATGATAATCCACTGCTGATCCCAGCCTAAGCGAATCACCAGATTATCAGGACATGCATCCGCCGCATTATTGAGCAGATTGAGCAAGGCTTGCGTTAAATCCACCGGCGGCATCAACCTTGGCGCAACCCCTACACCGGTCAGTTGATAGCGGTACGTGACTTCAGGACGCATTAAGTGCCAGCGATTTAAAGCAGCCTCCAGCCACTGCACCACACTTTGTTCTTCAATGGTTTGCCGGCGATCAGCCTCTGCAGCACGTACCAGTTGCTGTAAGCTGCCCTTACACAGCTTGACCTGCTCTTGCAGTAAAGTTAAATCCTCTTGCAGCGCAATTTCATCCCGATGCTCGCGGCGCAACTCAGTGAGCAAAACACTCATAGTCGATAAGGGCGTACCTAACTCATGCGCCGCACCTGCTGCCTGAGTGGCCACCGCCAATAACTGCTGATCACGCATACTGTCTTCGCGACGTGCAGCACGTAACTGATCTTGCTCACGTACGGCTTCGGACATTTTCGAGACAAAAAATGTAATAAACGCTGCTGATAAAGCAAAGTTGAGCCACATACCAAATAGATGCAGGGTAATCAGCAGCTGATCCACTTGTTCGCCTTGCAAGTGCAACGGGCGGTACCAAATCAATAGCGCAGTATAGCCGCTCAAAGCAAAGCCACTGAGAACAATGGAATACAGCCAAGGCAAAGTGGCCGCAGCAACGGTCAGTGGTACTAAATAATAGGCAACAAAGGGATTGGTTGAGCCACCTACATAGTACAGTAGGCCACTATGAATAAATAAATCCATGGCCAAATGAGCCGCAAACTCAAGCTCAGTAACGGGCCAACTGCCACGTAAACGCAGCCCAGTTAACATGCACATACTTAGCGATAGCGCCAATAACACAATAAGCGGTAGCCAAGCTAAGACCACCATGCCGCTCATATAGGCAAAACCAAGCGTACCGGCCTGCGCAGCAAGTACTAATAAACGAATCCACGTCAGTCGCCATAAGTTCTGTCGACTGGCAGATAATAGCTGTGTAGGTGCCAGCATAGCCTCTCCTTAACCAGTTTTAGAGTATAACCGCCCAACACCGACTCGTCGCTCGCTGCGACTGATAGTCACACAAAAGCAATGCTAAGGAACCTCACGCCACCTATACTGTCCTTGTATTGCATGCCTCAGCTGTCCATGGAGCTATTATGATCAAACTGTTACGCGTCACACCTTTCATCTTTTTACTGTCTGGGCTTGCAACAAGCGCATCTGTGCAAGCAAGCGAGCAATCCTACAATCAGATTTCCTTGCGTGCCGAGGCTCGGCAAGAGGTTGCACATGATCAAATGCAAGTAACACTTTACAGTGAAGCCCAAGACACTGACCCCGCACGCTTAGCCAGCACGCTAACTAAAACCCTGAATAACGCCGTGGAAAAAGCACGCAAGCATCCGCAAATAAGTGTCAAACTGGGCAACCGTAGCAGCTACCCAGTGCATGACAGCAAAGGTCAAAAAATCACTGCATGGCGTGAACGTGCAGAGATCCGTTTAGAAAGTACTGATTTTTCAGCACTCTCGACGCTGACAGGCGAGCTCTTGCAAACGCTCAGCATGGCTAGTATGCAATTTAGTATTGCCCCGCAAACCCGTATTAACAGCGAAGATCAATTACTCAAACAAGCCATCAGTGCTTTCCAGGCGCGAGCTAAACTGGTCAGCACAGCCTTTGGCAGCAGCAGCTATAAAGTGGTCTCTTTAAACTTAAACAGCAGCGGCTTTGCCTCCCCACCCATGTATGCGCGTTCAGCCAAAATGCTTTCGATGGCGGCTGATGAAGCCGCAGCAATACCTGAAATTGAATCCGGTAGTAGTGAGGTGAGCATTATTGCTGACGGGATCATTGAAATAACACCACCCTAATCCTGTAACCGGCAGTCTGGTTTTTACACAGGCAAACATGGGGTAAAGGTTCAAAGTATTGAATCACCGGACTGCTCTACAGCAATGCCTGTTGGCAAGTTGTATTGTTAACGCACATACCGCTAACGATAATAATTCTCAATAAACCTTGCATTGCAAATGAGAATGATTACCATAACAGCCTTTCTTACTTGGAGGCTGTTATGCGTATACCATTTGCTTTATCTATTCTTGCCTGCTCTGTTTTCTATAATAACGGGGCTTTTGCCGATCAATCACCCGCGCAACTCGGCTCAACTGTCGTCAGTGCCTCTGGCTTTGAGCAGAAAATCACTGATGCGCCAGCCAGTATTTCGGTGGTGAGCAATGCCGACTTACAAAAAAAACGCTATAGCAATCTTGCGCAAGCGTTGGATGATGTTGAGGGGATTGATATTAAGCAAGGCACAGGTAAAACCGGCGGCTTAAATATCAGCATGCGCGGTATGCCCAGCGACTACACTTTAATTTTGATTG
>JAAYFI010000125.1 GCA_012728315.1 Gammaproteobacteria bacterium
ACAGAGCAACTCCTAAGTAGATGGCGATGACTGCGAGTATCTGTGGGGTAATAATGTGACAAAAATACAAGACAATAAAAAAGGGTTACAGCTATTAACTGTAACCCTTTGTTTTATATGGTCGGGACGGAGTGATTCGAACACTCGACCCCTTGCACCCCATAAAGGTTTTAGCCTGTCTATAGCTGTATACGCCAATCTTTAATGTCATCGTAAGTGATTGATTTTGCTTGATAATTGTACTTAGCTCTTCCATAGGTGTCTACAGCGATCTATCATAAGCCACGTCCATTTCACTACCAATTCACTACCAGGATTTTTTCGATAACCGCTTATGGCTAAAATTACTGATAAAGCTCTGCGAGCAAAATCCACTACAAAAAACCAATGGTTACGTGAGTCGATGATTTGGGGGCACGGATCTTTGCTTGCACGAATCACGCCAGCAGGTGAGCGCTTATTCTATTTTGAGTATACAGATTCAAAGAAAAAACGTGTGGCTTTGCCTATTGGTACTTTCGGTTCTGGAGTTGGCTTGCTATCTCTTGCAGAAGCTAGGCAAAAAGCCATGGAGTTGGCTTCATTGCACAAGAGCGGTATTCCCGATTTAAAAGAACATTTTGATCGTGAAGAAAAGCTGCATATTGCCACTCGTGAAGCTGAGCTTGCGCGTATACAAGCAGAGCAGACGGCAATTGAATCTAAGCTTACGGTAACGCAACTGTTTGAGCATTGGGCGAAAGTTGATCTGATTAATCGTAAGGATGGTGGTGCTGAAGTGCGTCGTATGTTTCAGAAGGATGTCCTACCTATCATTGGCTACCTGCATGTTGCTGATATCAAGAAAGGGCACTTTACTGAAGTGACAGACTTGCTGCTTGCGCGTGGTGTAAACCGCATGGCGAATCTGATTTTTTCACTGATGCGCCAAATGTTCCGTTTTGCTGTTGATCGGGACATTATCGAGCATGATCCATCGGCCAATATCCGCAAGTCTAAAATTGGTGGAAAACAGGTTGAGCGCGATCGAGTGCTGAATGAAGATGAGATTCAGTTGCTCGCAATGAAGCTGCCAAAAGCTAACCTGCTCATACCATCGCAATTAGCTGTGTGGATTAGCCTTTCAACCTGCTGTCGTATTGGAGAGTTGCTGTCCGCCAGGTGGGAGCATATTGATCTTGAAAAGGGTGTCTGGGTCATTCCTGCTGAGAGCAGTAAAAATGGACGGCTGCACACAATTTATCTATCTGATTTTGCTAAGCAGCAATTCCAGGCGTTACGCAATATAAATGGTGAGTCAGCTTATTGTTACCCTAATCGTGCTGATGATGGCCCTATTAGCTCTAAGACAGTTACTAAGCAGCTTGGTGATAGGCAGAAGAGCGCTGATGGATCAGCTTACTCAAATCGTACGAAACACATGCAAGCGTTGGTTCTGCCGCATGGTAAATGGACTCCGCATGACCTCAGGCGTACCGGCGCAACGCTAATGACTGCGCTTGGTGTACTGCCTGAGGTTGCAGAGCGATGCTTAAACCACATTGAAGAAAATAAGGTTAAGCGCACTTATCAGCGTCACAGCTACCAAAAAGAAATGGCTGAGGCTTGGGTGTTGCTTGGTGCTCATGTTGCTCAGCTTGTGGGTTAATCTTAATTAGATAGTTGTCGGTAATTGCTTCTTGTTATACAGGGTGAGCAGTTTTTACTTTGATGTGTTGAGTTGTGATAGGTATATCTCGGACTCTGTCTCGTTCTTAATTAAAGTCTCGATAATTTTTGTTTCTGTTAATCCGTACTCTTTGGATAGCTTGTTTAGCATTTCGCAAACGTCTGCTTGTAAAGAGAAGTTCTTTTGCTTTTTTTCTGATGTCTTGCGGTCCTTGGCTTGCTTCCAGAGCATGCGCGCTTTTCCTACGACACTTTTTCTTAGTTCTTTGGATGGGCTAAAAGAGTCAAGCCATATTAGCCCATCAATAGCTGTCGTGAAAACGTGAGATCTACTTTCTTGGTTTTCATTAAAAATAGGCTGGTTAGTGTTGCGGTCAATCTTATATTTTTTGTGTTCTTTATAGAAGTATTTTAAGAACTCGGTTGTGTCGTCTTTTTTTAGCCAGTCTAGTTCATTTAGAGTACTTAATTGTTGCCATTCTTTTTCAAGTTCTGTCAGCGTAGGTGAAAGCTTGTTTGTAAGAAATTCGTAGTTGTAAGTTAATAAAAATCGTTGTTTGTCATTTGTGTTTTCTACGTCTATCCATATCTTATTTACTCTTCGTCTAAGTAAGGCTTCTAGTCTTGGATGTATGGGGGTTTTTATCCATGCCGAACTATCGGTGCTGGGTGCGTCTTTGACTCCATTTAATATATTTGTAAGTATTTCTTGTCTTTCGTTTACCTCTGTTTTGCCTAGTTCAGCGAGGCATATATTTGTTAGCTCGTTTTTATTGTTTGGCAGGCTGCGAGGATGCCTGCGGTGGAGGAGCATTGCTGTGAGCATAAGTTGGCTCATCTCTAGCGCCTTTAGTTGGTCGGCATATTTATCAATAGCCCTATTTGTAAATTTGGGCTGGTTCCGGTTTTGGCGTGGGTTCATGCGTTCAAAGCTCTTGGGTTTATACGGATTGTGTAAGATTAAATATATAATAAATAGATAAATTATAGTAGGTTTTCTAGGCTATCTCTAGGCTCTATCTATACCTATTTCTAGGCTATATCTATGCCTTATCTTTATTTTTTCTATTTGTTTATTAGCTTTTATCTAGAAGTTTTCTAGAAATTTACTAGATGTTGATATTTTTATTTGGTCTAGTGTTTTATGGGGTTTAAGTAGTTTTTATTGATTTTATAGGTTTTCGTATGGCAGTGTCTAATTATATTTTATTTGGCCTTGTGCATTAGTTTTTTAGGATGAAGTTAGAGAATGGTGACTGATTCAAATTTACAGATTGTGTGAATATCATTAAAAAAATACTAACTACGCAACTGATGTGTACAAACACAGCAGGTGCAAAACCATGAAATTGATCAGAATTGCTAAAGTCTCTGAGCTGACCAGCTTGGCCAGAGCAACCATTTATAAGTACATCAACGAAGGTGTTTTTCCGAAGCAGGTAAAGCTTGGTGGTAATTGTGTTGCTTGGGTTGAGGAGGAGATCCTTGAGTGGATTGCAGAAAAAATAGCGCAGCGTGATAGCCAGGTGCCAGAGCTTGAATCCGCTTAATTTTTTTGATCGCAACAAAATCTTTACCAGACTAAATCGCAACTTCCATTTCACAGCGTAGGCGTCACTGCCAAATTCTTCTGCTCGGTTAAGTCATGAAATGCGTGGCGTCATAGCCCAACGTTTTTCTCTGTATTAGTATTATGCTTTAACGTAGCAATACAAATACAGGTGATTACTAAACCGCCTATCAGTTATATTGAATACCCACTGTTGTCTTAATAGCACGCACCTTGATATTGATATATCTAAGGTATAGCTTAGATATGATTAAATTAAAGCATTGAGTATTAAAGAAAGCTGATATCGATTGGCATTGCATGACTACCTTTTAAATAAGGTAACAACAATGTTTCAGCAAACGTTAAACAACAGAGAGCAAAGTGGTTTAGTCGATGGTAGTCACTTTGAAGGCTATCGACTCATGAGTGACAAGGGTCCATTTGTTCGCAAGCATTTAGAGAAGATCGTAGATGTGATGCAGCTCGCTCTTGGTGAGCACCCTCGGACCTTTGCGTTTAGGATTGACTTGAGGCTCCCCTCTGATTGGGATACATGGGATGAACGACGATTGATTGACCGGTTCATTTCATCGTTCAAGGCCAAGATAATGCATTCACGAGATATGGCTAAGCGTAGAAGCCCAAGTGCTCATCAGACGGCTATTAGGTACGTATGGGCTCGTGAAGAAGGACAGGGCGGTAGGCCGCATTACCACTTTGTTATCTTTCTTAATAATGATGCATTTAACAATTTAGGAACGTATCAGCTTGGCAGGGATAACCTCTTCAATCGCATGACTGAGGCTTGGGCGAGTGCTTTGGGTATTACTCCTGATGCAGCGGAAGGTTTGGTCCATATCGCTAAGAATGCTGTATATCGAATTAAAGCCGGTGATTTACATAGTCAGAACGAGTTGTTTTATAGGGCGAGCTACTTGGCCAAGGATGCAACCAAGGTCAGAGGTAGTAGGCATTGCTTTGGTGGCAGTCGAGGCTAGTAGGTTGCTGCATGTAGAAGTCCAGCTGAAAGACGTCTCTGGTGCGGCTGCAGAGACGTTCAGGCTTGCAGTCACGTGGTTGCTTAGCCTTAGCTTTAATCGTTGATTAAAGTCTATATACCTTCCGCAGCATGATCGATAATCTGTTGCATTATATTTTAACTGAGCAGAGTGTGAGATGAAAATACAACTGACAGGGATTGCTTGCGTATTGGCTATGGTGCTTTCTGCGCCAGCAATGGCTGATGAGTACAGTGAGGCTTACAAATGTGGGTTAGAAGCTTTTGCCGATGACGCAGCTGGGCCTGTTTCATATTGTGTCGGTAATTCATACGATCCATCACCTATACAGATGAAAGCTTTTGCAGACGCTGAGAGAGACTTTAAAGCGGGTAATGTTAGCCTATCAAGCCAATGTCCTTTTGAGTTTGGTGTCTGGATAGCAAACGGTAGTCGTTCTGATAGCTTTGAAGAGGGTGCTCAGCTTTTAAGTACGCTGACAGAGGTTGCTAATTTATTAGCAGTCAGTCGAGAAGTGTTTTTGTATGACATTAATGGCAATCGCATTACGGTAGATATTGCTAATCAATGGTTTGCTCGACAGGGTAATGGTGTTGTAGTGAGCCAAGAAGCTGCAAGACAATGTCCTGATAAAATAAACTGAGTATATTTCTGCTTAAGTGACATGTTGGTTCTAGGGGTTATGAATGAATCAGGATAACAAAGACATCAAAGCGCTCATTCAGCAAGGTGAAAGCCTTACTTTGGAGTTTAAAAGTGATGTAAAGAGTCTGCCTGATCGTGATCTGATTGCGGCAGTCGTGTCTTTAGCAAACACCGAAGGCGGCAGCCTAATACTCGGTGTGGAAGGTAGCGGTGAAGTCACTGGGCTGCATCGTAAGCACCAAAGTATGCAAGGCTTGTC
The DNA here is from genome assembly GCA_012728315.1 of Gammaproteobacteria bacterium. GTDB lineage: Bacteria > Pseudomonadota > Gammaproteobacteria > Pseudomonadales > Pseudomonadaceae > Denitrificimonas. The sequence goes on from JAAYFI010000125.1 coordinate 5,144, forward strand.
CGCATTTATAGCCAACAAAACTACGCCGCCTGTTTTTGTTGAAGTGATAGGGCATCAGCTAGACGACTGCACAATCGCACAAATTATCGTG
>JAAYFI010000117.1 GCA_012728315.1 Gammaproteobacteria bacterium
CCGCCCCGCCGTTACCCGCTCGCCATTCAAAAAACCCATGCATGTAATTGAGGTGGCGCGTCAGCTGTTCCCCCACTTTAGCGAGCAGTCAATTCCCGCCATTGGAGAGAAGCGACCATGAGAGAAACATATCCATTTAGCGTAGCCACACAGGAAAACGGCATTGTTCCACTTTCTACCGCTCAAGATCGGGCGGTCAGTTCGGAAAAGCGCAAAATTCAGATGTTTGCAGACGATTTGAGCCGCGTGCTGAATGGCGAGAAATCAAAACATCGTTGGCAGTTTGTGGACAAAGCGGGTCAGCCTATTGCAGCAATGGATGTCCAGGCCAGTGGCAGGCGTGCAACGGCGGCATTCAACCAGAACAAGCGCAAGCAGCGCGCAAACCATGTGCCACCCCTTGAGCGCCAAAAGCAAAGCCAGACCGACAAAGCGGAATTGGTTGATCGGTTGTACGGCGGGAAAGGTTCGCTAGAGAAATTGTTCTGGCCTGATGCTTGAATCAGGAGAGCAGCATTTACAGCCCTGCATTTTTTGCGGGGTTTTTTTTGCGTAAGAAAATTAGCCAAGCGCAAACAGCAGGCAAACATGCGCCAAGGTGTCTACTAAAGTGTCTACCGCAAATAGCAGGCGAAAAAAAACCCTTGAAAATCAAGGGCTTAATTAAGTATTTGGCGGAGGAGGTGAGATTCGAACTCACGGATAGTCGCCCATCGACGGTTTTCAAGACCGTTGCCTTCAACCACTCGGCCACTCCTCCCTTTCAACGGCGCTCATAATAGCGCATTATTTTTTACTGTCAAACTATTTCCGCTAATTTATTGAATTTGTTGCTATGATGACTCGCAGCATACTTATTTCAGGAGTTTAAAATGCGTGAACAACAGAATTACTCGTTAGAGCAAACCACTGCTACAGGAACAGAAAGCAGTGCTGTGTTACGTAATACCTATGGTTTACTCGCTCTGACCTTAGCGTTCAGTGGCTTGGTTGCCTACATTTCGCAACAAATGAATATGCCGCACCCAGGCATTATGCTGACCTTGGTTGGTTTTTACGGTTTATTTTTTCTAACCATGAAACTGCGTAACTCAGGCTGGGGCTTACTGACCACCTTCGCGTTAACCGGCTTTATGGGCTATACACTGGGTCCAATTTTAAATATGTACATGAGCATGCCCAATGGTGGCAGCGTCATCAGTTCAGCTTTTGCGATGACAGCTTTCGTGTTTACCGGTCTATCCGCCTATGTATTGATTACCCGTAAAGACATGAGCTTCTTAAGTGGCTTTATCACCGTAGGTTGCTTTGTTTTAATCGCGGCGATGATTGCTGGCTTCATTTTTGACATCTCTGGTCTGCAGCTCGCTATTAGCGCGGGTTTTGTACTGTTCTCATCGGCGATGATTTTGTTTCAAACCAGCGCCATCATTAATGGCGGCGAACGCAATTACATTATGGCGACCATCACTTTGTATGTATCCATCTACAACCTGTTTTTAAGCTTGCTGCACATCCTTGGTGTGACCAGCAACGACTAAAATGCAGCTCAGATACACAGCAAATGAAGGCTCTATTGGTTTACAATAGGGCCTTTTTTACAACTCCGACTTTATTAATATGCTGGCCAGCAAACATCTATAGCCTGTTCACGCATCCACATAGCAAAAGGATCTGTCATGATTAAGAAGTGTTTATTCCCAGCTGCAGGCTACGGCACACGCTTTTTACCGGCAACGAAAGCCATGCCGAAAGAAATGCTGCCCATCGTCAATAAGCCTTTGATTCAATATGGCGTTGAAGAAGCGCTTGAGGCCGGTCTGCACGAAATCGCTGTAGTGACGGGGCGCAACAAGCGGGCAATTGAAGACCATTTTGATATCAGTTATGAAATGGAGCAGCAGATTCAAGGCACTGATAAAGAACAATACCTGACCGGGGTTAGAAACCTTATTACACAATGCAGCTTTTCTTATACCCGCCAAATTGAAATGAAAGGGTTAGGGCATGCGATCCTCACTGGCCGCACCTTAATTGGTGATGAAGCCTTTGCAGTCGTGCTCGCTGATGACTTGTGTATCAATCCCGAGGGCGATGGTGTTTTGCAACAAATGATCAAACTGTACAATCAGTTTCGTTGCTCCATTGTCGCCATCCAAGAAGTGCCGATGGAAGACACAGCAAAATATGGTGTGATTGCTGGTGAAATGATCCGTGAAGATATTTACCGCGTACATTCGATGGTTGAAAAACCCAAGCCTGAAGATGCACCGTCTAACCTTGCGATTATTGGCCGCTATATTTTAACCCCTGATATTTTTGATCTGATTGCCAGCACCGAACCCGGAAAAGGTGGTGAAATCCAGATCACTGATGCGCTCATGAAACAAGCGCAGCAAGGCTGCGTGATGGCGTATAAGTTTAAAGGCCAGCGTTTTGATTGTGGTAGCGTAGAAGGCTACATTGATGCTACGAACTATTGTTATGAGAAGCTTTACAAAGAAGGTCAATAAATCCCACTAACAAAACGTATTAACCACCTGAATTGGAGAGTGTTGCATGTCCTATGATTTTGATTTGTTTGTCATCGGTGCCGGTTCAGGTGGTGTACGAGCTGCTCGTTTTGCCGCTTCATTTGGTGCACGTGTAGCCGTAGCGGAAAGCCGCTATTTAGGCGGCACTTGTGTCAACGTAGGTTGTGTGCCGAAAAAACTGATGGTTTACGCGGCACATTTTCATGATGACTTTCAGCTGAGCCGCAGTTTTGGCTGGGACGTAGAAGCTAAGAGCTTTGACTGGTCGACACTGATTAGCAATAAAAACACTGAGATTGAGCGTTTAAATGGTATTTACGAAAAACTACTAGTTAACAGTGGCGTAAACCTACTCAACGGTCATGCCAAACTCATCGATGCTCATACGGTTGAGGTTAACGGGCAACAGTACAGCGCTGAGCACATTCTTATTGCCGTTGGTGGCTGGCCACAGGTGCCTGATATTCCAGGCCGTGAACACGTGACAGATTCCAACCAAGTATTCTTTTTGCCAAAGCAGCCTAAGCGAGTCTTAGTGGTGGGTGGTGGCTATATTGCCGTGGAGTTTGCTTCAGTGTTTCATGGCCTCGGTTCAGAGACGCAGCTCGCCTATCGTGGTGATCTGTTCTTACGTGGCTTTGATCAAGATGTTCGCGAACATTTGCACCAAGAATTGTTGAAAAAAGATATGACCTTGCGCTTTAACTGCGACGTGCAACGCATTAACAAGCAAGCAGACAAGAGCTTATTGATCACGTTTAAAGACGGTCAAACCACTGAAGTTGACTGCATTTTTTATGCCACCGGCCGCCGCCCGATGCTGGATAATTTAGGCTTAGAAAACGTCAATATTAAGCTAGATGAGCAAGGCCATATTGCCGTTAATGAGCTATACCAAACCTCAGAAACTAGCATTTTAGCCATTGGCGACGTCACCGGAGGCATGCAGCTGACGCCAGTCGCCTTAGCAGAAGGTATGGCTGTGGCACGACGTTTATTCCGTAAAGAGGAGTATCGTCCTGTCGATTACAACTTAATTCCTACGGCAGTATTTAGTCTGCCTAACATTGCCACTGTCGGCCTCAGCGAAGAGCAGGCAAGGGCAGATGGCTTTGCTGTACAGGTATTCAAAAGCAGCTTTAGACCGATGAAGCTCAGCTTGTCGGAGCAGAAAGAACGTATCTTTATGAAGCTGATTGTTGATGAAAAAACTAACCGAGTGCTAGGCTGTCATATGGTGGGGCCAGATGCTGGGGAGTTGATGCAGGGTATTTCCGTCGCACTCAAAGCCGGTGCAACCAAGCAAGTGTTTGATGACACCATCGGCATTCACCCAACGGCTGCAGAAGAGTTTGTTACCATGCGCACACCCAGTGCTTAAATAAGCTGGCAACTACGATTCAAAGCAAAACGGCGCATACTCTGCGCCGTTTTGCATTTCTCCGATCAAGCCACACGCTCTCAGTGCTGGTTATGCTGAGAGTGATCCATCTCTGGCGCTGCAGCAGAAGTGCCAGCATCGCTACTTTTAATCTGCACAGTGACATCCACTTGGCCGGCACGCTCAAAGTGCAGCGTCAGTGGCAGACTTTGGCCTGCAACTAGAGGCTTATGCAGATTAATCAACATAATGTGATAACCACCTGGTTCAAGAGTCAGGTCGCTATGCGCAGGAATATCAATACCATCGACTTTTACCATGCGCATCACGTCGCCTTCATGCACGTGTGCATGCAACTCTGTCACTTCGGCAATTGAGCTTTCAGCGCTCAGCAAACGATCAGCCTGGTCAGCATGATTGGATAAGGTTAAGAAAGCTGCGCCAACCGGTGCTGTAGGTGGTAGCTCACGCGACCAAGCTGACTTCACCACAAGAGTCGTTTGCTGGGTTGCGCTGGTTGAGTGCTGATGATCCATTTCTTGCTGTTCTGCAGAAGTTGCAGCAGCAACGCCAAGCGTTAGTGCGAGCACGCTTGCGGTAAGGACAGTTAAGCGCATGAAGCCTCCGAGTAATGGGTGAATCTTGACATTTGTCTAGATCGGCTAATTTAGCATGTTGCTGCTGATAGAGGGATGCGGCATTGCGCAGCAGTTTTGCTTAACAAGAAAGATAGCTATGAGTCCATGCCAAGCTCCCTTGTATCGTCTGCTTAGCATGTTGTGTCACTGGAGCATGTGGATGCGCGTTATTTTTTATGCGATCAATGAAATGAATTTCTTAACAGCGCTGCTCATCACAGGGTAAAACAAAAATAATACTATAATGCGCCATCATGCTCATGCAGCAGGGAAGGTCATCCCTCACCCGCTAATTTGTTAATTGCTGATAACAATAAATACTTAATACTGAACAAGGAATGATCTGATGGGTTTGTGGGGCGTTATTTGGGCAAGTGTGGCTTTCCTTGCTGTGCAACTTGGACCATTCGGTATGGATTCTTGGGTTTTATGGCCACTGCTTGGTTTAGGTGCGGCTCTGCACTTAAGACATGAGATCCGTAAAGAAGTAGCAGCATCCATTGCTGCAAACAATCGCAAGAATGCCCAACAACTTGCTCAGGCAAACATACAGTCATTGGTGAAAGCAACAGCTCAGCCGATCACTCCACACATAGCTCAAGCTATCGAGCCCGTTGCTGTGGATCTCGAACTCACGCTTGATGAAGGTGTGCTTGCGCCGCCGATTCAGCTGCGCTCTGAGCCTATACCGAGCGCGAGCAAACCGCGTGTACAGAATGACTACATAGCAACGCCTAAGGCTCACCAAGAGCCGCAAACCTCTCCAGTAGACGGTGTTTCGGCGTTGATACAGCGCGGTATTGATTGGTTGCTTGGCGGCAACACCATGGTGCGAGTCGGTGTGGTTGTAGTATTTATTGGCTTGGCTTTTTTAGCTAAATACACCACACAGCAGGGCTTACTGCCCATTGAACTACGCTTAAGTTTTATCGCGTTATGTGGCTTAGTGCTGCTCTCATTTGGCTTTATCAAGCGCAAAATGATGCCCAATTATGCCTTAGCCTTACAAGGTGGGGGCGTGGCAGTGCTCTATTTAACCTTGCTGGCAACGATGAAAGGTTATGGCTTACTAGGCATGCCCATTACTTTTTCGCTTATTATTTTAGTCTGTGCCGCCGGCTGCCTACTGGCCTTGCTGCAAAACAGCCAAGCGCTAGCAGTGATGTCCTTGGCGGGCGGATTCGCAGCGCCTGTGCTGCTATCGACTGGCAGCGGAGATTACATTGGCTTATTTAGCTATTACATGGTGCTAAACCTTGCGATTTTGCTGATTGCTTACTTTAAGTACTGGCGCGCACTCAACTTGCTGGGTTTTTTAGCTACATTTGGTGTAGGTACAAGCTGGGGTTTGCTTTCGTTCACAACAGAAAACCACCTGCCAACCCAACTTTTTTTAATTGGGTTTTTCCTGATTTACCTGATTACAGCTCTGTTCTATGCCAAAAACGCGGCACGTCAAGCTGCCAATACACACTTAGAATTTGTTGATCAAACTTTAGTTTTTGGTGCGCCAATCATCGGTTTTGCTTTGCAATACGGTTTGATTAAACATTTACCATTGGGCGCTGCTTTTTCTGCACTTATTTTAGCGTTTTTGTATGCATTATTAAGCATGTTGCTATTTAACAAAATAAAACAAGGTAAGCAACATTATCGCTTGCTGGCGGAGAGCTTTATTGCTTTAAGCGTCGGCTTTATCACAGTAACAATTCCCTTAGCCTTGGATGGTGAATTCTTAGCAATTACATGGGCCTTACAGGGGACGGCAGCTTTTTGGATCGGTGCCAGGCAAGCACGCTGGATGCCTCGTCTACTCGGACTGGTTTTATATGCGACTTCTTTGTCTATTTTATTAGAGCCAATGACTTGGGCAGAATTAAGTAGCCCAGTACTCAGCACGTTAATAATGGCTGTTCTTGCGCTGATTCTAGCGGTTTGGTTGAAAAAGCCTCTAGCCCATAGCAATAGCAGTCTGGCTCAGACATACAGTTCTGTTGAGCCGGTCTTGCACCCGATTTTCTATGTCTTAGGTTTGCTCTTAATATGGCTCGCCTGCGCAACTCAAATTGCAACGCTTGATCAAGCAGGGTTGCTCAGCCGCTTCACTGATGCCTCGGGGGACAACGCGTTACAGATCTATTTGGTGGCAGCGACAGCACTGTTACTCGTATTTGCATCAATGCAGTGGGGCCGCAACATTTACGCGCAAGCCGATGCCGCCGCGTATTGCATTTTGCCGGTGGCTCTATGTACCTTTCTTGTCGTAACCGTGAGTCATAGCAGTCAAACTGTTTTAGCTGATTATGGTTGGGCATTTTGGCTTTTGGCCTTTGTTTTGCACTACTACAGTTTATATTGGGCCGATCATCACAGCGAACTGTTCACAAAGTCTGTGCGTAGATTTGCGCATGCAAGCAGTGTCTACATCCTCTTGGCGGTATTCGGACAAAGCCTCTATCAGGTGGTACATCAAAGCAGCTTGGTAACCAGCGCTTGGCAAAGTGTCACATTCTTATTCTGTGCAACAGTTTGCTTAATACTGCTGACTATATGGGCGGGAAAAGTACGCAACTCCTGGCCATTGCGTGATTACAGTGCGGTGTATCTGCAAGCGGGCGCTATACCCTTGGTGGCATTAATCGCCTGGCTAGTAACGTTACTGATGCTGACGTCATCAGGTTTAGCTAAACCGCTGCCATTTATCCCTATTATTAACCCGACAGATTTAACCGTATTGCTCGGCATCGGCAGTCTTGCTGTTTGGTTCGCGTCGCTACGCAATCATCCACAGATGCAGATGTTTTCTAGTGCAATCTCCTTGCGAAACTTTTATGTATGCATGGCTGTTGCATTGTTTGTTTGGCTCAATACTGCTTGGTTGCGCACAGCGCATCATTACTTTGATGTTGCTTGGCAGGCTGATGTTTTATTTAAAAGTTTTGCAGTGCAGACTGGTTATGCCATTTTATGGTCAACGCTAGCCTTAGTCCTGATGCTGGTCGCGCATCGTCGTTTATCCCGTTGGATTTGGATGGTGGGAGCAGCTTTATTGGCACTGACAGTGGTCAAATTGGTGTTAATTGACCTTGCCAATCATGGCGGTATGGAACGAGTGATCGCCTTTATTGTAGTGGGTGTGATGCTTTTGATTATTGGATACTTTGCCCCGATTCCACCCTCGACTGGAGATCAGCATGAAGCATAAAAAATCCAGCGCAGGGCTATTTTTGTTCGTGTGCGCCAGTCATCTTGCTGCGGCACCTTTAGTTGATTTACAGCTACACAGCCAAGACAGTATTCATCGTGTGAGTGTGCCTAGTCAGCTGTTGGTTGAGTGTCAAACAGCTGGTTTTGCAAATATTCATGTCATCGATGAGGCTGGTAAAAACATGAGTATGGCGCGTATTTCAGCTAAAAAAGCGCGCACAGTTTTGAATACAACAACCGCAATTAACGCTGTATATCCATTATGGGACAGGCAGGCCTTGCCTGATCGGTCCGCCTTGCGCGTGATTGAGCAGCAAGGGCTGCGCAGTCTTGAGTGGAACACTGTCACCAGCAGCGAAACCTCTCAGCGCAAGCAACGCGGGGTACTACTCGACAGCCGCTTATTTGATAAAGATCACCAGGCTGTGCAATTGATTCTAAGCGCTGATATTCCAGAAAGCGAAATGATTCCTGTGCAAATCGATATCAGCAAGGATCTCAAGCGCTGGCAGCCACTGCACACCGATGCGTTTCTTGGCCGCTGGCACAGCGAAGACGGTAATGTCATTAATAAAATGAGCATTGACCTGCCATACATAGCGTTAAATGAGCACTTTATTCGCTTGCGCTGGGACGAGGCTTTGGCCGGCGAAATAGTCATTCACCGTGCAGAAATTATCAGTGAGCAACAGCAAAACGCTGCGCTCCCACAGGAACGTATTGAGTTAGGCGCACCCCAGAGTAAAACTATGCAGGGTAAACAGGCTTTGATCTGGCAATTCAACCCGCCTTTGGCCATTGATGCTTTGCAATTAAGCACACAGACTTTAGGTACAAATGTAGCTGTGCAATTACAGGGCAGGGTAAGCTCAGAATCACCTTGGCGCACACTTAGCCACGGCTCAGTGATGCACGTGCAATACGATGGCAAAACCCATAACAACCAACCGCTTAGGGTGAGTAAAGAACGTTGGCAAGCACTACAGGTTTTAACCACGGGGCATAATGCTGTTTGGCCAAGCGATATGACTGCCGTAGCTTTAGTGCCGTTGCAGCAGCTTGCATTTTTAGCACAGGGCCATGCGCCGTATCGGTTAACCTGTACAAACCAAGAAAACACATGGTTGCAGCTAGCACAATTGATTCCTGGCTATCAGCAAGGTCACGAAGACAAATTACCTGAAGCCAGCTTTAGCCTAGATGAGCCGGTTACGCCTGCGGTGCTACAATCACAATCTGAGCGTCCACCATATTTATTGTGGGCAATCTTAGCGGCTGGCGTTGTAGTGTTGGCTGCCATGCTGATAATCATCATCCGGCAACTGAAAACAACTGCGAAGGATGATGAGCAGTAGATCTTACCCTCAGTAAAAACTGATAAGCGCCATGCGGCAGCTAAATTAACGTCTGAACGCATGGCGCTGGTTTTATCATCAGCTAGCAAAATCGAGTAGCTGTTGTTGATGCAAGTACACACTGAGTGAAGCCAGATTGAGGCTTTGTCTTAGCTGAGGCTGTAACCAGCAGGAGGAAGGTGTCTGTTAATGCAAAAGGGTTTAGTCGTATAGTCTTCAATATAGTCGATTTAACATAATATTGATTATGGCATCTTAATTAACATATCTGAAATTACTCTTTAGCTGCAATTTCATTGACGCTAAGCACTCCGGCTGCCGGTTTATCAATGCCCAGCTCTAATGGCTGATCAGTAAACTCTGTTTTCAAACCTTGCTCCATGTCGTCCAACTCAGCCAGTAAGGAGCTAAAGCTAATCGTGTTATCGGGCCCTAGGCTGGTTGAGGCTTCCGCTGTACGGGCAACCTGTGCTTGTACGCTCTGCTGCAGATCATCTTCTGGTTCTGGCACTAAGCTTTTCAATTCAGCCAAATTGGGTAGCTCATCGAGCCCGCGCAGATTGAAATAATCAAGGAACACTTTGGTGGTGGCTAACATGGCTGGCTTACCCGGCACATCTTTATAACCAACCACGCGTATCCATTCACGCTCTAAGAGCGTTTTGATAATTTGCGTGTTGACTGCCACGCCGCGCACATCTTCAATTTCACCGCGTGTGATTGGCTGACGGTAAGCGATCAGCGCCAAGGTTTCGAGCATGGCGCGAGAATAACGCTGCGGGCGCTCTTCCCATAAACGTCCAACCCAAGCGCTGTATGCAGAGCGCACTTGTAAGCGGTATCCAGAAGCCACTTCAGTCAATTGATAACTGCGTGTCGATACATCTTCAGCCAGCTTGGCCAACGCAGCTTTTAATTGACTGCTGCTGGGACGCGCTTCTTCATCAAATAACTCGGTTAAACGCTCTAGACTTAAGGGCTTGGCGGCGGCCAACAACAAGGCTTCCAGCACTAAAGAAAATTGTACTGCATCATCAAAATCCAGCTCATTCATGCTGTTTAGTCCGTACATGGATTTCGCTATAAGGCTCATTCTGAACCAGTTCAATTAACGACTCTTTTACCAGCTCCAAAATCGCCATAAAAGTCACCACTACACCTAAGCGCCCTTCTTTTATGCTAAACAAGCGTGCAAAGGGCACAAAGCTGCCATCTCGCAAGGCTTCTAGCACCATGCTCATGCGCTCACGGGTGGATAAGGTTTCACGGCTAATTTGATGGCTTTCAAACATATTGGCGCGGCGTAACACTTCAGCCATGGCCAATAACACCTCTTCAAAAGCCACATCAGGTACTAAGCGACGGCTGCGCGCATCCGGTGCCACAGCCTTTGCAATAAACACATCGCGACCTAAGCGTGGGATTTCATCTAAGTCTTCTGCTGCCGTTTTAATCCGCTCGTATTCTTGCAGGCGACGAATCAACTCAGCGCGCGGATCGTCTTCTTCATCGGCTGCACTGTGGCGGCTGCGTGGTAACAGCATGCGCGACTTAATTTCAGCCAGCATGGCGGCCATCACTAGGTATTCAGCGGCCAACTCAAGGCGCACCGCTTTCATTAGCTCGACATAACCCATGTATTGATGGGTGATTTGCGCGACTTGAATATCAAGAATATCGATGTTTTCTTTGCGAATTAGATACAGCAGTAAAACCAGCGGCCCTTCAAAAGCTTCCAAAATCACTTCTAAAGCATCAGGTGGAATATACAAATCCATAGGCAAAGCGGTCATCGCTTCGCCATACACCAGCGCTAAAGG
>JAAYFI010000051.1 GCA_012728315.1 Gammaproteobacteria bacterium
TACTATAGCGGGTGTTTTAGCAGTACATTTTTCAATTGTCTTTTATATAACAGGATTTTTATCCAGGAGAGCAGGCATGTCCATTCAAGAGGCGCAGGTCAGTCGCGCTGATTTTGATCAAGTTATGGTCCCAAACTATGCACCCGCTGGCTTTGTTCCAGTGCGCGGCGCAGGATCGCGACTCTGGGATCAAAGTGGACGCGAACTGATTGACCTGTCCGGTGGCATTGCCGTGAATGGTCTAGGCCACTGCCACCCTGCGCTGGTTGAGGCATTAACAACTCAAGCACACAAACTGTGGCATGTCTCCAACGTCTTTACCAATGAGCCAGCGCTGCGCTTAGCACGTAAGCTGACTGCAGCGACTTTTGCTGATCGCGTATTTTTCAGTAACTCTGGCGCCGAGGCCAATGAAGCCGCGTTGAAACTGGCACGAAGAGTTGCGCATGATCGTTTTGGAGCTGATAAATACGAAATTATTTCCGCGCTCAACAGCTTCCACGGCCGTACCGTATTCACCGTCAATGTCGGTGGCCAGCCTAAATACTCTGAAGGCTTTGGCCCGCGTCCAGCAGGCATCACCCATGTGCCATATAATGACTTAGCGGCTATGGAGGCGACCATCTCCGAGCGCACCTGCGCCGTGATTTTAGAGCCGATTCAAGGCGAGAGCGGCGTATTGCCGGCTGAGCAAGCTTACCTTGAAGGCGTGCGAGCGCTTTGTGATAAATACAATGCGCTATTGATCTTTGATGAAGTGCAGTCCGGTATGGGTCGTAGCGGTAAATTGTTTGCCCATGAGCATTACGGCGTTACCCCAGATGTACTGACCACCGCTAAAAGTTTGGGAGGTGGCTTTCCTATTTCAGCCATGCTCACCACAACTCAATATGCCGAGCATTTATCAGTGGGTACGCATGGCACTACTTTTGGTGGCAATCCACTGGCGTGCGCTGTGGGTGAAGCCGTATTGGATATTATTAATACACCTGAAGTCTTAAATGGCGTCATTGAGAAGGGTGAATATTTACGTGCAAAACTGCGTGCATTGGGCGAGAAGTACAATCTTTTCGAATTGGTGCGCGGTAAAGGCTTACTGATCGGTGCTGTGCTGAATCAAGCCTATAAAGGTAAGGCCGGTGCATTGATGGCTGCAGCAGAACGGGCTGACTTGCTGGTGCTGGTTGCGGGGTCTGATGTTGTGCGTTTTGCCCCCAGCTTAGTGATTGAACAAGCTGATTTGGATGAAGGGCTGGCGCGTTTTGAGCGTGCAGTCATTGAGTTTGTCAGCCAAGCACAGGCGTAACTCATATTTATTTAGCGCACAGTGCTGCATCACAGGCACTGCGCGCTTATTTGTTTTTCTAATTTAGGTCATACAGAACATGAACACAGATTTACAGTTGATACTTGAAAATGATGATGGCGAACAAACCCCCGCTGCCTGCACACGTTTTGCGGTGATTTGGCAGGGCAAAGAAATTTGGGTGCAAACAGCCGGTAATGGCCAATTACTCATTGGTGTTGATGTGGAAGAGGGCGACACCGAGTACGCCAACCTTTTACTGCGTCCTTTAGCCACCAACTTAGTCAGCTTGCAGTTAGAAATGGAGCCGGCTGATCCAGCAGATCTGCTCGAAGACGATCATGTGCACACTGATGAGTGCAGTCACTGATCCTTAACCCAGCGGTTTTTACTAAAAGCTGCAGCAAGGGCGCATCAGCGATATAATGCGCCCTTTGAGTCGCTCAGCCGTCTGTATTTAATACGCATGACCGTTATTTAATTGTGGAAGAATATATGAAAAGCGCAGAAATCCGTGAAGCCTTCCTTCGCTTCTTTGAAGAAAAGGGTCATACCCGCGTAGCCTCCAGCTCATTGATCCCAGCCAATGACCCCACGCTATTATTTACCAATGCGGGCATGAATCAGTTTAAAGACTGCTTCTTGGGTTTAGAAAAACGCGCCTACACTCGTGCGGTTAGTAGTCAAAAATGCGTACGCGCTGGCGGCAAGCATAACGACTTGGAAAACGTCGGTTATACCGCGCGTCACCATACTTTTTTTGAAATGCTCGGCAACTTCAGCTTTGGTGATTACTTTAAGCGTGATGCGATTCATTACGCCTGGGAGTTTTTAACCTCAGAGCAATGGCTGAATTTACCTAAAGAAAAACTCTGGGTGACTGTCTATGAAACCGATGATGAAGCCTATGATATCTGGGTTAAAGAAGTCGGTATTCCCACCGAGCGGATGATTCGTATCGGCGATAACGGCGGCGCACCTTATGCGTCGGATAACTTCTGGGCGATGGGTGATACCGGTCCGTGCGGACCTTGCACAGAAATTTTCTTTGACCACGGTGAGCATATTTGGGGCGGTCCTCCAGGTTCACCAGAAGAAGACGGTGACCGTTATATCGAAATTTGGAATAACGTCTTTATGCAGTTCAACCGCACGGCTGATGGTGTGATGCATCCACTGCCAGCACCCAGTGTGGATACCGGAATGGGGCTTGAGCGTATCAGCGCGGTATTGCAGCATGTGAATTCCAACTACGAAATTGATTTGTTCCAGCATTTGCTGAGTGCTGTCGCTAAGGCCGTCGGCTGTGAGAACAATGACAATCCATCGCTGAAAGTGATTGCCGACCATATTCGTTCCTGTAGCTTTTTAATTGCTGATGGTGTTGTGCCGTCCAATGATGGTCGCGGTTATGTGCTGCGCCGCATTATTCGCCGCGCTTGCCGCCATGGCCATAAGCTCGGTGCAACAGGCAGCTTCTTCTATAAGATTGTTGCAGCGCTGGTTGAAGAGATGGGTGAAGCTTTCCCTGAATTAAAACAACAGCAAGCTCATATTGAACGTATTTTAAAAACTGAAGAAGAGCAGTTTGCCAAAACCTTAGAGCAGGGTTTGCGCATTCTTGAGCAAGATTTAGCCCATCTCGAAGGTGATGTGATCCCAGGTTCTGTGGTGTTCAAACTCTATGACACCTACGGCTTTCCGATGGACTTAACCGCGGATATCGCCCGTGAGCGTGAGTTGACGGTGGACGAGGATGGCTTTGAGCGTGAAATGCAGGCGCAACGTGAACGCGCGCGTTCCGCCAGCTCCTTCGGTATTGACTACAATGCGCTGGTTAAAATTGATAGCGAAACTGAGTTTTTGGGTTATCAAGAACATCAGTCTGATGCACAGGTGCAGATGATTCTCAAGGACGGTGCTAGCGTTGCATCCGCTCTTGAAGGCGATCAAGTGGTTATTGTGTTAGATCGCACGCCTTTCTATGCTGAGTCCGGTGGTCAGGTGGGCGATTGCGGCTACTTAGTTGGCGAGCATTTGCGCATTGAAATTACTGATACCACAAAAAGCGGTCATGCCTTTTTGCATCATGGATCTATTCTCCAAGGCACTGTGCAAGTTGGCGATGCCTTGTCTGCGCAAGTGGATGATCAAGTACGCCATGCCACCGCGTTAAATCACTCGGCGACGCACTTATTGCATGCCGCGCTGCGGGAGATTTTAGGTGAGCACGTGCAGCAAAAAGGCTCACTGGTCGATAGTCAGCGTTTGCGTTTTGACTTTAGCCACTTTGAAGCAGTCACCGCGCAGCAAATCAAAGCTTTAGAAGAGCGTGTTAATCAAGAAATTCGTAATAATACGGCGGTGTGCACCGAAGTCACTGATATTGAAACGGCCAAAGAAAAAGGCGCAATGGCCTTGTTTGGCGAGAAATACGGTGATGAAGTGCGCGTGTTGAGTATGGCCGATGGTTTCTCGGTTGAGCTGTGCGGGGGTATTCACGCAGAGCGTACCGGTGATATTGGTCTGTTTAAAATCATCAGCGAAGGCGGTGTAGCGGCCGGTGTGCGTCGTATTGAAGCCCTCACTGGTGTTGCTGCTTGGAATTGGTTGACAGGTGCCGAAGAGCAACTGAAACAGGCCATGAACCTTGTTAAAGGCACGCGTGACAACGTTTTGGATAAGCTGCAAGGCTTGCTGGATCAGCAGCGCAGTTTAGAAAAAGAAGTTGAGCAGCTCAAAGCTAAAGCAGCGAGCGCAGCCGGTAGTGATTTGGCTGCATCGGCTGTTGACGTCAATGGCGTGAAGGTTTTGGCCGCACGTCTTGATGGTTTGGAAGGTAAAGACTTACTCACCTTGCTGGATCAGCTTAAGAATAAGCTGGGCAGCGCTGTTATTTTGCTCGGTGGTGTACACAATGAGCGCATTGTGTTGGTGGCTGGCGTGACAAAAGATCTGACAGGGCAATTTAAAGCCGGTGATCTAATGAAGCAGGCCACGGCAGTGGTGGGCGGTAAAGGTGGTGGGCGTCCTGATATGGCGCAAGGCAGCGGAGTGGAACTGGCTCAGCTGGATGCTGCTTTAGCTGTGGCCGCAGAGTTTGTAGCCCGTCAAAACTAACGACTCAAGCACCTAATAGCCTGAGTGTAGAAGGTTTTGCTACCCAGGCGTCTGGGCTGCTAAAGAGCTCTAGTGCAGAATCAGAGGCAAGTTGCACGGCAGAGAGCATAGGCTGAGCTGGCCTGCAGCTGAGCCTGTTCATGCGCAACAGCCTTCATGCATGCATAGGTGCTTTTCCAAGTGTTTTAAACGCTAACGATAGATAAGGCGGCAGTAAAATGGCGTTAATCGTACAAAAGTTTGGTGGCACTTCAGTGGGCTCGCCTGAACGTATTGAACAAGTTGCTGAAAAAGTAGCAAAGTTTCGAGCGGCGGGCGATGACATTGTTGTAGTGGTTTCGGCAATGAGCGGTGAAACCAACCGTTTATTGGCTCTGGCTAAGCAGGTATGTGCTAAACCATCCTTGCGCGAAATGGATGTGATGATTGCTACAGGTGAGCAAGTGACTATTGCCTTGCTCGCCATTGCGCTCAATAAAATAGGTGTGCCGGCGATATCCTTTACGGGCGCGCAAGTGCCGATTGTAACCGACAGTGAGCATGGCAAAGCACGTATTTTAACCATTGATGAGCACAAGGTGCATGAGCAGTTAAAAGCCGGCAAAGTTGTGATTGTTGCTGGTTTTCAGGGGGTCGATGAGCAAGGTAATATCACCACGCTGGGTCGCGGAGGCTCTGATACCACGGCGGTTGCTTTGGCTGCTGCACTTAAAGCGGATGAATGCCATATCTATACGGATGTGGATGGCGTCTACACCACAGACCCGCGGGTGGTGTCTAAAGCGCAGCGCTTAGATCGCATCACTTTTGAAGAAATGCTTGAAATGGCCAGCCTAGGTTCAAAAATTCTGCAGTTACGCTCTGTAGAGTTTGCCGGTAAGTACAATGTGCCATTGCGAGTATTGCATAGCTTTCAAGAGGGCCCAGGCACTCTTATTACTACTGATGATGAGGATTGCATGGAACAGCCGATTATTTCTGGTATCGCTTTTAATCGTGATGAAGCCAAGTTAACCATTCGCGGCGTACCGGATACACCTGGGGTTGCTTTCAAAATCTTAGGGCCAATCAGTGCCGCTAATATTGATATTGATATGATTGTGCAAAACGTTGCACAGGATAACACCACAGACTTTACCTTTACCGTAGGTAATCTTGACTATGACAAGGCCTTAGAAATACTGCAAACGACTGCAAAAGATATTGGCGCAGGCGAGGTGGCAGGAACTACTAGCATTGCTAAGGTGTCTATTGTTGGCGTTGGCATGCGCTCGCATCCTGGAGTGGCCAGTAGTATGTTTGAAGCCTTGGCCAAAGAAAATATTAATATTCAAATGATTTCCACATCAGAGATTAAGGTTTCAGTGGTTATTGATGAGAAATATGTGGAATTGGCTGTGCGTGCTTTACATACAGCCTTTGGGTTGGATGCGCCAGAATAAGTAGTAGTTGGCAAAAATTTAAGCGCTGTTTGACTGCGCTTTACGTAATTTATTAGTGTGATAAGACAATTTAACTGTCCCAGCTAATAAATAAGGGGCGCTCATCGTGTTCAAGTGGCCCTGGTGGGTGTACTCTATCTATAACTTACAGAAGCAGACTGTAAACCTAAACCGTTGTTACAAGGAGATTTAAAATGTTGATTTTAACGCGTCGTGTTGGAGAAACACTGATGGTTGGTGATGAGGTGACGGTCACTGTGTTGGGTGTCAAAGGCAATCAGGTTCGCATTGGTGTTAACGCGCCAAAAGAGATTGCTGTGCACCGTGAAGAGATCTATCAGCGCATCCAAAAAGAGAAAGAAGAGCAGGAAGACACAAGTATTTGATATTTTTTGATTTTTTACTTTGCAATTACTAAAAATATGGGTAATATACGCACCGTGTTACGGAGAGGTGGCCGAGAGGCCGAAGGCGCTCCCCTGCTAAGGGAGTACACCTCAAAAGGGTGTCGAGGGTTCGAATCCCTCCCTCTCCGCCATTTTTAGTATTGCAGAGTAAATCGAGTCAAAGAGTTTTAATTATAAAAACTTCTTGATTATCAATTAAATAGCTCTATAATACGCGCCACAACGGACTCATAGCTCAGCTGGATAGAGTACTCGGCTACGAACCGAGCGGTCGGAGGTTCGAATCCTCCTGAGTCCGCCATATTAAAAAACCTGCATTGATTGCAGGTTTTTTTTTGCCTGTTATTTGTCTGAGTGTATCTTTAGAGCATGCTGCCAGAGTCTTGGATTGTCCTGTCTAAGGCACGCAGCCATGCTCATTGAAACGCACGCTGCGTTGCTGACCTTTAGCACTGCGGTAGGTGGCGCTGATTGTGCCGTTGTGGCTGCGTTGCTTGATGGGTTTGCCAAACATGCTTTCTACTTCAGCTTGACTCATACCGCTTTTTACATGTTTGCGCACTAAGTCTGTACGCCTCTGCCTGGGATCAAAGCTGCCGCAGCGGGGCGGATCCTCTGCGATAACGGTTACAGTTGTTGTACTACGCTGGCGCCTACTTAAGCTTTTTTGAATATCGCTATCTGACAGGCCGCGAATGGTCATGGGCGCGGCAAGGTGATGGGTACTTTGCGTGCTATCGCTCGGGCAGTGGCTATCACTGAAGGTAATAGCTCCATTACTAGCAATGCATTTATAGACTTGGCTGGCCGCACTTACGGATGGGGCTGCGAGCACAGTGAGCAGAAGGCTGCTATAGAAAAATTTGCGCATAGGTCATCCTTGACAATATAAAGAGGCTTTTGCATAGCGTCATGCAGGGTGTGCAATTCAGTGTAGTTGCAATTGCTTAAATAGCCAGTGTGATTGCTGTTTTACTATGCGGCGCAGCCTAATTGTTAGGTGCAAAGCTGAGCTACAGTGGTATTATTATGCGTTATAGGCCAGTTAGAACTGGTTGGTCATGATTTTTCAGTAGAAAGTTTCTTCCCATTGAGCAATCACCATGCGCATTTGATTAGTCCCTTATTGATCTAAGTATAAGGGTGGAGCACCTCATTTATGTCTGAAGTTGAAGAGAGAAAACCCCAAGAACGCCTTCAAGAGAGTTTTTCCCAGGTTCTTGAGCTCTTGCAACGACATCGATTGATTGAGGAAAGCGTTGCGCGGCAAGGCAGTGACCGTCAAGAGCGTGTTGATGCCTTGGTGCAACAACAGCATCTAGCTGAGCTGCAGCAAAAACTAGATGATCTGCACTCAGCTGATATCGCTTATATTCTTGAGGCTTTACCTTTAGAGGATCGCCTGACTGTGTGGCAATTGGTGCGCGCAGAAAGTGATGGTGACATCCTGTTGGAAGTGTCCGACGCTGTGCGTGAAACACTGATTGCAGACATGGATGCGCAGGAAATTATCGCCGCGACTAAGGATCTAGATGCCGATGAGTTAGCAGATTTAGCGCCGGAACTGCCGCGTGATGTGGTGCAGGGCTTGATGGAGTCTCTGGATGCCCAGCAGCGCGAACGGGTTCGATCTGCACTGTCTTATGAGGACGAGCAAGTCGGTGCGATTATGGACTTTGAAATGGTGACTATCCGTGAGGATGTGACTTTGGAAGTGGTCTTACGTTATTTGCGCCGCTTAAAAGAGTTACCAGACCAAACCGATAAGCTTTTTGTGGTGGATATTGCCGGCATCCTTAAAGGTGTGTTGCCAATCAAGCGTTTATTGGTGAACGACCCTGAATGTACGGTGCATGAGGTTATGGCTGATGATCCGGTAACTTTTTATCCGGATGAAGATGGTTCTTTTGCTGCGCAGGCTTTTGAGCGCTATAACTTAGTTTCAGCGCCAGTGATTGAGAAAAGTGGCAAGCTGATTGGTCGCTTAACCGTTGATGAGATGGTTGACTTGATTCGCGAAGAGTCGGAAAGCGAAGTTTTAAGCCGTGCCGGTTTGCGTGAAGAAGAAGATATTTTTGCCTCGGTGTGGAAATCCTTGAAAAACCGTTGGGCATGGCTAGCGATTAACCTGATTACGGCATTTGTTGCGTCGCGTGTGATTGGTTTATTTGAAGGTTCTATTGAAAAGCTGGTGGCTTTGGCCGCATTAATGCCGATTGTTGCAGGGATTGGCGGTAATTCAGGCAACCAAACCATTACCATGATAGTGCGTGCTATGGCCTTGGATCAGTTGTCCACAGGTAATACCTCACGCTTAATGCGCAAAGAGCTGGGTGTTGCTTTTATCAATGGCGTGATTTGGGGGGGTGTCATTGGGCTTGTTGCTTGGTTGCTGTATGACAGCTGGTCGCTGGGTGTGGTGATGACGGCGGCGATGACCTTAAACTTGTTATTGGCCGCATTGATGGGGGTTTTGATTCCGATGACGATGGTACGTCTAGGGCGTGATCCGGCCTTAGGCTCGAGTGTTTTGATTACCGCGATGACAGATAGCGGCGGATTCTTTATTTTCTTAGGTTTGGCAACGGTGTTTTTGTTGTAAAAAGCAACAGTAATGTTAACGGTTGCGCATATATCTATATAAAAAACATTCTATTGTTTGCTAAGAGGAGCAGAATCGCGTTAATGTTTCATCGTTTTAGCTGCGATTTACTGGTGGCTGCGTCAGCTGCGGTATTAGCACGAATTATAAAATTGCCCCCTGCACGTCAGGAAATGGAGCCTATATGACTTCTCAGCAACTCCTTCTTGAAGGCGTTGAGCTCATGCTGTTTGGCATGGGACTCGTTTTTTTATTTTTGATCTTACTGATTTTTTGTATTCGCATGATGTCCTCTATTTTGGAGCGCTTGGCTCCGGAAGAGTCGCATGCTGCCCCAGTTGTTGCGTCTCCTGTTCAGCCTGGTAGTGTTCAAGCTGTAGATGCGGATACATTGCAAGCCATTCAAATTGCCATTAAACAGCACCGCGCTCGCCGCGGCTGAGTGTACCTACACGGAGTTTTTTCTAATGACTGCGACAAAGCCGCTCGGTATTACTGACGTTGTGTTACGTGATGCTCATCAATCTATTTTAGCGACCCGTTTACGCCTAGAAGATATGCTGCCCATTGCAGGCAAACTTGATCAGGTTGGTTTTTGGTCTGTGGAATCTTGGGGTGGGGCAACTTTTGATTCCTGCATCCGTTATTTGGGCGAGGATCCTTGGGAGCGTATTCGTGCGCTGAAAAAAGCGATGCCCAATACGCGTCAGCAAATGCTGCTACGCGGTCAGAACTTATTGGGCTACCGCCACTATGCGGATGATGTCGTGGACACCTTTGTTGAGCGTGCTGCGATCAATGGTGTGGATGTCTTCCGCGTCTTTGATGCGATGAATGATCCGCGCAACTTAGATCGCGCACTCAAAGCGGTTAAAGCCAACGGTAAACATGCGCAAGGTACGATTTCTTACACCACCAGCCCTGTGCACAATATGCAAATGTGGGTTGATTTGGCCAAACAAATTGAAGACTTAGGTGCAGACTCCATTGCAATTAAGGATATGGCCGGTATTTTGACGCCCTATGTGGCCTATGAGCTGGTCAGTAAACTTAAAGCCAGTTTATCGATTCCTGTGCATATGCAGTGTCACGCGACTGCGGGTTTGTCCTCAGTGGCAATTCTCAAGGCGGTCGAAGCCGGTATCGATAACGTTGATACGTCTATTTCTTCGCTGTCGATGACCTATGGCCATTCGCCAACTGAGTCGGTGGTCGCGATGTTCCAGAACACTGAGCATGATACGGGTCTGGATCTATTGTTGCTGGAAGAGGTGGCCGCCTACTTCCGTGAAGTGCGGAAAAAATACGCTAAATTTGAAGGCAACCTAAAAGGTGTAGATTCGCGCATTTTGGTTGCGCAAGTGCCGGGCGGTATGCTGACCAATATGGAAAGCCAGCTTAAAGAGCAAGGTGCCGGTGATAAGTTTGATGAAGTCTTGGCAGAAATTCCTCGTGTGCGCGAGGACTTGGGCTTTATTCCGTTGGTCACCCCAACATCGCAAATTGTCGGTACTCAGGCTGTAATTAACGTATTGACTGGCGAGCGTTATAAGTCCATCACGAAGGAAACCGCTGGGGTGCTTAAAGGCGAATATGGCGCTGCACCTGCACCTTTTAATAAAGAACTGCAGGCGCGGGTGCTTGATGGTGCGCAACCGGTGGAGTGCCGTCCAGCAGACTTGTTGGACAATGAAATTGAGAAGCTGACCAACGAGCTGAAAGCTTTAGCTCAAGAGAAAAATATTCGCTTGGCAGACAACCTCATTGATGATGTCTTGACCTATGCGTTATTCCCGCAAATTGGCCTGAAGTTCTTGGAGAACCGTGACAATCCTGATGCGTTTGAACCTGTACCTACAGGTCATGAGCTGCTGGAGCAAGCAACGGGGCCGCAAGCCTATACTGTTGAGGTCAATGGTAAAACCTTTGTTATACAAGTGAATGAAGGTGGCGATATTGAAGGCTTAAAACCTATAGGTGCCGCCACTGCCTGTGAGCCTGCGCCAGTTCCAGCTGGAGCAGGTGATCCTCAGGGCGCACCCTTGGCTGGTAATATTTTTAAAGTATTGGTTAAGCCAGGGCAGAGCGTTGCAGAAGGTGAAGTGGTGATGATTTTAGAGGCCATGAAAATGGAAACTGAAATTTGTGCTTTCCGCGCGGGTGTAATCGCTAGCGTCGATGTGAAAGTTGGCGATGCAGTGTCGGTTGGCGATAGCCTGCTGACAATTTCTTGAGGGCTCAACAATGGATAAGCTCTTAGGTTTATGGCAGAGCACAGGTATTTATCAGTTAGAGGCTGGACAGGCTCTAATGATTGCTGTGTGTTTAGCCTTGGTGTATTTGGCAATCCGCAAAGGCTTTGAGCCGCTGTTACTGATTCCAATTGGATTTGGTGGTGTCTTGGCCAATATTCCAGCGGCAGGTATGGCTGAAGCGGGCGGTTTGTTGACTTTGCTCTATGATGTGGGTCTGCCAACCAGTGTTTTTCCGCTGCTGATCTTTATGGGCGTGGGCGCTATGACCGATTTTGGTCCAATGCTGGCCAACCCGAAAACCTTATTGCTCGGTGCGGCTGCTCAGTTTGGTATCTTTGGTACGTTATTGGGCGCCTTAGCCATTGGCATGCTGGGTATTCCTGGGCTGGAGTTTACTCTTAAAGAAGCCGCTTCAATTGCTATTATTGGTGGTGCTGATGGGCCTACTTCAATTTATGTGACCTCACGCTTAGCGCCGGACTTATTAGGCCCTATTGCTGTGGCTGCATATTCTTACATGGCCTTAGTGCCTTTGATTCAGCCACCGATTATGCGCGCTTTGACCACGCCTGAAGAGCGTAAGATTGTGATGTCGCAACTGCGTCATGTCAGTCAGACGGAAAAAATTATTTTCCCCTTGGTGTTGTGCTTATTAATCGGTTTGTTGTTGCCTGATGCTGCGCCCTTGGTAGGTATGTTTGCCTTTGGTAACTTGATGCGTGAGAGCGGTGTGGTTGAGCGTTTAGCTGATACGTCACGTAATGCGCTGATTAATATTGTCACTATTGCATTAGGTTTGACCGTGGGTTCTAAGTTGTCTGCCGAGTCATTTTTGCAGATGAAAACCTTAGGTATTTTACTGTTGGGCATGATTGCTTTTAGTGCGGGTACAGCAATGGGTGTGATTATGGCGAAGGTCATGAACAAGTTCAGCACAAATAAAATCAATCCATTGATTGGTTCGGCTGGGGTGTCGGCAGTGCCGATGGCCGCGCGAGTCTCTAATAAAGTGGGACTTGAGTCGAATCCGCAAAACTTCCTCTTAATGCATGCAATGGGGCCAAACGTTGCAGGTGTTATTGGTTCTGCTGTAGCCGCCGGGGTTTTGCTAAACTTTGTAAGTTAAAACGGTGCTTTAAGCCGGCTGTGTCATCATAAAGGCTGCCCTTAGAGGCAGCCTTTATGATTTTAGCTAATATATTTTTTTGCGAGGTGGACTGCTTCTTGCATCGTTAGAAGGAGCAGTAGTTATTGCGTCAATATTGAGTGCCTCAGCACATGAATTTTAGAAGAGAATGATCTGTGAATAACGCGCAACTCAAAAGTAATATGCGTAGCGGTCTAAGCCTGCTTAAGCAGGGTAATTTAGGCGTGCCTTTGCTGTTGTTGGTTATTTTAGGAATGATGACGCTACCCATTCCGCCGTTCTTATTGGATATTCTTTTCACCTTTAATATTGCGTTATCAATAGTGGTGCTGTTGGTCGGCGTCTATGCTATGCGGCCTTTGGACTTTGCTGCCTTTCCAACCATTTTGCTGGTCGCAACCTTGCTGCGCTTGGCGCTCAACGTCGCTTCGACCCGTGTGGTTTTACTGCATGGGCATGATGGCGGGGATGCTGCGGGTAAAGTGATTCAAGCCTTCGGTGAAGTAGTGATTGGCGGTAACTATGTGGTTGGTGCCGTAGTTTTTGCCATTTTAATGATTATTAACTTTGTTGTTGTGACTAAAGGTGCTGGCCGTATTTCTGAGGTCAGTGCGCGCTTTACCTTGGATGCTATGCCAGGTAAGCAGATGGCGATTGATGCCGACTTGAACGCTGGCTTAATTGATCAAGAGCAGGCAAAAATTCGTCGCAGTGATGTGGCGCAAGAGGCCGACTTCTATGGCTCTATGGATGGTGCGAGTAAGTTTGTCCGCGGTGATGCGGTGGCCGGATTACTGATTCTATTTATTAACTTGATTGGTGGTATCGCCATTGGTATTGCCCAGCATTCCATGAGTTTTGTTGAGGCGGGTAAAGTTTATGCTTTGCTGACCATTGGTGACGGTTTAGTGGCGCAAGTGCCATCGCTGTTGCTTTCCACTGCCGCTGCGGTGATGGTGACACGCGTGACGACCTCCGAAGATATGGGCGAGCAAATCAATCGGCAGATGTTTACTTCACCCAAAGCTTTGGCGGTGTCTGCTGCGATTCTTATTGCTATGGGTGCTGTGCCTGGCATGCCTCATCTATCATTTATTGGCCTTGGATTGCTGGCAGCGGGCGGTGCGTTTTTAATTTGGCAGCGTGAGAATAAAAAAGAATTGGCGTTGGTTGCGCAGGAGCAGCGCGATTTAGAGCAGTTGCCTGCGCCCGTCAGTGCGGAAAATCGCGAACTAGGCTGGGATGATGTGACCCCCGTGGATATGGTCGGTTTAGAGGTCGGCTATCGCTTGATTCCGCTGGTTGACCGCAACCAAGGCGGTCAGTTGCTGGCACGCATTAAGGGGGTGCGCAAAAAATTGTCGCAGGATTTAGGCTTTTTAATGCCATCGGTGCATATTCGCGATAATTTGGATTTATTGCCCAATGTTTATCGCCTGACTTTGATGGGGGTCACGGTGGCTGAAGCAGAGGTCTATCCAGAGCGTGAATTGGCGATTAATCCGGGTCAAGTTTTTGGCACCTTGAGCGGTATTGCCACCCATGACCCAGCCTTTGGCTTGGAAGCCGTGTGGATTGAGCCTAACCAGCGTGATCAAGCGCAGTCTTTGGGCTACACCGTAGTTGATACCAGTACTGTTGTTGCGACGCATTTGAATCAAATTTTAAATAAACATGCCCATGAGCTGCTCGGGCATGAAGAAGTGCAGCAGTTGATGCAGGTATTGTCGAAAAGCTCGCCTAAGCTGGCTGAAGAGCTGGTGCCAGGCATGGTGTCACTGTCCACGCTATTAAAAATTTTACAAAGCTTGCTGCAAGAGCAAGTACCTGTGCGTGATATCCGCAGTATCGCTGAAGCCATCGCAGATACAGTGACGCGTAGTCAAGATCCTGACGTTATTGTTGCTGCCGTGCGCGTGGCACTATCCCGCGCAATCGTGCAAAGCATTGTCGGGCTTGAGCCTGAGCTGCCTGTTATCACGCTTGAGCCAAGGTTGGAACAGATATTGCTTAGTAGTATGCAGAAGGCCGGACAAGGTTCAAATGAGGGCGTGCTCTTGGAACCAGGAATGGCAGAAAAACTACAGCGGTCTCTGGTTGAGGCGGCGCAGCGTCAGGAAATGCTCGGCAAGCCAGTGGTGTTATTAGTGGCAGGTCAGATTCGAGCGATGATGTCGCGTTTTGCACGGTTAGCCGTACCCAGCATTCATGTGTTGGCTTACCAAGAGATCCCGGATAATAAGCAGGTCACTATCGTGGCAACGGTAGGACAAAATTAATCGAGGGCTGACTTATGCAAGTCAAACGATATTTTGCAGCAGATATGCGACAAGCGATGAATCGGGTGCGGGATGAGTTGGGCGCGGATGCGGCCATTATTTCCACGCGACGTGTTGCTGGTGGTGTTGAGTTAACTGCTGCCCTTGATTATCAAGTGCAGCCTTCGGTCTCACGTCCTAATCCGGCGTTAGAGGCAGAGCTGCGCAAGACTCAGGCGCAAATTCTTCAGGCTCATGCAAGCTTGCAGGCGCGTGACGAGGAGGGCGTTACCGGTAAGGACCGCCAATTGCTTGAGCAGGTGATGCAGCGTGTAAGCCCTGCGCCGGCTGCAGCGCAACCGCTCGCAGCAAGCCCAGCTCATAACGCCGAGTTTGCCGCCATGCGCTCCGAGTTAAATAGTTTGCGTGAGCTGTTGGAAATGCAGCTGGGTAATATGGCTTGGAACACCATGCGTACACAGCAGCCGGTGCATGCTGCACTGTGGAAACGTTTTCAAAAAATGGGTTTGCCCGCCGATATTGTGCGCCCTGTGCTGGAGCGTGTAGCTCATGAAAAAGATCAGCAAAAAGCTTGGCGTATGGCTTTGGCTTATTTAACGCACAGCATTCGTACACCCAATACTGAGCCGATGGCGGATGAGGGTGTGATAGCCTTAGTGGGTCCGGCAGGCATGGGTAAAACCACAACACTCGCGAAATTGGCGGCGCGCTATGTACTGGCGCATGGTGTCAATAATATCGCTTTAGTCAGCATGGACAGCTATCGCATTGGTGCGCAGGAGCAGCTGAAAACCTTAGGGCGTATTTTAAATATTCCGGTCAGTTATGTCGCCGATGGAGAAACATTGGTGGATACATTAAAACCTTTGGCGCATAAGCGTGTGGTTTTAGTGGATACAGCAGGCTTGCCGGCCAGTGATCCTGCTTTAGGATTGCAGCTCGATAATTTAGCCGCGCCTGGTATAAAAGCGAAAAACTACTTGGTGATGGCTGCAACCAGTCAAGCACAAGTTTTAAAAGCAGCATGGCACGCCTATAAGCGCTGTGGTTTAGCTGGTTGTATTATTACTAAGTTGGATGAGTCGGTAAATATGGGGGAGGCGCTGGGTATGGCGATTGGCCATAACTTGCCGGTAGCCTATACTACCGACGGCCCTAAAATACCTGATGATTTGCAAGTGCCGCGTAGTCATCAGTTGGTCAGTCGCGCCGTCAGTCTGCAAGGATCAGAAGAGCCTACGGAAGATATAATGGCGCAAATGTGTGTAGGATCTTCGCTGGCTACACAGTATGTGGGCTAGAGTTCAGCGAGCAAGGTATTAAATAATGACAAGTAAACAGAAACAGCCCGTACAAGTGATTGCCGTTACCGGTGGTAAAGGCGGCGTGGGCAAGACAAATGTGTCGGTGAACCTCTCGGTGGCATTGGCTGCTTTGGGCCGTAAAGTGGTTTTGCTTGATGCTGATTTTGGTTTAGCGAATGTCGACGTGTTACTTGGCTTGCAACCGACGCACACTTTGGCTGATGTGATGGACGGTAAGTGCGACTTGCGCGATGTGCTATTAGCCGGGCCCGGGGGCATTAAAATTGTACCGGCCTCCTCAGGCACACAGAGCATGGTCGAGATGACGCCAATGCAGCATGCCGGCTTGATTCAGGCATTTAGCGATTTAGGGGACAATATTGATGTCTTAATCATTGATACCGCTGCAGGAATCGGTGACTCAGTGACCAGTTTTGTGCAGGCCGCACAAGAAGTTATTATGGTTGTGTGTGATGAGCCCACCTCGATCACTGACGCCTATGCCTTGATTAAATTACTTAACCGCAGTCATGCTATGACCCGTTTTCGGGTTTTGGCCAATATGGCCCATAACCCACAAGAAGGTCGCAATTTGTTTAATAAGCTGGTGCATGTGACCGAGCGTTTTTTAGATGATGTGACTTTGCAGTATTTAGGTGCTGTACCTTACGATGAAATGGTGCGCAAAGCAGTACAAAAACAACGAGCAGTGTATGATGCTTTTCCGCGAGCAAAGAGCTCGTTAGCGTTTAAAAATATGGCGCAACAGATTGATAGCTGGCCTTTACCGACTACCCCGCGTGGGCATTTAGAGTTTTTTGTGGAGCGATTGGTGAGCCACACTGGAACGGAATAAAGTGCATGACAAGATCTAAAGGCCTGCAAATGTACACCAAGGCGCAAGCAGCGGATGCTTCGGCATTGTTGATTGAGCAGCATGCGCCATTAGTTAAACGTATTGCTTACCATATGCTGGGTCGTTTGCCGGCCAGTGTGCAAGTTGAAGACTTGATTCAGGCGGGAATGATTGGCCTTTTGGAAGCAGCGAAAAAATTTGATGCCAGCAAAGGCGCAAGCTTTGATACTTTTGTTGGCATCCGAATCCGTGGCGCCATGCTCGATGAGCTGCGCAAAGGCGATTGGACACCGCGTTCAGTGCATCGTAATACACGTATGGTCAGTGAGGCGGTACGCAGCATTGAAGCCCGTACGGGGCGTGACGCTAAAGATTTGGAAGTGGCAGCCGAACTTAACCTAAGTTTAGAAGAGTATTATGCGATTTTAAGTGATACCCAAGGCAGTCGGTTGTTTAGTTTTGATGATCTCCTGGATGAAGGGGATCAGTTTGATACATATAGCACTCAACAAGAGCCGGGGCGAGATGTTGAAAAAGCACATTTCAAACAAGCACTTGCGGATGCGATTGAAGGCTTGCCTGAGCGTGAACGCTTGGTGCTGTCCTTGTATTATGATGAAGAATTAAATTTAAAAGAAATTGGCGAAGTGTTGGGTGTAAGTGAGTCACGCGTGAGTCAGTTACACAGTCAATGTGCGGCGCGTTTAAGAGCGCGTTTAGCAGATTGGCGTGAATAAATACAACATCGGCTGAGTTTTATGGTGATGACTGACAGTCTTTATATAAGTAAGACTGAATTAAAATGGCTTGGAGGTTGGCTTGGATAAAAATATGAAAATCCTCATTGTTGATGATTTTTCAACGATGCGACGGATCATAAAGAACCTCTTGCGTGACCTCGGCTTTACCAATACGGCTGAAGCGGATGATGGCGCAACAGCTTTACCCATGTTGCAGAGTGGGAATTTTGATTTTCTAGTCACCGACTGGAATATGCCCATTATGAGTGGTCTTGATTTGCTGCGCCATGTGCGTGCAGATGAGAAGCTCAAGCATTTGCCAGTGCTGATGGTGACCGCGGAAGCTAAGCGTGACCAAATCATTGCCGCCGCACAAGCTGGGGTGAATGGTTATGTGGTCAAGCCGTTCACCGCGCAAGCACTTGAAGATAAAATTAACAAAATCTTTGAGCGGGTTAACGGCTGAACACAGGCTGTGAGGACATTATGGAACACAAGAAAAGCAGTGAGACTGAATTTTCATCAGCGGTAGCACTGCATGCCCCACAGTTGCAGCGGAGTCTTGAGCAAGGTGACTTGCAGGAAGCGGAGCGCATTATTGCGCAAATAAGTCAGGTGCGCGAGCGCATCTTATACCTTGAGGTTGGGCGGTTAACCCGCGAGTTGCATAATGCAATCATTGACTTTGATATTGATCCGCGTAATCCGCATGCCAAAGAAATGTCGCAAATCACCGATGCGTCTGAGCGTTTGCAGTATGTGGTCAATATGACGGATCAAGCGGCTAATAGTGCCATTGATTTGGTTGAAAAAAGTGCGCCACTGGTGAACTACATCAGCTACGAAGCGCAAAGTTTGATCAGTGATTGGCAGCGCTTTATGCGCCGCGACATGCAAGCTGATGAGTTTCGACGTCTGGCTAAGCGCATTGAGGATTTTTTGTCGCGCAGTTTGCATGACAGTGATCAGCTTTCGGCGAATTTAAATGAAATTATGATGGCGCAAGGCTTTCAAGACTTGACCGGTCAAGTGATTAAACGGGTGATGAGCCTGATCGCTGATATTGAAAATAACCTGTTAAAACTGGTGGTTATGGCGGGGCAGGTTGATCGAGTCGTGGGTATTGAACATCCCGTTGAGGCGTTGCGCAAAAAACAGAAGAAAGAAAAAAACATCAGTACAGGTGAAGGTCCACAAGTTCGTGCCGATAAACAAGATGATGTGGTAAGCGATCAAGTGGATGTAGATGACCTGTTGTCGAGTTTAGGGTTTTAGGGGGCACGTAGATGGGCTTTGATGCAGATGAAGAGATCCTCCAAGACTTCTTAGTGGAGGCCGGAGAGATTCTAGAATTGCTATCGGAACAGCTGGTTGAGCTGGAAGGTAGCCCTGACGATATGAATCTGCTTAATGCTATTTTTCGTGGCTTCCATACGGTAAAAGGTGGTGCAGGGTTTTTACAGCTCAATGAGTTGGTGGCCTGCTGTCACGTTGCTGAAAACGTTTTTGATATTTTGCGTAAAGGTGAGCGTCGCGTCACGCCTGATTTGATGGACGTGGTTTTGCAAGCCTTAGACAGCGTTAATGCGATGTTCCAAGAAGTGCGCGCAGGCTCACCTTTGACACCCGCCACAGATGAGTTGTTGGATGCTTTAGCGCGTTTAGCTCAGCCTGAAGAAGTTGCTGCCGCAGTCAGCGAGCCGCAGGATGTAGTTGCCGAAGTGCCGTCTGGCGCAGATGCTCAGGCTGATGCAGAGTTTGAACAGTTGCTAGGAGCTATTGCAGAGACGAGCGACAGTACGCCGGTGAGCTCCGAAAGTGAGATTATTACGGATGATGAGTTTGAGGCGTTACTTGATCAGTTGCATGGCCCGGTGACCAGTGAGGTGCCAGCAACGCCAGAGCCTTCAGAAAAGGCTGCTGCAGCTTCAGATGAGATCACTGATGATGAATTTGAAGCGTTGCTAGATCAGTTGCATGGTGCAGGTCAATTCAATACTGAAGCGCTTGTAGAGCACACTCAAACTGTCGCAAACGATACCCAAGATACCGCTGCTGACAGCGCTGCTACAGACTCTGAGCTGATCACTGATGATGAGTTTGAGTCATTACTGGATCAGCTGCATGGCAAAGGTAAGTTTCAGGTTACACCTAAAAAGCCAGCAGCCAGCTCCAACACAGCACCTGATGCTGCAGCGCAGAGTGCTGTGCCAAAAGATAAACCTTCGAGTACCGCGGCAGCACCTAAAAAGTCTGCTGCAGCGAGTCGCCCAGCGCGGCCTGCGGGGAACGCCGCCCCAGAAGTTGAAACAACGGTGCGCGTAGATACGGCGCGTCTCGATGACATTATGAATATGGTGGGTGAGCTGGTGCTTGTGCGCAACCGCTTGGTGCGTTTAGGGCTGAACAGCGATGATGAAACCATGTCCAAAGTGGTCAGTCATTTAGATGTTGTGACTGGTGACTTACAAGCTGCGGTGATGAAAACCCGCATGCAGCCGATTAAAAAGGTATTTGGTCGTTTCCCGCGATTGGTTCGGGATATGGCGCGTAATCTGAAAAAAGAAATTCGTTTAGAGCTGGTCGGTGAGGAAACAGACTTAGACAAAAATCTCGTCGAGGCCTTAGCCGATCCTTTGGTGCACTTAGTACGTAACTCAGTGGATCATGGTATTGAATCGCCCGATGATCGCGAGGCTGTGGGTAAAGAGCGTGAAGGCTGCGTGATTCTTTCTGCAGCGCAAGAAGGCGATCATATTCAGCTGACCATCAGTGATGATGGTAAAGGAATGGACGCTAATGTGTTGCGCGATAAGGCGGTAGAAAAAGGCATGCTCGATCGTGAAGCCGCGGATCGTCTTTCCGAGGCTGAGTGCTATAACCTGATTTTTGCTGCAGGCTTTTCAACTAAAACAGAAGTCTCCGATGTGTCAGGCCGCGGTGTGGGTATGGACGTGGTTAAAACCAAGATTGCCCAGCTGAACGGTTCGGTGTATGTGCACTCGACACCGGGTAAAGGTTCGCAAGTGGTGATTAAAGTTCCGTTGACCTTAGCCATTATGCCGACCTTAATGGTGATGCTGGGGAATCAAGCTTTTGCTTTTCCACTGGTTAACGTGAATGAAATCTTTCATCTAGATTTATCGCGCACTAATGTGGTTGATGGTCAAGAAGTTGTCATTGTGCGCGATAAGGCGCTGCCTTTATTTTATTTAAAGCACTGGTTATTACCTAAAGAAGCACATGCTGAGCAAACCGATGGGCATGTGGTGATTTTGACTGTTGGTAATCAGCGCATCGGTTGCGTAGTCGATCAGCTGGTGGGCCAAGAAGAAGTGGTCATTAAGCCTTTAGGTAAAATGCTGCACGGTACGCCAGGAATGTCTGGAGCAACCATTACCGGTGATGGACGTATCGCATTGATTTTAGATATTCCTGGTTTGCTGAAAAGTTATGGACAGCGTTATTAAGCTTAACTAAGCATCAGTGCAGTTTTTGGAGTGGGTATGACAGTCAAGGTTCTGGTGGTTGATGATTCTGGCTTTTTTAGGCGTAGATTGACGGAAATACTCTCTTCTGACAGCAATATTGAAGTGGTGGGTACAGCCTCTAATGGGCGTGAGGCGGTTGAGCAAACTCTAGCTTTAAAGCCTGATGTGATCACCATGGACTATGAAATGCCGGTGATGGATGGCATTACTGCGGTTAAAAACATTATGCAGCGTTGTCCTACGCCGGTGTTAATGTTTTCTTCGTTGACCCATGAAGGTGCACGGGTCACGTTAGATGCCTTAGATGCGGGGGCTTTAGATTATCTGCCGAAAAATTTTGAAGATATTTCTAGAAATCCACAAAAAGTAAAACAGATGCTATGCGATAAAGTGCATTTGCTCTCCAAGAGCAATCGCCGCGTGTGGTCGCCTGCAAGCACTCCTTTAGGCTCTGGCGCAAGCAGCTCAGTTGCGGTTAAAACAAGCGCAACGCCAGCGTTACGAAGCTCGGCAGCGCGTAGTCCTTTGCCAACTCCAGCACCTACGCCATCACCTGCGCCAGCGCCAGAGCGTAGCGCGCGGACAGCAGCACTGTTACGCAACACATTAATTGCCAATGAAGCGCCGGTACAGGCCTCTACAACCAGTCCACGACGTAAAGCATATAAATTGGTGGCCATTGGTACTTCAACCGGTGGACCTGTTGCTTTGCAGCGGGTTTTAACCCAACTGCCAGCCAGTTTTCCTGCACCTATTGTGATTGTGCAACATATGCCCGCCGCGTTTACCTATGCCTTTGCTGAGCGTTTAAATAAGCTGTGCCAAATTGATGTGAAAGAGGCTGAAGAAGGCGATATTTTACGTCCAGGCTTAGCGCTGTTAGCGCCGGGTGGCAAGCAGATGATGATTGATGGGCGCGGGGCGATACGTATTTTGCCCGGTGATGAACGCCTCAGCTATAAGCCTAGCGTTGACATTACCTTTGGTTCTGCAGCTAAGGTGTTTAACGATAAAGTTTTGGCTGTAGTGTTAACTGGAATGGGCGCTGACGGCCGTGAAGGCGCGCGAATGCTTAAGCAGGCTGGCAGTCAAGTTTGGGCGCAAGATGAAGCCAGTTGTGTGATTTATGGCATGCCAATGGCGGTGGTTAAAGCAGACTTGGCTGATTTTGTCTACACCCTCGATGATATTGGCGGCTACTTAATTGAGGCCTGCAGCTGATGGATATGCTCAGTTTGGTGGGCCTGGTGATGGCGTTTGTCGCTATCATTGGTGGCAATTACCTTGAGGGCGGCCATGTCAGTGCCTTGATCAATGGGCCGGCCGCGTTAATTGTATTTGGTGGCACTTTTGGTGCAGCCTTATTGCAAACGCCGGTCAGTCATTTTAAACGCGCTATACAAATTATCAGCTGGGTGCTGTTCCCACCGCATGCGAATTTGCCCAATGCTATTAATAATGTGGTTGGTTGGAGTATGACGGCGCGCAAAGATGGCTTGCTGGGTTTGGAAACTGTTGCTGAAGCAGAGACTGATCCTTATGCGCAAAAAGGCTTGCAACTGCTGGTGGATGGCATGGAGTCTGAAGGCATCCGCAGTATTTTAGAGGTGGATTTATACACCCAAGAAGACCGTGATTTACAAGCCGCTAAGTTTTACGAGTGCATGGGTGGTTATGCACCGACCATCGGCATTATTGGTGCGGTGATGGGGTTGATTCATGTTATGGGCAATCTGGCTGATCCCTCGCAGCTGGGAACCGGGATTGCTGTTGCTTTCGTTGCCACTATTTATGGGATTGGCTCAGCCAACTTATTATTTTTGCCGGTCGCCAGTAAAATTAAAGTGACAGTTATGCGCCAGTCACGTTATCGAGAAATGCTATTGGAAGGTATTTTGTCCATTGCGGAAGGCGAGAACCCACGCGCAATCGAGTTGAAGCTGCAAGGCTTTATGGAATAAGTATGGCACGTCGACGCAGACAGGAAGATCCCATCAACCATGAGCGTTGGCTGGTATCTTATGCCGATTTTATTACGCTGCTGTTTGCTTTTTTTGTGGTCATGTATTCGATCTCTTCGATTAATGAGGGCAAGTATAAAGTTTTGTCTGACTCCATGGAGGGGATATTTAGTCAGCCAGAGCGCTCAATTAAACCTATACCTATTGGTGATGAGCGCTTTAAAGGGCAGGTGGATAGTGATGGAACTGATGTTGCCGCCGGTCATGTGCCACAAGACCCGTTAGCCAGTATTGCCGAACAAATCCGCGATCAATTTGATGGTTTATTAGGGGATGGCCAATTGCATGTGCGGGCTAATGAGATGTGGCTGGAGTTAGAACTCAGCTCCAGCTTGCTGTTTCCTAGTGGTGATGCCATACCGCACCAAGATGCTTTTGATATTATTGAGAAAATATCAAAAATATTAGCGCCTTTTGATAATCCTATTCAGGTGGAAGGCTTTACCGATAATCTGCCTATCAGTACCGCGCAATACCCTACCAACTGGGAGTTGTCAGCAGCGCGGGCAGCCAGCATCGTTAGAATGTTAGCGATGGAGGGGGTGCAGCCGGAGCGTTTAGCGGCAGTTGGTTACGGTGAGTTTCAACCTATTGCAGACAATGCCGATGCCGCAGGGCGCGCCCGTAATCGCCGGGTTGTTTTGGTTATTTCTAGAAATGCCGATACACGGCGTCAGACCACACAGGCCGCTGAGAATAGCTAGCCGATTCGGCAAGACTGGCATATAGATTGCTTGTTATATTGTGCGTCAATATAAATATAGACACAGCGTCAGTGAACTGACGCGACAACACAGCAGTTTTTAGCCAGTATGACTGAGTATGGGGTATGCGATGAGGATCTGGGCCGTAGCTAACCAGAAGGGAGGGGTCGGGAAAACCACAACAACGCTAGCACTGGCCGGCTTGTTAGCCGATGCAGGAAAGCGGGTGCTGGTGGTCGATCTTGATCCGCATGGCTCTATGACCAGTTACTTTGGTTATGATCCTGACAGCATGGAGCACAGTTGTTATGACTTGTTTCAGCACTCAGGGGTGATTCCTGCCGGTTTACCGCAGCAATTACTGCGTGAAACCAGTCATGAGAATATTAAGCTATTGCCGTCCAGCACCGCACTGGCTGTACTGGAGCGTCAATCACCTAGCAAAGATGGCTTAGGTTTAGTGATCAGTCGTACCTTAGCGCAATTGGACGGTGAATTTGATTTTGCAGTTATCGATAGCCCACCTTTATTGGGGGTGCTGATGGTTAACGCCCTAGCTGCCAGCGAGTATTTATTGATTCCAGTGCAGACTGAGTTTCTTGCGCTAAAAGGCCTTGAGCGTATGGTCAATACTTTGCGTATGATCAATCGCTCGCGGCGGCAAGCTTTACCTTTTAGTATTGTGCCGACTTTATTTGACCGACGAACGCAAGCGTCTATGACAGCATTAGGTATGCTGAAAAAACAATATCCAGAGACTTTATGGCAAGCCTATATACCGATAGATACGCGTTTGCGTGATGCCAGTCGGGCAGGTTTAGTGCCATCTCGCTTTGACAAAAGCAGTCGGGCTATTGTGGCGTATCGTGCATTATTAAAGCATGTATTAAGTCGATGTTTGCAGCCAGAAGCCGCTCAACTTCCACAGGCTTTGGCCGATCAAGAGGTTGTGGCTGAGCGGGAATCCTAATGTGCATTGATACTTTAACTGTTTGGAATCGCATATGAGTAAACATACTCAACAGGCAGCTCTACAAGGTTATTTAGATGCTTTGTTAACCGAAAGCACACCAGAACCTGTGTTGTTGGAACCGGTGCCTAAGGCTAAACCTGCAGTGTTTTTAGAGCCGCAGGATACACCAAGCCTGCCGCAGATTGCTTTGCGTGAGCCTTTGATTAGCGAAGAGCAAATCAGTCGTTTGCCGGTGTCAGTCAGGGTTACTGAAGAGCAACAAAAGGTTACTGTGGCTGAGTCTATCCAGCCTGCGCCCAAGCAAGAACAAGCTCGTAATCGCTTGGCAGAAGAGCCGTTTGAGTGTTTGTTATTTGATGTGGCAGGGCTGACATTAGCTGTGCCTTTGGCTGCGTTAGGCAGTATTTATCCCTTTGAACCCGATGAGCTAACGCCGATTTTTGGCCAGCCTGATTGGTTTATTGGCATATTACCTACGCCGCAGGCCAATCTAAAAGTTTTAGAAACTGCGCGCTGGGTGATGCCAGAGCGCTATACTGCGCAGATGCGAGATGATTTAAAGTATGTCATTTCTATTAATGGTTACGATTGGGGCTTGGCAGTGCATCAAGTGCGCAATTCAATCCGATTAGAACCGAGTGATATTAAATGGCGTACGCAGCGTACTAAACGCGCTTGGTTGGCAGGCACAGTAATTGAGCATATGTGTGCTTTGCTTGATGTTGAAGTGCTTGCGCAATTAATTACTGGGCAAAATATGCCCGACAGTCATGTTTGAATAGTAGCTAATAACACTAGTGTGAGCCGAGAGCTCTAAATGAGGGATATAACAATGCAAAATTCATCAGCTCACAGCGCCGATGATCCTATTTTACAGTGGGTGACTTTCCGTTTAGATAATGAAACGTATGGCGTTAATGTCATGCAAGTTCAAGAAGTCTTGCGCTATACGGAAATTGCTCCAGTACCAGGTGCGCCGAGTTATGTGCTGGGGATTATCAATCTGCGCGGCAATGTGGTGACAGTGATTGATACGCGGCAGCGTTTTGGTTTGCCGCCCGCTGAGGTCGGTGATAATACGCGTGTCGTTATTATCGAGGTGGATAAGCAGGTGGTTGGCATTTTAGTGGATAGCGTGGCTGAAGTGGTTTATTTGCGTCAGTCCGAAATAGAAACAGCGCCGAATGTGGGTAATACCGATGCTGCTAAATTTATCCAAGGCGTATGCAATAAGAATGGCGAGTTATTGATTCTGGTAGAACTGGAAAAAATGATGAGCGAAGACGAATGGTCTGAGTTGGAAGCTTTGTAATGTGGTTTGTAGTGATGTTTTTGGCTGCAGTATGCATTGGCAACAGTGTTGCCATGTATATTTTATGGAGACAGAAACAACACTTAGCAAAACTCTATGCAGGGTCGATCGAGCAACATAAGCAGGAATTGAGTAAACTCAATCGGCGTTTAGACACTTATTTATCTGGCAGTATGCGTATGGGCGAAGAGTTGCATGAATTGCAAAAGAATCTTGCGCCTTTGCCAGAGAAAATTTTGCGCATGGAGCAAAAAGATCCAACGCACTTATCTTTTACGCAAGCAGCACGTTTAATAGGTCTTGGCGCAACCACAGAAGACTTGAAACAGTCGTGTGGTTTAAGTCAATCGGAAGCTGAACTGTTACAGCGGTTACATGCAAAAAAATAATGCGGATATAAAAAAGGCCAACTGATTAAGTTGGCCTTTTGCCTTAGCAAGTAATATTACTTGCGGCTGGCTTTTTCTAACATACGCAGAGCGCGTTCGTTAGCTTCGTCAGCAGTTTGCTGTGCACGTTGAGCAGCGCTCATTGCTTCATCAGCTTTGCTGTACGCTTCGTCAGCACGAGCTTGCGCACGAGCTACTGAATCTTCAGTAGCGGTTAAGCGAGCTTCGTTTTCAGTTGACAAGTTGCTGCAACCTGTTGCCAAGACAGCAGCAAAAGCTAGTGCAGAAAATTTTAGAACATTATTCATATTGTTCCCCTTAGTATGGGTGTCCATGGAAGCAACTCATCTTATGATAAGTTGACTGCTACATATGTTACGCATTCATTCGATTAAGTAAACTATTAGATGGTATAGAAGACAACTTTTTTTACTTTTTTGCTCAATAAACGTACAAAAATATAAAGCTTTTGTGTTTTAAGTGGATTTGTTGGCAAGAAAGGCTATTTGGATGTTTGTTGGTCAGTGGTAATGGCACGCATACGACTGTAATCGAAATGCAAGGTATACAGTTTTTGTATGATGAATCTTTGCGGAAATGGGGTGGTATTCGAGCGCATGGCTTATGCCGGCTGCTCAAGAGGCAGTCACTTAGGCTAACTTTTAGCGTGCAGTCCTAGGCTAAGTTGATCGGGAGAATCCCAGTAGTTCTGCTCTGTGAAATATGCAGCGACAAATAATCAAGCAGTACGCGTGTGGCGAGGGTAATGCCGCGGTGCGGTTGGGTAAACGCAAATAAAGTACGGTGTTCTTCTTGGGGGCTGTAGAATTTTAGTTCCCCTGAGTTGATTGCCGCGCTACACGCGCACAGCGGTAAAAAGGCATGACCAAAGCCCGTTAGGGCGGCTTCTAGTGCATGTTGGTAGTTAGTAACCACCAGGCTTGGGTTGTTGTCATTACTGCTCGGGCTGGCCGCTATGTTGACGAGTATTGGATTTGCTTGCTTACTGTTTTTAAAGCTTGCACTAAAAACGTTAACAAAGTGTATAGACGCTAAAGAGCGGGAGACTATTTGGCTGCTATCGGCTGGAGCGCTAAATAAGCTCAAGGCTAAGTCAATTGACTGAGCGTTAATATCTTGCGTGCTATCTGCTGTTTGCAGACTTAGCTGAATACGAGGGTAGGTGTTTTTAAAGTTTAACAGAACCGGCATCAGCCAGTTGCTAAGAATAGCAGGCAGAACGATGCTCACCTTGCCGCTCGGTATGTCTAGTGCGCGCTGCACGCTATCGGTGGCATTTCTTGCTGCTTCAATCATCTTTGTAGCGTGGCGGTATACTTCAGTGCCGATGCTCGTGAGCGAGAGAAAACGAGGGTTGCGGTGTAAGAGTTGAACACCTAGGCGGGTTTCTAGTTGGCTGAGTCGGCGACTGAGGTTTGATTTAGAAACCCCGTTATTATTCGCCGCCACTGAGAAGCTACCAGCATCCATAACTTGTGCGAACCAGTACAGGTCGACGAGGTTGTCAGCTAAGTCACTGGCCTGAATTTCGGTAAAAAAAATCTCTTCTGAGGCTTTCTGTGCGGACCCATCCATAATTTAATTTGCTCCATAGCTAATTAATTTTAGCGCTTTTGCAGTGATACTCCATTTCAATCTACATTACAATATATTGAGTCACTTTATTTGATATTAAAATGCTATCCCTTTGCTTGAACGGTTATTTTTTAAAAAAGAGAGTGTGTAGCGGGGCAGTCAGCTGAAGTGCAGTTGCTTGCAGCTGTGCCCGTAGTGGCGTTGCCGTCAAATTAGAGGTGGCTTTAACCGACTAACCCTCGGCTCTTTAAGTGATAACCTTTAATTGCGCTGCAGCCTAGAGCGCGAGTGCCGCAGCGGGGTTTTATTAATGCCTGTATTGCTGAGCAGGGGTTTTTAAACTGCATTGCCTCGGTTTTTTCTTTAAAAATCATCTCTTTTAAAGAAAAACTTCAACAAGGGCTTGCACTTAAGGAAAAGATCTCATATATTAGCGCCCTCGATTGGGACACGCACTGAGCAAACCCAGTCACGCATCTACCGCCCGGATGGCGGAATAGGTAGACGCAAGGGACTTAAAATCCCTCGGAGGTAACTCCGTGCCGGTTCGATTCCGGCTCCGGGCACCATATCAACAAGCGCATCGCCAGTGCTTGTATAAAAACCTACTCTTAGCAGTAGGTTTTTTTATGCCTGTAAGAAAGTCTTTACTGTGGTTGGTGTAACAGGACGCCCAAGCATTCAATATAAAGCTTAAAGCGCAGCCTGCGTATTGAGCGAAAAAGCTGCTATTGATAAGGCGCATTCGATTCAGCGACAACCTGTCGCATTGTGGCTGAAACAGTCAGTGTTAAAATAACCGCATAGACTTTGCCTAACAGTCTTAAGAAAAAGCCTCCGTTTTCGAGTACATCGAGCGGAGGCTTTTTTTTGCTGTGGCAAGAGACTGTGTTAATGGTGCTGTAGCCGTTTAGTAGTCGTCAAAATCTTCAGCATTAACCCGTGCCACGCGGTCGCGCTCTTCATTGAGCACGGCTTGAATATCGGCCATCACTGAGTCGATATCGGCTGGGGTGTCGGGCTCGTCAAACTCGCCAGTGAGCACAGTGTCCATGTCCAAGCGGCCTTCTTTGTACAGGCTCCACATTTCTGCGCTGTAGCTTGTGTTGCGCAGCTCTGGAGCGAACTGAGCGTAGTAGTTGGAAATATTACTGACATCACGGTGCAGCATAAAAAACGCATTGTTATTGGCGGCGGCATCGACGGCTTGGGGTAGATCAATAATCACAGGGCCGTGTTCATCCACCAGTACGTTAAACTCAGATAAATCACCGTGCACTAAGCCAACGCAGAGCATGCGTTTAATCGACTCCATGAGTGTGGCGTGATCTTTACGTGCCTGCTCGGCATCTAAGGTAACGTCATTCAGGCGTGGTGCAACTTCACCGTCGGGCAGGGTAACCAGCTCCATCAGTAATACGCCATCAAAGCAGCCATAGGGTTTAGGTACGCGCACACCGGCAGCCGCTAAGCGATACAGCGCATCGACCTCGGCATTCTGCCAAGCATCTTCCGCTTGTTCGCGGCCAAACTTAGAACCCTTTTCCATGGCGCGTGAGCGACGACTGT
The DNA here is from genome assembly GCA_012728315.1 of Gammaproteobacteria bacterium. Lineage (GTDB taxonomy): Bacteria > Pseudomonadota > Gammaproteobacteria > Pseudomonadales > Pseudomonadaceae > Denitrificimonas. The sequence goes on from JAAYFI010000051.1 coordinate 29,514, forward strand.
TGCCGCTTTTGCGGCCCTCACGGTACAGTGCGGCTTTTTTAAAGCTGCGTTTATCCATATCTTTATAGACTTTGGCGCAACGAATCTCATCACCGCTGCGGACCACATAGACCGCAGCTTCTTTACCATTCATCAGGGGGCGCAATACCTCGTCAATCAGCCCGTCTTCAACGAGAGGGATTAGGCGTGCAGGGGTTTTCATAGGGCTCCCAAATAAATAATCATAAAAAATAGCAAGCAATGCTTAAAAGCCGCCGAGCGATATGCTCAATGCAGCACGCGATGCGCTAAGTATAACCAGCTTAGCGCGCGATATTGTGATTGGGTTGGAAAATGCTATGGTTTTTTTGCTTTAATTGAGAGCAGCTTCCGTCATTAGGAGTCAGTCCTCGTCATTGCAAGCGCCGCGAAGCCATCCACCTTGAGACCTGTGCGGTCTTTAACCGTGGATGACCACGTCGCTACCCGCCTCGCAATGCGCAGCCTTAACGGGCCGCTGTACAGCGGTATTATTGCGCGGTAATGATGTTGCCAGCATGTAAGCCACACTCTTTTTGCGTGGCGTCTTCCCACCACCAGCGGCCTTCGCGCTCGTGTTGATTGGGCAGCACAGGGCGAGTGCAGGGCTCGCAACCGATACTGATAAAGCCGCGCTCATGCAGACTGTTGTAGGGCAGCTCCAGCATGCGGATATAGGCCCAAACATCTTCGCTGCTCATCTGTGCCAGTGGATTAAATTTATACAGCGGTTGTTCTGCTGTAGAGAAAGCCGCATCGAGTTCGACTGCGGCGACATGGCTACGCGTGCCCGGGCTTTGGTCGCGACGTTGTCCGGTTGCCCAGGCTTTGACTGTGCTGAGCTTGCGTTTCAGCGGCGCGATCTTGCGCACACCACAGCATTCACTGTGGCCGTCTTTATAGAAGCTGAATAAGCCTTTTTCACGGACTAGGTCTTGCACCTGTTGGGCGTCAGGGGAGAGCACTTCAATGCTGATTTTATAATGCTCGCGGACTTTCTCAATAAACTGGTAGGTTTCTGGATGCAAACGGCCCGTATCTAAGCTAAAGACTTTGACCTGTGGGTTGATTTTCCACGCCATATCCAGCAGCACTACATCTTCTGCACCACTAAAAGACAGCCATAATTCATCACCAAATGCGGCAAAGGCCTGCTTGAGGATCTCTTTGGGCGAGGCGTTGGCGCAATCAGCGATCAGCTGCTGAAGGTCAATTGAAGCAGTCATGCTAGATTCCTAATAGAGTATGTCGATGTTTAGATGCGTACATACTAGCAAACCCAGTAGCGGGATTAGAATGAATAAAAACCGTTATGCATATGCTTTATGGTTATAGATGCTGCGATTCGGCATCTTGATCTTGCATGGGATGGGTGGAGCGGCTAAAGTGCCTCTTTTTTATGTGATGAGGAATTGCTGTGGAAATCGCCTGCCTTGACCTTGAGGGTGTATTGGTTCCAGAAATCTGGATTGCCTTTGCAGAAAAAACTGGTATCGAATCCTTGCGCGCGACCACACGTGATATTCCCGATTACGATGTGCTGATGAAACAACGCCTGCGCATTTTGGATGAGCACGGTTTAACCTTAAACGACATCCAAGAAGTGATTGCCACGCTTAAGCCTTTAGACGGCGCGGTGGAGTTTGTGAATTGGTTGCGTGAGCGTTTCCAAGTCATTATTTTGTCTGATACCTTTTATGAGTTCTCGCAGCCATTGATGCGTCAACTGGGTTTCCCAACCTTGCTCTGCCACAAGCTGGTGACTGATGAGAAAGGCCGTGTGGTTGACTATCAGTTGCGTCAAAAAGATCCTAAGCGTCAATCAGTGTTGGCGTTGAAAACCCTGTACTACCGCGTTATTGCAGCTGGTGATTCTTACAACGACACCACCATGCTGGGTGAAGCGGATGCCGGTATCCTATTTCACGCGCCAGACAACGTGATTGAGCAGTTCCCGCAGTTCCCAGCGGTGCACACTTTTGAAGATCTGAAAAAAGAATTCATCAAAGCTTCAAACCGCCAGCTCAGCCTGTAACGGTTTCTGTCTGGGTTGTTTAGCTTGTGCGGCTTGATCGTGCAGCGTTAAGCGGCCCAGACAACATCTATTCCATACTTATTAGATACACATCCTATACGAGCTAGCCCGTGTGCTGCTTTCTGTATTGCCCCGGCGTTACGCCTGCTCTACGTTTAAAAAATCTAAAAAATGAGCGTGGCTCAATAAAGCCCAATTGCTCGGCAATGCTGTGCAATGGTTTTTGTGTGCCGCTCAGTTGAGTTTTGGCCTGAGCAAAACGTACGTCATCCAACAGTTGTTGATAACTGCTGCCGGCTTCCTGTAAGCGCCGTTGCAAGGTGCGCAGAGACAGTGCGCAATGCTGCGCCACATCTTCTTGACGCGGTACACGGCTGGCTAAAATCTCTTCGATGGCCAAACTGACCATCGTGGTAAAAGGCTGCACTGCCGGTGCTTGTAGCTGATTAAGCAAGCTGCTGGCGTGTTGCTCTAAAGTCTGTAACAACATGGCATCGGCTTGGCGCACGGGCAGTTGCAAGTAGCTCGCTGGAATCAGCAAAGCATTGTGTGCTTGATTAAACGCCACTGGGCAGGCGAAGAGCGCTTGGTAATCATCCAGAGTGGTGCCGCTGGGTTGCGGGTGGGCAAAACTGACTTTTAACGGTGCGCTGGCATCATCCACCAACCATTGCGCGTAAAGCAGCCAAGCGGCTAAGACATTTTCACTCAGATGCTGACGCAGTAACGGCGCTTGATGTTGGCAGTGCCAAGTCAATTCAATGGCGCTGCCACGTACTTTTAGTTGCGTGGTGCCGCTGTCGCTGACCAGTTTTTCAAAGGGAATAATACGGTCTAAGGCATCGCCTAAAGTGGCGCAGTTCATGGTGATATAACCCAGTACATGCCAAGAGGCAGGCTGCACGTGGCGCGCCGCGTTTAAGCCAAACAACGGCTGTGGTCGCTGTGCTAATAAATGGCTTAATAATGTCTCGAAGGCTTGTAAAGACACCCGGCTATTGCTGTCTTTAAGCTGTGCGCAGCTGATCTGTGCCGCCGCTAAAGCAGCGTTGGTATCCAGTTGCTGATCCTCGGCGTAGTCTAAATAACGCCAAAGCGCTGCAACAGAAGTGGTGCCAAGTGTGTGCATACAGATTTTCACATCATTATTCAGTGGTTTTATCCTAATCGCAGTTGGCGTAATTGGCTACTCGCGCGGTGGAATCTGACCTCGGTTTGCCTGAGCAACACAGCTATGCTCAGTTTAAAGTCAATGGGTTCAAGGGGGCACTTATTAATAGCGTCTCTGCGAGAAGCGTAGCGATGTGGCAGTCGACAGGTACTCGTCTCTGCGAGGCCGTAGGCCGTGGCAGTCCATGGCTCTAGCATTGCGGCATGTCTGTAGCACCCTGTGGTTTGCAAGGTGGATTGCTTCCCGCCACGTTCCTCGCGGTCGTAATGACGGGGTGAGTGCTCGCCGTGACGGAATAAGGTTTCTCTATGACGTTTTTGATTTATTCAGCATTTTTAAGAGTAGTGTATAAGAACAACAATAAATAACGAGGTGGCTATGCGACGTTGGAACGGATGGGGCGACAGCGGCACAACAATGGAGCTGCCAGCGCAGGGCGCAGATTTTTTACAGAATTTGGTGGGGTGTGGCCAAGTGCTGCCTGATGCCACTCTAGAAGATGTGATGGCGCAAGTTCCGCCTTCACGTTTACCGGGGCACAAGCTAGTCAGTGTCGATGCGGAAACACGAGTGCGCCATGCCCGTGGGCAAAGTTTGCCGGATTGGCTGGCAATGCGCAGCGGTGATTTTGGCGTATTTCCTGATGGTGTAGCCTTTCCAGAATCAGCAGCGGATATTCGTGAATTATTAGCCTGGGCAACGACGGAAAATATCGTGGTGATTGCTTATGGCGGCGGCACTTCGGTGGCGGGGCATATTAATCCGCAAGCCGATACACGCCCGGTGTTGACCGTCTCTTTGGCGCGGATGAATCAACTGATCGATCTGGATGAAGACAGCTTGCTCGCTACCTTTGGCCCTGGCGCTAATGGTCCGCAAGTGGAGAATCAATTACGCGCGCGCGGTTATACCTTGGGTCACTTTCCGCAGTCGTGGGAGTTGTCCACTTTAGGTGGTTGGGTCGCAAGCCGCTCCAGTGGTCAGCAATCGCTGCGTTATGGCCGTATTGAGCAGTTGTTTGCTGGCGGCGAAATAGAAACTTTTGCTGGAACCTGGTCGCTACCCTGTTATCCCGCCTCGGCAGCGGGTCCTGATTTACGCGAGTGGGTGATGGGTTCGGAAGGGCGTTTCGGTATCATTTCGCAAGTGAAAGTGCGCGTGACCCGCTTGCCCGATGATGAGCGTTTTTATGGCGTGTTTCTGCCGTCTTGGCAGCATGCACAAGAGGCGATGCGAGAGTTGAGTCAAGCGCGCATTCCGCTATCGATGCTGCGTTTATCCAATGCGGTCGAGACCACGACGCAATTGGCGCTGGCCGGTCATCCGCGCATGATTGGCGTACTGGAACGTTATTTAACCTTGCGTGGTTGCAGTGAAGGTAAATGCTTACTGACCTTTGGCGTGACCGGTGATCGTCGGCAAAATGCGCTGTCGCTGCGCCAAGCTAAGCGCCGTTTAAAAAAGCATGGTGCGGTGTTTACCGGACGTTTTCTTGGCAATAAATGGCAGCAAGGACGTTTTCGTTTCCCTTATTTGCGTGAAGCGTTGTGGAAAGCGGGTTATGTGGTGGATACCTTAGAAACCGCGACCCAGTGGGGCAATGTTAAGCCCTTGATGGACAAAATTGAGCAAAGCTTGCGTGACGGCTTAGCGGAGCAAGGTCAGCAGGTGCATGTGTTCTCACACTTGTCCCATGTATATGGGCAAGGCTCGAGCATTTACACCACCTATGTGTTTGCCTGCGGTAAGGACTACGAGCACACACTGGCGAACTGGCGCGCGCTGAAAACGCGAGCGAGTCAAACCATTGCCGATAATCAAGGCACCATCAGTCATCAGCATGGCGTGGGGCGTGATCATGCACCTTGGTTGGCGCAAGAGAAAGGTGAGCTAGGCATTGCTGCGATTCAGGCGGTGGTGGATCGCTTGGACCCACAACAACAGCTGGCGCCAGGCGTGCTGCTGAAGGATAAACGTCATGACTAGTGTAATCACTCAGCGCGCCAACTGGACACAAGCGTGGCGCGAGCAGGTTGTGCCTGAGTTGGCTCAGCAGACTTGGGACTTGATTGTGATTGGTGGCGGCATTACCGGTGCCGGAGTGATTCGCGAAGCCGCCAAACGCGGTTGGCGTTGCTTGTTAGTGGAGCAACGCGACTTTGCTTGGGGTACATCGAGCCGTTCATCAAAAATGGTGCACGGCGGCTTGCGCTATATCAGTCAGGGTGAGTTCGCTTTAACCCGTGATAGCGTGCGCGAGCGTCAGCTGTTGCTGGATAACGAAGCCGGTTTGGTTGAGCCACTGCCGTTTTTATACCCACATTATCAGGGCGAATTTCCTGGGCGCTGGGTGTTTTCTTGGGTGCTGCGTCTTTACGATGGTTTTGCGGGGCAATCTTTGCAGCAGTTTCATCCGCCGTGGCAAGTGCCGATGGTGGCGGCAGGCTTACAGCAGGAACATTTACAAGGGGCGAGCCAGTTTCAAGATGCCGTGACTGACGATGCGCGCTTAGTCATGCATGTGCTGGCGCAGGCCCGTGCGCTTGGTGCCTGTGTGGTGAGTAACCTGCGCGTGCTGGAGCGTTTATACAGTGACGATAATGGCGCTGCTGAGGGTGATGTCGAGCAGCGTGTCAGCGGTGTGCGTATTGAAGACACCTTGACCGGTGAGCAGTTTGAGTTGTCTTGTAAAGCGCTGGCGCAAGCCACTGGGGTGTGGACCGATGCAGCAGCTTTAAGCAAACACCAGTATGAGATTCGCCCGCTACGTGGCAGTCATTTGCTTCTGCCCAGTTGGCGTTTGCCGGTCAGTCAGTCGGTGAGTTTTAAGCATCCCGTGGATAAACGTTTAATGTTTATCTTTCCGTGGGAAGGGGCCACGGTGATTGGTACCACTGATATTGATCATAAAGATGATCTCAACCGAGAAGCAGCCATCAGTCAAGCTGAAGTGGACTACCTGCTCGCCGGTTGCTCCAAGGTGTTCCCTAGTGCACAGATCACCGCAAAGGATGTGCTATCGACTTGGTCGGGGGTGCGTCCCATTGTGGCGAAAAACACCGGTGCTAAACATAAACCTTCGGATGAATCACGCGAGCACATGCTTTGGGTTGAGCCCGGTTGCGTCAGTCTAGCTGGTGGCAAACTCACCACTTTTCGTTTGCTGGCACTAGAAATACTGCAAGCCTGTACGCTGTTTAATGGTTGTTCGATGCAAGAAACCGAACAGGCCAAGCAGCTTGCAACACCGCGTGCGACTGATGATTGTTTAGCGGGATTATCCAGCAGCGTGCAGCGCCGTCTCTATGGCCGTTATCGTGCTAATTGGCCAGAGTTTTGCGCGATATTTAAAGAGGTCGGCATGCAGCAGGTGGGGGCGACACCGATTTACTGGGCTGAGTTAGCTTTTGCCTGCGAGCATGAGCTGGTGATTCATTTGGATGATTTATTATTACGTCGCACCCGTCTGGGTTTATTGCTGGCGCAGGGTGGCTTAGCTGTGCTGGAGCAGGTGCGTGAACTGTGTCAGCCCCGTTTAGCTTGGGATGACCAGCGTTGGGCAGAGGAACAACAGCGTTATTTAGATATCTATCAGCAGTTTTATAGCTTGCCCAGTGAGCAGTGGTGAGCCTATGAGCAGTGCTAAAACTACAGAGCAAGCATTAGCTGAATATGTACTGAGTATTGATAACGGTACGCAAAGTGTTCGCGCCATGTTGTTTGATGCCATGGGCAACTTGCACAGCCTAAGCCGTGTCGAGATTGAGCCTTATGTCTCGGCACAGCCGGGCTGGGCGGAGCAAGAAGCGGATTACTATTGGCAAGCGGTGGGGCAGGCCTGTCAGCAACTGTGGCGGCAGGTCAGTATTGATAAAACGCAGATTAAGGGTGTCAGTGTCACCACCCAACGCGGTACTGTTGTGCATGTGGATCAGCAAGGGCAAGCCTTACGGCCAGCGATAGTGTGGTTGGATCAGCGACTGGCTGATGTCACTCAGCCGTTGCCTAATCCTTGGCGCAGCCTGTTTAAATTGGTCGGTGTGAGCGGCATTGTTCACTATTTTCGTAGCCAAGCTGAAGTCAACTGGGTCGCCGAGCATCAGCCAGAAATTCACGCACAAACCCACAAAGTATTGCTTCTGTCCGGCTATTTAAATTATCAGTTGAGCGGCCGTTTTGTTGACTCTGTGGCCAGTTGTGTGGGCTATTTACCTTTTGATTATAAAAAGCTGCGCTGGGCGAAGAAGGGGGATTGGAAGTGGCTGGCGTTGGCGGTGCGCCCCGATCAGCTACCGGAGTTAATCGAGCCGGGTGAATTGCTCGGCCACGTGCATGCTGCAGCCAGTTTGCATACAGGTCTGCCAGAGGGCTTACCTATTATTGCCGCTGCGGCGGATAAAGCCTGTGAGGTTTTAGGCGCTGGCGCAGTGGATGAAAGCATTGCCTGTTTATCCTATGGCACCACCGCTACCATCAACACCACGCGTAGCAAATATCTGGAAGTGACACGCTTGATTCCGGCGTATCCTGCCGCTATACCGCAGCATTTCACCACCGAAGTGATGATTTATCGTGGTTTTTGGATGGTCAGTTGGTTTAAGCGTGAATTTGGTCTGCGTGAGCAACAGCGCGCAGAGCGTTTGGGCGTCAGTGTTGAGTCGTTATTTGAAGAGTTAATCGAGCAAGTACCAGCTGGCTCCATGGGCTTGATGTTGCAGCCTTATTGGTCCCCCGGCGTGCGTGAGCCGGGGCTGGACGCCAAAGGTGCAATTATTGGTTTTGGTGATGTGCATACCCGCGCGCATATTTATCGGGCGATTTTAGAAGGCCTTGCCTATGGTTTACGCCAAGGCAAAGAGCAAATCGAAAAACGCAGTGGCGTACCGATTCAGCGCTTACGGGTATCCGGTGGTGGCTCGCAAAGTGATGCGATTTTGCAAATCACCGCGGATATTTTCGGCCTGCCGGTTGAGCGCCCACACACCATTGAAACCTCAGGGTTGGGCGCGGCGATTGCCTGCATGGTCGGTGTGGGTCTGCAACCGGATTTTGTCACTGCGGTGCAGAGGATGACGCGCGTCAGTGGGGTGTTTTATCCTAATCAGCACAATCATGTGTTGTACAATAAGCTATACGCAGAGGTTTACTGCAAGATGTATAAGCGATTGCAGCCGCTATACCACAGTATTCGGCGCATTACCGGTTATCCGCAGTAGACGAGGCGCAGGTATCGATTATGTATGGCAATGCTGAATACATTCCCAAGTGTCGCTACGAAGGTAGCAAAGCAATCTGATTGGTTCTGCTTAGCAACAAGTGGGGACGTGTCGTGTCGGCGCGTCGCTCCCCGCAATGGCGGAGTTAAACAGTGCTTGCTTATGCTTTTGCATCATTGGTCGATACCCGTATATCCCGTATTTAAAAGGTGGTTTTTTGATGGCCAGTGTTCTTGATAGTGTTGATCAGCGTACGCAACTCGTTGGTGAAAATCGCCTAGAGATCTTGATGTTTCGCTTGCATGGTCGCCAGCTGTTTGCGATTAACGTGTTTAAAGTGCAAGAAGTGGTGCGTTTACCGCATTTAACCCTTATTCCGCAGCGTCATCCGCATATGTGTGGGGTGATTACTTTACGTGGTCAAACCATTCCCGTCATTGATTTGGCCCAAGCCATTGGCATGCGTCCACTGGAACGTAATGAGAATAGTACGGTGATTGTTACTGAATACAATCGCTCAGTGCAGGCGTTTTTAATTGGCAGTGTTGAGCGTATTGTGAACCTTAACTGGGAATCTATTCAGCCTCCACCGCGTACCACCGGTCGGCAGCATTATTTAACCGCCATCACTCGGGTAGAGGATGCAATTGTCGAAATCATCGATGTGGAAAAAGTGTTATCGGAGATTGTTCCGATGAATACAAAAATTTCCGAAGAAAAACTGAGCAGTCCGCTATTGGCTAAAGCGGCGGGCCGCGAAGTGTTGATTATTGATGATTCTATGGTTGCGCTGCATCAGCTGACAGATGCTTTAGGGCAAATGGGTGTGACTGTGCATCAAGCCACCGATGGCTTAAAAGGTTTACAGCAGCTGCAACAGTGGGCGGATCAAGGTGAAGTCCTGACGGATAAACTGTTAATGGTGTTTACTGATGCGGAAATGCCGGAAATGGACGGTTATCGTCTGACCACGGAAATCCGTAATGATCCACGTTTACGCGACCTGTATGTGGTGATGCACACGTCGCTGTCCGGTAGTTTTAACGCAGCTATGGTGGAAAAAGTGGGGTGTGATAACTTTTTATCGAAATTCCAACCGGATCGCTTAGCCGATGTAATAGAAGAGCGTCTTAAGCTCGATGAGGCTTAAGGGGTAAGCACAACTCTGTTGCAAGATTAACAGCGAGGCTATTTTAGTCTTGTGCAGAGGTGCGTCATTAAAACATCCGCTTATATGACGTAAACAGGCATAATAGGTTTTTTAATGCTGAATTAAGGTGCATAAGCATGGCGTTGATTGGAGATATGAATACCCTACAAGTCATTCGACAGGCTGATTTTGGCGTGTATTTGGATGGCGGCCCGCAAGGGGATATTCTTTTGCCTCGGCGTGAAATGCCTAAAGATGAACCTTGTGAAGACGAAGATTGGCTCAATGTCTTTGTGTATCTGGACAGCGAAGATCGTATTATTGCCACCAGCCGCACCCCTAAAATAAAAGTGGGCGAGTTTGCCAGTCTCAAAGTGGTGGACATTAACCGGGTTGGCTTGTTTTTAGATTGGGGCTTAAACAAAGATTTGTTGCTGCCGCACTCTGAAGAAAAACGTCCGCTGCAAGTGGGTGATTATTGTGTGGTGTATGCCTACGTTGATCAACGCACCCAGCGCATTACCGCAACGGCTCGTTTAGACCGTTATTTAGATCTTACGCCCGCCAATTATACAGTCGGTGAAGAAGTCGATTTGCTGATTGTTGAGCCGACTGATTTAGGCTTTAAAGCCATTATCAACGGCAAGCATTGGGGCCTTATTCATAAAAACGAAGCCTTTAAGTTTTTACGCGGTGGTATGCAGGAGCGTGGCTATATTCGTGAAATCCGTGAAGATGGCCTGATTAATTTAAGCCTGCAGCCGCAAGGTCAAGCGCTTCGCGATTCTTTAAGTGAAGCGATTTTGGCTAAACTGGATGAAAATAACGGCCGTTTGCCGCTCAGCGATAAAAGCCCAGCCAGCGAGATTGCTGATATGTTTGGTGTCAGTAAAGGCAACTTTAAAAAAGCCATTGGTGGCCTGTACAAACATGGTGTTATTCGTATCCTGCCAGATGGAATTGAACTGGTTTAGAGCTGCTGTAACGAGGCTTAAATGCGCATTATTTTTGGACTGGTCATTGCTGCACTGTGCACCGCTGTCGTGTTTGGCGTCCAGCAATGGCGCGGCCCTGTGTTACCCGGATTAACTGTCGAGTTTATGCCGCTGGAGTTGCGCATTGTGGCCAGTGGCGAAGTGCGCTACCAGTCGTTGGCGCGCATTGGTAGCGAGATCACAGGCACTGTGTTGGCGCGGCATGTGCGTGAAGGCGATCGGGTCAGTAAAGATGATTTACTGATCGAGCTTAATCCAGACGAGTTGCAAGCACGTTTAGCCCAAGCAAAAACCTTGCTGCAGCAATTGCGTGAAGTCAGTCGCCCGCAAGCGCAAGCGGCTTTAACCGAGGCGCGTGATAATCTGCGCCAAGTCAGTCGTGAGGCGCGCCGCCGTGAAGCGCTGGCCGTGAAAGGTGTTATTTCTGCCGAGCAAGTTGAGCAAGCGCAGCGCATTGAGCTTAATGCTAAAACAGCCTTAGCCCGCGCCCAGCTTGCTGCCGACTCTTTGGCGGTGGACGGTACGGAAGAACAATTACTTCAGCAGCGTATTGTTAGCGCCGAGGCAGAACTGGCGAAAACCCGCATCTATGCGCCTTTTGCTGGCCGCGTACAAACCCGCAATGTTGAGCCAGGCGACTTAGTGCAGCCGAGCAAAGTGCTGCTGGAGATCGCCCGTAGTGATGGGCTGGATCGTGATGGGGTTGCCAGTGATGGTCTCGAAGTGGTGGTGGCGCTGGATGAAAAAAACTTTGCACCGCTCAAGCTACAGCAACCGGTGCAACTCATCGCGGACGCCTGGCCTGAGCAAACTGTGCCGGGCGTGGTGAGCTTTATTGCGCCTGCAGTGGACAGTTCGCGCGGCACCATTGATGTGCATATCAGTGTGCTGGCGGATGACTCAAAACAGCGCAATATTTTTCTGCAGGGCATGACGGTATCGGCCAATATTATCGCAGCCAAGCGCGAACGCACCTTAGTGCTCCCCAATGATTATCTACTGACCAACTCAGCTGGGCAGACTCAGGTTTTGCGTTGGCAGGATGGCACCGTCAGCGCGCTTGATGTGCAACTGGGTTTGCGCAATATGACCCACAGCGAAATCCTATCGGGTCTGGCTGAAGGTGATGTGGTGGTGCAGGCTGGTAAGGTCAGTGATGGCCAGCGCGCTCGTGTACGTTTCGAGCAGGCGCAGCATGTCATTCGTTAGCCAAATTGTCGGCTTGCGTCATTCGTTATGGATTGAATGGCGCATTGCTCTGCGTTTTTTGGCGGATAACCCACTGCAAACGTTATTGATCAGCGTAGCCATTTCGGTTGGTGCCGCCGTTATTGTGTTTATCACTGCTTTGATGATGGGTCTACAAAATAACGTGATTGAACGCACCCTGGGCACCCAAGCGCATATTCGTATTGAAGCGACCCAGCAGCATAATAATTTTTCCGCAACGCCTGAAGGCACCTATGTTTGGGCGCTAGAAAGCCCACGTGCGCAGCGTTTGCAAACCATTAATAACTGGCAGGAAGTACGTGATGCCTTGGACCACTATCCAAGCTTAAACACAGTCTCGCCGCTTATTTCCGGTCCAGCCTTTGCACAGAAAGGTAATGCGCGCGCTTCGGTGGCGCTGATGGGGATTGACCCTGCGCGTTATGTCGGGATTATCCAGCTCAAAGATTATCTTGTGGAAGGGCGTTTTAGTGTCGGCGCCAGTGATGTCATGATTGGCAGTAAGCTGGCGGAAGATTTAGGGCTGCGCACAGGTGACAAACTGCGTTTAGATGCCGGTGATAATCGCCAAGCCATTATGGATGTTGCGGGTGTATTTGAGCTGGGCGTGCGCGAATTAGACAGTCGCTATGTGTATACCGACTTGAAGCAAGCACAAACCTTACTGAATCTACCCGGCGGCATTACGATTTTAGAATTAAAAATTTCTGATGTCTTTACTGCCGAGTATTGGGCGCAGCGTATTGAGCAGCTCACCGATTTACATGTGCAAAGCTGGATGGAAAGTAATGGCCAGTTACTCAACGCCTTACGCTCACAAACCATGACTACACAAATGATTCGGGTGTTTGTCGCAATGTCGGTGATTTTTGGGATTGCCAGTGTGCTGGCGGTCAGCGTGGTGCAGCGTACCCGTGAGATCGGTATTTTACGCGCGATGGGCAGTTCGCAGCAGCAAATTTTACGGGTATTTCTCTTGCAGGGCGGCCTCTTGGGGCTATGCGGTTCACTCTTAGGCGTTATGGTGGGTTATGCCTTGGTGCAAGTGTTTAACGGTATCGAAGAACGTTTGTTTGTGATTCGTCTGGAGCCTTCAATGTTGTTATCGGCAATTTTAATTGCTACTGCATCGGGTGTGATCGCTGCGATGGTGCCAGCCCGTCGCGCGGCGAAATATGATCCGGCGGTGGCGATTCGTTATGTCTAAATCACATGCCTTAATCCACACTGTCGATCAGCAGGTGGTGTTGCAGTTAGATAAGATCAATAAGGTTTTTAATGCCGACACGCCGCTGAAGAACCATGTCTTGCATGATATTTCTTTGCAGGTCAGTCGTGGTGAGTTGGTGGCGTTGGTGGGCACATCGGGTTCGGGTAAAAGTACACTGCTCAACGTGATGGGGTTGTTGGATGTGGCTTCATCGGGTGAACTGCGTATTCAAGGGCATCTGGTGCAAGGTTTGACCGAGCAGCAGCGTACGCAGTTGCGCAGTGAGTCGATTGGTTTCGTCTTTCAATTTCATCATCTGATCAGTGCTTTTAGTGTGTTGGATAATGTGTTGATGCCGCTGATGCTGCGTTATGGCAAGCCTTCAGCTGAGCAAATTGCTTACGCAGAATACCTGTTGGGCGAGGTCGGCCTGACGCAGTTTATGCGTCAATCAACCAATCGTTTGTCCGGTGGCCAGCAGCAGCGGGTGGCGATTGCGCGCGCGTTAGTGACGCGTCCAGCCTTGGTCTTAGCTGATGAGCCAACCGGTAATCTTGATACACAAACGGCAGATGAGGTGTTCAGTTTGTTTGAGCGTTTTAACGTTGAGCATCAATGCGCGATTGTGATTGTGACTCATGACCCGCGTTTAAGCGCGCGCTGCCCACGCACTATTCGCTTGACGGATGGCCGTGTTGTTTATGATGGTGCATCGAGAGATTTACCAAGTTTGTTTGCTAGCCCCCTGTAAAACTGGGAGCGCGGGCAGCTGGCCCGCAGTACGATATGCCTCAATTATCGCTCCTAATAAAGCCAAGTATATTGAGCCATTTGTGCATGCCGTACCTTGTTCGTATCGCTTTTCCCTCAACGGGTCATCCTGACCCGATTCGGGCGCTCGCCATCCCTGGCTCGCTTGTCGCGATACGAACAAGGTACTCATTAACTAGCGGTGTTGCCTGCGAATTTGGCGTATGACGCTTTTAAAGCCATCATTCTGCAAAGATCTATTGAGCTCTATTAGTCTGTAGCAAAGGATAGGCAAGTTAATTGGAAAAATTGCTGTTGCTCTAATGACTGGAACTGCAATAGCGCCAACACCGCCAATGGTCAACGAGTACTTCGGGGTAGGTGTGGCAAGCGAGCCAAGGATGGCGAGCGCCGGAGTTGAGCCCAGGATGGGCTCATCGACGGATAAACACCTGCCCCGAAGTACGATATGCCTCAATTATCGCATCCAACTAAAGCAAAGTATCCAGAGCGATTTGTGCACGCCGTACCTTGTTCGTATCGCTTTTCCCTCAACGGGTCATCCTGCCCCGATTCGGGCGCTCGCCATCCCTGGCTCGCTTGTCGCGATTTGCAGCAGATACTCGATAAAGCATTGTCCATGTTCGCAGCTCTATAGCGCTATAGAGCTATAGCTTTAATGAGACAAGCTGCAATAGTGCAAACACCACCAAGGGTCAACGAGTACTTCGGGGTGGGTGTGGCAAGCGAGCCAAGGATGGCGAGCGCCGGAGTTGAGACCAGGATGGGCTCATCGACGGATAAACACCTACCCCGAAGTACGACATGCCCCAAATTACCGCTTCTAATAAAGCAAAGCATCTCGCACGACATGCACGCCATACCTAACACAAACTAAAAACTGCCTTTCCGATAAACGGCGTACTCGGCTAAGCACGCCTGCTCTGCTGTTCACTTTTTGCCATGATCCTAATCAAGTCATACCTAGGTTTTTTCTTTGCCATTTACCATATATAGATATAGCATCCTCTGAAATATACAACATGTTGTGTTTCTGCGGTTTTCTCTGATATCACTTGTCGAAGTTTTTTAGAGGTTTTGCCGCAGCTGGATTTTTTAGGAGTTCATCATGAATCAAGCGGGTGCGGCAGTTACTCAGGCGTCATCAGTCACAGATATTGGCTTACAACCGGCGTCGCTGGATATTTGGGATGCGAAATATCGACTGAAAACTAAAGATGGCCAAGGCATTGATAGCGATATTGATGCGACCTACCAACGTGTTGCGCGCGCCTTGGCTGACATTGAGTTGCCAGAACTGCGTGAGCATTGGTATGAGCAGTTTTTATGGGCGCTATATCGTGGTGCGATTCCGGCAGGACGCATTGTTTCGAATGCGGGTGCCACGGCTTATAAGCCTTCGACCTCGACGATTAACTGCACAGTATCGGGCACCGTCGGCGATTCGATGAATGATATTTTAAGCAAGCTGCACGAAGCCGGCTTAACCTTAAAAGCCGGTTGCGGGATCGGCTATGAATTTTCCACCCTCCGTCCCAAAGGCGCTTATGTGTCTGGCGCTGGCGCTTACACCTCTGGACCGCTGTCGTTTATGGATATCTACGACAAAATGTGTTTTACCGTCTCTTCTGCCGGTGGTCGGCGTGGCGCGCAAATGGCGACCTTTGATGTGGGGCATCCCGATGTTTTAGATTTTATTCGCGCTAAACGTGAAGACGGACGTTTGCGTCAGTTTAATCTGTCATTGCTGATCACCCATGAGTTTATGCAGGCGGTGCAAGAGGATAGCGATTGGGCGTTGGCCTTTCCGCTCAACCCTGCAGAAGTAGAAACCGATAAACTTGATGTCAATGACAGCAGCCAAGTGATTTGGCGTTATTGGCCAACGACAAAAAACTACATCACGCGTGACGATGGCATGGTCGCGTGCCGTGTCTATCGCACGCTCAAAGCACGACGGATTTGGGACTCCATTATGGCGTCCACCTACGATTTTGCTGAGCCAGGATTTATCCTGATTGATCGTGTGAATGAGCTCAATAACAACTGGTTCTGTGAAGATATCCGCGCCACGAATCCATGTGTCACTGCCGATACTTGGGTGCAGACTGCAGAAGGTCCTAGGCAGGTACAAGATTTAATCGGCCAACCATTTCTGGCTCGGATTGATGGCACAGACCACGCTAGCGGTGTTGAAGGGTTTTTTTATACTGCCAACAAGGCTGTACTGCGTTTACAAACCCGCGAAGGGCATGCTTTACGGCTGACAGCCGACCACCGCGTACGCAAGATCGTTGAGCAAACGCGCTGGCGTACTGAAACGCAGTGGTGTGAGGCGGGCCAGCTGAAAGAGGGCGATAAAGTCCTTCTCAATAATCACCGTAACGCCACATCTTGGCATTGTGCGCACAATTTCGAAGAAGGCTTTTTACTGGGGTTACTGGTGGGTGATGGCACACTCAAAGCAGACAGTGCCGTGCTTTCGGTATGGCCACAGCAGGCCGTGATCAATGGCGATGCGATAGCTGCCAATGCCTTAATGAGCGAAGCGCTGCGTTGTGCGCAAACACTGCCGCACCGTGCTGACTTTAGTGGTTGGGTGGCAGTGCAGGGGCGTGATGAATATCGCCTGAAATCTGCTGCTTTGCGTGATTTGGCCCAACAACTGGGTATGCAGCCGGGTAATAAAGTCATTACTCCAGCACTGGAGAAAACCTCTAGTGCATTTTACCGTGGTTTTTTACGTGGTTTGTTTGATGCTGACGGCTCGGTGCAAGGCAGTCAGAGTAAAGGCGTGAGCTTGCGTTTAGCTCAGTCAGATCTGCTGCGTCTTGAAGCAGTGCAGCGGATGCTACTGCGTCTAGGTATTGCCTCAACCATTTACCCTGAGCGCCGTGCTGCGGGTTACGCCGTGCTGCCAGATGGTCAAGGTGGCCAGCGTGAGTATCCAGTGCAGGCTCAACATGAGTTACTGATTTCTGGTGATAATCTGGCTGAGTTTGCCGAGCACATTGGCTTTGCTGACAGTGCCAAGGCCAGCCGTTTGCAACAGTTGTTGGCTGGTTATCGTCGCCAGCTTAACCGTGAGCGATTTACCGCCACAGTGCTGTCGGTTGCCGAAGATGGCCATGCAGATGTTTATGATGTGCAGGTGCCGGGCATTAATACCTTTGACGCCAACGGTTTGCATGCGCATAACTGTGGCGAACAGCCACTGCCGCCTTACGGTGCATGTTTGTTGGGTTCGATCAATCTAACCCGATTTGTGCGCCAGCCCTTTACTGAACAGGCCTGTTTTGATTGGGAAGAATATCGCAAAGTGGTCGGTATCTTTACGCGTATGTTGGATAACGTCGTCGAAATTAATGGCTTGCCGCTGCCTGAGCAGCGTGAAGAAATTATCCGTAAACGTCGCCATGGCATGGGCTTTCTCGGCTTGGGTTCGACCATCTGTATGCTGCGGATGAAATACGGTGATGCGGATTCCTTGGCCTTTACTGAGCGCGTCTCTAAAGAAATGGCGCTGGAAGGCTGGCGCGCGGGCTTGCAGTTGGGACAAGAAAAAGGCCCTGCACCGCTGATGGATGAAGACTTTACGGTGACGAGCGAGATGCTGGCGAAACGTCCGGAAATGCGCGCAGATGGCTATACAGTCGGTGAGAAAATTAAAGGTAAGGTGCTCTGGGCAAAATACAGCCGTTATATGCAGCAGGTTGCGGCTGAAGAGCCTGAGTTGGTTGAACAGCTGGCAGAGTTGGGCGGACGCTTTACCCATCACAGTTCGATTGCGCCAACCGGTACGATTTCTTTGTCACTGGCCAATAATGCCTCGAATGGCATTGAACCGAGTTTTGCGCATCACTATTCGCGCAATATCATCCGCGAAGGCAAAAAATCTAAAGAAAAAGTCGATGTGTTCAGTTATGAATTGCTGGCCTACCGCACCTTGATTGATCCTCAGGCGACAACCAGTAACTTGCCTGAGTACTTTATTAGCGCCGATGAAGTCAATCCGATGCAGCATGTGGATGTGCAAGCAGCGGCGCAAAAATGGATTGATTCGTCGATTTCCAAAACCGCCAATGTGCCAACCGATTACCCATATCAGGATTTTAAAGATATTTATCTGTACGCCTATCAGCAAGGTTTAAAAGGCTGCACCACCTTCCGTTTTAACCCGGAGGCGTTTCAAGGGGTGTTGGTGAAAGAGGGGGATCTGGCTAAAACCACTTATAGATTTAAGTTGGCGGATGGTTCGGCGATTGAAGTCAAAGGTAATGAGCAGATTGAGTACGACGGTGAGTTGCACAGCGCAGCCAATCTTTATGACGCCTTGAAAGAAGGCTACTACGGTAAGTTTTAAGCTGAGGAACAAGTGATGACTATTAAGATCAGCGAAAAAATCGTTGGCTATGAGTTGGTTTCTGCCGATGAGCAGGCGCCCGTTGCAAGTGTGGCAGCACCCGCGCCAAAATTTGTGGAAATGCATGAAAAGGTTAAGCGTCCTGAGTTGTTGCTCGGTTCAACTTATAAAATCAAGACGCCTAATTCAGAGCATGCGTTTTATATTACGATCAATGACATTGTGCTGAATCAGGGCAGTGAACATGAGCAACGCCGTCCTTTTGAGGTGTTTATCAACTCAAAGAATATGGAGCATTACCAGTGGATTGCTGCGCTCACTTTGATTATTTCGGCAGTATTTCGTAAGGGCGGCGACTGCACCTTTTTAGTCGAAGAGCTGAAAAGTGTGTTTGATCCAAAAGGTGGTTATTTTAAGCAAGGCGGGCAGTGGATGCCGTCTTTGGTGGCTGAAATTGGTGATGTGTTAGAGCGTCATCTTAAGTTTATTGGTTTAATGGATGATGGCTTGGATGAGCATCAACAGCAGTTTATTGCACAAAAGCGCGCTGAATTTGAGCAGCGTTCTGCGGTAAAACAAGCAGCAGCCAATTGCGATGACAGCACAGAAACCTATCCTGCTGGCGCGCAGTTATGCAGTAAGTGCCACACTCAAGCGGCGGTGCAGATGGATGGTTGTTTAACCTGTTTGGCCTGTGGTGATAGTAAGTGTGGTTGAGTCAGACGTTTTGATATAACTGAGAGCGCGGGCGGCTCGCACGCAATAGCTCTATTGCCCTGCAATAAATGTAAATCTGCACAGCTGACTGCTACTGCAATAGTGCAAACACCGCCAATGGTCAACGAGTACTACGGGGTGGGGGTGACAAGCGAGCCAAGGATGGCGAGCGCCGGAGTTGAGCCCAGGATGGGCTCATCGACGGATAAACACCTGCCCCGAAGTACGGTATGCCCCAAACCTAGGCTACTCATGCAATCCAACAAGCAGAACTATTTGTGCACGCCGTACCTTGTTCGCATCGCTTTTCCCTCAACGGGTCATCCTGACCCGATTTGGGGGTTACGTCATCCCTAGCTGCGCTGGTCGCGATATCAACACGGTACTCATTGATCTGTGATGTTGTGTGCGAGTGTTGAGTAAGACTTCAATAAAGCAAAGCATCTTGGACGATATGTGCATGGCGCACTGCGCTGAATCTGCTTTTCCCTCAACGAGGCTTCCTGCCTCGATTCGGGCGCTACGCCATCCTGGCTACGCTTGTCGCCGATCCAGCGCAGTGCGCCTTAACCATTAGTGTTGTTTGCTGGTTCGCAGCAGGTACTCGATAAAGTATTCTCCACGTTTGCAGCTCTACGGCTCTACAGCTCTAATGAGACAAGCTGCAATAGTGCAAACACCGCAAATGGTCAATGAGTACTTCGGGGTGGGTGTGGCAAGCGAGCCAAGGATGGCGAGCGCCGGAGTTGAGCCCAGGAAGGGCTCATCGACGGATAAACACCTGCCCCGAAGTACGATATGCCTCAATTATCGCATCCAAATAAAGCAAAGTATCCAGAGCGATTTGCGCACGCCGTACCTTGTTCATATCGCTTTTCCCTCAACGGGTCATCCTGACCCGATTCGGGCGCTCGCCATCCTTGGCTCGCTGGTCGCGACACGAACAAGGTACTCATTGACTATCGGTGTTGTCTGCAAGCCTGTAGTACAGCATGCACAAGATTACTCATACAAAACAAGACCGCTTTTAACGTGCCGGCAATAGAGTCAGGCGCTGTTTGCCATACGCTGCATTTATATCTTTATAGTTGACCGGCAGCGGATAGAGTTTCCCTGCGCTACTGGCTGGCAGCTGATAATGCGGGCTGTACGGGTTGTCCGACTGACCTGTAAAACTTGCCGCTGACAAAGGTATCTGGCGTGAGAAATCGATCAGCATGATTTGACTGCTGCTGGCCTGCGACTCTGTGATTACAGCAGTGTTTGCCAGACGACTGCTCAGTAGATTGTCGATCAGGAAATCGGCTTTAGACGCTGCAGAGCTTTGCCAAAAAGGACTGTCTTCGCGCCCTAATACATGATCTAGCCAAGCAGGGTAGCTGTGCTGATTGTGCAGAGCAAAAGCGTGCTGCAGACTTATCGGCAGCGCCTGTAAATCTTGCTTAAACAGCTGGGCTTGTGCCTGCGCTAAAAAACGCTCCAGCCAAGCGGCGTGCTCTTTTGATAAAGGCTGCTGGGCATTGATGGCTGCGAAATTTTTTAGCGCTTGTCCAGTTGTCGCGCGCTGCTCACTGGGTCGTTTTTGCACGGCTGTTTTTAATGCCTCTGGCATACCTCCAGCGCTGAGCATCTGTTGCAATTGCGTCACTAACCAAGGCCGTAGTTGCGCGGTGTTTTGTAGGGCAAGGCTTGCTGTAACGGGTTTTTTAGCCAGTTGCTGAGCAAGGTTTTCTGCGCGTTCAGGACTGGCCCAGCTACTGGATAACTGCATGCCGTAACCTGGTTGAGTCAGGCGTTGATTCGCTGCGCTGAGCCAGCCTTGCTGTGGGTCTTGATCGTAGGGGTAGAGCATTGGGTCGGCGTAACCTTCCCAAGCAACATTGGCGTCCCAACCTGCCGAAGGAAATAGACCGCGACTGTTGCGACGGTTTGGATAGGTGCCGGTCACTTGCCAAGCGATGTGCTGAGCATCGGCCAGTAACACGTTAGCCGGCAGTGCACGTAGATCCTGGACAATCTCTGTCGCGCTCTCCACACTCTTGCTGCGTAACAGCTGCCACAGAGCATTGAGACTGCGGTCATCGGAGCTACGCGCTTGCTGCAAAGCTAAGCCATAACCACTGTTGCTATGAGTTGGCAATGCCGTTAAAAGAGGACCATGCGCGGTACGGTATAGGGTTTCTCGAATGGGGCGTTGGCCACGAATAAAAAAGGTTTCCATGCGTTGCTGCGCAGGCTGCCATGTGTTGTCAGAAAAATATTCAAGGCGGCCATTGTGCTGGCGCAGTTTTTCAATAAACACATCCTGCGTATCAGCCATTACGGCGCTGATGCTATAGGCCAGCTTGCCATTAAAACCCGACATCACTAAAGGCACGCCGGGGATGGTTAAGCCAGCCGCTTGCAGTTGTGGCGAATGTAAATTGACCCAGCTGTACAACGAAGGCTGCGGCTTTGTGTTGCTTAAAGTGGTTGGCGCGGCGTGCAGGGTATTCAGAGCTAATAGGCTGCTGCGGTTGGCGCTGTGCTTCGGGCTGACGGTCCAACTGCTCGCCAGCGGTGCTTGTAAAGAGTTGACTGCCGCGAGTTGATTCAGTGTTTCAGTCAGTTGCAAAGTGTTAGCGCGTAAGGCTGGGTTGTGCAGGACTGATTGCGGCAGCGTCAGTAATTTTTCAGCATCATTTTGCGCTACGGGCTCATCTGGATAAACCGGCAGTAGCCAAGGTAAATACTTGCTATCTAAATGCTGCGCTAGGGCTAATGCTAAAACCTCCTCGGATAAGTTACCGCTTTGACTAAAGTTAAACAGGCTAAAGAGTAAGACACTGTCCTCAGCTTTCCAGTAGTCAGGCTTGTAATTTTCCTGCGCCAACTCGGGCGGCAAGTTGTCACGCATTTGATACAGATAGGCATTGATACCGCGTGCATAAATCTCGAAATAGCTTTGCAGATTTTTTGGCGCATTTTTATAGAGATCTTGCGCCTCGGCTGGCAGATGAATCGAGCGCATTAAACGGTCGACATTAAGCATCTCAGGGCCATGCAACTCAGCTAAACGCCCTTGAGCTAATAAACGCAGTTGCAGCATTTGCGACAGGCGATCACTGGCGTGGCTGTAGCCTAAGGTAAAGAGTAAATCATGAAAATTCGCTGCTTCAAGCAACGGCATGCCTGCTGCATTTTTAGCAATATGACTGGACTGCGCAATACCTTGAACCCGCAGCACGCCGCTTTCAGGCAGTGCTTTTTTAGCAGCCCCAAACTCCAGCAGCTGACAACCCGACAAACTGCCCAATGCACTAAGCAATAACACTGCACACATTACAGGCAAAGAAGGGAATGGCAAGCCAGATAGAAGGCGCATAGTGATCGTCCGCGTAAATAAAATTCAAGTCAAAGATGGCAGGCCGTCAAACCTGCAGGCGCCTATTGTAGGCCGTTAACTGTTATCCTTAACAGCCTTTTGCAGTGCTTGTTCGTTAAGTTTTCCGAACAAGATAAATGAAGGGTTTCAACCGAGTAGAAATAAGCCGAAATCTCAGTTTTAGGATGAGGGATTGGCTTGCGAACCTCTGTCATGTAGTGCTCACAGAGCTGGCGACTCTATGGTCTTCTCTCGGTATTTTGCAGTGATTATTATTGATGGCTAAGGGTATACAGCGTGTTGCAAACAGAAAAACAGTATGTGCAGTGGCAAGACAACGAGACAACTCGCAACACCCTCTGGTTATCGGAAAGTAATCAGCCGCCGCCCGCGCGCATCGTCATTGTTGATGATCAAACCACGGCTGATGAAGCCTATCGTTTCGCTTGTGAAGGCACCTCGATGCTGTGGCGCGGTGACTTTCATAACGCGCGGCAATTACTGCAAGCACTGACTCGGCGTATTGAGCGCACTGAGCAGCGCAAAATTAGCAAAGCGACTAAATCAGCAAAGTCTGTGTCTGACACGGCTGAGATTCCCAACTTATTTCACCAACAACGCCTAGCGCAAGCGCAGCGCGCGCGGGTGTTAAGTCGGCTGCTATTGGAATTGGATGCGGGTTACGTCAGCCGCTTGCGGCGTGCGCCTGAGTTGAGCGCAGCCTGTACTGCAGCTTTCGGTGAGTTGGACGAGCCTTGTTTGATTTCATTTCGCGACCTGCAAGGTGCTTTAGGTGCCGCGCAATGGCGAGAAAAGGGCGTACCTATTAGTGCACTGGAGCTCTCAATTTTCCCACATTACGGCGTTTTTGCGCCGACACGCCATGAATATGTGCAATTGATGCTTGATGCAGCGCTGCCAGATCAGCATGAATTGGCTTTTGATATTGGTACCGGTACGGGCTTATTAGCGATCATTCTTGCGCAACGTGGCGTGAAACAGGTGGTTGCCACCGATCTAAACCCGCGCGCTTTAGCTTGTGCTGCAGATAATTTGCAACGCTTAGAACTCACCAGCGTTGAGTTGCAACAAGCCGACTTGTTCCCCACGCAGCAGCCGTTAGCTAACCTGATTGTCTGCAACCCACCTTGGCTGCCAGCCAAACCCAGCTCACCGCTGGAATATGCCGTCTACGATGCCAAGAGCGCCATGTTGCGCGGCTTTCTGCAGGGTGCCCCCAAGCATTTAGCGCCGCAGGGTGAAGTTTGGTTGATCCTTTCTGATCTAGCCGAGCACTTGCAACTGCGTACTCGCGAAGAGTTGCTCGGTTGGTTTGCAGAGGCGGGTTTAACCGTGAAATACCGTCTCGACACCCAACCTAAACACGGCCGCAGTCAAGATGAGAGTGATCCGTTGTATGCCGCGCGTAGTGCTGAAGTGACGTCGTTGTGGTGTTTGTGTCCGCAATAGCTGAAGACGTTCTAGCTGATGCACTGGTGATTGGCGGGCTGAGTAATTTTTTAAATCTATAGGTAAGCCCCCCATTGACCCACGACAAGGCGCTTTTTGCTTGCTTAGTTAAACTCAGTTGATAATGTTGCACATGCTATGTGCAACGGCGTTAAGTGAGGAGTTAAATATGCAAGCATCCCGTTGGTTGATGATTGACGGCAATGAAGCCACCGCAACGATTGCCCACCGTTTAAGTGAAGTCTGTGCGATTTATCCGATTACCCCGGCTTCGGCGATGGGTGAGTGGGCGGATGAGTGGTCGGCGCAGGGGCGCACTAACCTTTGGGGTACGGTCCCGCATATCGTTGAAATGCAAAGTGAAGGCGGTGCGGCGGGTGCGGTGCATGGCGCTTTGCAGTTGGGCAGTTTAGCCACCACTTTTACCGCTTCGCAGGGATTGTTGTTAATGATCCCCAATATGTACAAAATTGCCGGCGAACTCACGCCCATGGTGCTGCATGTGGCAGCGCGCTCTTTAGCCTGTCAGGCCTTGTCGATTTTTGGTGATCACAGTGATGTGATGGCGGTCCGCCAGACCGGTTTTGCCATGCTCTGTGCCGGTTCTGTGCAAGAGGCGATGGATTTTGCGGTGATATCCCATGCCGCGACCTTGATTGGCCGCTTGCCTGTTTTGCATTTCTTTGATGGTTTCCGCACTTCCCATGAAGTGGCCAAAATTCAAGCGGTTGAAGATAATGTGCTGCACGCGCTGATTTCCCAAGAAGCCTTGCATGCCCATCGTGCCCGCGCCATGAGTCCGGATCATCCGGTGCTGCGTGGTACCGCGCAAAACCCTGATGTGTATTTCCAAGGCCGTGAGACGGTCAATAAATTTTACTTAGCTTTTCCAGAACTGGTGCAGCAGCTGATGGATCAGTTTGCTGAGCTGACCGGTCGCCACTATAAATTATTTGAATACCACGGCGCCGTAGATGCTGAGCGGGTGATTATCCTGATGGGCTCTGGCGCAGAAACCGTGCATGAGACGGTGGATTATCTGCAGGCGCAAGGTGAAAAGGTTGGTGTGTTGCGGGTGCGCCTGTATCGGCCGCTGGATGCGCAGGCGTTATTGGCTGCGTTACCGAGCAGCGTAAAACAGATTGCCGTGCTTGATCGCACCAAAGAGCCGGGCTCGGATGGCGAGCCGCTGTATAAAGATGTGATCAGCGCTTTGGCGCAAGCGCAGATGCAAGGCAATAGCCCCTTTGCTGAGCTGCCGAAAGTCATTGGTGGGCGCTATGGTTTATCCTCTAAAGAATTTACCCCTGGCATGGTTGCGGCGATCTTTACCGAGTTGCAGCAACCGCAGCCGAAAAACGGCTTTACCATTGGTATCTATGATGATGTCACCCATACCAGTTTGGCGTGGGATGAACATTGGCATACCGATGCGCATCAAGGTTCAGTGCAGGCGCTGTTTTATGGTTTGGGTTCCGACGGTACCGTGAGTGCCAATAAAAACTCGATTAAAATTATTGGTGAAACCACTGATTTATATGCGCAAGGCTATTTCGTCTATGACTCGAAAAAGTCCGGTGCGATGACTGTTTCGCATTTGCGTTTTGGCCCACAGCCGATCCGTTCCACCTATTTAATCGGTGATCATCAAGCGCAGTTTATTGCCTGCCATCAGCCGCAGTTTATTGAGCGTTTTGAGATGCTGGATAAAGCCGCCGAGGGTGCGGTGTTTTTGCTCAATACCGCGCATCCGGTCGATCAGGTGTGGGATGAACTGCCACGGCGCATGCAAGAACAGATCATTGAAAAACATATCCGCGTGTATTGCATTGACGCTTACGCGGTGGCGCAGCAAGCCAATATGGGTAAGCGCATCAATACCATTATGCAGACCTGCTTCTTTGCCATCTCTGGGGTATTGCCCCGTGAACAGGCCATTACGGCGATTAAAGAAGCGGTGCAAAACACCTACGGTAGCAAAGGGCAGAGCATCATCGACTTTAACTTCCGCGCCATTGATGCCGCGCTTGCCAGTCTGCATGAAATGCCCGTACCCAGTGCGCCGACCAGCACCTTTGAACGTCCGCCCTTGGTGGATGAAAACGCCCCAGACTTTATTGGCCGCTTTACTGCGCGCTTGATTGCCGGTGAGGGTGATCGCGTGCCGGTGAGTATGATGCCGGTGGATGGCAGTTTCCCCTTGGGCAGTGCTGCTTATGAAAAACGTAAACTCGCTTTAGAAATTCCAGTCTGGGATCAAGACCTCTGTACCCAGTGCGGTAAGTGTCCAATGGTCTGCCCGCATGCGGCGATTCGCAGCAAATTGGTGCCGAAAGATTTAGTTGCAGATGCGCCAGACAGCTTTAAATCGCATCAGGTTTTGGGTCGTGATTACCCACAAGACCATGTGATGATGTATCAAGTCTCCCCTGATGACTGCACCGGTTGTGGTTTGTGTGTGGATATTTGCCCGATCCGCGATAAATCCAATGCTTCGCATAAAGCGCTGAATATGCAGCCCATTGAGCCGATTCACGCGCAAGAGCAGGAGAACTGGCAGTTCTTTGAAGCCTTGCCTGAATACGATCGTAGCGTGGTGAAACAGACCACCATTAAAGGTGCGATGTTGCTGCAGCCGCTGTTTGAGTTCTCGGGCGCGTGCGTGGGTTGTGGTGAAACGCCGTACTTGAAACTAGCGACCCAGTTGTTTGGTGACCGCATGGTGGTGGCCAATGCCACCGGTTGCTCATCGATTTATGGTGCGAACTTGCCCACTACGCCATGGACGGTGAACGCCGAAGGCCGTGGTCCAGCCTGGAATAACTCACTATTTGAAGACAACGCTGAGTTTGGCTTAGGCATGCGCATCGCCATTGACCAACAAGAAGCCTACGCCAAAGAGTTGCTGGAAGAATTACGCGACAGCATCGGCAGTGAGTTGGTCGATGCGTTACTCACGGCTGAGCAAAACACTGAACAAGAGATTGCCGAGCAGCGCCTGCGCGTGGCGCAACTTAAACAGCGTTTAGCAGAGTTAAGCGATGAGCCGCGCGCTCTAGAGTTGTTAACCGTTGCCGAACAGCTGGTGGTGCGCAGCGTGTGGATTATTGGTGGCGATGGCTGGGCCTATGACATTGGCTATGGTGGCTTGGACCATGTGTTGGCGTCGGGTCGTAATGTCAATATCTTGGTGTTGGATACCGAGGTGTACTCCAATACCGGCGGCCAGACCTCCAAAGCCACGCCGCGTGGTGCGGTTGCCAAATTCTCCAATGCCGGTAAACCAACAGCCAAGAAAGACTTGGCCATGCTCGCCATGGGCTATGAAAATGTCTATGTCGCTAAAGTGGCTTATGGCGCGAAAGATACACAAACCCTGCGCGCCTTTATTGATGCTGCAGCCCATGATGGCCCGTCACTGATTATTGCCTACTCACCTTGTATCGCCCACGGGGTGGATTTAACCCATAACCACCGTCAGCAAAACTTAGCGGTGAAAAGTGGGCACTGGCCGTTATTTCGCTACGAGCCCTCCCGCGCTGAGAAGGGCTTAAACCCTTTACGTTTAGATTCGGCTGCGCCGTCGATTGATTACACTGATTTTAGCTCCACTGAGACACGCTTCAGTATGCTCAACCGCACCTATCCAGAAGCGGCCAAGCTGTATCAAAAACAAGCGCAAGAGGATGTAATCGCGCGCTTTGCCCATTATCAGTCGCTGGCGGATTTGCCCGGTGCTGCAGATTTAGAGAAAAAGGAGTCCGCTGATGATTGATTTATCCACTGAGTATTTAGGTCTGAAGCTGAAAAATCCGCTGGTGCCATCCTCTTCGCCACTGACCGGTGATTTAGACAGCGCCCGTGAGTTGGAAGATGCGGGCGCCAGTGCCTTGGTTCTGCCGTCGTTATTTGAAGAAAGTATCTTGGCCAGCGAAGCCGCAGCCGCACGCTTTTTACATGAGCAGGATATTGGCTTTAGTGAAGCCGGAAGTTTCTTACCCATTCCTGATGATTCAATCTATCGCAGCGAGCTGGATGAGTATCTCGAGTACATTCAGGCGTTAAAAGGCAGCCTGTCGATTCCAGTGATTGCCAGTCTCAATGGGATTTCTACTGAAGGCTGGACCCGTTATGGCAAGCAGTTGCAAGAAGCGGGGACTGATGCGCTGGAGCTGAATGTTTATTATGTTGCAGCGGATATTTTTGAGTCGGGCGCTGAGGTGGAAGCGCGCTATCTCAATGTGCTGCGTGAGCTTAAACAACATGTAACAGTGCCGGTCACCATGAAGCTGTCCTCGCAGTTCAGCTCAGTGGGGCATTTTGTGCGCAGTTTGCAGGAGGCCGGCGCGCAAGGAGTGTCCTTGTTTAACCGCTTTTATCAGCCGGATATTGACCTGCTGACCCGTGAAGTGGTGCCGACCATCAGCTTGTCGTCTTCCTATGAAAACCTGCTGCGCATCCATTGGGTTGCCACTTTGTTTGGCAAGGTGGATTTATCTTTGGCGGTGACAGGTGGCATTCATACTGCAGAGGATGCGCTGAAAGCCTTAATGGCGGGCGCGGATGTGACCCATTTGTGCAGCGTGTTATTGCAGCAAGGCCCACAGGTGATCAGCGAGATTGAGCAGGGCATGCGTGCCTGGATGGCTGAGCATGAGTATGAATCGGTACAGCAGCTTAAAGGCAGTGTCTGCCGCGATCGTGCGATTGATCCCAGCGCCTATGATCGCGCCAACTATGTGCAGGTGATGCACAGTCATCGCAGTGCTAAAGGGGTGTGGCGCTAAGTTGCTTGCTGCAGCCTAGCACCTTTGTGGCAGTTCTTAGACCTTGCATGGTTATCCACAGAAGCTGTGGATAACTGTGTGGGTAAGATGGTTGCAAATGGCTACAAGGCTGATGCTGTGGGGCTGTAACTTAAATTGATGAAAAATCAAACGTTATAAAAAATCCTTTGTAATCAATATGTTAAGCATTTTTTCATTTAATCAAATGATGTCTGTCAGAAAAATAATAAATACAAAAGTCAACCATAAAAATGTGGACAAGTTTCTTGTTTTATTATGAAAAGAGGTTGACAACAGCCTTTTGGCAGCGCTAAAGGCGTGTTGCTTTTAACTTATCGCTGGCTTGTGTCGAGCAATCACTAGAGTAGCCAGTTGTGCGCTCTAGATGCGATTGTTGGCAGCGAGCTATCCTTTGTCCTGTGCTTGGGTTAAATCTTTGGCATAGCTGCGCTGCTGCTGCGGTCTTTACAAGCTAAGCGCACTAAAGCGTAGTATATTGTTAGGCATACCACTTAATTTAGATTTAAAGCGTAGCGGAACATGACAGTTAATCCTTTAAACCCTGAGCATTTTGAGCAATATGACGATGATGTCGCGACAGCATCGGTAAAACCTGAGTTACAGCCGCCACCGATGTATCGAGTCATTATGTTGAACGATGACTACACGCCGATGGATTTTGTTGTGGAGGTGCTTGAAACTTTTTTTGCGATGAACCGTGAGCAGTCGACACAGACTATGTTGGCCGTGCATCATCAAGGACAAGCTGTATGTGGCATCTACACCCGTGATATTGCTGAAACCAAAGCACATCAGGTAATCCAATATGCACGGGATTGTAACCATCCTCTATTATGTGAAATAGAGAAAGACGCATAATCAATACGCTGTTTAAAATGAGGTGAAACCATGTTGAATTTAGAACTTGAGGTCACACTCAATCTGGCATTTAAAGATGCTCGCAGCAGTCGCCATGAGTATATGACGGTTGAACACCTCTTATTAGCCTTGCTGGATAACCGTGAGGCGGCAAAAGTATTGCGTGGTTGTGGTGTCAACCTAGACGTTTTACGCCATGATTTACGTACCTTTATTGATAACACTACACCTGTACTGCCGGAAACCGCCGAGGATATAGAAACTCAGCCCACACTAGGCTTTCAGCGCGTGTTACAGCGTGCAGTATTCCATGGGCAAAGTTCCGGCAAGCAAGATGTTGGTGGTGCCAGCGTTTTGGTGGCTATTTTTAGCGAAGCTGACAGCCATGCGGTCTATTTGCTGCGGCAGCATAATGTGCAGCGGCTCGATGTGGTCAGCTATATTTCCCATGGTAGCGATCATGAGCAGAACAGTTCCAATGCTGAAGATTCCGATGATGAGCCTATGGATGGAGCGCGCGAAACAGGCGCTAATCCTTTGCTGGCTTATGCGCAAGACTTAAATGAGCAAGCGCGCCAAGGCAAAATTGATCCTTTAATTGGCCGTGAACACGAGCTGGAGCGCGTGGCACAAATTTTAGTGCGTCGCCGCAAAAACAATCCC
Source organism: Gammaproteobacteria bacterium (assembly GCA_012728315.1). Classification (GTDB taxonomy): domain Bacteria; phylum Pseudomonadota; class Gammaproteobacteria; order Pseudomonadales; family Pseudomonadaceae; genus Denitrificimonas. Next base: position 59,553 of record JAAYFI010000051.1, read on the forward strand.
TTATTGGTAGGTGAAGCTGGGGTGGGTAAGACCGCCATTGCTGAAGGCTTGGCGCGACGCATTGTTGATGGTGATGTACCAGAGATTTTACTCGATAGCGTGGTGTACTCATTGGATTTGGGTGCGCTTTTGGCTGGAACCAAATACCGAGGTGATTTTGAAAAGCGTCTGAAAGATTTGCTTAACGAATTGCGCAAACGTAAAAACGCTATTTTATTTATTGATGAAATCCATATGATTATTGGCGCTGGCGCCGCGTCAGGTGGGGTGATGGATGCCTCGAATTTACTCAAGCCGTTGTTGTCATCGGGAGAGATTCGCTGCATCGGTTCGACCACTTATCAAGAGTTTCGTGAGATTTTTGAAAAAGATCGTGCTTTAGCGCGTCGTTTTCAAAAAGTGGATATCAATGAGCCGTCAGTGGACGATACCTATAAGATTTTACAAGGCTTAAAAGAGCATTTTGAGCAGCATCACCAGATCAAATACACAGATGCAGCGCTGCGTGCAGCAGCTGAACTGGCTGCAAAGCATATTAATGATCGCTATATGCCAGACAAAGCCATTGATGTTGTGGATGAAGCCGGTGCCTATCAGCGTTTGCAAAAAGCAGATCAGCGCGCTGAATGCATCGATGTCGCACAGATTGAAGCCGTGATCGCTAAGATTGCGCGTATACCATCACGTCAGGTGAGCAGCTCCGATAAAGAACAGCTGCGTCATTTAGAGCGAGATTTGCGCCTGACGGTGTTCGGCCAAGATGCCGCGATTAATGCGTTGGCTACAGCGATTAAACTGTCCCGAGCAGGGCTGAAATCAGCCAATAAGCCGGTTGGTTCATTTTTATTTGCCGGCCCAACAGGGGTGGGTAAAACCGAAGTGGCCAAGCAATTGGCGAACTCATTGGGCATTGATTTAGTGCGTTTTGATATGTCTGAATATATGGAACGCCATACTGTCTCACGCTTAATTGGCGCGCCTCCAGGTTATGTTGGTTTTGATCAGGGCGGTTTGTTGACGGAGGCGATTACCAAACAGCCGCATTGTGTGCTGCTCTTAGATGAGATTGAAAAGGCCCACCCGGATGTCTTTAATCTGCTGCTACAGGTGATGGATAACGGCACTCTGACCGACAATAACGGCCGTAAAGCGGACTTTAAACATGTGATTTTGGTGATGACCACTAACGCTGGCGCTGAGTCAGCGGCACGTGCTTCGATGGGCTTTGCGGAGCAAGATCACAGCAGCGATGCTATGGCGGTGGTCAAGAAAACCTTTACGCCGGAGTTTCGCAACCGTCTGGATAGCATTATCCAATTCGGCCGCTTAAGCCCGCAAACTTTACAATCCATCGTCGATAAATTCTTAACCGAGCTGCAAGCCCAGCTGGAAGAAAAGCGTGTGCAACTGGATGTGACGGCTGCTGCGCGTAGTTGGTTGGCTGAGCATGGCTATGATGCGGATATGGGTGCAAGGCCCATGGCGCGCCTGATTCAAGATCATATCAAGCGACCTTTAGCCGAAGAGATTCTATTTGGTGCGCTGGCTGAGGATGGCGGTATCGCTAAAGTGGATGTTAAAGACAGTGGCTTAACATTGATCTGTGTAAAGGAACACAATGCAGAACCCGCCTAACATGCGTCGTGTTTTCTTATAGGCTGCCAAAGGTAGAAGGATTTTATCTTTGGCATGCATCCTGCTTTGTAGAGAATACGAGTGTCAATAAGTTGTATCAATGTCAAAAACACGCAATGGAGCGCCGTTAAACTAAGGTTTAAGGCGCTTCGCGACGCTATTTGATAATAGTCCTTTAGTTGTGGTGCTCTTTGCCGATACTAAACACTGTGTAGGATAGTAATACTGTGTGCTAGTTAACAGTATGTGGTGTCGATATTGACGCAATTATTGAATGTAATTGAGCGGTTTTGGGGTTAACTATTATGAGTCACCTGCCAGCAACGCGATCCATGTCAGTGCAAACAAAAATAAATATTGCCCTGTTATCGGTGTTTTTTGTTGTGATGTCCGCTTCACTGATCTTTTCTGTCAACAATGAGAAAAAATTAGTGCTAGAGGTGGTTGAGCAGCAAACCAAGGATGGAGCAGACAGCTATTTTGACAGCATTAATACTATGATGCTGACCGGGACCATGGCACAGCGCAGTGTATTGCGCGATAAGATATTAGCGCGTCCTGGCGTGACTGAGGCGCGCATTGTGCGTGGTGATGCTATCACTGCTGTGTTTGGCGCGGGCTATGATCATCAAGCACCGGCGGACGATCTTGATCGCCGCGCTTTGACGGGCGAAGCAATTGTTGAGATCTCAGACGATGGTAGAGGCCGCCTGCTGACCGTTATTAACCCCATACGTGCAGAAAAAGATTACCGTGGGACAAACTGTTTAACCTGTCACCAAGTTCAGGAAAACTCCGTTGTTGGCGCAGTACGTATCAGTTACTCCCTAGCGGCTTTGGACAGTCAGGTTGAGCGTAACCTGTGGACGGCTGCGGGTATTCAATTACTCCTGCTGCTAGTCGGATTGGTTGTCATCATTGCTATTGTCCGTCATACAGTGATTAAGCGTATTCATGCGATGCGTCATACCATGGAAGAAATTGCCAAGGATGATGATTTAAGCCACAGCGTCGAGGTGGGTGCGCGTGATGAAGTGGGCGCCATGGGTGATGCTTTTAATCGGATGATTACAAAGTTTAAAGGCAGTTTGCACGCGGTGTCTGATGTCACTCAGCAGCTGGGTGATGTGTCGGATCAAGTAGCACATGTTGCTGAGTCGACTTTAAAAGCTGTGGTGCAGCAACGCACAGAAACGGATATGGTGGCATCGGCTATGAACGAAATGAGTGCAACGGTGCAGGAAGTGGCCCGTCATGCCACGCAAACCGCTGCTGCTTCACAAGGTGCTGATGATGAATCGCGCGCAGGTGTATTAGTCGCCGAAGAAGCCATTGCCGGTATTAAAGAGCTGATTGCTGAAATTGAAAGTGCAGCAACTGTTGTGCAGCAAGTGGAAACGGATACGGAAAGCATCAGTGCTGTTGTGGAAGTGATTAAAGGTATTGCTGAGCAAACCAACTTGTTGGCATTAAATGCGGCAATTGAGGCGGCGCGAGCGGGTGAGCAGGGTCGCGGTTTTGCTGTGGTGGCGGATGAGGTGCGTACTTTAGCTTCGCGCACACAAAAATCCACTGAAGAAATTCAGAATATGATCGAGCGCTTACAGCTGGGTGTGAAAAACGCTGTAGGGGCCATGGCCGGAGCGCAAGATCGTGCGATGAAGGGTTCAGATTGCGTAGAAAAAGCCTCGCAAAGCCTGCATGTGATTGCTGCAGAAGTGGCCACAATCAATGATATGAATACTCAAATTGCCACAGCAGCAGAAGAGCAGAGTGCTGTCGCTGAAGAGATTAACCGTAATGTGACAACAATCAGCACTATTGCCGATAGCACTTCAACGGGTGCTACGCAGACGGCTCGAAGCAGTGAGGAGTTGGTGCGCTTAACCTTAGAGCTGCGCAGGTTAGTGGATCAGTTTAAGTTGTAACAACTGTTGCCGTTGGGCCAACCTGCAAAAAAACACGCTAAGGCGTGTTTTTTTGTAGGTCGCGTACTTGTTCTTGCAGTGCGCTAATGGTGCGGTTGGTTTGCGCGCGATATGCATCAAAGTCAGCCAGCGAAGGAGCGGGGGTGCTGGCCGCTGGAGTTATGGCTTGTTGTTCTAATTCGCTGCGTAAAATAAGAATATCTTGTTGCAGGCGAGTGAGCCCATCATTGTTTGCGGTGTTTTTCTGCAGAGCAGCCAGTTCGCTGTTGGTGTTTTTTAAGCGTGCTTGCAACCCATCAAACTGTGCCAATTGTTGCTGATTGTTTTTCAGCGTTTCTTCTAAACTCAGCAGCTGAGTGTGCTGGGTTTCAACTTTTTTAGTCAAATCGGCTTGCAGGGTTTTCAGGCTTTTTTCTTGTTCAGCGAGCGCTGTCTGTTGTTCAGTAAGCGTACGCTGCAGATGAGTGTTGTTATCGAGCAAAGACTTTAATTCGCTGCTGAGTTGACTGAGCGCTGTACTCTGTTGGTCAATGTGGCTTTGCTGCTGTTTATGTTGTGCGACGGCATTTTTTTCAAACATATTCAGGCGCTCTTTGAGTGTTTCCGTACCGGTTAATACACTGCTTGCAGTGGCGCTCACTTTTCCGGTAATGGCATTAATACGGCCGTCCGCGTCTTCGCTGATTTTCGAAAAACTATCTTGCGTGGCGATCAATTGCTGCTCAAGTAATTGCATGCGCTGCATACTCCACCAAGCAAAGGCTGCGCTGGAGCATAGGATGGCTAGAGTCAGTGCCGAAAGCGCGCCGATGGCTTTGTTCGAGTTGCTTTTTTTTCCTGGGCGCGTGGCGCTCACAGAGGTGCGATCTAGAAGGGGTGTGCTATGCACGGCTGAGGTATCAAGTTGTGGCTCAATGCGCTCGTTATGGAGCTCAGGTAAGTCATCAAGGTCATCATGTGCATCGTTACGCATAGTGGGTAAGCTCGCCTTTCCAGTCGATATAAAGTTAAGCGCAGTATAGCGGAAACTGTTTTCCTCACGCAGTTGCACATCTTAGATGCAACGCTGCGCTAAGGTTCCGTGCTGTGCGTTGATCGGCTTAGAAGTAAGCGGCCCTGCTGTGATCTAGGCGGTTAGATGGATAAGCGGTGGCGTATAGCGCGACGAGTGATTAAACTGCGACTTCTTTCTGACCGGTATTGGAGCACCCGATGAGTTTATTTTTAGTAGGTTTATTAATTGTCGCTGTATTAGTGGTGGCGTGGGGTGTGAGCTTATATAACGCCTTAGTCCGTTTAAAACATAGTGTGACTAAAGCTTGGTCCAATATTGATGTATTACTTAAACAGCGCCACGATGAACTGCCTAAATTGGTCGAAACCTGTAAGCAATATATGCAGCATGAGCGGCAAACCTTAGAAGAGGTGATTAAGGCCCGAAACGCAGTATCCAATGCCCGTGAACAGCAGGATATGAGTGCCTTGGGTAATGCTGAAACTGGCTTGCGTTTGGGCTTGGGTAAATTGTTTGCGCTGGCGGAAAACTACCCTGAGTTAAAAGCGAATGAAAGTTTTCAGTTTTTACAACAACGCATCAGTGGTTTAGAAAATGGCATTGCAGATCGCCGCGAGCTTTATAATGAAGCGGTCAATTTAAACAATGTACGCATTGAGCAATTTCCAGATGTGTTGCTGGCGCGTTATTTTAATTTTACTGCCGCTGAGCTGTTACGTTTTAGTGATGCTGAAAAAACGGATGTTGATATTAAAAATCTATTCGGTTAACGGCCAATGGATATTGTGGGTGTCAGTATCACTTTAGGCGTGAGCGCTATCGCCAGTTTGGCCAGTGGCTGGTGGTGCATTAATAACCTAAAAAAAGCGCGATATCTGCTGGACACGCCGACGTCAAAAGTGCGTTCGGCAGCACAAGGTTATGTTGAGCTGTATGGCGTACTTAAAGAGGGCGAGGGTTTGCTCAGTGCGCCTTTAAGTGCTGAGCCTTGCGTATGGTGGTCATTTGCCATTGATGAGCAAATCGAAACGGGCAAAGAGACTAAGCGCTGGCAGCAAGTGGAAAAAGGCAGCAGTGGTGCATTGCTGTGTCTCAGTGATGGCACGGGTGAGTGTTTGATTGATCCGGCCGGCGCGCATGTCATTCCTATGACCAAGCAAGTTTGGTATGGCTCTGCGCGTCATCCGCGTAAAGATCAACTGCACAGTAATGTTTTACAAAGATTACTGCGCGGGGTTAAGCGCTATCGATACACTGAGCAGCGTTTGCATGTGAATGAGCCGCTGTATGCTATTGGTGATTTTGTCACACGTGGCGGTGGCCATGAAGCCTTTGATTTGTTGGCCAGCCAGGGCGCGCTTATTCGTGAGTGGAAAAGAGATTATGCAGGCTTGCTGCGGCGCTTTGATCGTGATCGTAATGGTCAGCTGGATCAGCATGAGTGGCAATATGTACGTGACAGTGCAAAAACTGAAGCATTGCGCCTGCAGCGCCAACGCAGTAGCGAACCGGCGCAACATTACCTGCGTAAACCACAAGAAAGCCAACCTTTTATTTTGTCCAGCTACGGCGAGGATGATATTGCTAAGCGTTTTTATTGGCAGGCAATATTGGCGGCCTGTTTATGTATCGCCAGCTCATTGGGGGTGGCTTATATTATCAATACGCAGTTTTAAGTTGTGTATCAGTCGGCTCAGTGCTGGTCTTCTAGGGTCTGCATAAGTACCCGTACTTTTTGGATGGACTCTTGGTATTCCTCGTCGGGGTTGGAGTCATAGACAATGCCACCACCGCCCCAGCAGCTGATTTCACCATGGTTGGCCAATAACGTACGAATTGTGATGGAGCTGTCGAGTTCGCCACGGATGTCTAAGTAAAAAATACTCCCGCAGTAAATGCTGCGCGCACTGGCTTCGAGCTCGCTGATAATTTGCATGGCGCGGCGTTTGGGTGCACCCGTAATGGAGCCACCAGGAAAACTGCCGATTAAAACATCTAGGGCATCATAGTGTGGCGCTAAAACCCCGGTAACGCTGCTGACCATATGGTGCACATTAGGATAGCTTTCTAAAGAAAATAATTCCGGCACTCGGATACTGCCGGGCGTGCAGTAGCGGCCTAAATCATTGCGCAGTAAATCGACAATCATTAAGTTTTCTGAGCGGTCTTTGGCGCTGGCTAACAGATCTTGAGCCAGTGCTTGGTCTTCTGCAGTCGACACACCGCGGGCGCGCGTGCCTTTAATCGGCCGACTTTCCACTTGTCGCTGGCGTACTTGAATAAAGCGCTCAGGCGATAAGCTTAGAATGGCTTGCTCTGAGGTGATGCGCATAAAGCTCGCAAAAGGTGTTGGGCAGCGCTCACGTAAACGAGTATAAGCCTGCCATACGTCGCCTTGGTAACGGCTGCTAAAGCGCTGAGTGTAGTTAACTTGATAGCAATCACCAGCAGCGATGTAGTTGTGAATACGCTGCAGATCATCTTTGTAGCGCTGAGCGCTGATACGCGGCTGGAAAGCACAGGTTAGGCTAAAAGGCTCTGTGTTGTCGTTCGCACTGGGCGCGGCAGAGAACAGCGATAGTAATGCTTCTCTGCGCTCTAAAGGCACACTTGGGTGACACATCAGCCAGCATTGCTGCATTTGATGGTCACTGATGAGTGCCCAGTCATACAAGCCAACGCTAGCACTGGCTAAGCCTTCGACTTGGCTCGACTGGGTAAGGCTATTGAAATCATAGGTTAAATAGCCGATTAAGCCGCCAATAAAGGGTAGCTCAACATCTGAGGGTGCATGGCACTGAGCCAGTTGCTGCAGGAGCAGTTGACAGCGCTGGCGAAAGTTGTCGAGGGACTCATCGGCGTTTGGGCGAATTGAAGCCAACGGCCAAGCACTGAGAATATCAAAACGGCCGCGTTGACTGCTTGGGTAACCAGAGTCTAAAAGAACCGCGCCCGGCAGAGCATGCACCTGTTGAAAGTAGTGGGCTGGGTTTGGTTGGTAAGTCAGTGGATAGAGCTGGCAAGTTAGCATAAGCACAAGGTAACGCTAAGCTAGACGGGCGAGTCTATGCTTAGCGTTACCGCCTCAAAAGATTAAGAAGGGTTGCTGGCGAATAAGCTTTGTGAAAAACGTACGCGCTCTTCAACACTTTCAGTTATACCCTTGCGCTTGAGCTCCGCTAGATGCTGTTCAACCGCATGTGCGCGCAAAGTTAAACCGGCATTATTGGCGATCTGAATGTTTAGGCCGGGGCGTGCGTTAAGCTCCAAAATTAATGGGCCTTTATCTTGGTCAAGCACCATATCAACACCAATATAGCCCAGCCCGCATAATTCATAGCAGCCTGCAGATAGCTTCATAAAGCCATCCCAGTCCGGCAGCTGGACACCTGCGACCGGATTGCTGGTGTCTGGGTGCTTGCTGATTTTATTATTGAGCCAAGTACCTTGTAAGGTGGTGCCTGTGGCTAAATCAACCCCCACGCCAATAGCGCCTTGGTGTAAGTTGGCTTTACCGCTGGACTGGCGGGTGGGTAAACGCAACATCGCCATAATGGGGTAGCCCATCAACACAATCACGCGGATATCCGGCACGCCCTCATAGCTGATACCTTTAAACAGCGGATCAGGAGTGACGCGGTATTCAATCAGTGCGCGATCGCGTGAGCCGCCGAGCGAGTAGAGACCGGTTAAGATACTGGAAATTTGATATTCAATTTCTTCGTGGCTAATGATCTTGCCGGAGACTGTTTTAAAGCGGTCTTCAAAACGGTCTGCAATCACTAAAATACCATCACCACCGGCACCCATTGCCGGTTTAATGACAAAGTCATTACGCCCAGCAAGAATGCTATCGAGTTTGGCGATTTCTTTTTCGGTGGAAATAACACCATACATTTCTGGCACATGAATGCCGGCGGCTATGGCGCGCTCTTTAGTCAGAATTTTGTCATCCACCACCGGATACAGGCTACGTTTGTTGTATTTGAGTACGTAGTCTGCGTTACGTCGGTTGATGCCCATGATGCCTTTCGCACTGAGCTCGCGCCACGTTTTAATTAATCCAAAACCAAACATGGCATCAGTCCTTTAAAAAGGCTTTAAAACGGAACAGCTCGGTGAGGCGATAGCCGCGGTAGCGACCCATTGCCAACATAAAGGCCACCATGACCAGCAGCATTGCCGGGAAGGTGAAAATAAAGTAATTCAGCTGTGAAATGCTCATGAGGTAGTGCGCTAAAGAGGCTGCAAATAAAGTACCAATGGCCACTTTAAAGGCATGGTTGCCGCCGCGCTCTTCCCAAGTGATTGAGAGGCGCTCAATGGTCATGGTTAAAATCACCATTGGGAATAAAGAAACCGATAGGCCGCGCTCTAAACCGAGTTTATGGCTAAATAAACTGATAACCGCGATCAGTACGACGACAAAGGTCAGTACCACTGAAAGTCTGGGTAACATTTGCAGTTTCAGATGCTCAAGATAAGAACGCAGTGCTAAACCTAGGGTGGTGATAATGGTAAACAGCACAATACCAAAGCCCAGCTGGGTTTCACGGAAGGCCAAGGCAATCAGTACTGGGGTAAAGGTACCTAAAGTCTGGAGGCCGCCAAGGTTGCGCAGCACTAAGATCACCATAACGCCGAGTGGAATCATAATCATCACTTGATAGGTTTGCTGCGTTTGCAGGGGTAAACCGTACAGTGAGTAATCTAGGAAACCGGCATCAGCATTGTCGCTGGTCAGTTGCGCTAAGCGAATTGCATTGATTTCGCTGTTATTGAGAGTAAAGGTTACGTTGGCTCGAGTGCCGCCTTCTAAGTTTAACAAAGGCTCATCCCCCAGCCACCAGATCAGGCGGTCACTGGGCAAACCTTGGGCGCCAGACTGAGGATTAAAGTACAACCACTTTTCGCCATTAAAGCTGCGCAGCCAAAGTTCAGGGCTCTGCGCGGTGTCGGCTTGCAGACGAATGGTATGTAAACGCTGCATCGGCACATGGGCAATTGATAGCAATACATCAATTACATGGGCTTTGCGCTCGCTGGAGGTATCACCGCCGAGCAGTAAGCGTACATTGTCATCGGATGTGTTATTGACGCGCTTAATGGCTTCGCTAATAAAGGTTTCGACGTCGGCTGAGTGCTGGCGAATCGGCGCTAATAAAGCTTCGGCAGCGATTTTTTCAGCACCATCAATCGGTAAGGTTTCGCGGTAAATTGGGCCTTTAGCCTTAATTTGCTCGCCACTGTAGCGTTTGGTCATCACCATGCGGTAATAGAGCGTTTGTTTGCCGCTGGCTCGACGCGATGACCAAGTTACACGACGGTTATCATCTGCGCGATTAACGCTGACACCGTAGTTATTGGAAATAAAGCTTTCATTGAGGCTGACATATTCTTGGTTCAGTGGCGGCACAAACATTTGTAATTTGACCGGCTCACGTGCATTGGCTTGAAACTCAATCTTGGCATCAATATTCCACAAGTTATCGGTTTCATCGGCAGAAACAGGGATGCCTAAGATAAAAATTTGATAGGCCGTAACCGAGGCTCCAATGATGACACATAGAGCGATTAGTATTTTTAGATGCAGTGTCAAAGAACGCATGATTATTACTCAGCAATGGCAGTGGAGATGTTTTCAGTGTTGCACTGTGGTTTACCCACAGAATATTTCAAGCTCGGATCTATTAACGCATTAAACTTTTTTAAAGCTGTAGAACCTAGCAAAAAAGGGTATTGAAAGGTGCTGCGATCGGTAAGATTCACCTCTATGGTTCTCAGTGTGCGCCCCATGCAGACTGACATTTCTACCACCGGGCGAGGCGTATAGCTTTTGTCTTCTTCGGGGTCGTAATCACCCGAACGGCGTTTGATTTTACTGATGCGCGCTAGAGGTAACTCAAACGCCTGCTCATGCGCTTCATCCAGTGCTAAATAAAAGCGCACCCATCTTTCTCCGTCACGGTTAAAGCGTTCAATATCACGAGCACTGAGTGATGCTGTTTTCGCGCCCGTATCCAGCTTTGCTGACATATGCATATCAATGTCAGCAATGTAAACATGTTCATTTAAACCATAAATGTTTTTTTCACTGGCTGTAGTCATGGCTGGTATTAAAGCAAGGCAGGTCAGCAGGGTAGTAATATTAAATCTCATAGTGCTCGCAAATAGAAAAATATGAGTTTGCCCTATTTTATCAACTTGGCAGGCTAAGGCGTTAAAGATTAGCCTTAAGCGGCAAAGTATGACAGTTGTGGGCCGAGTATTCTAATCGGCAACGCTAAAAATAACCATGTAATCCTTTATGTTGGTGTTTTTTAATCTGCTCTGTGTTCTGCTGGTGGTCTGGATTAGGAATGGATGCTTAGAGTCTGACGGCGGTGCTATGTTCAATTATTCGACCTTGGTCTGAAGATTGTCGACAATTATAGATGTTTTGTTGACATACCTGCCCCTCGAATGTAGCTTTCAGGCATTGTTTAAATAAAGGTGTTGACACTGTGCCAGAGCTTTTAGAAGAGACAGCGCGCATCAGCGGAGATTCTGCAACCCTGTCTGAACAGGTTTTTCGCAGTATTCAAGCCGCTATTGTCTGCGGTGATATTGCACCGGGCAGTAAAATCTCTGAACCAGAGCTGGCACGCACCTATGGCATCAGTCGCGGACCTTTGCGTGAGGCTATTCATCGCCTTGAAGGGCAGCGCTTATTGGTTCGCGTTCCCCATGTGGGCGCGCGCGTTGTGTCGTTATCCCATGCTGAATTGATTGAGCTCTATGAGATTCGTGAGTCTTTAGAAAGTATGGCCTGTCGTTTAGCTGCTGAGCGTATGAGTGCCGATGAGGTTGCAGCGTTGCGCGCCGTACTCGATACCCATGAGCGCGATGCGGCTTTCCAAGCGGGCGTGGGCTATTACCAGCAAGAAGGCGATTACGATTTTCATTACAAAATTATCCAAGGCAGCGGTAACCAGATGCTGGCTAAACTGCTGACTGAAGAGCTCTATCAGTTGGTGCGTATGTACCGTATTCAATACTCAACAACGCCCAATCGCCCACAGCAAGCCTTTAAAGAACACCACAGCATATTAGATGCCATTGCCGCTGGCGATGGCGAACTAGCCGAACTTTTGATGCGTCGTCATATCGCTGCATCACGACGCAATATTGAGCGTCATTACCAAGGTGCCAATGCCACCGTCCAACCCCTACGAGGTAAATTATGAGCCGTAAAACTCCAGGTCAACGCTTTCGTGATGCTGTTGTCGAAGAAAGCCCGCTACAGGTTATCGGTGCGATTAACGCAAATCACGCTTTGTTAGCACAGCGTGCTGGTTTTAAAGCAATTTATTTGTCCGGTGGCGGTGTTGCCGCAGGTTCGCTGGGCTTGCCTGACTTAGGTATCACAGGCCTTGAAGATGTATTAATCGACGTGCGCCGTATTACTGATGTGTGTGATCTACCCCTGCTGGTTGATGTGGACACTGGTTTTGGTTCATCGGCTTTTAACGTGGCACGTACCGTTAAATCGATGATTAAAGCCGGCGCTGCTGCTATTCATATTGAAGACCAAGTGGGTGCAAAGCGCTGTGGTCACCGCCCCAACAA
>JAAYFI010000113.1 GCA_012728315.1 Gammaproteobacteria bacterium
GGGGAATTTATGGGTGAAGAAATGAAAGTTGGTTGCTCAAGGCCAGTAACTAATAAGAAAAAAGAATTAAAAGTTGATGCACCGTTACTTGAAATTAAGGAGGAAATGCAAATGATTAAAGTAGGAAAACCAGCACCATTATTTGAAGCACAAGCATATCACGATGGAAAGTTTGTAAATGTTAATCTTGAAGATTATAAAGGAAAATGGGTATTATTATGTTTCTACCCAGGAGACTTTACTTTTGTCTGAGCTACTGAAGTCTCAGCAGTTGCTGAAAAATATGAAGATTTACAAAAATTAAACGTAGAAGTTTTATCAGTTAGTGTAGACAGTGTTTTTGTTCACAAAATGTGGAACGATCATGAATTATCTAAAATGATAGATGGAGATATACCTTTCCCAATGTTAGCAGATCAAAGTGGAGACATAGGTAAAATGTATGGCATTTATGATGAAGATGCTGGAGTAGAAACTAGAGGAAGATTCATAATAGATCAAGACGGAGTAGTTCAAGGATACGAGGTACTTACACCTCCAGTTGGAAGAAATTTCAAAGAAACCATTAGACAAGTTCAAGCATTCCAATTAGTTAGAGAAACAAAAGGGGCAGAAGTTGCACCAGCTGGCTGGAAACCAGGGAAAAACACATTAAAACCAGGACCAGATTTAGTAGGTAATGTTTGGAAAGAGTGGAAAGTTAGCGAAGCTTTCGAAGATTAATATAAATAAAAAATACCTATCTCTTTGATCAAAGAGATAGGTGTTTTTTTATATCACATTTTAAATAAGTACCATTTACAGGTAGATAATTCATATTTTAATTCAAATATTTTTTCCATATTATTAATAATACCTTCACATCTATAAAGGATCATTCTATTGCCTGCTAATTTCTCTTCTTCTCTAAATAAGATTTTATCCACTTTAATTACTGTATAGCTCATATCTTCAGCTGTAATTCTATACCTTAAAGTCACAGGGTAAGCATCCTTATTAAACCAAGCAATCATTTCTATAGGTTTCATTAATATTTTCATATATATCGCTCCTAAAACTTACTAGACATCATAGGGTATTCATCTTCCATAACTACACCACCTATTAAAGGTTTAATTCCTGAATGAAGAAAGCAAGATCTTATAACTGATTCATATCCAAAACGGTATCGCAATTCATCTATGGTTTTGTCCAATATTTCTTGCTTTTTATTAAAGTTTTCTAGAACAGATAATTGGAAAAAATCATTTGAAGAAAGTTCGGATATATTAATTGAGAAACGTCTCAATGATTCACCTTTCCACATTTCATCAAAAAGTTCTTTTGCTGTTTTATAAATTAAATTAGTAGAAGAAGTAGGTATATCTAACTTTCTTTGATGAGAATAGGAATAAAAATCTCCATTTGTAATTGAAACGGAGATTACGCTGCCATTTTGTTCTATGTCTCTAACCCTCATCCCAATCATTTCAGAAATAGCTAAAAGTATCATATGTGCTTCATGTTTATTATCTACATCAAAGGATGTAGTAGTGGAATTACCCACTGACTTTACAGGAATAGGATTATTCCGTACCC
>JAAYFI010000008.1 GCA_012728315.1 Gammaproteobacteria bacterium
ATCATTATTCGTGGTATCGACAAGCAAGTTTTGGGTCAGGTGGCTGCTGAGATTCGTCAGTACCGTCGTCCAGAACCTTACAAAGGTAAAGGTGTGCGTTACGCTGAAGAAGTTGTGCGCCGCAAAGAAGCTAAGAAGAAGTAGGGCTAGCAAATGAACGACAAGAAAGTTTCAAGACTGCGTCGCTCTCGCAAAGCACGTCTGAAAATGAACGAGTTACAAATGACTCGTTTATGCGTGTTTCGCTCTTCGCAGCATATTTATGCCCAGGTCATTTCGGCCGATGGCAGCAAAGTATTAGTTTCGGCTTCTACTTTGGATTCGCAACTGCGCGATGGAGCTACAGGCAACATCGAAGCAGCCAAAAAAGTAGGCCAGCTGGTCGCCGAGCGAGCGAAAGCCGCTGGGGTTGCCAAAGTGGCTTTTGACCGTTCTGGCTTCAAGTACCATGGTCGTGTGAAAGCACTGGCTGATGCTGCTCGTGAAGGCGGGCTGGAGTTTTAAGTTATGGCAAATCACGAGCAAAAACGCGATAACCGCGACGATAGCCGCGATGAGGGCTACATCGAGAAATTGGTGCAAGTCAACCGTGTTGCTAAAACCGTTAAAGGTGGTCGCATTTTCACCTTTACAGCACTCAGTGTTGTAGGTGATGGTAAAGGCCGCGTTGGTTTTGGCCGCGGTAAGTCACGCGAAGTTCCAGCAGCAATTCAAAAAGCTATGGAAGCCGCGCGCCGCAATATGATTCAGGTGGATTTAAATGGTGTTACTTTACAGTACCCAATTAAAGCCGTGCATGGCGCTTCACGCGTATTTATGCAGCCTGCTTCAGAAGGTACTGGTGTAATTGCCGGTGGTGCGATGCGTGCAGTTCTAGAGGTTGCAGGTGTTCAGGACGTACTAGCTAAGTGCTACGGTTCTACCAACCCAGTTAACGTTGTATACGCAACGTTTAAAGGTTTGAAGGCTATGCAATCACCTGATTCAGTTGCTGCTAAGCGTGGCAAAAGTGTCGAGGAGATTCTGTAACCATGTCTCAAGCAACCGTTAAAGTGACTCTTGTAAAGAGCACGATCGGCCGTTTGGCCAATCATAAAGCTTGCGTGCGCGGCCTAGGCCTGCGTCGCATTGGTCACACCGTTGAAGTTCTGGATACTCCAGAGAATCGCGGCATGATCAATACAGCTTATTACTTGCTTCGAGTGGAGGGCTGATCCATGCAACTGAACGATTTGTGTTCTGCACCAGGTGCCCGCCGCGCAAAGCTACGCGTAGGTCGTGGTATTGGTAGTGGTTTAGGTAAAACTGCTGGTCGTGGTCATAAAGGTTTGACTTCACGTTCCGGTGGTAAAGTTGCCCCAGGTTTTGAAGGCGGCCAACAACCACTGTACAAGCGTCTGCCTAAGTTTGGTTTCACATCACTGAAAGCTATGGATCGCGCAGAAGTTCGTACTTCTGAGCTGGCCAAAGTTGATGGTGATGTGGTATCAGTGCAGTCTCTTAAAGATGCCAATATCATTGGTTTGCATGTAAAGCGCGTTAAAGTCATGCTGTCAGGTGACGTTACTCGCGCCGTTACTTTGCAGGGCATTGGGGTCACCAAAGGTGCTCGCAGTGCTATCGAAGCAGCTGGCGGAAAAATCGAGGAATAAATGGCTAAGCAAGGTTCTCTCTCTGCAATAGGTGGTGGTGGTCTGTCTGAATTGTGGGCACGCTTACGCTTCCTCTTCATGGCGATTATTGTCTACCGTATTGGTGCGCATATTCCTGTTCCAGGAATTAACCCCGATCGACTCGCAGACCTGTTTCGACAGAATGAGGGAACCATTCTCAGCCTGTTCAATATGTTTTCAGGTGGTGCGCTTGAGCGTATGAGTATCTTCGCGCTTGGTATCATGCCGTATATTTCGGCATCGATTATCATGCAGTTGATGACCGCTGTGAGCCCACATCTGGAGCAGTTGAAGAAGGAAGGTGAGTCTGGTCGTCGTAAGATAAGCCAGTACACCCGATACGGCACCTTGGTGTTGGCATTTGTACAGGCTATCGGTATGTCCGTGGGTCTGGCTAGCCAAGGTGTTGCTTTTGCATCCGACTTTAACTTCTACTTTGTTGCTGTCACAACTTTTGTGGCGGGGGCAATGTTTATGATGTGGTTGGGTGAGCAAATTACTGAGCGCGGTGTGGGCAACGGCATTTCGATGCTGATTTTTGCCGGTATCGTAGCTGGTTTGCCTGCTGCAATTGGTCAGTCTTTCGAGTCTGCCCGCCAAGGCGATATCAATATCTTCGCCTTGATTGCAATCGGTATGCTTGCTGTTGCAATTATTGGGTTTGTGGTCTTTATCGAGCGTGGTCAGCGTCGTATTGCTGTGCATTACGCTAAGCGCCAACAAGGTCGTAAAGTGTTTGCTGCGCAAACCAGTCATCTGCCTTTGAAAGTGAATATGGCCGGTGTTATTCCAGCTATTTTCGCCAGCAGTATCTTGTTGTTCCCGGCGTCGCTTGGCCAGTGGTTTGGTCAGTCAGAGAGCATGGCGTGGCTTGCTGATGTTTCGCAAGCGCTGGCACCAGGGCAGCCTTTAAACATCTTGTTGTTTAGTGCGGGGATTATCTTCTTCTGCTTCTTCTACACAGCATTGATGTTTAATCCTAAAGATGTTGCTGAAAACCTGAAAAAATCCGGTGCGTTTATTCCGGGTATCCGTCCGGGTGAACAGTCCGCACGCTACATTGATGGCGTCTTGACTCGTTTAACCGCGTTTGGTGCCTTGTACATGACGGCTGTATGTTTGTTACCACAATTCTTAGTTGTGGCAGCAAATGTGCCGTTTTATCTCGGCGGGACGTCGCTGCTGATCGTTGTTGTGGTTGTAATGGACTTCATGGCTCAAGTACAATCACACCTCGTTTCTAACCAGTACGAATCCCTGATGAAAAAATCCAACCTAAAGGGCTATGGCGGCAGTGGTTTAACCCGCTAAAAGGTTTTTTAGGCTATAGGAGTTAGTGATGAAAGTTCGTGCATCGGTGAAAAAACTTTGCCGCAACTGCAAGATCGTACGTCGTGAAGGTGTTATTCGCGTGATCTGCAAAGCGGAACCACGTCACAAGCAGCGCCAAGGCTGATTGTGTAGTGTCATGAGCCGAACAGCTAGTGCGCTGTTCGGTTGAATAATCGTTATACAGCATTGGTTCTTGCTTTCGATCTTGGCTTCCTGAAAGTGAGTCGCTGTCAATTGGAGTTACACTGAATGGCCCGTATTGCAGGCGTTAACATTCCGGATAACAAACATACTGTTATCTCGCTGACCTATATCTTTGGTATTGGTCGGACAACTGCGCAGAAAATTTGCGCTGCTACTGGAGTTAATCCAGCAGCAAAAATTCAAGATCTCTCTGATGAGCAGGTCGAGCAGTTGCGTGTCGAAGTCGCGAAACTTCATACTGAAGGTGACTTACGTCGCGAAATCAACATGAACATCAAGCGCTTGATGGATTTGGGTTGCTACCGTGGTTTGCGCCATCGTCGTAGTTTGCCAGTCCGTGGTCAGCGTACCAAAACCAACGCGCGTACCCGTAAAGGCCCACGCAAGCCGATCCGTAAGTAATCGCATTGGTTCTAGATAGGAATTTGATTAATGGCTAAAGCAGCTGCTCGTCCTCGTAAAAAAGTTAAAAAGACAGTGGTAGATGGC
>JAAYFI010000124.1 GCA_012728315.1 Gammaproteobacteria bacterium
CCACGCAAATGAAACACATGAATACTGGAAAACTCTTCGGCAAGTGCTTTTCTCAAGCCGTCAGCCTGGTTGGTTTCTAAAAAGCCTCCATTGGTGACAAAGCCAATCACACCAGCATTACCGATCCGATCTGAGGCCCAACGAATTGCTCGAATGTAGCTATCGTACAACTGCCTTACAGAAGTCATAGCAGAACGCTCTGCATAGGTGCTACGAATGCGCTCATCAAGATTTGGGTAACTGACGTTAGCATTGTTGTCGTTAGCACTGGCCTGACCTGCCGAGTACGGTGGATTCCCCATAATTACACGGATATCTAACCCTTTTTGACGTTTTCGACGCTCGCTGTTCTCTACCAACAGGGCATCCACCATGTCTTCCGTTTCGTACATTTGGAACGTATCAGTGAGACAAATACCTTCAAACGGCTCGTAGGGAACCTCGAAAACTCGATCTGTTTCTTCCTGGCCCGTCACGTTGTCATTCATGATCCCGTGATAAGTGGCCTCGATGTTGATGGCGGCAATGTAGTAGGCCAAAAGAACAAGCTCGTTTGCATGCAGCTCTGTGCGGTATTTGTGCGGGAGCTTTTCTTTGGGGATAAGGCCGGATTGGAGCAGCCGGGTTACGAATGTGCCAGTGCCTGTGAAGGGGTCGATGATATGGACATTTTCATCAGCCATGCTCTTGCCGAACTCAGCTTTGAGCACGTCTTCAATACTATGAATAATGAAGTCCACGACCTCGATAGGCGTATACACGATACCCAAGCGATCAGTCATACGTGGAAAGGCATTCTTAAAAAACTTATCGTACAGTTCGACAATAATGCGTTGCTTACCCTCAGCACTTTCAATACCTTGCGCTCGCATCTTTACCGACTCGTAGAACGAACGAAGCGTATCGGCTTCTTTGTCGATATTGTGCGCTTCCAACTGTTCTGTAATGACCTGCATCGCAACAGACATTGGGTTATGTTGAGTAAAATTATACCCTTCAAACAAAGCATCAAAGACAGGCTTGGTAATCAAATGCTGTGCAAGCATTTCAACAATTTCACCATCCGAAACAGAGCTGTTTAGGTCATCGCGTAGCTCGTGTGCAAACGCTTCAAAAGCAGCAATCTCAGCGGTGTTGTCCTTGTTTTCTAAAATAGCTTGAATGCGGTCAATGTGCGTATTCGCAATCTTGGCAATATCGTTAGCCCAGTCTTCCCAGTGGTGACGATTACCGCACTTCTTAACCACAGTGGCATACAAGGCACGTTCAATCTCACCCACATCAAACTGCAAAGCAGCCTGCTCAGGTGCCGGCCCTTGTGATCCTGATCCTATCGAAGAACCACCTTTAGCCTTACCAGCAGACTTACCTTTACCCGTCGCTGCTTTTGAGCGCCTTTGTACTTTGTCTGCAACGGAAATCACTTCCATTTTTTTTGAGTCTTTACCGTTGAACTCTAGCTTATTGATCATTGCATCAAAGCGATCATCGTGAGAGCGCAGAGCGTTCAAAACCTGCCAAACGACTTTATAGGTCTTGTTGTCATCAAGTGCCTTTGATGGCTCCACGCCTGCGGGAATAACCACTGGAAGAATGACGTAACCCTGTTTTTTACCTGGTGAAAGACGCATGACTCGACCAACGGACTGCACAACGTCAACCTGAGAGCTACGGGGTGTCAAAAACAGTACGGCATCGAGGGAGGGAACATCGACCCCTTCTGATAAACAGCGGACGTTAGAAAGAATGCGACAGGTGTTTTCAGGCGTTTCTTCTTTGAGCCAATCCAGCTTCGCTTCTTTCTCGCTGGCGTTCATGCTGCCATCAACATGCTCAGCTTCGCATGAGAGCGATAGCGCTGTGTCAATTACAGCGTCAGGGTCATCTTCTAAAAGCTCTGCGACCTCCAAGCGCTGATATTCTTCAACAACAGCACCAAACATCTCTGAAATCAACTTAGAGCTAACCTTGTGATTCTTTCCTTTGTACTCTTTTTCAATAACCTGACAGAAAGCAACAGCACGCTGCATGGGTTGGCTATCACCATCAATAGTAAGCCCTTGCTTGGATAACGCTTTCCAGCAACCAATGATTTTGGCGGCATCGTCCACCTTCAGCTCGTTGTCATCACTCTTAAGCATTTCTTGCATGCGACGGTTGATATGGCCTTCTTCAACAGCAAGAACAACAACTTTGTAATC
>JAAYFI010000135.1 GCA_012728315.1 Gammaproteobacteria bacterium
ACGTGACTCCAAAAGCTTGCGTTGCTTATCAAAGTCCATGCCGCCAACAAAGCTCATCACATTGAGGTTGGTGTATTTGGTCAGTGCGATCGCATCATTAGCAATCTGCACAACCAGTTCGCGGGTTGGCGCGATAATTAGCGCACGAGGCTCGCCCATATAACGCTCATCGGGTGGGCGTGTTTGGGTGAGTTGGCTGATAATGGAAATGAGGAACGCTGCAGTTTTACCTGTACCGGTTTGTGCGCGACCAATCGCATCTTTACCAGCGAGCGTGTGGCCCAGCACTTGTGCTTGAATCGGTGTGCAGTAGGGGAAACCTAGGTCTTGAATCGCATGCATCAACTCGGGTGTCAGGGCAAAGTCATGAAAGCGGGTTTTGCCTTCAGCTGGCTCGACCACGAAATCGCTGAGTGACCAAGGTGTTTGCGGTTCAATGGGCTTAGCTGGGCGACTGCGAGGTTTTTTAGTCGAAGCTTTGCTCTCTTTGCTTTTTGGCTGTTGGGCTGCGGGTGCCGCCTTCTCTGGCGTTGCTGTCACGCTAGGAGGCGTATTAACAGTCTCAGTTGGCGCAGAGGTTGCTGGCGCATCTTTTTTAAAAATATTCTTAAGTGCTTTGAGCACGGCATTCTCTTATAAGTAGTCCATAAATTAGCAGTAGTGTAAGGCATAGCAGCTCTTTGGAGAAACTGTTTCACTGCAGGTTGTAGACACAGACTCGATTACGTCCTTGCTGTTTGGCTTGATAGAGCGCTTTGTCAGCTTTATGCAGAAGGCAGGTTAGCTCGTCATCTGGGGAAAACTCTGCAACCCCTAGTGAAATAGTCACGCTAGGTAAGATCGGCAGGCTGTTGGGTATATGACTTAATGTGGCGAGACAGGATCTTAAACGCTCAGCGACTTGCTCAGCTTCAGGCAGTGATAAATTAGGCAATAAGATGACAAACTCTTCACCACCAAAGCGTGCAAGGCTGTCGTTCGGACGTAGTTGCTCGCGTAGTTGCTGTGAAATAAATTGCAGTACAGCGTCACCAGCGAGATGGCCATGTTGGTCGTTATAATCTTTAAAGTGGTCAACATCGAGCATGATCATGCACAGTGGCTGCTTGTTTTCAGTACTGTTTTGTTGTTCTCTTTGGAATGCATAGTCGAGCCAGCGGCGGTTAGGCAGCTTGGTTAAGCTATCAATGTGCGCATTGTGCTCGCTGTAGATAAGAGAGTTGTTACCGGAGCGAATCCGCTCACATAATGCTGTGAGCAAGTTGTGCTGAATGACTGGCGTTATCTCATAAACCTGTTGCAAATAACGACGGTGCAAACGCATCACGGTGCTCGCCTGATTGGCTACGACAAAAGCGCTGGGATGCTGCTGGTCGAGTAAGCTTACTTCGCCGGTGTATTCACCCGCACTAATAAATCCTATAGGCGGTGTACTAATGTAGCTTAAATGAACACTCAACTGCCCCTCAATAATTAAATACAAATAATCGTTGGGTTGATCAGGAGTCAGTAATAGGCAGCCACTTTCTAAAGAGTGGGTGGTAAAAAGCTCTAAAATACGTTGCATTTTCTCAGCGTCAACTTGCTGGAATAGCGGGCAAGCGCTAAACAACGATACAAGATGTGAGAGGCTGGGCGTCTTCATAGCGAGGTCTCTAGAGTATTTCCCTATAACTTTATCTATACCACGCAGGCTGTTTTTAGGCTAGAGCTTACAGCGCTGCTTAAGGGCCTGAATTTACCAATAGATATTTAATTTATTTAACCCGTTTAGGTTGCTGTAAGTAGAAAAAC
>JAAYFI010000095.1 GCA_012728315.1 Gammaproteobacteria bacterium
CTTTTCGGTTTGTTAGATGCATTAAAAACGAAGCTAGACGCTCAGCGTCCTTTGCCATCTGAAGTAATGCTAAATCTACACGAAAACCTAGTCCTAAACTGGACGTACCACAGCAATGCTATTGAAGGTAATACCCTTACGTTGAAGGAAACTAAGGTTGCGCTAGAGGGCATTACGATTGGTGGAAAAACACTTCGTGAGCATTTTGAGGTTATTAACCATCGTGAAGCGATTACCCTGCTCGAAGAACTGGTAAGTGAAAATCAGCCCTTGAATGAGTGGCAGATCAAATCTTTACATCAGCTTGTTTTGAAAAATATTGATTTAGAAAATGCAGGTCAGTATCGCCAGGTAAACGTACTAATCTCTGGTGCTGAGCATAAACCTGTTGATGCTATTCGAGTGCCGCAGTTTATGCAGGACTTTGTTTCGTGGTATCAGGAAAAAGCAGGTTCGATGCATCCGATAGAACGTGCTGCTCGCGTACATGCGGACTTCGTAAAAATACATCCCTTTATAGACGGTAATGGCCGCACCTCACGTTTGCTAATGAACCTAGAGCTGCTTAAAGCAGGTTTCCCAGCAGCGGTTATCCAAGTAGAGCAACGATTGGCCTACTACGAAGCGTTAGACCTTGCTCATTGCAGTGGTGAGCATTCTCCTTTTATTGAACTGGTTGCCCATAGTGTTGTAGAGAGCTTTAAGACTTACTTTTGGGCTTTAGGGATGACTGACGAAGCAAACGAATTATTAAAACAGTGGCTATGATTATTAAGGGTTAGCATTTTTCTGTAGTCGCCCTCTTGTGCTAAAAAACCGTTTTATTATTTATGTGTAGGCTCTGCTTAATAAAGTAGGCTTCTCGTACATTATTTCAAGGAAAGACATGTCTTATTTAACCAAAATACTCACCAGATTTAGAGAGAAAGCAATAACAGAGCGGGACAAAGGAACAGACTTTGAACGCCTGTCGGTGATTTATTTTAAGAATGAGCCATTTTATAAGGACCAGTACGAAAAGGTTTTGACCTATCGTGATTGGGCCGAACAGCAAGGTTTGTCTAAGAAAGACACTGGGATCGACTTGGTTGCGACAACCTTCACCGGCGAGCATCACGCTATTCAGTGCAAAAACTATGCACCTGAGTACAAGATCGCTAAGTCCGACATCGACAGTTTCTTCACAGCATCCGGAAAAACGATATTTAGTCATCGAATTATCGTCACCACCACTAACCAGTGGACGCAAAACGCATCTGACTCGTTGGAAAACCAGAATCCTCCTGTTAGCACAATCAATCTGCAAGACCTTGAAAACAGCCTGATTGACTGGTCGCAGTTCGAGATTGAAGAACCACTCGTATTCAAAGCTAAAAAGACGTTACGCGAGCATCAACAGAATGCTTTGAACGCTACCATTAAAGGGCTGGCTGAGGCCGACCGTGGCAAGCTCATTATGGCGTGCGGAACGGGTAAGACTTTCACATCGCTAAAAATTGCCGAAACAATGGCAGGTAAGGGTAAAACGGTGCTTTTCTTAGTGCCAAGCCTCTCTCTGCTGTCACAAACATTGACTGAGTGGACTCAGGAAAGTGAAACACCGCTGCATAGTTTTGCAGTGTGCTCAGACTCTGATGTGGGTAAGACGCGCAATCTTGATGATGACAGCATCCAAGCGACAGTCAGTGACTTGCAGTATCCAGCGACAACTAATCCAAAAAGCTTGGCCGGTGCATTTGCTGCTCGTCACGATTCCGAGCACATGAGTGTTATCTACGCCACCTATCACTCTATTGCCGTTATCCATGACGCTCAAAAGCTCTATGGTTTGCCTGAAATTGATCTGATTATTTGTGACGAGGCTCACCGGACGACGGGCGCTACATTTGATGGTGATGAAGAGTCTGCTTTCGTGAGAGTTCACGACAATAGCTATATCGCTGCCTCGAAACGTCTTTATATGACAGCAACACCGCGTATTTATGGCGAAAAAGCCAAAGAAACGTCAGGCGTTGAATTGTTCTCAATGGACAATCAACAGCACTATGGCAAAGAACTGTA
Organism: Gammaproteobacteria bacterium; assembly: GCA_012728315.1. Taxonomy (GTDB): domain Bacteria; phylum Pseudomonadota; class Gammaproteobacteria; order Pseudomonadales; family Pseudomonadaceae; genus Denitrificimonas. Next base: position 2,062 of record JAAYFI010000095.1, read on the forward strand.
CGTTATTAACTTTTCTGAAGCGGTTTCCCGTGGATTGTTGGTGGATTACAAAGTTGTTGTTCTTGCTATTGAAGAAGGTCATATCAACCGTCGCATGCAGGAAATGCTCAAGAGCGATGACAACGAACTGAAGGTTGATGATGCCGCTAAAATTATTGGCTGTTGGAAAGCGTTATCCAAACAAGGTCTAACCATTGAGGGTGATAACCAGCCAATGCAGCGAGCAGTCGCTTTCTGTCAGGTTATTGAAAAAGAGTACAAAGGCAAAAATCACAAGGTCAGTTCTAAGCTGATTTCTGAGATGTTTGGCGCTGTTGTTGATGAGTACCAGCGTCTAGAAATTGAAGAGCTTAGAGCGGATGATCCAGACGCTGTAATCGAAACAGCACTTACTCTTTCATGTGAAGCTGAACACGTTGATGGCAGCATGAACGCCAGTGAGAAAGAAGCAAAGCTGGATTGGCTCAAAGCAGAAACGCCTGAAAACACATGCCGTATTCTTTCTAACGTCCGCTGTTTATCCGAAGGGGTCGATGTTCCATCCCTCGATGCAGTGCTGTTTCTGACACCACGCAGCTCTCAGGTTGACGTTGTGCAATCCGTTGGCCGCGTAATGCGTCTTTCACCGGGTAAAAAACAAGGCTATGTCATTCTTCCTGTAGTCATTCCAGCAGGTGTTGAGCCGTCCAAAGCGCTTGATGACAATAAGACCTACAAGGTGGTTTGGCAGGTACTAAACGCTCTGCGCTCCCACGATGACCGCTTTGATGCAATGATCAATAAGCTTGAGTTCAACGGTAAAGACTCAAGAAAAATGGAAGTTATTTCCGTTGCAGACAAAGTACAAAAGCGCTCAAAAGCAGCGACGGGTAAAGGCAAGTCTGCTGGTAAAGCTAAAGGCGGCTCTGCCATCGGTTCAGGGTCAAGTGAGCCAGTACAAGAGCAGGCTGCCTTGCAGTTTGATGTAGGTGAGATTGAACGTGCCTTGTACGCGACTGTGGTTAAGAAGTGCGGAAACCGCCACCACTGGGAAGACTGGGCTAACGATATTGCCAAGATTGCGAATACACACATTGATCGCATTGAAGCCATTTTAGAGAACAAAGAAAACACTTCTGAGATTGCAGCATTTGAAGCCTTTGCGAACGAGCTGCGTGATGACCTAAATAGCTCAGTTTCGGATGGTGAAATTATTGAAATGCTGGCCCAGCATCTGATTACAAAGCCAGTCTTTGACGCTTTATTTGAAGGGTACAATTTCACCCAGCACAACCCAATGTCTCTTGCGATGCAGGCAATCACTGAGCAGTTAGAAGAGCACAACATTAACAAAGAAGCCGATACGCTTCGCTCGTTCTATGAGTCGGTAAAGATGCGAGCGCAAGGTATTGAAAGTGCCGAGGGTAAGCAGCGCATTATTGTCGAACTGTACGACAAATTCTTTAAGAATGCTTTTCCACGCATGACTGACCGGTTGGGCATCGTTTATACGCCTATCGAGGTTGTGGACTTCATTCTGCACAGTGTTGAAGACATTATGCGCTCTGAGTTTAATTCAAGCCTTGCAGAGCCAAACGTACACATATTGGACGGTTTTACCGGTACGGGTACGTTCCCTGTACGCCTGCTACAAAGTGGCATCATTCCAAAAGACAAGCTGCCGCATAAGTACCGCAATGAGATTCATGCCAACGAGATTGTCCTGCTGGCTTATTACATCGCAGCCATCAACATGGAAGCTACCTACCACGGCATCATGAATGACAACGTGACTGGTCAAGAAGAAACGGATCAGATATTTGAAGTGCCGTATGAGCCGTTTACTGGGATTTGTCTCACCGATACATTCCAGATGTACGAAAGCGAAGACATGGTTGACGCTTTGCTGGAAGAAAATAGTTCTCGTCGTAAGCGTCAGAAAGAGTTGGATATACGGGTCATTATTGGCAACCCACCTTACTCTGCGGGGCAAACAAGCGAGAATGATGCGAACCAGAATGTTAAATATACTAGCTTAGATGCTCGAATAGGCGACACATACGCGAAATCTTCTAGTGCAACACTGCAAAAAAACTTATATGACAGTTATATCCGTGCTATGCGTTGGGCAAGTGATCGTATTGGTGAACAAGGGGTTGTAGCCTACGTTACAAATGGTAGTTTTTTAGATAGCAATTCAATGGATGGTGTACGCAAATGTTTAGCTAAGGAGTACAGCAGCTTATATGTTTTTCATTTGCGCGGTAACGCACGTACATCTGGCGAGCGGAGACGTAAAGAGCGGGACAATGTATTTGGCCAAGGTACTAGAACTCCTATTACTATCTCTATTTTAGTGAAAAATACTAACAGTACAAAGCAAGGACAAATTTACTTCCATGATATTGGTGATTACCTCAGTCGAGCCGACAAGTTGGAAATGATCCAAGAATTCAGCAGCATCGAAGGCATTACTAAAATTCAAGGCTGGAGTACCATCGTACCAGACGAGTTTGGCGACTGGCTCAACCAGCGAGATCCGAATTTTGATAGTTACCGTGTTCTTGGTGAAAAGAAAGATAAGACACAAAAAGCCATTTTTGATAATTTTTCACTTGGAGTTGTGGACTTCCCCTAAAACACTAGACACTCCTTAAGTTAGAATAAACCTTTAGGAGAGCATCATGGCAAAATCACGTTTTACACCTGAATTCAAAGCTGAGGCCATAAAACAAATAACCGAACGCGGTTATTCTGTAAAAGACGTCTCTGAGCGACTGGGCGTTTCAGACCACAGTCTTTACAACTGGCTCAAGCAACACAAGCAAGCGACCAATCCTGATCCTGTGGTCACGCAGCAGCACGATTTA
>JAAYFI010000134.1 GCA_012728315.1 Gammaproteobacteria bacterium
ACCGTGGCTCTTGTTTGGAACAAAATATTTTTTAGTTGTTTTAAAAGATATTAACTACCACTTAAGCCCAGTTATGAATATTATAGCTATGCATACCGGAGCAACTACACGACATATCCAAAGCCAGACTGTGTACATCGGGAAAACCATCTTCCCGTTGTCTGTGACTTCTGCTTTTGCTCCGTCCGCCCACACCCATCCAACAAAGACTGAGATAAAGATACCGCCTAGGGGCATGATTATATTGTTTGTTATGAAGTCTGCTGCATCGAGGAAATCCTTACCGGCGATCTGTGGAATGTGTCCCCCTACAGAAAGGGCAGAAGGAATACCAAGCAATGCTATTGCAGTTCCCATAACTATTGCAGCTTTCGTCCTGCTCCACTTGAGCTGGTCGATAGCGTATGTTACGACAACTTCAAGCAACGATATTGCAGAAGTAAGGGCTGCAATAAAAAGAAGCAGGAAGAATCCAAACGAGAAAACCATGCCGAAAGGCATTTTTGCAAAGACTGCAGGCAGTGTAACAAAAGTCAGTCCTGGACCGGCTCCTGGCTCAATACCAAAAGCAAAAACTGCCGGGAAGATTACAAATCCAGCAAGAATTGCGACAGAAGTATCTAGGAAAACTACAGTCGCGGCAGTGGTAGGCAGATAGTCTGATTTACCTAGGTAACTACCGTAAGTTATCATACAGCCCATACCGAGAGAGAGGGAGAAGAAACCCTGTCCAACAGCGGCAAGTACGGCCTCGCCAGTAAGCTTAGAAAAATCTGGTTTCAGATAGAATTCAAGTCCCGCACCTGCGCCCGGTAAAGTTACTGAACGGACTATCAAGACCAAGAGTATCACAAAGAGAGCCGGCATGAGAACCTTACAGCACTTCTCGATTCCTCCGCTAATCCCTTTATAAACAATTCCTGCTACAATAGCCATTACTGCAATGTGATAAGCTATAGACTGTACAGGGTCAGAAACAAAGGCTCCGAAAACGTCTCCAGCTTTTCCTGCTGCAGCTGATTGCATAAGGCTTCCAAAAGATTTGAACATATACGCTAATGTCCAGCCTGCTATTACGGCATAGTAGGACAAAATTACAAAGCCGCAAAAGAAGCCCATCCATCCAACTAAGGGCCAAAGACCTCCGCCTAGTTTCCTAAAAGAACCTACCGCATCAGACTGTGCATTACGTCCGATTGCGAATTCGGCAAGCATTACCGAGATTCCAATAACTACTACGACAGCGAGATAGACCATAACAAAAGCGGCTCCGCCAAATTTTCCCGTAATGTAAGGGAAACGCCAGATATTACCAAGACCTACTGCTGAACCAGCGGCAGCCATAATAAATCCAAATCGACTACCCCACTGTTCTCTTTCCTTAGGCATAAAATCCTCTCCTCTCAAAAATTAAAAAAGCCACGGCTGAAGTTATACCCCTTCAGCGCTTAAGTTGTATAACATACTACAGTCAAAAACACAAGTTGTAAAATAGTTATAA
>JAAYFI010000101.1 GCA_012728315.1 Gammaproteobacteria bacterium
CATAAACCTTCACTATTTCACCGGCTGACAATAAGTACATTTTCCTTTCGGATTTGTCGACTTTAACCAGATCTACCTCAGCAAAAGCTGTTTGAGTAACGAACATCAAAATTAGCAGGATATATTTCATAGCATGTAACGCCCAGCTAAGCCGCCGGAACGGAGTTGCTTGTTTTGTGCGAGCGTAGCGAAAAAGCACAAAACGAGCAACGCAGTGGAGGTCGGCTTGAGCTGTTTGTTAGCTGTGTACTCGCCATGATTTTGATTTATATTCTTCAGGTATTTCTTGATCCCACGGATCGTCATAACCAATTGATTCGAGCGTATCAAACCACAAATCTCTTTTGCTTTCTGGAAGTTTAGTTCCGCACCATGGACAATTACTTATAGTTAATTGGCTGACACCATCTCCGTGAGGAATTGAATACTCATCAAATATTTCGTCATACTTTATTGTGGCATCATGACAATCTTTTGGATCTGGATGTTGATCGCAATGAAACTCAGCATATTGAGCCATATGTACACAAGGGTAACTATCTACGTGGACTCCTCGTGCTTCCAATGTCGCAGCTAAAGCTGCATCACTACATGCCTTACATGAATGAAAATGATCTAAAGTTTTCTCTTGCAGATCAGAATCGAGATCGTTGATATTACCCTCGATCCAATATTTTTTAAATTCACTACAATTCATGACTACCTTGTACAGCTAACGCTTGCAGCATGCGCGCCATTGACAGAATGGAGCCGAAGGCGCAATGAAAAAGGCGTCGCCGTGCCTGCACTTGTTACACAGCAACGAAATTCCCCCTAAGAATGAAAAAAATAGGCGTCAGTAGAATGAACGCAACAACGAATGCTGGGAACATTGATCGAGCCAACAGTGTTAACAAGGTGGGTTTGGTATGCAAAACAACTCCGGGAAACTCATCCGAAATCCAAACTGCCACCTCGGTACCAACCACCAATTCCTCATCGGGTGTGTAAGGCGGAGGAGCGATAAAGTGGATAGGCCCCTTCCCTTCAACTCTGATACCCAGTTGAACCAACCGATCTAGAGCAGCACGATGATTCTGTTCAACCACTGCCGAGGTCTGTCTTGCCCCAGACAATGGCTTTAGCTGCGAAAAACGCACCAGTGCGATCAGCAAAAAGATCGCTGATACCGCTATTAAATAGTAAACGACAAACTCGGTTGTATTCATGCGGTGTAACGCTTAGGTAACCGGCACCGGAGCGCCAGCGAAGGGAACCAAAAGCGGTACGCTTTTGGTGTCCGGTTGACCGATTGGTTATGTGGCACTCCGGTTCCTTGGATTGTGATGAGATAAAACTGCACCACACCATTTATTAATGGTTTTGCGATCCTCGAGACCAGGGTCATACTCGAGATCGTGCGAGGGTGACGTGAGCATTTCTTCTCTAACTTCGTTGTACTCTTCTTCTGTAATCTCGAAAGGCTTCCAATAGCAACCACCACTCATTCCCTGATCCGAACCACCTGAAAGCAACTCCTCGTTCAAAATATGGCGAGGGGGAAACTGTTTAATGAATGAGACAGACATTGCCAGACGTGGCGAATAATGTACCAGAAAATCGTCGAAATTAACGATCTCCCACTCTCCGCTAGCACTACCCATGCCGGGCAAAATTTGTATCTTAATTTGCCTCATATTTTCATCTACACATAACGCCCGGCACACGTGCCGATTTGTAGCCGCGGAGCGGCGGAAAAACGGTCACTGTGCTGCCGCTTGTTAGTCGTCTTGAAGCTCTGAGCTCAGCCATTCGAGCTCAGAGAGGATTATTTTTTCTAGGTTTTTTATGATCCCTTCGCCTCCAGCCGACAGCAGAATCCCGCACACATATGGGAATATCATCTCTCGAACCTGTGAAAAGTGGCCGGTAATTCTCTCTTTTTTCGTTAAGTCATTCAGGACTTTAGTGTTCCAGGATTCCCGTGGCTGATAATATTCAGTATCGTCTATCGCTTGCTCAAATACCCAGTCGATGTCGTTGAGATCTAGGTTTGGATTCGACTCGAATAGCTCATGAATTATTCTTGTCGCTTTGTCGGTCTCTTCGGATTCAATATATATATAAGCCAAGAAGGCTAAAGCTTCCTTTTTTGTACCCCATGCCCCACTTTTTTCCGAATAGAACATGTCAAACGCAAAACTACCCAAAAGATCCCGAGCCTGATTTTTGTCCCCGACAGAGTACAAATAAATCGAAAGCTCAAGTGCCTTTCCTGATTCGGCTTCCCGATTAAGGTTTATTCCAGCAGACAAGCTTTTAATCAAACGCCTGATCGGTGCTTTTTGCGAGCTTTCTGCGGGTAGCTTCAATTGATGCTTCACTGAAGGCTTTCTCCCAAGATGACTAACGCCGCGTTCAGCGGCTTGTCCGCTGCAATTTCTTGTTATAAAGCTCTAAATCAAGCCCGAGAAATTGAGTACCAGGAACTGGATTATTCGTCACTGGGGGATGATTAACGAATCCGTATGACTTATATAGATTCAAAGCTGCTTTGAACTCAGGTAAGACATCAAGGCATATTTTTTTATAGCCACTCTCTATTGCTTCTTCCAA
>JAAYFI010000052.1 GCA_012728315.1 Gammaproteobacteria bacterium
AGGTGTTTATCCGTCGATGAGCCCATCCTGGGCTCAACTCCGGCGCTCGCCATCCTTGGCTCGCTTGTCACACCCACCCCGAAGTACTCGTTGACCATTTGCGGTGTTTGCACTATTGCAGCTTGTCTCATTGGAGCTGTAGAGCCGTAGAGCTGCAAACGTGGAAAATACTTTATCGAGTATCTGCTGCAAACCAGCAAACAACACTAATGGTTAAGGCGCACTGCGCTGGATCGACGACAAGCGTAGCCAGGATGGCGTAGCGCCCGAATCGAGGCAGGAAGCCTCGTTGAGGGAAAAGCAGATTCAGCGCAGTGCGCCATGCACATATCGTTCAGCGTACTTTGCTTTATTGGAGCCTAATTCCACTCTCGCATACAACACCGCTGTTCAATGAGCACCTTGTTCGTGTCGCGACCAGCGAAGTCATGGATGACCTAGCCCCGAATCGGGTCAAGATGATCCGTTGAAGGAAAAGTGATACGAACAAGGTGCGGCGTGCACAAATAGTTCTGCTTATTGGGTTGCATAAGTAGCCTAGGTTTGGGGTATACCGTACTTCGGGACAGGCGCCTCGCTCAGGTAACAACAGCACTAGCGAGGCACGGCATGCACAAGCACTTCAAGCCAAACTTAGGCATTCCCCGTCAGCTTAATCTGCGCATCGCGGGTAAAGTCCAGCATACGCTGCAAAGGCCGCACCGCTTTAGGAATCAAAGCAGGATCAACAGTGATTTCATTATCACCATTTTGCAAACTCAGCAGCATGGCCTCTAAAGTATTCATCGCCATCCACGGACAATTCGCACAACTACGGCACGCCGCACCCTCACCCGCTGTTGGCGCCTCAATAAAGGTTTTGCCTGGACTCAACTGCTGCATTTTGTAAAAAATACCGCGATCCGTGGCCACAATAAACTGCTGATTAGGCAACTCTTGCGTCGCTTTAATCAGCTGAGTGGTTGAGCCAATGACATCCGCTAACTCCAACACCGCAGTCGGCGACTCAGGATGCGCCAGCACTGCAGCCTCTGGATACAGCACCTTCATATCAGCTAATTGCTTAGCCTTAAACTCTTCATGAACAATACAAGCGCCTTCCCACAGCAACATATCCGCGCCGGTTTCACGCTGAATATAACGGCCTAAGTGCTGATCAGGCGCCCACAAAATTTTCTCGCCGTTATCCATGAGGCTTTCAACGATATCTAAAGCACAGCTCGACGTCACCACCCAGTCCGCACGTGCTTTAACCGCAGCCGAGGTATTGGCATACACCACCACAGTACGATCAGGATGCTGATCGCAGAACTCTGAAAACTCTTTAGCCGGACAGCCCAAATCTAGAGAACAGGTAGCATCCAAAGTCGGCATTAAAATACGTTTTTCAGGATTGAGAATTTTTGCCGTCTCACCCATAAAACGCACCCCAGCCACAACCAATGTTTGCGCACTGTGCTGGCTACCAAACCGCGCCATTTCCAGCGAGTCAGCGACACAGCCGCCACTTTTCTCCGCCAATTCTTGAATAATAGGATCGCAGTAATAATGCGCCACTAAAACAGCATTCTGCGCTTTAAGCTCAGCAATGATGCGTTCAGAATAATGCGCTTCTTGCTCAGGCGTCAGAGTTTCCACCTGCTTTGCTGCCAAGTGTGCTTGAACTAAAATACGTTCAGAAATTTGCGTCATCGATGCCAGTCCTCACAGCGCCATTAGCGCGATGTTAACAAGAGTATTGCTTAATGATTTCAAACCAATACAACACAATGCTGACGATAAAATGATGCGAAGAGCGAAGTTGGTGGGTCGTGCGGGATTCGAACCTGCGACCAATTGGTTAAAAGCCAACTGCTCTACCACTGAGCTAACGACCCGAATGGGGGGGGGCGAATCTTACGTTTTTTCCAGCTCAGAGCAAGCATAAATTTTAATTTTGTCAAAAATATCGCGTTGGATCGTTAATATTTGCGTTTAAAAAACCCTGTTTTCGCAATTGACAGCTGTCACAGACTCCACATGCTCGCCCTTGCTGATCAGCCTGATAACAAGAGACTGTGAGCGCATAGTCTACCCCGAGCTGCGTTCCAAGCCGAATGATAGCAGCCTTACTCAGACTTTGCAGGGGCGCTTGAATACGAAACTTACGCCCTTCTACACCTTCTCGTGTCGCTAAGTTCGCAACCTGTTCAAATGCTTGGATAAATTCCATTCGACAATCGGGGTAACCGGAGTAATCCACATCATTGACCCCAATGAAAATATCATAGGCTTTAAGGACTTCAGCCCAACCCAGCGCCAATGACAAAAACACCGTATTGCGCGCTGGCACATAGGTTACCGGGATCGTCTGGGTATGCGCTTGGGCATCAGGCACCGACAAACGGCTATCGGTTAGCGCCGAACCGCCAATGCCATCCAACTGTATACCAATCACTTTATGCTCAACAGCACCCAACGCTGCAGATATTCGCTGGGAAGCATCCAGCTCACTGCGATGACGCTGACCATAGTCAAAACTCATGGTGTAGCAGGCATAGCCTTCAGCACGTGCGGCGGCCAATACAGTGGCAGAGTCTAAACCGCCAGACAATAAAATGACTGCACGCTTAACCATCACACTGCACCTTAGAAAAAACTGCATCACCTTACATAGGCAACACAATGGAAAAAGACAGCGCCTAGCGCCTATCACCACGGCTGATTAGGCCCTATAACGCGCAGAGACGCTGCAGCTTAAACAAATTGATGATGCACAGCCTGCGGGCTACACATTACCCATCGCAACTACCCAATAGCGCACTGCACAGCACGAACCCGCAACAAGCGCGCACGTGCTGAGAGAGCAGCGTACTAAAGCTTGCCTAAATCGCGCTGAGCCAGTTGTGCAGCCGAGCTATTCGGGTATTGCGCCAGCACTTGCTGCAAAATACCACGGGCTTTATCTGCATTGCCTAAGCGGCGCTCAACATCGGCCAGTTTATACAGTGAGTCAGGCACTTTATTGTGCTCAGGGTAATTATGACTGACTAAAGCAAATGCTTTGCCGGCACCTTGCAAATCACCTTGCACCAAGCTGACTTCACCCAACCAATACTGCGCATTACCCGCGTATTGACTCTTTGGGTATTTACGTAAAAAAGCACTAAAGGCTTGTTCAGCTTTTTCGAAATCGCGTTGTTTAATTAAATCAAAAGACGCTTCATAAAAAAGCTTTTCTTTTTCTGGATCAGACTCGCCAGCTGTTTGCTCTGCAGGCTGAGTCGAATTTTGCGCAGACGCTGTAGATGGGCTGACTGCTTGCGCACCGCCACCCTCACTCAAGCGACTGTCTAATGTTTGATAACGCTCAAGATTTTCTTGGCGTAACTGACTTATTTCATGTTGCTGTTCTTCAAGCATACCGCGCAGCGTGGCAATTTCTTGCTGCATCTGCTGTAACTGCATGAACAACTGACCTTGAGCTGAAAGTGGTGCCGAAGCACCACCTCCAGTCGCAGCTCCGTTCATGCCCTGATCTGTGCCAGCGTACGTTTGATCATACGCTGAGCGATCAGTGATCGGGATCGCAGCAGTTGCCAATGCCGGCAGGCTGAGGGCCAAAGCAATCAGGGTTGGACGGATCATTCGCATTACCGCTTACTTACGCAGTTCAACGCGACGGTTTTGTGACCATGCGCTTTCGTCATGACCTACCACCATCGGGCGCTCTTCACCGTAAGATACTGGCTCTAACTGCGCAGGTGAAACACCTTGCAGAACTAAGTAGCGCTGTACCGCTTTAGCACGGCGCTCGCCCAGAGCCATGTTGTATTCGCGAGTACCACGCTCATCGGCGTGACCTTCCAATACAACGCGTGCACCATTACCTTGCAGGTCACGTGCATGCACATCCAGAGCGCGCATCGCTTCTGGCTTTAAATCTGAACTATCAAATTCAAAGTAGAAGGTGGTGATTGCACGCAGTGCTGCTTCTTCGCTGCCGCTGCCATAGCTACCATCAATCGCACCAGTATCCGCACCGTAACCCGCATTCGGATCAATTGCGCCTTCACCGCTGGCATCGCCGCCTTTTGATGAACAACCGACAGCTACAGCTAAAGCCAATGATAACGCGGCAAATTTACCGAACTTAAGCATTTCCATTTTACAAGCTCCAAAAAAACAACATATTAAATTGAGTTAACGATTAACCCATCATCAGTGCAGATAAGGGGACCATGAAGGCTCTCTGACTTCGCCTTGTATGCTAGGTAGTGGGAGCCGCACCCGCCCATTGATAGATGCAAGCATCAGGACGCCCTTGCCCTGTTGGTGGGTGGCATAGATTACCATTGTTCCGTTGGGTGCAACAGTGGGTGACTCATCTAAACTTGAGTCCGATAGAATCCGCAAACTACCGCGCTGCAAATCTTGTGCCGCCACCTTAAATACGGTGTAGCCATCTTGGCGATGAATCATCACCAAGGTCTTCTCATCAGCGGACAATTTAGGGTTGGCATTGTAGTTACCAATGAAGGTCACTCGCTCTGCGGCGCCACCATTAATATTCATCCGGTAGATTTGTGGTTTACCTGAGCGGTCAGATGTGAAGTACAAGGTTTGGCCATCTTTACCCCAAAACGGCTCTGTATCAATGGCAGCATGATTGGTCACACGACGCACTTGGCGTGAACCCATATCCATCACATAAATTTCTGGATTACCATCTCGCGATAATACAAAGGCCAAGCGATTGCCATCAGGGGACCAAGCCGGCGCACCATTTAAACCTTCGTAATTGCTAATCTGCTCGCGGTGACCTGTCTCGATATTTTGCACAAAAATACGTGGACGCTTTTGCTCAAATGACACATAAGCAATGCGCTTACCATCGGGAGCAAAGGACGGCGACAAAATCGGCTCACGCGACTGCAACAAAGTCACAGAGCGCGCACCATCATAATCAGCACGCTGCAAGGTGTAACGGGTATTATTCGCTGAAAAACGCTCGGCAATCACATAGAGTAAGCGTGTAGAAAACGCCCCCTTAACGCCCGTCATCTTTTCATAGGATTGGTCGGCAATATAGTGCGCCAAATCACGCAACTGCTCAACGCTTCCAGACACCGAACCACTCTGCATCACCTGCTCGGTACTGACATTGAGCAAAGCGTAATTGATCCTTAAACGTCCTGCTTCAGGGGCAATATTGCCCACCAAAACATACTGTGCACCCACCGCACTCCAGTCGCGAAAAATCACTTCACTGACTTGCGCTGGCTGACTGATCATATTTTGCTGAGCAATCGGCTGAAAGGTGCCGGAGTTACGCAAATCGTTACTGATAATCTGCGCTATATCTTCAGGCAAGGCACTGCCCTGCCAGCCAAAAGGCACAACGGCAATCGGAATTGCGCGATCCGTACCACCAGAAATCAACAAAGGATCGGCGGCCTGAGCAAGACCCACGCACAGCAATACACTCAATAACAGCCATCGTTTTAATATTTTCACAGACTTAAATCCTCTGGTTTAAATACCGCACTACGCTTGCGATACAAGCTATCAAATGTAGCGCGGTCCAATTGTTGCATTTCACGAATGCGACCCACATTACGCACAGCGGCAACTGCAGAAGCATCAAAGGCTGGATCGCCACTGCTGCGGGTCACACTGGCATTGGTAATGGTTCCATCCGGTAACATTTCAATCAAAACCGTTACCGCCATACCATTGCGCGCAGAAGGTGGGCGCACCCATTGTTCACTGACCAAACGAACAATTAAATCATCCAAGTTGCCTGCCACTTGCGAGCCCACTGTATCGGCTTTGGTTTGCTGATACTGGGTATTTTCAGATAATAATTCCGCTAATGCACCGGCCTTTTTATCCTCAATGGCTTTGCGTGCAGCCTCTTGCGCTTTACGCTGCTTAGCCGCTTCCTCCGCGGCGCGTTGCTTTTTCTCGGCCTCAGCTTTTTGTTTAGCGGCGGCCTCAGCGGCGGCTTTCTTCTTGGCCGCTTCAGCAGCAGCTTTCTTTTCCGCCTCTTGCGCTGCCTTTTTCTTCGCTTCCTCAGCTGCTTTTTTCTTCGCATCCTCGGCGGCTTTCTTTTTAGCATCCTCAGCGGCTTTAATTTTAGCAGCTTGCGCCTGCTTTAGTTGCTCTGCCGCTTGCTTGGCTTGCGCCTCTTTTTTAGCTTGAGCTTCTTGCTGTGCAGCTGCGGCTTTTTGTTCAGCTTGTTTACGCGCCTCTTCAGCCCGTGCTTGTGCCTGCGCTTTAGCTTGAGCTGCTTTGGCCGCGGCAGCCGCTATTTTTTCTTGCTCAACTTTCTTTTGTTCGAGTTGCTCAACTTCATAGCTGGGTGCAGAGGTTTTCGCTGCTTCGCCGGCAATTTTCTGATTGGTTTGCGTGGTGGCTTGGCTTTGTGATTGCAACTGATACAAAGTGGCTTTAATCACCGGCCGTGCTGGCGGCAGTTCAGGCGTTCGAGCAAAACTAACAAACAGAAAAGCGAACAGCATGGCGTGCAAACCCACTGCCCAGACCACCGGCCAAAACAGCTTTTCTGATGGAGAACGTTCATGCTGTCGCATTAAGGGGCCTCAGTAATTAAGCCAACATCGCTTACACCAGCTTGCTGCAAGCCACCCATGGCGGCCATGACGCTGCCATAATCCACCGACTTATCGGCCCGCACAAAGACTTGCACCTTTTTACCCTGCGCCGCATTGGCAGCCAAAATCGCGCGCGCGGCATTGACCATCTGCACCAGATCAACCGCCTTGTCTTGCACTGTGTCCACATCCACTTCAGTGCTGGTATTCCAGTAATAGCTTTTATCCGCTTTAATCGAAATGGTCAGCACAATGGAGTTATTGTCTTGCGGCAACACCTCACTGCTCACTTGCGGCAAATCCACTTTAACGCCCTGATTGAGCATGGGCGCGGTGACCATAAAAATCACCAACAGCACCAGCATCACGTCGATATAGGGCACCACGTTCATCTCGGCAACGGGTTTGCGACGGTTACGAATTCTAGCTCTATGCATGGGGCACCTTAATCCTCTTTGGAGTGGACTTTACGATGCAAAATGGCTTGAAACTCATCAGCAAAGGTGTAGTAACGGGCAATCAGGTTTTCCCCGCGTGCAGAAAAACGGTTATAGGCAATAACCGCTGGAATGGCGGCAAACAAACCAATGGCTGTGGCAATCAATGCCTCTGCAATACCGGGCGCAACCGTGGCTAAAGTGGCCTGCTGCACCTGCGCTAAACCGCGGAATGAGTTCATAATCCCCCATACTGTACCGAACAAACCAATATAAGGACTGGTGGAGCCGACAGTGGCTAAAAACGGCAAACTTTGTTCAAGCTTTTCTTCTTCATGGGAAATAGCCACACGCATCGAGCGCGCCACGCCATCCATAATCGACTCAGGATTAGCGCCCTGCTGCTGATTTAAGCGGGTAAATTCTTTGAAGCCCGCACGAAAGATCTGTTCAACACCTGAATCTAAATCCGGGTTGGCCGTCACTTGTCGGTACAATTTAGATAAATCGACACCGGACCAAAAGCGATCTTCAAAAGTATTTAAACTGTTACGCGCCACACGCAATAACTGACTGCGCTGAAATATCAGCACCCAAGATACAATTGAAGCGCCTACTAAAATCAACATCACCAGCTGCACCACTAAACTGGCATTGCTGATTAAGCTCCACATTGACATCTGATCAACGGCATTCGCTTCCACGCTTACTCTCCTGCAAAATCTTGCACATCGGCACTAAACGCCGCATATAACGATTCGGGAATAGCCCGAGGTTTTAAGGTATCAGCGCGCACACAAGCCACAGTAAAACGCCCCTCACATAACAGGGTGTCATCACTGATACGCCGTACTTGCTGATAAAATTTTAAACTGGCACGTTTTAATACTTCCACCTGCACACTCACCGCCAACTCATCATCTAAACGAGCTGGAGCGTGATAACGTGCGTTTGAGGAATGCACAACAAACAGTAGATTCTCAGTTGCCATCTGGGCCTGGGAAAAGCCCAAATGACGCAAACGCTCAGTGCGTGCACGTTCCATAAACTTTAGATAGTTCACGTAATACACGATGCCGCCTGCATCCGTATCCTCGTAGTACACCCGACAAGGAAAGGTAAACTCTAGTGCTGTTGTTGCGCGCATACTTTAATGCCACCTTGTACAATTGCCAATGGAAAACGCAGGTATATTTTCACTCATCCACGCTGTCTTTAGCCAACAGCAACGGATCTTGCAAACGATCCGGCAAATTTAAGCCAAAGTGCAGATACGCATGGCGCGTCACCACCCGTCCACGGGGTGTGCGCATAATAAAACCTTGCTGAATCAAATACGGCTCTAAGACATCCTCAATGGTATGTCGTTCCTCACTGATGGCAGCCGCCAGACTATCAATTCCCACCGGGCCACCATCAAACTTTTCAATCATAGCCAGCAATAAGCGTCGATCCTGATGGTCAAAGCCGTGCTCATCCACATCCAATAGATTGAGCGCCTGATTGGCAATCGACTGCGTAATATGACCCGTACCCCGCACTTGGGCAAAATCCCGCACGCGGCGCAATAAACGATTGGCAATTCGCGGGGTACCACGGGCACGGCGGGCAATTTCATAAGCGCCTTCATGCTCAATGGGCATATTTAAAATGCCACCAGATCGGGCAACAATGGTGGTTAAATCGGCATCGTTGTAAAACTCTAAGCGCTGCACAATACCAAAGCGGTCACGCAATGGATTGGTCAGCATTCCGGCGCGAGTGGTTGCCCCCACTAAGGTAAAGGGCGGCAAATCCAGCTTAATTGAACGTGCGGCAGGGCCTTCGCCAATCATAATATCCAGCTGAAAGTCTTCCATCGCGGGATAGAGCACTTCTTCGACAATGGGCGGCAGGCGATGTATTTCATCAATAAAGAGCACATCGCCTTCGTCCAGATTGGTTAACAGTGCCGCTAAGTCGCCTGGGCGCTCCAGCACAGGTCCCGATGTACTTTTTAATGACACCTGCATTTCTTGGGCAATGATATTGGCCAAAGTGGTTTTGCCTAAACCGGGGGGGCCAAAAATTAAAGTATGATCGAGTGCTTCTTTACGGTTTTTCGCCGCCTCAATAAATAAAGCCATTTGTTCGCGTACCACTGGCTGGCCAATATACTCAGCCAAACTTAGCGGACGAATCGCACGGTCAATATGCTCTTCACGCTCACGAGGTGTCGCGTCAATCAAGCGGTCAGCTTCAATCATAAACTGCAGTTATCCCAAATAGAGTGGCGCAATTACGCCATGCCTTTCAGTGCGCGACGAATTAAGTCTTCGCTGCTTAAGCCTTCTGCAAATACGGCGCTGACCGCACGACTGGCTTCAGCAGGCTTAAAGCCTAAACCAATCAAAGCGCTCACGGCATCATTTTCTGCACTGTGCGCGTCTGTGACTGCAGAAAGCTGCGCAGGTTCCATACTCACCGACCCAGCCAACGCTGAGCTTTGCCAATTTTTAAAACGGTCTTTGAGCTCAACCAATAAACGCTCAGCGGTTTTTTTACCCACGCCCGGCACTTTCATTAAGCGACTGGTGTCTTCGGCGTTCACGCACTGAATCAACTCATCAACGCTCAACCCTGACATCAGCGCCAGCGCCAGCTTAGGGCCCACACCATTTAAACGAATTAACTCGCGAAACAAGGTCCGATCACGCTTAGTATAAAAACCATATAACAGTTGCGCATCTTCACGCACCACCAAATGCGTGTGCAAAATCAAAGGCTCACCCAGCGCTGGCAACTGAAACAAGGTGGTCATAGGTACTTCTAACTCATAGCCCACACCATTGACATCCAGCAGCACATGCGGCGGCTGTTTCTCCAGTAAAGTGCCACGCAAATATCCAATCACAGTTATTCCTTATCAGCCAAAGGCAGGAGGTACAGGCATACAGCCCAATAATATGCTGGCATTATATACAGTTAAGGATGCGCAAGCCAGAACCTACGGCCGTCTGCCGCTCCAAACGATGTAGAGCAATGATCACAGGCCTGCTGAGGGCGAACTGCAGAACAGAGAAAGGGATTACAACAGGGCGATTCGCAACCCAACAGTCACAGTCTTTACAGGATAAAACCCACACCTAGATTAACGACTGCAACTGCTGCGCGGCTGTTTGCGCATGACAGCAGGCCGCATGGCTCACCCCGCGGCACAGTGTTAAATGGGCATCGATTTCGCCGTCAGCCGTTTGCGCTAGAGGGGCTTGCAGTCAAACTGAAGTTGCGCGCGTAGCAGCACAAAAAACCCATCAACACAACTGGGAGCTTTTTAAGTCACTGCCAACGCACGCACACAATTTAAGCGCTGATACCTTAAGCCAATACAGTTCAGCGCGGAGTTTATGGTTACCCGAATCGGCTGAACGTCGGTTAATCACTACCAAATAAATCGCGACTGAAAACCTTATCTTGCACATCGCTCAATTCACTGGCATAGCGATTAGCAATAATTACATCACTGATGTCTTTAAACGCTTGCAAATCCTTAATCACTCGCGAATTAAAAAAGTCGTCGCCTTGCAATACCGGCTCATACACCACCACCTCAATCCCTTTGGCTTTAATGCGCTTCATAATGCCCTGAATCGCTGAAGCACGGAAATTATCTGAGCCGCTTTTCATCACTAAGCGATAAATACCGACTACTTTAGGCTGCCTAGCAATCACTGAGTCTGCGATAAAATCCTTGCGCGTACGGTTAGACTCAACAATCGCTTTAATTAAGTTGCTCGGCACATTGTCATAGTTTGCCAACAACTGCTTGGTGTCTTTGGGTAAACAGTAGCCCCCATAACCAAAAGACGGGTTGTTGTAATGATCGCCAATGCGCGGATCCAAGCTCACACCTTCGATAATTTCCTTACTATTCAAACCATAGGTCTGCGCATAGGTATCCAACTCATTAAAATAGGCCACACGCATGGCTAAATAGGTATTGGAAAACAGCTTAATCGCTTCAGCTTCGGTGGAGTGAGTAAAGAGCACCGATATATCCTGCTTAAGTGCGCCTTCCAGCAAGAGGTTAGCAAACTCTAACGCCCGCTCAGATTGCTCACCAACAATAATCCGTGATGGATACAGGTTGTCATGCAGCGCTTTACCTTCGCGTAAAAACTCTGGGGAAAAAATAATATTGTCGCTGGCAAAACGCTTACGCACCTGTTCGGTATAACCCACGGGCACGGTTGATTTAATAACCACCAGCGCTCTTGGATTAATCGCCAAAACCTGCTCAAGAACCGTCTCAACAGTACAAGTATTAAAATAGTTGGTTGCGGGATCGTAATCAGTAGGCGTGGCAATCACCACAATATCAGCATCTTGATAGGCGCTGTGCGCATCCAGCGTTGCGGTAAAATCTAGGGCTTTATGGATTAAAAAGTCTTCTATATCCGCATCTTCAATGGGGGATAAGCGCACATTCAGTAACGCCACCCGCTCCGGGACAATATCCACAGCAACCACCTGATGGTGCTGCGCTAACAATATAGCGTTAGACAGCCCTACATACCCTGTTCCTGCAACAGCTATTTTCATGTTATTTCCCTATTCGTGTGGTCGCACAAGCGCTAAGCAATATTGCTTTAAGCAACCTGTTTCTGACTGCGGCACAGTGATAAGGCGAGCACCTTAAGCGAGGGGGAAAGGCACTCATCTAGCGCTGCACAATGGTCTAGCTGCGTATTTTGGTTTTCATTTTAGGCATTGATAGATTGTCCCGTCACGCGAAAACACGCTAGCAACCCAGAGTTGCAATAGACGAAACCAACACAGATTTTTCGAAGGGAAATATGAGAGGTTTTTCCTAGAGCCAGCAACCGGTCGCACCCTATCGGCACGCCCCCCCCTTATGCGCTAACGAACAGATACAGTTATCCATCACGGCCCATCGCAGGCCTACACACTTGCAGCACACTGTTAAGCTTCCTTGATGCCGCACCAAAGCAAATTGTTCACCCACACCCCTAGTAATCTGCACGCACGACACAGAGCCTGTGCCCCATCACAGCACCACTACGCAAAAAACGTGCACATCACCGAAAACTGTTACCCAGCAAACATACGACGTAACACTTTAGGTGGCACTCGGTAACACAATGCGTATAAGGAAAACTTTAAAAGGTGACAAAAACCCTAACAAATAACGTAACTAGTTGATTTAAAAGGAATTATCAAAAGCTGGCACGGCTTCTGCTTTATATATCCGTACAACAACAATAAAAACACAATTGAATAATAAGAATAAGACGTAACGGCTCCAGCACAATAAGAACAACAGCATAGGAGACGCAGCTAACTGATTACTTTGCAGAGGATAGCGATTGTAGCAACACAGATGATCCGAGAATAACAAAACTGCAGCTCATGCAGCACCCGTATCAACTGTAACAATCGCTTCAGCATTCAAAGCAATCCGTTAACTTTTCTACAGCTTAATGTGAGCTGTAACAATAAGCAGGCAGATAACAACAACAAAAATGCCGAGAATAATAAAAAAAACGCATCCAAATATTTATGAAGGGAAGCCACGCCTTCCCTTCATAATCTTATTACCCGCAGCAAACCCTCCTTTAATGACAGATAAACACATCTAAGCCGCAGCTAAACTGTTTTCCTCGTTCACCTCGCAGTCTAGCGGTGGTAGAATCGCCAACCATGATGTGCTATCCAAACTATAATAATTCTTTTCGTTTCACCGCACGGGCTGCACTGCATTCTTTGCCGCTGACTTTGTTGCGCACAGCGTTTATGAATTTTCTTTTTGCCGCGAGTTGCAAACAGGCCCCGCTATGCTAAAAAAGTTTTTTAAACCCTTTCGCTTTACCCGCAAACGCAAAGATTCCGACAACCCCACAGTGTTGGATGCCCATGAGCATCGCTTAAGCAGCGCAGACTTTAGCCGCAATTCAGCTAATGTCGCGGTACGCCTTCAGCATGCGGGTTTCCAAGCTTACTTGGTCGGCGGCTGCGTGCGCGATTCATTACTGGGTGTTACGCCAAAAGACTTTGACGTCGCGACCAACGCCACCCCCGAACAAGTGCGCCATGAGTTTCGCAATTCACGCATCATTGGCCGTCGCTTTAAGTTAGCGCATGTGCATTTTGGTCGTGAAATCATTGAAGTGGCAACATTTCGTAGCGACCACTCACAAAGCGATGATGACAATAACGACCACTCCGCGCACGATGCCAGTGGCCGTATTTTGCGTGATAACGTCTACGGCAACATGGAAGAGGATGCGCAACGCCGCGACTTCACCATGAATGCACTGTACTACGATGTCAGCAACGAAAAAGTCTATGACTACAGCACCGGTTTTGCCGATATCAAGCGCCGTTTAATCCGCTTAATTGGCGATCCAGAGCAGCGTTATTTAGAAGACCCGGTACGCATGCTGCGCGCCGTGCGCTTTGCCGCCAAACTCGACTTTACCATTGAACCCAGCACGGCTGAGCCTATCCGCCGCCTCGCGCACTTATTGCGTGATATCCCTGCTGCACGTCTATATGAAGAAGTCCTTAAGTTGTTTCTCAGTGGCTATGCCGAGCGTACTTATGAATTGCTCTGCGAATACGACTTGTTTGCCCAGCTGTTCCCTGGCACCGCTAAGGCACTGTTAAAACAACCCGCCTATGTTGATCGCTTGCTGCGCAATGCCTTTAAAAACACCGATAAACGCATTGCTAATGACCGCCCGGTAACCCCAGCATTTTTATTTGCCGCGCTGCTGTGGCCGGTACTCACTCAGCGCTCACAGAGCTTACAACACGACGGCATGCATCCCATTCCTGCCGCACAAGAAGCCGCACACCAAGTGTTACTTGAGCAGGTATTGCGCGTTGCCGTACCCAAACGCTTTAGCATTCCCACACGCGAAATTTGGGACCTGCAAGAACGCTTACCGCGTCGCGCTGGCAAACGTGCTGACACACTACTGGCCCACCCTCGTTTTCGCGCCGCCTATGATTTTTTATTACTGCGTGAAAGTGCTGGCGAAGACACCGAAGGCCTGGGCCAGTGGTGGACCGAGTATCAAGACGCCAGCGACAGCCAACGCCGTGCCATGATTGGCGCGCTATCCAGTTCTGGCGCTAAGCCTCGCAGCAAACGCCGGCGCAAGCCACGCACCAGCAAGCCGCTACATGCGCAACAGGATCAGCTCTGATGGAACAGGTGTACATTGGTTTAGGCAGTAATCTAGCAGCGCCTGAACAGCAATTGGACGCGGCACTGCACGCCTTAGCACAGTTGCCAGATACGCGCTTAGCTGAGGTGTCGGCCTATTACTCAAGTGCACCTCTAGGCCCTGCGGATCAGCCGCGCTACACCAATGCCGTGGCACGACTAGACACCCAACTGGCACCCCATATATTGCTTGACCACTTACAAGCCATCGAGCTGCAGCAAGGACGCGAACGCAAAGCAGAACGCTGGGGTCCTCGCACTTTAGATTTAGATATTATACTGTTCGGTGAACGTATCATCAGCGATGAGCGCTTGTCTGTGCCGCATTACCATATGCAGGCACGACCTTTTGTTTTATTACCACTAGCCGAACTGTGCCCTGCTGATTTCCAGCTACCCGATGGCCGCCAGCTTGCGGATTTATTAAGTCATTGCCCTGTTGATCCAACACTGCAACGCTTGCATACTCCTCAGCTTTCAGCCATTTCATCGGTCGATCCAGATACAGATGATTGACTTACAGCCAAGCCATCAGGACTATAACACCCCTGATGCGAGTACCCTTCAAGGTACCAAAGAGGACTTCCTGCATGTCTGATGTCACCTTGACAACTTTATTAGAACTTAAAAAACGTGGCGAAAAAATAGTCATGCTAACCTGCTATGACGCCACTTTTGCCGCCACCGCTTGCAGCGCTGGCGTAGAAATTTTATTGATTGGCGACTCCCTTGGCATGGTTTTACAAGGCCATGACAGCACCTTGCCGGTCAGCATCGAGGATATGGCCTACCACACCGCTGCGGTGAAACGCGGCAATAAAGGTGCGCTGATTCTAAGCGATTTGCCTTTTATGAGTGCAGCCACCCTTGAGCAAACCTACCAAAGCTGCGCCAAACTTATGCAAGCCGGCGCACATATGGTCAAGCTCGAAGGCGGTGCTTGGCTGGCTGAGACCGTCAGTTTACTCGCCGAACGCGGCATTCCAGCCTGCGTGCATCTGGGTTTAACCCCACAATCGGTGAACGTTTTCGGTGGTTACAAAGTACAGGGGCGCGGTGAAGAGCAAGCGCAAAAAATGCTCGATGAAGCCATTGCCCTTGAACAAGCCGGCGCTGCTTTGCTGCTATTAGAGTGCGTACCCAGCGCGTTAGCCGCGCATATCAGCCGTGCCGTAAGTATTCCAGTGATCGGCATTGGCGCAGGCCCCAATACTGACGGCCAAGTGCTGGTGCTCCACGATATGCTGGGTCTATCCTTAACCGGTCGCACGCCCAAGTTTGTCCGTAATTTTATGTCAGGACAAAACAGCATCTCTGACGCTATCAGCTTGTACAGCCGTTCAGTCAAAGATCAATCATTCCCTGCCCCAGAGCACGAGTTCCACGCATGAATACCGTACACACGCTGCCGCAGTTGCGCGCGGCCATTGCCCAAGCACGCAGCGCAGGCCAACGCATCGCCCTCGTCCCGACCATGGGCAATTTGCATGCCGGACACATCGCCTTAATTAAACACGCCGTTGCGCGTGCTGATTTTGTCGTGGCTAGCATTTTTGTTAATCCGCTGCAGTTTGGCCCTAATGAAGACTTAGACAGCTACCCGCGTACCCTCGCCGCCGACCAAAAGCAACTGCTGGAAGCCGGTTGCAGCTTACTCTTTAACCCAAGCCCAGAAGAGATGTACCCACAGGGCATGGCGCAGCATACCAATGTCAGTGTCCCAGGCGTCTCTGAAGGCTTATGCGGCGGCAGCCGGCCTGGTCATTTTGATGGTGTAGCCACAGTGGTCTGCAAACTGTTGAATATGGTGCAACCTGATATGGCTCTGTTCGGCGAAAAAGATTTCCAGCAACTGGCGGTGATCCGCAAAATGGTGGCTGACCTCAATATCCCCGTGCAGATATTGGCAGTGCCTATTGTGCGTGATCACGATGGTCTCGCATTATCCTCCAGAAATGGGTATCTTAACGCGCAACAACGTGCCAGCGCCCCTGCGCTGTACCGCAGCATGCAGGCCGTTCAAGCACAAATAAAAAATGGCCGTCGTGATTACGCAACGCTCTTTGAGCAGTTCAAACACGACCTACAAGCCGCGGGCTTTCGCCTCGACTATGTAGAACTGCGGGATGCGCACAGCTTAAAATTAGCCGATGCACAAAGCACCCAGTTGGTATTATTAGCCGCAGCGTATCTCGGCACTACACGCCTGATCGACAATCTGATCTTTGATCTGTAATAACGACAGACGCTAAGCCCTAGCACACCAGCGCGTAGGGCTGCGCCGAGTCAAAGAGGAAAACACCATGCAAAGTATTATGCTCAAAGCAAAACTGCACCGAGCAATTACCACCCACGCCGTTGTGGACTATGAAGGCTCATGCGCCATTGATGGCGACTGGTTAGATATGTCTGGGATTCGTGAATACGAGCAAATCGATATTTATAACGTCAGCAATGGCGAGCGTTTCACCACCTATGCCATTCGCGGCGAAGCCGGTTCGAAAATTATTTCCGTCAACGGTGCCGCAGCGCATAAAGCCGCAGTCGGCGATATTTTAATTATTTGCGCATACTGCCTGTATGACGAAAACGAGCTGGCCACCCATGAGCCACGTTTACTCTACATGGGTAAAGATGGCTCCCTCAGCCACAGCAGTAACGCCATTCCGGTGCAGCTGGCCTAAAGTACGCGACACGCTATTCTGGGTGGCACGCTGCCACCTGGTTTTCTAAGTTTCTATCAGCAGAGTCGGTGTTATGACCCACTATCAGCAACCGCTTGATGCCTCACAACATCCCGCTTGGCAGCAACTGCTCAAGCAACGTGAGGTCATGCAAGATTTTCGTATGCAGGACGCATTTGTTGCAGATCCACAGCGCTTCCAACGTTTCTCTTTAAACCATGATGGTTTACTGCTGGACTTCTCGAAAAACCTGTTGGATGACACCACTCTGGATTTACTGATGCAGCTGGCCGAGCAAAGCCAACTGCGTACCGCCATCGCGGCCTTATTTAATGGTGAGCCGGTCAACGCCTCTGAGCAACGCCCAGCCTTGCACACCGCCTTACGGCGTCCCATTGGCGACCAATTAATGGTCGATGGCGAAGATTTAATTCCGCTGATTCATGGCGTGCTCAATAGCATGACCGAATTAGTGAACCGTATTCACAATGGTTTGTGGCGCGGTTACAGCGAAAAACCCATCACCGATATTGTTAACATTGGTATTGGCGGCTCATTTTTAGGCCCGCAGTTGGTTTCCGAAGCTTTATTACCCTTTGCTCAACAAGGTGTGCATTGCCACTTTTTAGCCAATATTGATGGCAGTGAGTTTCATGAGCTGAGCAACAGCCTCAATGCTGAAACCACCTTATTTATTGTGTCCAGTAAATCCTTTAATACCCTGGAAACTTTAAAAAACGCCCAAGCGGCGCGCAGCTGGTATTTAGCTCAAGGCGGCACAGAAGCCTGTGTCAACCGCCACTTTATTGCGGTTTCAAGCAATATTGAAGCCGCGGTCGAGTTTGGCATTGCCCCTGAAAATATTCTGCCGATTTGGGACTGGGTGGGCGGCCGTTATTCACTCTGGTCAGCCATCGGCCTACCCATTGCGCTGTCCATTGGCATGTCCAACTTTAAAGAATTACTGGCCGGTGCGTGGAGTATGGATCAGCATTTCCAAAGCGCGCCTTTTGCCGAAAATATGCCCGTCATTATGGCCATGCTGGGCATTTGGTACAGCGACTTTTGGCACGCACAAAGCCACGCCATTTTGCCTTACGATCACTACCTGCGAAACTTTACCCAGCACTTGCAACAGCTGGATATGGAGTCCAATGGCAAGCATGTCCGTCAGGATGGCTCAGCCCTGAGCTACCCTAGTGGTTCTATTATTTGGGGTGGTGTGGGCTGTAACGGCCAACATGCTTACCACCAATTGCTGCACCAAGGCACTTTATTGGTACCGGCAGACTTTATTGTACCTGTGGTCAGCCATAACCAAATTGCCGACCATCACCAATGGTTATACGCCAACTGTTTATCGCAAAGCCAAGCCTTGATGCAAGGCAAAAGCCGCGCGCAGGCGGCGCAGGAACTCCGTGAGCAAGGCTTAGCTGAAAGTGAAATTGAGCGTTTAGCGCCACATAAAGAAATCCCCGGCAACCGCCCAAGCAACACCTTGGTGCTCGAACGTATTTGCCCGCGTCGACTGGGCGCGCTGATTGCTTTGTATGAGCATAAAGTCTTTGTGCAAAGTGTCGTTTGGGGCACCAATGCCTTTGACCAATGGGGTGTTGAACTGGGCAAAGTACTCGGCGAAGATGTGTACCAACGCTTAACTGGGCAGCCGCCTAGCAGCAGCACCGATGCGTCCACCCAAGGCTTAATCAACTTCTTTAGAAATCGCCACCGCGGCTAAACGGGTCGCGGCGGCACAGCGTTAAAAACTTACCCAGCACTGACAAACCCAACAAAAACTTATATCAGTGCTTCTTCAACCCCCAATCCAAGGATCGATCCTATGCATGACGTTGTTATTGTTGCCGCCACACGCACAGCCGTTGGCAGTTTCCAAGGCAGTTTAGCCCGTATTCCAGCGCCCGAACTGGGTGCGGTGGTGGTGCGCAGTTTACTCGAGCAAACAGGTATCGCCGCTGATCAAGTCGATGAAGTCATCCTTGGTCAAGTGCTCACTGCCGGTAGCGGTCAAAACCCAGCTCGGCAAACGGCTATCCATGCAGGCCTACCTTTTAGCACGCCGGCCTTTACGCTGAATAAAGTCTGCGGCTCCGGATTAAAAGCCTTGCACTTGGCTGCGCAAGCCATTCGTTGCGGCGATGCTGAGATTGTTATTGCCGGCGGCCAAGAAAATATGAGCCTGTCCCCTTATGTGATGCCTGGCGCACGCACTGGTTTACGCATGGGCCACAGCACAATGGTCGACACCATGATCGAAGACGGACTCTGGGATGCATTCAATGATATTCACATGGGCATCACCGCGGAAAATCTGGTTGAAAAATACAATTTAACGCGCCAGCAACAGGATGCATTTGCCGCAGCGTCACAACAAAAAGCCGTGCAAGCCATTGCCGATGGTCGTTTTGTCAATGAAATCACACCGGTGAGCATTCCACAGCGCACTGGTGAGCCACTGATTTTCAACACCGACGAACAACCTCGCGCCGGCACCAGCGTAGAATCACTGGCCAAATTGCGCCCCGCCTTTAAAAAAGACGGCTCAGTCACCGCCGGTAACGCTTCCTCACTGAATGATGGTGCGGCAGCCGTACTGCTGATGAGCGCAGAAAAAGCTCAAGCCTTAGGCCTGCCGGTGTTAGCACGCATTGTCGCCTATGCCAATGCTGGTGTTGATCCAACAATTATGGGAATTGGCCCCGTTGCAGCAACACAAAAATGCCTCAGCAAAGCCGGCTGGACTGTTGCTGACCTTGATTTAATTGAGGCCAACGAAGCCTTTGCGGCACAAGCCTTAAGTGTCAATCAAGAGCTCGGCTGGGATACGGATAAGGTTAACGTTAATGGTGGTGCCATTGCCATTGGTCACCCAATTGGCGCATCAGGCTGCCGTATTTTAGTGACTTTGTTGCATGAAATGCTGCGTCGCGATGCCAAAAAAGGCTTAGCCACCTTATGCATTGGTGGCGGTCAGGGCGTAGCGCTCGCCATTGAGCGCTAACTTCTTGCCATTAGACTGCCGTTGGCCTCTACCACGCACGCTGTAGAGGCCAACGGCAGTAGCGTTTTGCCCCTCAGCGCTGTCGCTGTCTGTGCCAGCAGCAATAAGGTTCTACTGTTCTGTGCATTTTTTGCATACACTGTACATACCGCAGACTTGAGGAGACGCAGCGATGCACAAAGGATTAAAACGCTTAACCATAACGCTAATAAGTTGCTTAGCGCTCTATAGCTGGTTAGGTTTTTTATTGTTACCCAGCATCGCGCTCAAAGTGATCAACCAACAATTGGCGGTGTACGCCAACAGCCCTGCACAACTGCAGCGCTTAGAGTTCAACCCCTTTACTCTTGAGTTGTTTGCTTGGGGCTTTCATCTTGGTGAAGCCGACACGCCTCAGCTCAGCCTACAGCAACTCTATGGCAAGCTGGCCTATGACAGCCTCTGGACAAAAACCCTGCACCTGCGCGATGTGCAATTATTACAGCCGCAAGCACAGGTTGTTTTGAATCCACAAGGCGAGCTCAACCTTACGCAACTCTTTAACCTCCCGAGTAGCCCTGCACAGCCTGAAGCGCCGCAAAGCAGCGCCATAGCCGTCCTCATTGATCAAATACAACTGCAACACGGCAGCGCCCGTTTTAATGATCAACGTCAACAGGATCCAGTGGATTTTCGACTGGCTGATTTAAATATCACCCTGAATGATTTCGATACCCGTCCAGCCAGCAGCAGCGCCCTGCAACTAAGCGCTCAAGCCGACGATGGCACACAACTGCAATGGCAAGGCGATATCAGCATTCAGCCCTTCACTTCACAGGGGCACTTGCAATTAAACAATGCCAAACTCAGCAGCTGGTGGCCTTATGTGCGCGAATATTTTTCTGCGCAACTGGCTGATGGCCGTTTCAGCTTAGATAGCCATTACCAGCTTGCGCTCAGTCCAAAACTGCAATTTCAAGCCAGCCAACTGAGCGCACAAATCAACGATTTAAAGCTCAATCAACAGCAGCAGCCTTTAGCACGCCTCGCCCAGCTGAGCATCAGCAACAGCAGCTTTGACCTTATCAAACAAGAGCTGCAGCTTGGCCAAGTCAACAGTTCTAAACTTGAGGCCTGGGCTGAGATTGATAAAAACGGTGTGATCAATTGGCAAAGACTCTTAGCCAATCCCCATACCAAGACAGAAAATAATGCCGACGCTGCCACCAAAGTCAGCACTCAGCCAGCAGAGCCCAGCAGCCGCCAAGCGCAGGCCGGTCCTGAATGGCGCATTATTGTTAAACAGGCCAAATTTAGCGAACACCAGTTTCACTTGGCCGACCACAGTCAAAGTCAGCCCGTCGCCATAGAATTATCGAAATTCAATTTACTCATCAAAGATTTTGACAGCCAAGCACAGACGCCATTTAGTGCGCAGCTGGATACGCAGGTCGGCGAACAAGGTCAGCTCAGTAGCCAAGCACAAGTCCTATTGCAGCCGCTTCAAGTTAAGATGAGCGTCAACAGCCGCGACCTTGACCTGCGCCCCGCTCAAGCCTGGATCAGCCCCTACGCACACGTGGAGTTACGCAGCGGTCTACTCAATAGCGCCCTGCAAGTGCAAGTCAGTGATGAGGCCCCGTTGCAGGTGAGCATCAACGGCGATGCATCCGTTACCCAGCTGCATATGCGTGACAACTTGCGCCAACGTGACCTCTTGAAATGGCAGAGTGTTGCTATCAATGAGCTGCAATACGCGCTGCAACAAAACGCGCTCTCGATTAAAAAAATAGTGCTGCAAGAGCCCTATGTGCGCTTTATTATCAATGAAGATTTAACCACCAATATCAGCGAGCTATTGATCCCACAAGCGCCGCAAGCCCCCGTTGAGAAACCAACCAACAGCCCAGAGTTTGCTCTGCATATTGGTGGTATTGATATTAAAGAAGGCACAGCCAACTTTGCCGACTTTAGCCTCAATCCCAGCTTTGCCACGGCCATCCAACAACTCAATGGCCATATTGGCACCTTAGATAATCAAAGAAATAGTATTGCGCAAGTGGATATCAAAGGCGCTGTTGACCGCTATGCGCCCGTCACTATCAAAGGCAGCCTAATGCCTTTTGATCCTCTGAAAAAGCTGGATATTGCCACCTCGTTTAAGCATGTTGAACTAACGACCTTAACCCCCTACTCCGGTAAGTTTGCCGGTTATCGCATCAAAAAAGGCCGTTTAAATCTTGATCTAAACTATAAAATAAGCGATGGCAAACTCAACGCCAGCAACCAGCTGCTGCTTGAGCAGTTGCAACTGGGCGAACGTGTAGACAGTCCCGATGCCGTTGATTTGCCCGTGCGCCTGGCCATTGCTTTACTTAAAGACCGTAAAGGACAAATTGCCATTGATCTGCCAGTGCAAGGCGATTTGAACAATCCTGAATTTAGAGTTGCACCACTGGTGTGGCAAACCTTACGCAATTTAATTACGCGCGCAGTATCCGCACCCTTTAATTTTATTGCCGGCTTGGCAACCGATAACAGTCAAGAACTCAGCGAAGTCAGTTTTCTTGCAGGCGATTATAAAATCAATGCTGAAGCGGCAAAGCGCTTAGACACTTTGGCGCAAGCATTAAAAGATCGCCCCGAGTTACGCCTAGAAATCGAAGGCGGCAGCCGCGCTGATTTGGATGGTCCGCCACTGGCGCAGTTGCGCTTAATGGCCGCCTATCAAAACGCCTGGTACAGCATCCTACAGCAGCGCGGCACTAAAATTGATTCCAGCAAAGACGACCTTGAAGTGCCCGAGAAGGAAAAAGCAGCCTTACTGGAGAGCATTTACCGCACACAACTCAAACAGCAGCCCCCAGCGGAATGGGCCGAGCTGAAAAAAGATGAGCGCGAACAGCGCTTGCGTGAGGCCGTGTTGCAAAGTTATGCGCAAAGCCCTCTGGGCTTACGCCGTTTAGCACAAGCACGCGCCAACAGTATTAAAGAATATTTAATTGAGCAGCAACAACTGGACCCTCAACAGGTCTATTTACTGGATGCCGGCACAGGCAAAGTCAGCGCTGATCAAGGTGTCATCAGCACCTTGCACTTGGGGAGTATGTGATGAAATATCTAGCCAGCATGATCTTCTGCGCGCTGCTCGGATTGCTTAGCGCGCAAGCCAGCGCCAGCACCTTTCGCTGCGGCACGCAACTGGTGAGCTTGGGTGATCGCTCTTTTCAGGTGTTACGCAAATGTGGCGAACCAGTCAACCGCGAGGTGGTGGGCTACACCTTGGGCGAGTTTGACCGCCGTGAAATGCGCATTGAAGAGTGGGTCTACGGGCCACGCAATGGCATGCTGTATTTTTTACGCTTTGAAGGCGGCCGCCTGACCCGTATTGACGGACGTCGCGACAGCTAAGACGCTGCTAAATACAGCACTATTGTGCACGCTGCGAATATCCGCTGGACTGCCTAGATCAACAGCTGAGTGAGTGCCGCGTTGTTTCACTCCTCGCCGCGACGAAACGAAACGAAACGAAACGAAACGAAACGAATCAATCCTTGTTAAAGGAGCACTAGCTTGCATTATTTTATTTTGGCACTACTGATGCTCAGCCTAAGCCCTGAGTCTTATGCATCCTCGACCTTTCGCTGCAATAGCAAATTGGTCAGTCTAGGTGCCGACAGCTACGAGGTTCGTGATAAATGCGGCACGCCGATCAGCAGCGAAGATCAAGGCGTCAAGCGCGTAATCAATCAATACGGCCACACCCATGAGCTCTATATTGAAGAATGGGTCTACGGCCCCAAAGGTGGCATGTACTATTTTCTGCGCTTTGAGGGCGGCTATTTAACAAAAATATCCAGTAGTCGTTAAGCCTGTGCACTGAGCCCTTGAGTTTCTTTCAACACTTGTCAGACACCGCAACGCCTAAAAAGCAAAAGCCCCTGAAAATCTCTACGATTGTCAAGGGCTTAGGTCTTGCTATTTGGTGGAGCCGGGGGGATTTGAACCCCCGTCCGCCAGTACTCCGCTGTCGGTACTACATGCTTAGCCGTGTCTATTATTTTAACCCTCAGCCGCCCGACGGGCAGGGTGCATTGGGTGAGTTGTGTAAGTTTTAGCCACTTCGTCCACAACGTACTACGCGGCGATTCTGTTCTATCTGACAATCATTTCGAGTTTACAGACATCCTCTGATGATTGCTGGAGCCGAAGCTACCAGGGGAGCGACTCGGCTGCTTACGCAGCTAGAGCTTGTGCTCCGTAGTTTTCGTCATTGGCAACTATAGAAGTTGCAACAGTGGATTTACGAGTTCTGTTACCAACTCGGCATGCACCTAAAGTTTTGCAACCGGCGTCGAATCCTAATCGGCCCCAAGTTGTTACACTTAATAGGTAACGTAAGCATCCTACGCTAAAAAGTGGCTCTTGTCGATCAATCTTCCCGTACTGGGTCAACTCTACAACCCACTTTTTTGCTTGCTTAGTAACTAAATGGGGCGCTATTGGGCTTTTTCAAGGCCTTCGCTAAAAATCTTTGCCGGCCAGTCACACCGCACTCTAGGGTTAACCGCCATCTCAGCGTATCCGTTCTGACGCTGTTGCAGCGTTGCGCTTGCTGCACAGCATTTCGAGTCATGCAATCGATGCTTTAGGCTGAATACCCAAGCTTTGCAGAGCAACAATCACCTCTGCTAAAGGCAAACCTACCACCGCACTGTAACTGCCTGAAATAGCACTGACAAACACCCCGCCTTTGCTTTGAATGCCATAGCCGCCGGCTTTATCCAGCTGCTCACCGGTGTTCCAGTACCATTCCACTTCTTTACTGGTGATGGGCCTAAAAAATACCGTGGTATTGACCCGCTGCACCCGTATTTGCTGTGCAGTTTTAATCGCAAAAGCTGTCATCACCACATGGGAGCGACCTGAAAGCGAGCGGAGCATGGCTTGCGCTTGTTTTTGATCGCCAGGCTTACCTAAGATGTCGTCTTCTAAAACAACAATGGTATCCGCCGCCAAGACAACCGCATGTTCATCATCTTGCACATGCTTAAAGCCCGCCTCAGCTTTTTCTTTAGCTAAGCGCTCAACGTAAGCCGTTGGCAGCTCATTGGTGCGTTGGCTTTCATCGATCGCAACATCAAGAACAGAGAATTCAATGTCAGCCTGTGCTAATAGTTCGCGGCGTCTGGGCGATGTGGAAGCTAAGTACAGCGTCATACGTATTAAACCTATGTGGTCAAATCTGTGAATTTTAGGGCGATACCCAATACAGCAAGCAGTATCCTTGCCAGCAAGCCAGATCATTGAGGCGACAAGGCGTTATAAGCCAACAACTAAAGTCATTACCGGCCTAGCGAAGCAATGGGCTGTGCCTGGCAACCCCTGAGCGCTTGCTAGACACAACACGCCTCACCATCACCGCATTCATCACTGCGCCCTTGATACAGCGGCAACACAGTAGATCTTGGCGCTATGGCTCAGCGCAGCCCTATTAACTGACCTGCACTGCACAGCACAAGCCTGATCAATAGCGACTCTGAGCATTGATGCAGCACAGCACTAGGACTTGCACAACACATAAAGCCGGATTCATGCTTTTGCAACCATGCCTCCGACTTTATTCAATACTGCAGAGTGAATCAGCTCAGCAGCTCTTGGGGGATATTACCGCCATTTTCAGCGATACGCGCCAGCACGGTTTTATGCAACCAAATATTCATGCTGGCTGAATCATCCATGTATTCTGCGGGGCAACCCAACTCAATCGCCAATTCTTTACGTGCAGAAAAACTGCTGTCCAGCTCAAGCAGCTTGAGTAAGTCAACAATAGAGGTTCGCCAGTTCAGTTTCTGTGGATTGGATTTTTCACGCTCTTCAAGCTGAGCAACGACATCCACAACAGTGATGGCAGCCGTTGCGGGTGCACTGACAGTGCTGGTTGCTTCTGCAGCCGGGCTCTCAGCTGGAGCCGCTTCTGCTTTGCCAATACCTAATTTAGAAAGAATACTATTAAAGAAACCCATGTGTTGCTCCTTGTTTTGCTATTAAAAAAAATGGCGGTATTGCCATATTCTTTTATCGCCTGCGCGCATGCATAAGTATGTTTTACTTAGCAGCAGCGTTAGTATGCAGTCTTTTCTTTACTCAAGTTAATTATCAGATAAAAGGCGCGATAGGTCACCTTTTTATCTATACGACGTTGTTTTTATCTATCGGCATTTTTTCTGGAGTCTGTAATGGAACGGGTCATTATTCTTGTCGATGTGCAAAATATGTATTACACAGTGCGTCAAGGTTTTGCCTGTGGTTTTGATTACAACCAGTTTTGGCGTGAGGCGGCGGGCGGCCGTGAAGTGGTCAAAGCCATTGCCTACGCCACCGAGCGTGGCGATGCCAAGCAACAACAGTTTCAGAATATTCTGCGGGCCATTGGTTTTGAGGTGAAATTAAAACCCTATGTACAGCGCAGCGATGGCAGCCGTAAAGGCGATTGGGACGTAGGGATTGCCGTGGACGCGATGGAGTTTGCCCCTTTAGCCGATGTTGTAGTGCTAGCTTCAGGCGATGGTGATTTTGCCGTGCTACTGCAGCGCATTGGCGAATTATTTGCCGTGCGCACCGAAGTCTATGGCGTTGCCGAGCTGACCGCACTGTCGTTAATTCAGGCGGCCTCAAAGTTCATCCCCATTGAGGGGCCTTTATTACTAAGAAAACACTGAGTCATGCTGCTCTTGTGCACGGCTTGAACCGCAGAGGAACATTTTACTGGTAAGCTGACTCTAATTTTTTAGATTGCGCAGCATATATGCGCTCATTTTTAGCGCTGTGGGCTGCATTTTTATTCAATCACCTGAGAGGTGTGTATGCGTCAATCCATTATGAAACCTGTTGTGGCGACCACGTTCAGTGCGTTGCTGATTTTTGAACTGAGCGGTTGCGGTACGGTTATTTACCCAGAACGTCGCGGCCAAGCGGCAGGCAGAATTGATCCCGCTGTAGTGATTATGGATGGTATTGGCTTGCTGTTTTGGGTGATTCCAGGTCTGGTGGCCTTTGCAGTGGACTTTGCCACAGGCGCTATTTACTCGCCCTCTGGACGTTATTCTGTGGCACCTGAAGCATTAAAGCCGGCAATCAATGACGCAGGAGAAATCGATACCGTGCAACTGCAAGAAATCATTAAGCAGCAAACCGGGCAAAACCTGCCTTTTAACCACCCAAACATTAAGCAGCATGACAGCTCACCAGAACTGCTGAGCATGCTCAATATTGCGCCCAGAGCCTCGCTATAAACACACGGGCACTAACTGCAACGGCCCTTTAAAGGCCTGTTGCCGCAAGCCTTTTTGCTGTTGGATGTTGTGCTGCACATAAGGTTTAAGTGGCTCATGCTCAGCCCACTGCTCGGCATAGGCGGCAATGCTATCGCCCAAATGCAACTGATCAGGCGGCTGAGCGTGGTCATTGGCGACGCTCAAAATAGCCTCGAAACTCGGCAGCAGTAGCGCATGGTAGGGCCCATGCAGCGCAATACTTAAACCGGCAGTGTCGTAATCACCAAAAAAAATCATGGGCTTGCCGGTCTGCGCAAAAGCGGCCATTAACGCTTTACAGGCGCGGCTTTCAAGGCCATCGCCGCGATAAATCACCAGCGCGTCCAGTGCCAGCTGCGGCAATTGATAACGCTGTGGATGATGGCTGAAATACTGATAAAAACTATCACGATTCTCCACCACCACAAGGCTTGGAAACACCTCCAGCTGTAAGCTCTGCCAATCAATATCCATCACCCACTGGCTGGGCGCAGCAGTCACCCACTCCGGAAAGTAGGCACCGCAATTGGCTTGCGCCATTAACACGCGACGCTCGGTCGGGATTAATCCTAGGCTTTTATGCTCAACCAGGCTGTGATCACTTTGCGCAAAACGATCGTGCTGGCGCAGATCCTCAGTTAAAGCATGCAAACCCAGCTCAGTCAGCGTTTGCTCAATGCGCGCCAATAGGTTTCGATCAAAAGTCACGGTCGTCGCCGCAAACCAAGGCTGAGTCTGCACAGCATGTTGCTCACACCAAGCCCGCAACTGCTGCATGCTGCTTTGCTGAGCCGACCGCTGCACTGTGGGCTGTTGCTTGAGCTGGGTTTGCACGCGCTGCAATACCCCGCGGACCTGTTGTGATAAATCCGGGCTCATACCCCTACTCCATCGCTCAGTAACTGCAACTGCACATCAGCAATCACCCGCAACTGATTAAACCAAGCGACCTCGTGTTCGTCATACTGCAAACGAAACGCCGACTTTTCTATACTGGATAACCCTTGATACTCGGCAATCACTTGATACAGCCAGATTTCCGGATCCCAACTCAACTGCGCTTCGGCCAGATACGCTAAAGCACTTTGGCTGTGCTGTTGATCCAGCACGCTTAAATAGAAGGACACCACATCCTCATGTAAAGCGCGGCGTTGCGCCAGCACGGTGGCCTCATCCTGCCATTCCACCGGCAGTGCCGCGCTGGGCAGCTCAGCGTTAACCTCCGCACGGGCCGGCAGTTGCGCCAGCAGTTGTTGCATGGCGTGTTTATCTTGATGGCGATCTAAAGCAATAGCCACGCTCGGCTGCAATGCTTGAGCTTGATTGACCAAGTCCACCACGCTGCTGCGCTGGGCATAATCGGAGGGCTGAAAATTGGGCTTTTGCTCAAAAAACTGCAACATGCCGCGCACCAGAAGATTACGCGCCTGCTGCTGACGAAAACGCACCATCAATTCATTTAAGCGTTTTTGCACTTCACGCAAACTACTAAAATGCACACTGACTTGGCCTTGCAACTGACGCACTAACAAGTGCCGCAAACCACCATTGCTGCCAGCAAAACCTATTAATTCAGCAAAATTAATCAGCTCCAAACCATCCAGCCAGCGCAGCACTTCATTGTGTGCTTTTTCGTTTTCATGGATTTTTTCTTGTACGCTGCTGACAAAAGCAAAATCGGTATTTAAGCGATTCCACAAGCTATCAATACCGGTGGCAATACGGCTGTTTAAATCATCCACTTCTTGGCTCAGTTTAGTCTGCAAGAAGGCACTGCTTTGATAATTGCCCTTGTGCTCGGCCGCATTGATTTTATTGACCAGCAAACGAATGTTAACCAGAAAATCACCGACCTCGACATTCACCTTGCGCCGCTCTTCATCGGCAATCAGCTGCACAATCAACTCACGCACAGGGCTGGTCAGCTTTAAGCCCGACTCTTCGTCGGCACGACGTAAAATATTGGCCTCCAGCAACTGGTTAATCGCACGGGCACCGACCTGCAGCTCATCGATGTGCGCACCATAATAGCTGTGCATTAACAGATCGCTGTGCTTACCCAGCAGTTTAAGTCGATCAATGCCCTGTTTGACCGTCTCACTGTTGTAATCCAGGGTACTCATTCCAGCAGATCCTCTTGGCTGGGCGGTAATTCTTCCTCGATATAGATATTTTCTTCTTCGCGGATAAAGCGGGTTAGATCAATCAAATAATCGATTTTCCCGGTGACAATATAGTGGTGACGGTCTTTATGCGGCTGCAATAAATAACCATGGCTGCGTAAACGATCAAACACTTGCTTAAGCTGACCGGCGACATCTTCACTTTGCGATTGGAAAAAACGGGTTTGCACCAAAGCCTGCAGTTGCTCACGCAAGCTGGGGTTGTTTTCAATGCGCGCGGCCATTTCATGTCGATTCAGAATATCCGTGGCGGTTAAGACATTTTCATGCCCCATGGTTTCTTGGGTCAGCTGCAAGAGTTTGAGCATGGGAATCAAACTGTCCAAGGTGTCTTTAAATTGTTGCGACAGC
Organism: Gammaproteobacteria bacterium; assembly: GCA_012728315.1. GTDB lineage: Bacteria > Pseudomonadota > Gammaproteobacteria > Pseudomonadales > Pseudomonadaceae > Denitrificimonas. Next base: position 29,797 of record JAAYFI010000052.1, read on the forward strand.
TGATCACGCAACGGCTGGGTCAGCTCGCGCCACGCTAAAAACCACACTGTGCCTTCGGGATTGCTGGCCAAGCGACGATTCAGCGGGCGTAAATACTGATCAATGGCTTCACGCTGCGCCTCGTCTTGCAAATAACGAAAGCCTTGATTGTCGGTGACTTCACAAATAAATCCACCGCCCAACAACTGCTCAAGTAAATGGCTGTATTGCATCATCATTGCACGGCCTCCTCGCGGCGTTGTTGTAGGCGTTGCGCTAAGCGACTGAGCTTGGGCTCAATACGTTTGAGTTGGCTGCGCGCGCCTTTGCGATCATCTTTTTCAATTAAATAACGGTGTTTAAATAAGCTCAGCACATCGGATTCGGGGTTCGGGAACGCACCCACAATAAAGATATTGTTGTTTTCACAGGCCTTAAAGAGCTTCTCAACGTTGTGATACGCCAAGGTACCGATCTCATCAATCGGCCAATGAATGGTCACTTGCGCTTTGCCGCGCAATAAGCGGGTAAACGCCAGCAAATATTTACATAAAATCAAATACGCCATGCCGTGACTGGAGGACTCCAGCAGTTGACGGTCATTGCGGATGATGAGATCAGTACCACCTTCATTGAGGCGCAGCTCTAAGCGCAATAGGCTTTCAAAGGTGAACTGCTGGTCGCTGCGCAGCAAATCCGCCACCACACTGAGCGCATCTAAATAGGCATCGCTGGGCAGGCGCTCAAAGTCGTTCTCCCACTGGGTATACAGTTTGGAAAAACGCTTGAGTGGGTCCCAAAAGCCCAGTTCATCAATGGTGGATTGGATTTTCACCTCGGACTTACTGATGCCTTCGAGGATAAACTCTTCGCTCACTTCTTCACTTAAACGGCGACTTTGCGCGCTAATACGCCGGTTCAAATCACTGAATACAGTAAAAAACCCTTGTAAATCAGCACCGTAATTGCGCCCTGTGGCCAGCAAGTTCAGCTGCTGGTTTTGCAAAATCTGCAGCATTTCCTGATAGGCCACCAGCAGTTGCTGCGGGCTGGGGCTTAAGCCTAAGCGTTGTTTTTGGTTGTCCAAAATAGCCTCAAAATGCTCGCTGGCATCTCGGCACAGTTCGCGCTCAAAAATATGCAGACTGTTTTTTAGGCGTGTATCCAGTTGCTGCTTATCCTGCAGGGCTCGGCGGGCGCGTTCGATGCGCTCGGCATAATCACCGGTGTTGTGGTCGCTGTGCAGCGCTCTGTACTCAGCCGGTGCGGGGAACTGTTCCAGCTGTTTAAGCAGCGGGATAATTTGCTCAAGCCATTGACCTTGCTGTTGCAGCGCTTGCTCTTGCTGTTTAATCGCCAGCAGGGCATTTTTTTGCTGCTCTAAGAAGCTGTGTTCAAGTTGTTCTAACTGCTCTTGCAGCGTCAGTTTTTGCTGTTTTAACTGATGCTCGAGGGCTAACAATTCAGGCTTGCGGATCTGCCAATCGACGCGGAGGAAATGTCGATATTCGTCCAACTCATGGCTGCGCTCTTCGGTGCTATTGATTTGCTGGCGAATGGCTTTTAAGCGCTGCTCGGTGGCTTTAAGTGTTTCGGGATCAATGCCCTGCTCGCGCAATTCACGTTCCAAAGCCATTTGCAACTCATGCACTTGTTGCTCAGTCTCACGCCGCTTGGCATTGATACTGGCGGTGTAGTGGTCGATTTTTTCGCGCAACACCTGTAAAGCGTCCTGCCAATCGGCCTGATACTCAAGCAGCATGTCTTTAAAGGCGCTATCGCGCTCTTTGAGCATGCTGTGTTGCTGCGCCTTCAAGGTGTCCAGCTGTTGCGTCAGTTTCTGCTGCTGTGCTTGCAGGCTTTGCTTACGCTCTTGCAGCAATTGCTGATGGCGGGTGATTAAACGCTGGCGTGAATCTTGGGCAAAGCGTAGGTCATTGCGATAGCGCTCGCGGGTTTGCAGGGCTTTTTGCAAGGTATCCTGCTGCTGTTCGCTGTTGGCATTGTATTCTTTTTGCTTCTCTTCCAGGGCGTGGAGCTGCTGTTCGGCGTCATGTAAGCGGTCTAAGGCCTGAGCGATGGCGGCCAATAGCGCCTGTTCATCTTGGGCATAGGCAGGTAATTCAATGGCGGCTAGATCGAGGCGCATATTAAACAGCTGTGGCTCGCTGTGGGGCGTTGCTGTTTCTGCGTCAGCGGCGGCAGCATTTAAGCTTGGCGCTAAGTCGGTGCGCTCCAATAAGTCTTCGCGGATCACTTTACCAATGCTGTGCTGCCAGCCGGACATATGCTGCTGTAAAAACTGACGTAAACTGCCTTCGGCCGGAGCTTGCTGTAATTTTAACTGGGTATAATGCTGCTCAGCTTGGCGCACCTGTTTACGCTGGTGCTTAATCTCTTCGAGGTGGCTGTTTTGCAGTTTTTTTGCCTGTTCATAGGCTTCACGCAAACGTTCAATATCATCGCTTTGGTTGCTGAGCTGTTGTTGGATTTCTTCAATGCGTGCTTGTTCAGTGTCTAAATCCAGTTGCTCCTCGGTGGTCAGCAACGACACCGCGAGGCGCGCCTTAACCTCAGCCTGTTGCTGGAAAACAGCATTTTGTTGCTCTTGGAACTCGGCCTGCAGGGCTTGGCGTTGCTGCTGATGCTGTTGCTCAAGTTGGTTTTTTTGCTGATCCTGCTGTTGGCGTAAGGCCTGTTCTTCATCGCGGACGCGCTGTTGTTTATTGCTGGTTTTTTCTAGGTATTCATTGAGCTGTTCAGCCAATTCAAGTTTGCGCGCATCAAACAGTTGGCGTGAGCTGCCTTCGGCTTCGCGCAGGATTTGCAAGTGAGTGTCGAGCTCATCACGCTGGGCGCGCAGGCCGGGTAAGGCATTGACCGCATGTTCTAAGCTGGGCATATCGCGCTGGCTAAAGTCGCTGTGACGCTGCTCAATATTGTCCAGATCGGCGACAACTTGTTTCAGTTCACTGCCAATTTGGCTGTGTTGGCCGTTCAGTGTGTGGCGCGTGCTTTGGTAGCTGCTTTCATGTTCGGCATGGGCGCGTTTGGCGCGTTTGATATCTGCTTCTTGATCGGCACAGCTGCGTTCTAATTGGCTGGCATCGTTGAGCAGTAACGGCTGCAACTGCCACAGGCTCTGTTCGGTGCTGTTGAGTGTTTCAACCTGCTTGACCAGCCCGCTCATTTCGTTTTGTAAGCCACTGAGGCGACGCGATTGGCGGACTTGCTGTACCCATTCGCGCACTTGGGTGCTTTTTATTTTGGTGGTGGGTAGGGCGACGCCTTCATCTTCAAAGATGGCCGCGAGCATGGTTTTTAGGGTGTCCATTTTGCCTTCTTTGGCGTGTACGGCGGACACGAGTTTTTCCATATGGCGTAAGCGATGGGGATTTTCTGCCAAGCTGTAGCGCAGTGCGGTTTGTCTGAGTCGTGTTGATTCTGCGCGCGGTAAGCTGCCGGTGAGCAGGCTGAAGTCGTTTTGAATGATGCAGCGGTATTCGTTAATGGTGTTGATGAGGTTGGAGTGTTCGATGTTGTTCTGGCGTAGGTTGGCGGTAAATTCTTGGTAGCTGTGTGCTTGTGCTTTGCCTTGTGGGTTGGTTTTTAAATAGAGTTCGGGGCTGTAGGCGGCATTGATAAAGCGGTAGCTGACGCCTTCGTCTTTTTTGCGGGTGATGGCGACATGGCAGGTGGTGCCGGTTTCTCTGCGGTATTCATAGATCAGGTATGAGTCGCTGTGCGGTAAGTAGTATTGGTCGAATTTTTTCCGTGTTTTGGGGACGACGTTGTTGGGGCGTTCGCCATAGAACACGGGGATCAAGCGCTGTAGGGTGGTTTTTCCTGAGGCGTTGGTTCCGCAAATATTGGTGTGGCCGTTGAGGTCGAGTTCAACGACGCCTTGTAGGTGGCCGTTGATCATTATGATGCGGAGTAAATGGGACATGGTGCTGATCGGTGCTCCGTGCTAAGGCGTTGTTGGGGTGTTTTTTGGGTGGTTAAGATTACATGAGTTTGCTGGTTTTTTGCAGATTGCTGTGCGTTGGGGGGGTGTTCTATTGAGCAGTGCTTTGGTGTGTTTTATCGGGCAGCATTGTGGTGTGTTTGATTAAGCTGCTCTGTGGCGTGTTCTATCAGACAGTATTGTAGTGTGTTTTATTAAGCAGCTCTGTGGCATGTCGTACCACGCGAATGCTGTTTTTCCCTCAATGCGTCATCCTGACGCAATTCGGGCGTTACGCCATCCCTGGCTTCACTTGTCACAGCACCCGCGTGGTACTTGTTGACCATCGGAGGTGTTGGAGGGTCTGCAGTGTGGGTTTATGGTGCGAATCTGCGGGGTTAAGTGCGGTGTTTTCTGGAGTATTGCATCAAGCAGCAACACGGTATGTGGTGCGGTGAATGGTGAACTTTTCTGCGAAAGTGATAACAACACAGAAGGTCAATCAGTGCTTCGAGGTGCGTGTGGTGAGCGGAGCCAGGGATGGCGGAGCGCCGGAGTTGAACCCAGGATGGGTTCATCGACGGATGAACAGGTGCCTCGAAGCACGACCGGCACTGAATTATTTAAAAACAGGCTTACACCGACACACGACCAGCACTCAATTATTTACAGAGTCTCAAACCCAGCCCAAATCACCGCTTAATGGTCTTAAGCAAATCCTCAGGACTGATATGCCCAACCACCCCAGCACGCGATTGCGCACTACCTGGCTGCGGCATATTCAAAATATGCCCCTTCATCTTGCCAATAATATGCATCTCACACGGCTTACAATCGAACTTCAAAGTCAACACCTCATCACCGTGCACCAACTGCATATCACTCACCTTAGTGCGCACCCCCGTCACACCTTTTGCCTGCTTCGGACACAAATTAAAAGAAAATCGCAAACAATGCTTAGTAATCATCACCGGCACATCACCCGCCTCCTCATGTGCCTCATACGCCGCATCAATCAGCTGCACACCATAACGATGATAAAACGCCCGTGCCTTGTGATTATAAACATTCGCCAAAAACGTCAAGTGTGACTCAGGATACACCGGTGCTGGATCACTCACCGGCTTACGGAAACCTTTTGGATGCGCCGCCACCCGCGCCTCAGTTAACGCCGCCACCGCATCACGCCGCAACGCCTTCAGCTGCGAGCTCGGCACAAACCAAGCCTGCTGCGCCTGCACCACAACCTTTTGCGCATAATACATCGTCGTACCCAGCTGACTGAGCACGTCCTCAAACTGCGCCAGCGCCTGCTCAGGCTGGCTGGCCAAAGCAAAAGGCCCCGCCAGCTGCACACTGACCTGAACCCCCTCCTCACTGATGGCCTGCACCCTTAACAGCTGCTCAGTCAACTGCACCTGCCAGTCCACCCGCACCCGCCGCTCAGCCGACTTCTTCAACAACGCTTGCTGCCAGTTATGATCCATATTGCGATTAAGCGTCACCGGCGGTCGCAACAGTTTCAGCTCAGCCGGCATGTCATTGGGCTGCACACGGTACTGACGCAATAACTGCCCATCCTGCTCATACTCACAGATCTGTTGCACGGTATTGGCGCGAAAGCCCACCACCTCACGCTTATATAAAACATTGAGGCCATCACCATTATTGAGCGGCTCATGGGTTTGCACAGTAATATCCTGCTTACCTACACCTAAAATCTCCCCCACCGGCAAGCCAACAAACTTAGGCGAATCAAAAGCACCGATATCAATCTTGCGCTCAGTCACAAAATAATCCGTGCTGCCGCGGTGGAAGGTTTTATCGGGGTCGGGAGTAAAAAAATGCTCGGTCAAGCCGCTGGATGAGCGCGCCAACTCCGGGCGCTCCAATAAAATCTGATCCAACTGTTGACGATAATACGCGGTGATATTTTTCACATAACTGACATCTTTATAACGCCCTTCAATCTTAAAGGAACGCACACCGGCATCGACCAAATCGCGTAAATTCGCGCTCTGGTTATTGTCTTTCATCGACAACAAATGCTTGTCATAGGCCACCACACGGCCTTGATCGTCTTTCAAGGTGTAGGGCAAACGGCACGCCTGCGAGCAATCACCACGGTTGGCACTGCGCCCGGTTTGCGCATGGGAAATATTGCACTGCCCAGAAAACGCCACGCACAACGCACCATGAATAAAAAACTCAATGGCCGAATCCACACTCTGGCTGATTGCACGAATCTCCTGCAGATTCAGCTCACGGGCCAACACCAACTGGGAAAACCCCACCTGCGACAAAAACTGAGCTTTTTCCAGCGTACGAATATCGGTTTGTGTACTGGCATGCAGCTCAATGGGCGGAATATCCATTTCCATCACACCCAAATCCTGGACAATCACCGCATCAACCCCAGCCTCATACAATTGCCACAACAACTGCTGCGCCGGCTCCAGCTCGTCATCATGCAAAATGGTATTGATGGTGACAAACACCTTGGCATGAAACAGATGGGCAAACTCCACCAACTGAGCAATATCACTCAAGCTATTGCTGGCATTATGCCGCGCGCCAAAACTCGGCCCACCGATATACACCGCATCAGCACCATGCAAAATGGCCTCTTTAGCAATAGTGATATCACGGGCAGGACTGAGTAACTCAAGGTGGTGCAGAGGTAAGGACATAGTTTTAAGTATTCAAAGATAAAAAGACGAGGACACAGCGCCGCGCAAGTGTATTCACCGCGCCGAGCCGTTAATAGCGAGCGCGCAGTTTAGCACAGGGCACGGCGCGACTGGCAGCCTCTCAATCCAGCACAGTGAATTGCAGCGCCGCGGTGTGCCCACTGTCATCGAGAACACTGAGCTGATAGATCCCCGACTTGTGCAGAACCTGATCAAAACCTTGGCCGTTTTGCGTACTGAGCAAGGGCTCACCGTTTAGATACCACCATTGTTGCGCACCGCCGCCCAAGCTCGAAATATGCACACTTAATGCACCCTGCTGCCCAGCGGGGCGCTGCAAACGGTCGCCATCGCTGACCCCGACAATCTGCAACGGCTCACTGTGTACTGTGGTCTGCGGTGGGCAACCTGGATCAATGGCGGGCAAGCGTGAGCGGCGCTGCTCAGCCAAGGGCAACCACGGCTCTAAAGCGGCAGGCCACAAAGCCAACCGCTGCGCTTGCGCACCCGGACAGTCTTTGGCCACACGCAACCCTTGTGGATTCAGCCACACCCATGTTTGCAGTTCACTGTCAAAAGGCTCGCCCATGGTTAAGGTTGGCGGCACGGTGCCATTGAGCGTCCAGGCAAAACGCAGACGTCGACAATTGGCGTCGCTGCGCGGCAAGACCTGCCCCAAAGGCCAACAAATCGCCGCCACGCCCACCTCGGGCGGCTGCGGATCAGGCACATCGACGCGCCCCATTTGCCGATCACGGTGATTCATCACATCATGCACTTGCAGCAGCAAGGGTGTGGCCGAAGCCAAACCAAACTGCCCCGGCACCGGGGTGCCATCGGGACGACCAATCCATACGCCAATTAAATAACGCGAACTGACCCCAACCGCCCACGCATCACGAAAACCATAACTGGTCCCGGTTTTCCAAGCCAAAGGCGCGCGCTCAACCAACTGCGCGCGCGGATCCACATCGGGTCGACGCTGGCCGGCTAAAATGCGCCGCACAATCCAAGCCGCACCCGGCGACATTAAGGTTTTTTCTTGCACAGCCTGCTGCGGCTGAAAACGTAACTGCGCCACTTTGCCCTGCCGAGCAAATGCACTAAAACCGCTGACCAGATGCTCTAAACGCGTCCCCACACCGCCTAAAATCAAGGCCAAATTAGGCTCGCTGCCCTGAGGTAACAGCAAGGGGATACCGGCACTGCGTAACTCGGCGGCAAAGCGTTTAGGGCCGTACGCTTCTAATAACTGCACCACCGGCAAATTCAGCGAGCGCGCTAACGCCTGACTGGCCGACACGGGGCCACTGAAGCCTTGAGAGAAATTCCCCGGTCGATAATCGCCAACACGACGCGGTACATCCTGCAGTAACGACTCAGAATGAATCAGCCCCTCATCCAGCGCCAGCCCGTATAAAAAAGGCTTTAAAGTCGAGCCCGGTGAGCGCAGCGCTTGCACCATATCAACATGACCAAAGCGCTCGGTATCCTGAATATCCAGCGAACCTAAATAGGCCTGCACCGCCATAGTGCTATGCTCGACCACAATAATCGCCGCCGAAGTGCGCGCCGGTAGTCGCGCGCGCCAGCCCAGCAACATATCTTCTAAACGACGCTGCAAATTGGCATCTAAGGTGGTTTCAATCAGCGCCGGACTCTTAGCATGATTTAAACGGCGCGCCAGCAACGGCGCTAACGACGGCTCATCACGGGGTGCCAACCAGACGCCTTCTTGCATCGCATCCTTAATAGCGGCCTCGGGCCACACCTTAAACTGCTGTAAGCGTTGCAGGATTTTATCGCGGGCGGCCTGTGCGCGCAGCGGGTGTCGATCCGGTCGCAAACGGCTGGGGGCTTGTGGCAATACTGCCAGCAAAGCCGCTTCCGCACGACTTAAATTTTTCGGCGACTTGCCTAAATACGCCCAACTGGCCGCAGCAACACCTTCTAAGGTGCCACCAAAGGGCGCGCGATTGAGATACAGACCAAGGATCTCATCTTTAGTAAGATGCCATTCAAGCTGCAAGGTGCGCCACACTTGGCGTAATTTGCCGGTAAACGTGCGCGGATGTGGGTCCAGTAAACGCGCCACTTGCATCGACAAGGTGCTGCCTCCCGAAACCACCCGTCCACCGCTGAGGTTTTGCCAGGCCGCGCGCGCAATGGCCAAGGGGTTAATCCCCGGATGCTGATAAAACCAGCGGTCTTCATAGCCCAGCAGCGCTTCAATGTAATAGGGTGAGACCTGATCCATGCGCACGGGGTAGCGCCACACGCCATTATGGTCGGCAAAGCGCCACAGCGGCGTGCCATCCGCCGCCAACACCACCCGCGCCATATCATCCTGTGGTAACGGCAACGGATCCAACACATCCGCGAGCCACAGCACCCCACAGAACAACAGCAACCCCACACCCATACGCCGCACATTCATCCACACACCACCCAAACCTAAGCCTCACCAACCCGTAGGGCGGGCATTCAT
>JAAYFI010000053.1 GCA_012728315.1 Gammaproteobacteria bacterium
AACTGGCTCGCAAGGTGTCGCCTGCTGCTAAAACATCGACCAGCTCATAACTACCCACCACATGACCAATCACCAGCACACCAGCTAGGAGCGCTAATCCTCCGCCCCCCGTCACAGCCAAAGCCATGCGAGCGCCCTGGCGCGCAGCAGTTTGCTGGCTCCAAAAGCCAATCAATAAAAACGAAGAAAGACTGGTAAGCTCCCAGAACATCACCATTAACAATAAGTTTCCTGCTAGCACTAAGCCCAGCATTGAACCCATAAACAGCAATAAACTGGTGAAAAAACGCGCAACACGTTCTTGCTCAGAAAGATAATAGCGTGCATAGAGAATGACCAGCAGGCCAATCCCAAGCACTAATAAAGAAAAAAGAAAACTTAAACCATCAAGGCGAAAACTTAGATTAAGCCCCAGCTGGCTAATCCACGCATACTTGACGCTGATGACTTCCCCAGCGAGGACCCGTGTCGCCTGACTCAGCAGCAAAGCCAAGCCCAGCAGCGGAGCCACTGCAGTGGCTAAAGCGATTCCAGTTCGACCACGTTGCGCAGCCAAAAAAGGAAGTAGCGTCGCAAGAAAAGGCGCAAAAACTAATGCTAATAAAATCATATAGCCTCCATATCGTTCTGCCGGACGAACAGGAGACACCCAGCGTAGTGCGAAAAAACATTATTTAATACAAACCTAGGCATGACTGCAATGGCTCTAATGCTAAAAGCAAAACAGCCTAAGTTGTCAGTCATACACAGCACCCATACTAAAACGCCTTGAGCAAAAAGCCATCACACAAGGCGTTTTTAGCATAAGCAAGCTAATTTTACTTAAGGCGCTACGCGACTCTGACCATTAACGTTGGTAATACGTACGCGCTGGCCAACACGAAACACTTGGTTCGGCTCAACCGCCTGCACATAAGCACGCAACGCGCCATCATCTTCACGCACAGTGATTTCTACACCTTGGGTACGAGTGATGCCTTCTTCAGCTGCTGCGCCAGCCAAACCACCGGCTACCGCACCGATCACTGCTGCCACGGCGCTACCACGACCGCCACCGATTGTACTGCCAGCAATACCACCTACCGCTGCACCTGCACCCGCACCAATTGGCGTTTTAGTCCCTTCAATGCGCACAGGACGCAAGGACTCAATTGTGCCCATACGAATTGTCTGCACTTTACGCGCATCAGCACGCGAGTAGGTATCACCCGTGAGGCTTGACGCACAGCCTGTTAAAAGCATGGTGAAAGCTGTAAAAGTTGCGGCTAAAACAATAGACTTACGCATATAAAGTACCCCGTAATATAAACACGTTATTAATAGTTAAGATAACCAAACCTTACCCAGGTTACCACCCACTTAGAGGAATCTATGGATTATTTTATTGTCGCCATTGCTACGCTGTCAGGCTTGTATTTTCATTGGTGGATTTATGTGCGCATTAAACGCTGGATCAACCGTGATCTTGCTTTATCAATGGCCAGTGGCGATCCGCAAAAACAAGCCTATATGCTCGACAAGCTCAATGAGGCAATGCGTCTCAAAGTTAAAAAAGCCGAGCTGCAGAGTTGGCTACAAAACGCCGCCGATCAATACAACACACACTAGAGTATGACATCGGTCTTGGCGCAATAATTGATTATTTGTCGCCAAGACCGCCCATTATGGGGCCAGACGCTCTCTGTACCAGCTTCCATCGGCTTGCAGTAAGTAATTCAAGCGATCATGCAGCCGGCAAGTACGCCCCTGCCAAAACTCGATGCGCTGCGGCAACAAACGATAGCCACCCCAGTGCGCGGGACGCGGCGGATGTTGATTACCAGCATAGCGCTGCTCAATCAAGGCCAGCGCGGACTCCAACTCGTCACGCCCGCTTAAAGGTTGACTCTGCTCAGAGGCCCAAGCCCCAAGCCGGCTCCCCAGTGGACGTACATTAAAGTAAGCATCCGACTCTTCCGCGCTGACCTGCTCAACCACGCCCTCAATACGAACCTGGCGCTCTAAAGCAGGCCAAAAAAAGGTCATTGCGGCCCGCGACTGCTGAGCGAGTTGCTGCCCTTTGGCGCTGTTATAATTGCTATAAAAAACAAAACCTTGTGCATCCAACCCCTTGAGTAGCAGCACGCGACAATGAGGCTGCCCTGCCTCATCTGCAGTGGCCAGCATCATTGCGTTAGGCTCAACCGGAGGCAGCTCTGTAGCCACGGCATCGTTAAACCAACGCTCAAATAATGCAAAGGGCTCAAGCGGCGCGTGCTCTTCGAGCAAACCATCGCGTGTATAATTACGGCGCATATTCGCCAACTGCTCAGTACTCATCAGTACGCCTTAAAGTTAAAAAACAAGTCACCTGATAATGTTTTTACTTCGTCTGACTCAGCGCCAACTGACGTTGATAAGCTGGGTTGTATACCGCCATCACATCCTGTTTGTACGCTGTAGGTACGACAATAATTTCTACTCGATCATTATCAGCGGCACTGCGCTTAGTCGGCAATGTATGTGAACTGCCCATGGCTAACTGGCTCATACGGTATCCGTTTAAGCCGCTTAAACGGAAAATTGAAGCCACTGCAGTAGCACGATCCTTACTGAGGTCATAACTGACTTTTTCATTGCGCGCCAAATCACTATGACCCAGCACCAGAACAGCTGAATCCGGACTGCTTTCCAGCGCTTTAGCCATCTGTGTAATAGGTTTTAATACCGCAGGCAATAATAAGCCTGGGCGATCAGGGTTAAATGACTGGCGCGCCGGCGCAGTCACCAACCAACCATTGTCTTGGCGCTGCAAGGTAAAAGGAGACCCTTTGATTGATTCACGCAGCAGTGTTTCTGTATCAGCCATCCATTGGTTTTTGTCGGTTTGCTTATTGACATAAACCACTGCCTGTACCTTTTCTGCATCAGATAGGTAAGTCACAGAGTCGTTCTTTTTACTGTTTGCAGAGCACGCTGCCAAAGTTGAACAGGTTAAAACCATAGCCCACTGATAGATTTTACGATTCATGATTTATTCAAACTCATAATGCAAAGAGATAGAGCCATTAAGCCCAAAATGTAATGCATACACTGCGCTACGCTACAGCAGTAAACAGCATTGTACCGACTTAAACGAGACTATACCGAATTTAGTCGATTAGCGTATGATTTTCAGCATATTTTCTGACTCATTTAGCCGAGCGGCACATGAATTCGAGGGCTATTTTACCCAAGAAATCGAAGCCGCTAAACTATGGGCAACATAAGTACTGGTAAATTCAAAAATAGCACGTAAAATGCGCCAATGATTTGACGCTAATTTATTGACGCCAGCGCGTAACATTAAGGAACAAAGCAATACTGATAAGATGGAACATTTTCGTTATCACAGTGTTCTACTAGCAAGAATATGGCGCCTTTTCTAAACTTTAGAACTTTACATGGTTGACTTTATGAGCCTTAAAAAAAACGTAGCATACTCCAGCCGGACCGCCGACAAGTTTGTTGTGCGCTTACCCGACGGCATGCGTGATCGCATTGCCGAAGTCGCTAAAGCACAGCACCGCAGCATGAACTCAGAAATTATTGCACGCCTCGAAAGCAGTTTGCAGCAAGACGGTGAGCTGACTTTGAATGACAATGTACGCCTGGATAGCCCAGAAATTTCTCAGTATGAGCGCGAGTTATTGATGCGCTTTCGACAGCTGGCCCAGCGTCAACAAAATGCCTTATTGGCATTAATAGAACATAACATTCAAGACGAAAGCTAAGCCCAATGCGCCTGATGAGCCCATCAAGCGCATGACTCCCCTATGCAAAGCCTGCTGAGTGTGCTGTCACACTTCAGTCATATCAGCGTCACACTCTGGTCTTATTGTAGTTGTATCTTTTTCAACTAAGGTGCAACTACGTGCAAACATATAAAATGACCCGCTGCTGTTTTGCGCTCACGCTCAGCCTTTTTCTAAGCGCCCTGCTGGGCAGCTCTTTGAGCATGGCACAAAGCCCGCAAAGCATCAGTATCTACGGCTCAAACACCATTGGCAGTCAGCTGCTTCCAGCATTAGCGAAAAGTTTCTTAGAAAGTCAAAACTTTACAACTATACAAGTGCAAAACAACCCCGAGCTGCTCCAGCACAAGATCACTGCAAGTCGCAATGCGACACAGCCTAGCGTGCGTATTGAGATTCATTCACAAGGGTCAAGCACCGGGTTTTCTGCCCTGCACAATCAGTCAGCAGACCTTGCCGCCGCCTCAAGGCCGATCAAAGATCATGAAGCTGAGCTTTTTCGATCTATCAGCGATATGCGCAGTAAAGAATCCGAACATATTCTAGCCATTGATGGTGTGGCTATTATTGTGCACCCGCTCAACCCCATTAAGACGTTAAGCACAGAACAACTCGCTGCTATTTTTTCCGGCTCAATCCGCAACTGGGAAGCCCTGGGCGGCCAGCAGGGTGAGATTAATATTTATGCCCGTGACCATAATTCCGGCACCTGGGAAACATTCAAAGAGTTGGTTTTGGCGGATGCCGGTCTATCGCTAGCAAGCACGGCCAAACGTTTTGAGTCCAGCCAAGCATTATCCGAGACCGTCAGCCAAGACCCCAATGGCATAGGATTTATTGGTTTACCCTATGTACTCAAGGCCAAAGCCGTCGCCATCTCTGCAGGCGACTCTGCAGCTATGCTACCGAGCGCAAAACTGATAGCCACTGAGGATTATCCTTTATCTCGACGCCTGTATTTATACAGCACAGGGCAGAGCCAAAATGCTTTAGTTAATCAGTTCATCGCTTTTGCCCACAGCGATGCTGGACAACAACAGGTTGAAGCACTGGGTTTTATCAGCCAAATTGTTAAGGCCATGCCCGTCCCTAGCGACGCTAGCATGCCAATGCCTTATCAGCATTTAACTCAGCATGCACAACGTCTGTCAGTTAACTTCCGTTTCAAAGAAGGCAGCGCGCAGCTTGATAATAAAGCCTTACGTGATATTGACAGGGTGCTGGCTTATTTACGTAAACAGCAAAAAACCAATAAACAGCTTGTACTGGTAGGCTTTGGCGATACAAAATCTGATCCGCAGCGCGCCCTGTTACTCTCAAAACTACGGGCAATGGCCGTACGCCGCGAGCTGCGTAAGGATAATATTATCCTTCGCGAGGTGTTGGGGATTGGCGATGCAATGCCTGTGGCCAGCAATCAGATGGATCAAGGCCGACTGAAAAACCGCCGTGTTGAATTATGGGTTTACTAGACTCTAAAGAGTTCAATGGCACCAGCAAGTCCGGATATTACTGCTTAAATAACAAATTTCATGGTTTTGTTAGCGAGTTCTCTACGCATCCGCAAAAATTCATGCTACTTTGCAGCCCTTACCCACTCAGGAGCGTTACCTATGGCCCTTAGCAAAGATCAACTGATCAATGAACTTGCCGAATCAACCGATTCTACTAAAACGCATATCCGTGACGTACTTGATCAACTGAGTCAAGTTGTCAACGACGCGCTCGATAATGATGGCGAAATCACTTTACCGGGTATTGGCAAACTTAAAGTTACTGAGCGCGCTGCACGCACTGGCCGCAACCCTCAAACAGGCGCTGCCATTGAAATTGCCGCCAAGAAAGTCATCAAGTTGGTACCTGCTAAAGCACTCGTTGATAGCATCAACAGCTAAGCTAGATTGCATGCACAACAAAAAAAGGGAAGCACTTAGGCTTCCCTTTTTTTACATCCAGACAATTAAGCCTGATTAATTGGATTGTCTGGGTACCAAACATCCAACAGCGGGCTCACTTCAAACGAGCTTAATTCTTTACGCTGTTTTAACCACGCTTCAACTTCTGCACGCTGCTCTTCTGTTACAGAGCCACGCTTACCTGAACACACCACAGCAAACTCTTCACCGCCGATCAGAGCCATACCTTTGCTTTCAATGGCATCAACCACTAAATCAGCAAAAAACGCTTCAACCGTTGCATCGTCTGTACCTTCTGGGTAACTCATTTGCAATTCAAAGCCTAACTCTTGGAACTCATCAACACATAATTTTTTGCGTAAACGACGCGAACGATTTGTAGCCATAACACACCTCCAGTAATAGGCGTGGAATATTAACAGCTTTACCGTACAAAAACGCCCTTCACAAACAAATTTCCTCAGGGTCTGCATTCATTCCGGTGAATAGCGCATAATACTTAACATTATTGTTATTCATTCGTCATTTTATAGGTATTGGTATTGTGTTGATGTCTTTTTTTCGCCGCTTAACAAACCGCAGTCAGGCACACCAGCGGATTACGTCTACCCTGTCACTTAAGCACCTAACGCTACCTTCGTTGTGCCTTGCAGCTGTGTTCAGTTCACCTGCAGTCTTGGCACAGACTTTACCCTCAAGCAATATCGATAAAGCCCTGAAAGCCAATAAAATAAACAGTGAAGCCCTCTCTGCTGTCACCATTGCGCTAACCGGACCCGGCAAAAACGCCTATATGAACGCCGACCTGCTGATTAATCCAGCATCAACCATGAAGCTTGTCACCACCTATGCGGCATTGGAGCTATTGGGGCCGGCTTATCAGTGGAAAACAGAGTTTTACACCGACGGCACACTGCAAGACGGTGTGCTCGCAGGTAACCTCTATCTCAAAGGCGGTGGCGACCCCAAGCTCAATATGGAGCGTTTATGGCTTTTGTTGCGCGACCTGCGAGCCAATGGAGTGCGTCATGTTTCTGGTGATTTAATTCTTGATCGCAATCACTTTGCGCCGCCAGCTGTGAGCGTCTTTGATGACGACAGTAACGATCAAAGCAAACCCTTCTTAGTTGAACCTGACTCATTATTGGTGAACTTCAAATCCCAGCGCTTTGTTGTGCGCGGTGAAGAAAGCGGCGCTAAAGTCGTGATGGAGCCGCCGATTGGCAGCATTGAAATCATCAATAATGTCAAAATCCAGCATGCAAAAAACTGCAATAACCCAGTGATTAACTATATCCCACAGGACGATGGGCATACCTTGCGCTTAACGGTTAATGGCCATATTGCCCCGGGTTGCAGCACACAAAACTACCTTGCCTTTCTTGATCACCCACGTTATGCCGCAGGTGTAGTGCGCAGTATCTGGCAAGAAATGGGCGGTACTATTTTAGGTAATGACATGCTCGGCCAAACCCCCAGCAATGCCCGCCTGCTGGTTCGCGCTTACTCACCTGACTTGGTTGAAGTGATTCGCGATATCAATAAATACAGCAACAACACCATGGCCAAACAACTGTTCTTATCCATTGGTGCGCGCTTTCGCACTCCAGCCGATGCCGATGATGCCGCCGCCGCGCGCCGCGTTATCAACGATTTTTTTGCCAAAAAGAAAATTTTCACCAATGGTTTAGTGGTGGAGAACGGTTCGGGACTGTCGCGCCAAGAGCGCATCACCGCGCGCCAGTTAGGCATGATGTTGGAAGCGGCTTGGAAGAGCCCTTACGCAGCAGAATTTATTTCATCGCTGCCCATTGTCGCGATGGACGGCACCATGCGTCGTCGCCTGCGCAACAGTCAACTGGCTGGACAAGCACATATTAAAACCGGCACCTTAAAAAACGTACGCGCCATTGCCGGATTTAGTCGAGATATCAATGGTGATGCCTGGGCCGTTGTTGCCATTATCAACCACCCGCAACCTTGGGGTGCTGCATCGATTCTTGATCAGGTATTAATGGATGTCTATCGCCAGCCTAAAAGCAATTCAGGCTCAGCAAGTCGTTGATCAGATCACAGATATTTGCTAACTGCAGAGGCTGAAAAGTCCTCTGCAGTTTCAGCCTCACAGCAGATCCCCATCGAGCTCAATCGTTACGCAGAATTGTCGGACAATCCTGCGTATCAGTGACTAAAGAGTTACTTTTATTCATAAAAAACCATTTTAGCCAACAACTGTTTTATTTCTGCGTGTTCAGCTGTTGGTTCTCACAAAAAAGCTTGTTACCGTTGCGCCATTTTATAATTCCTTGGAGCAGTAGCATGCGCTTACCTTTTTTACGCACCTCATTAGCCGTCGGCTTATCTTTAGCCAGTAGCGCTTTATTAGCCAACGGTCTTGCGCTTAACGAGCAAAGCGCTAGCGGTGCCGGCACGGCTTTTGCCGGTCGAGCCTCTTCAGCCTTGGACGCCAGCACCATTTATGGCAACCCTGCAGGTTTGTCGAAAATCGCAGGCAAGCAAGTTAGCGGTGGTTTTGCCATCGTTAAAGCCAATGTTGATATCAGTCGCGTTGATACTGATGCTCCGGGAACCAGCAAAGGCGATATGGTGCCTTTAGCCAGCGTACCTTTTGCCTTTTTCGCCATGCCCATTGATGAGAAATGGAACTTTGGCTTAGGTATGTACGTACCCTTTGGTCTGATCAGCGACTACGAAAAAAGCTTCCAAGGCAGCAGCCACGGGCTGTACAGCAAAGTTGCGGTAATGACCCTGCAGCCCACCTTAAGCTATAAAATCACCAACCGCGTGGCAGTAGGCTTTGGTCCAACTTTAAACAAAATTGACGGCAAGCTGACCAATACATTGCAAACCCGAAGCTTGAGCTTAACAGGTCAAGACACACTGATCAGTATTAAAGGCGATGACACGGCGCTGGGTTACAACATCGGCTTGATGGTTGATCTCAGCGAGCAAACCACTTGGGGGATCACCTATCACTCCAAAGTGGATTACACCTTAAAAGGTCGCACTAAAGTGTATAACGCACCGGGACCGCTGGCTGTCGGCAACGGTAAATATAACGCCAGTTTAGATTTTACCACCCCTGAATCTGTCGATAGCTCGATCAGCCACAAGCTGGATGATCAGTGGACACTGCACGGTGGTTTTACTTGGACTCGCTGGAGTCGCTTAGAGTCCATTGAAGCAAAAAGCAAAGGCCAAGCTGTGCCGCAATTCAGCAACTTAAAAGAAACCCTGAACTGGCACAACACCTGGTCCTACTCAATCGGCGCCAGCTATCAAGTTAACCCGCAATGGGTGTTGCGTACCGGTTTTGCCTTAGACCAGTCACCGACCACCAATGCATATCGCACTGTGCGCATTCCTGTGGGTCACCGTAAGATCTTGACCTTTGGTACCGGCTGGCAAGCCAGCGACAACCTCACCATTGATTTGGCTTACGCCTATATCAGAGAAAACACGGCGGGGGTCAATCAGCAAGCAAGCCCGGGCCGCCCAGCTTATAGCGCCACATACCGCAACAGCGCTCACGGCTTTACCGGCCAAGCAACTTGGACCTTCTAAGCTAACAACGCGCAAAAAAACTCAACAGCCGCAGCTGTGAACACTCTAAGCAGAGTACTTCAGCTGCGGCTTTTTTAATCCATCTACGACGTTACTGCGACCAACCTTTAATCGCGACCATTGTCCAACTTGTACATTGTTCGCAAGATAAGGCTATGCTGTAGACCAATGAGTCACAGTTAAAAGAGGGTAGCGTCATGCAAACAGCACCATTCGATCCCCGTCAACTGCACCATGCATTCACACTGAGCAATGGTAAAACACTCAAGTATTGTTCCTTACCTGCGCTTAAAAACATCGGCATTGACTCCGTCTCGCGTCTGCCTATTTCAATACGTATAATTTTAGAATCATTAATCCGCAACACCGATAATCACCGCATCACTTTTGAGCATGTTCAGCAACTGGCCAACTGGCAGCCTAATGCGCCGCGTAATGAAGAAATTCCTTTTATGGTCGCGCGCGTTGTTCTCCAAGATTTCACCGGCGTCCCCCTGCTCTGCGACTTAGCGGCGATGCGAAATGTCGCCGAAGAGATGGGCAAACCGGCCAAAGCCATTGAGCCGCTGGTGCCTGTCGATCTGGTTGTCGATCACTCGGTGATGGTGGATTTCTACAACAGCCCCGACGCCTTAGAAAAAAACATGGCCATGGAATTTAAGCGCAATGGCGAGCGCTATCAGTTCTTAAAATGGGGCATGCAAGCCTTTGATACCTTTAAAGTGGTGCCACCTGGCTTCGGTATCGTCCACCAAGTGAACCTCGAATACCTCTTCCCAGGCATTCAAGAGAAAGACGGTATGGCCTACCCCGACACTCTGGTTGGTACTGACTCGCACACCACCATGATTAACGCGCTGGGCGTAGTTGGCTGGGGTGTTGGTGGTATTGAAGCGGAAGCGGCGATGCTCGGTCAGCCACTCTATATTCTCACCCCTGATGTAGTGGGTGTGCACCTGAGCGGTAAGCTGCGTGAAGGCATGACGGCCACCGACTTAGTGCTTACCGTGACGGAGTTGCTGCGCAAAGAAAAAGTTGTCGGTAAGTTTGTCGAGTTTTTCGGTGAAGGTGCGCAGCATTTAAGTGTGCCGGATCGCGCCACGCTGGCCAATATGGCACCCGAGTACGGCGCAACCATGGGGTTCTTCCCTGTTGATGAAACTACCCTTGAATACATGCGCGGCACCGGTCGAAAAGACATCGATATTGAAGCCTGTGAAGCCTATTTCCGTGCCCAAGACATGTTCGGCATTCCTAAAGCGGGCGAAATTGATTACAGCCAAGTGGTTGAATTGGATCTGGATAGCGTACGCCCCTCTTTGGCCGGTCCAAAGCGCCCACAAGACCGCATCGCGCTACCGGATATGCACAACAGCTTTACTTCCTTATTTAGTGAGAGCATTGCCAACGGCGGTTTTAACAAAGATGCTTCTGAGTTGGACAAGCGCTATGGCACCAGCTGCCCACTGATTCCTGTGGTCAATCATGATTCGTCAACACCCAAGCGTCCATTAAAGATGAACGAAGTGGAGATGATCGACAATCGTTTAGAGACCCCGATCGACGACAGTGGCGAACACTGCACGACCACGAACAATATTGACTTGGGCCATGGCGATGTTTTAATTGCCGCCATTACCTCCTGCACCAACACCTCCAACCCCAGCGTATTGCTGGCCGCCGGATTGCTGGCGAAAAAAGCGGTGACGCTGGGTCTGAGTGTGCATCCGCGAGTAAAAACATCATTGGCACCTGGCTCTCGGGTCGTTCCTGAGTACCTTGCAGCAGCGGGTCTACTCGGCAGTCTTGAAACCTTAGGTTTTGGGGTCACCGCTTTTGGTTGCACCACCTGTATCGGTAACGCCGGTGATTTACGACCGGAGTACAATCAAGCCATTGTTGAAAACGACATTGTCGCAGCGGCAGTACTGTCGGGTAACCGCAACTTTGAAGCGCGTATTCACCCAAATATCCGCGCGAACTTCTTAGCCTCACCGCCCTTAGTGGTGGCCTTTGCTTTGGCTGGCACCGTCAATATCAATCTGGATAAAGACCCGCTGGGCACCAGTAAAGACGGCAAGCCGGTTTACTTGAAAGACCTCTGGCCAACCAATAGCGAGATCCAAGCCTTACTCGGCAAAGCGATGAACCCTGCGGTATTTCGTGACAAATACAGTGACTTTAGTAAAGACAATAAGCTCTGGACGGATATTGAAAGCGCTAAGGGCTTGGTCTACGACTGGCCAAAATCCACTTACATTGCCAAGCCGCCGTTTTTCTCTGACTTTAGCATGCAGCCCAAAGCGGTCGCGCCAATCACTGACGCTCGGGCATTAATGCTCCTAGGCGATTCGGTCACCACCGACCACATCTCGCCTGCCGGCTCATTCCGTAGTGACTCGCCAGCGGGACAATATTTGGTCAGTCATGACGTGCAGCAGTCAGACTTCAACACCTATGGCTCACGCCGCGGTAATCACGATGTCATGATTCGCGGCACTTTTGCCAACGTGCGGGTCAAAAACCTAATGCTACCGCCCACCGCAGATGGCTCACGTATCGAAGGTGGCTTTACCTTGCTCGATGGCAAACAAGTGCCGGTTTATGATGCGGCAATGGAATATATGCAGCGTGGTACGCCAACCATTATCTTTGCTGGCGAAGAATACGGTACCGGCTCAAGCCGTGACTGGGCGGCGAAAGGCACTCTGCTATTGGGTGTCGCAGCGGTTATTGCACAGTCCTATGAGCGTATTCACCGTTCCAACCTCGTTGGCATGGGCGTCTTACCTTTGCAGTTTGTTGATGGTGCCTCCTACAGTTCGCTGAATATCACGGGCGAGGAAACCTTTAGCATTCTTGGTGTGGACAGCAGTATGCAACCGCGCCAGCAGTTCACCTTAGCCATCACCCGCAAGGATGGCAGCGTTGATAAGGTGCCAGTGCTATCGCGTATCGACACGCCGATTGAAGTTGAGTACTACCGTCACGGCGGGATTCTGCCGTATGTACTGCGGGATATTTTAGCTAAAGCCTAAACAGCCTGCATTAAAGCAAACGGCCAGCAGCCTAAGTTTAGGAGTTGGCCGTTTTTATTGGCAGCGACAGCCTAAATTTAAGCGATTACTTATCGTGCAGACTGCCACCACGGCAGTGCGGCGAATCAGGAACAGCTTGCTCTGCTTGTGCTTGCCACTCATCAGGGCTGAAGGTATGCAAAGCTAAGGCATGAAACTGCTGCATTAAATCGCCCAGCGCTGCATAGACCTTTTGATGGCGCTGCACTTTGCGCACCCCATCAAATGCAGCACTGACCAGTACCACTTTGAAGTGGCTCTCTTTACCACGGCTGTGCATATGACTTTCATCGGCCACTTGCAACACTTGTGGCTGTAAAGCAGCTAATGCGGCTTCAATTTTTTGCATCATCATGACTTATTTTCCTCATTACTGTGCTGATTGCGCCATCTTCTGCGTACCAGCTCTAAACGTACGAATCGCAATCAACAAAAAAACTCCGGTAAACCCCATGGCTACCGCTACTAGATACAGCGCATTATGCAAACCAACGGCACGAAATGCTTCGCTCATTTCACTGGCACCAGCAAGCAGCATGGCTTGCTGGGCAAAATAATCAGAAAGGCCATACTAAACAAAGGGTGGCTGCTTAAGCCATGTCAAACTGGCCAATGTACTGCTGCTCGGGCGGTATTCTGCCGCCACAGCACCTGAATAGCCGTATTGCTCTAAAGCCTTGCGCATTGCCGCAAAATCCAGCGTCCCTGTACCCGGCTCTCCTCGTCCCGGATAATCAGCAAATTGCACGTGCGCCACACTTTTGCCAAGCACTGCTAATGCTTGTGCGGTACTGATGCCTTGACGCGCCATATGATACACATCCAATTGCGCAAAACAGTTCGGATGCTGCACTTCAGCTAATAATTCTTGTAAGTGTTGCGGGGTATTTATTAAAAAGCCCGGCATATCAATGGGATTGATCGCCTCACAGAGCACAGGGATCTGTAAACGATCAAACGCCTGCGCAGCATCACGCAAATTAGCCGCTAAGGTGGCTAAGGCACGCCCTCGCGAGACCTTGGCAGGCAAGCGTCCCGCCAGCACATTGACCATGCGTGGACGCACCATAAGTGCATAACTCATGGCTTCATCCAATGCATTGGAAAATTGCTGACGACGCTTAGGATGGCAGGCTAAACCATCGCCACCTTGCATCAAGTCGCCAGCGGGCAGATTGATTAAGACCAACGGCATAGCGCAGCGTTGCAGCTCTTCTTTGAGTTGCAGCGCAGGCACCTCATAAGGAAACTGGATTTCAACAGCATTAAAGCCCGCTGCTGCAGCCGCACGAATACGCTCAAGCATAGGCAGCTCTGTAAACAGCATAGACAGATTAGCGACGATCTCCATCAACGGTCTCCTGCGTAAAGCTTAATTAAGGTTGCCGGATCAGCCGCCAAGTGCCCTTTTGCCCCGTGGCTGCGCATCAATTGTGCAGCTAAGCCACTCATTGGTGTGGCCGACACATGGTTATGGGACAGTTGCACAGCCATATCCAAATCTTTTAACAAAGTACGCACATGCCATTTCACCGGTTCAAACTCACGCCCAGCCATTTGCGGAGCGAGGATTTGCAAAGGCTTACTGTCAGCAAAACCTCCGGCCAAGGCTGGCGCCAATAGCGACGCATCAACACCTGCCTGCTCCGCCAACGCCACCACTTCAGCAATCACCATGGCATTACAAGCCACCAACATTTGATTACAGACTTTGGTCACTTGCCCTGAACCCACCGGGCCCATGTGGGTAACGCGCTGACCTAAGTGTGCTAACACAGGCAACACCTGCGCCAAGGCATCCGCATCCCCACCGGCCATCATGGCTAAGCTACCGGCCTCAGCGCCACCGACGCCACCGGATACCGGCACATCCAACCACGACGCGCCACAGCCCTCGGCTAAGCGCTGCGCCATGGCTCGGGTTGCCGCGGGCTCGATGCTGGAGAAATCCACCAAAATGTGCTTTTTATGCATCGCCGCAGCAATACCCTGTTCAGCAAACATCACTTCAGTCACCGCTTGAGTGTCAGCCAGACACAGCATAATGATGTCGGCTTGGGCACAGAGCTCGGCACGCTCAAAGACCTGCGTAGCCCCTAAAGCGACCAAGGGTGCGCACTTGTCCGGGTTGCGATTCCAAACCACGAGTGGATAACCCGCAGCTAAGAGGCGCTGACACATGGGCAGCCCCATTAAACCAATACCGGCAAAGGCTAATCGAGGTAATGTTGATGCATGCATATAATTCTCCAATTCACTCAACACTGAAGTTTTCACCCTTGGGGGATGGTGCAACTCAGGCTATCATGCCCACTTTTGCCACGAGAAAAAACATGTCGAACGAAATCAGTGAGTTATATGCCCAGCTTCTTGGCCAGACAGCGCGCATCAGCTGGGCTGAAATCATGCCCTACTTTGCCAAAGGCATGGTGCTCTGGGTCGCCAGTGATCAAGATCTAGTGGCGGTGGCAGAGCTGATTATTAACGATGACAAAAAGAAAGTAAGCGCTTTAATGCAGCAAAAAGCCCTGCTTAACTTGCAAGATCAGCAAGCATTAGACTTTCAACAGCGCGACCCCGAACTCTGGGCTGTAGTTATTGCACCTTGGGTGCTGGTACAAGAACGCCAGGCAACGACCACTCACTGAGTGTAGTCCTATACATAGCGAGCCGGCCTTGGGCATGCGCAATGACTTCCAGCGCTTGATTCAGGCTGGCCTGTAAAATAACCGCCCCACAAAATTAAGTTAAAATATGACACAAAATTGCTGGTGGTTAGACGCCACAGCGCCGCTTTCTGCAACCATCCGGCAGCAAGCGCAAGCGCATCAAAATCAACTGACTAAACCGCAAGGCTCGCTCGGCCGCTTAGAAAGCATCGCCATTGAGTTAGCTGCTATGCAACACACCCTCAAGCCGCACATACATAAAGCACAGATGCTTATTTTTGCCGCCGACCACGGCATTGTTGCGCAAGGCGTCTCAGCCTTCCCGCAGTCGGTGACCATTGCCATGTTGGCTAACTTTGTTAATGGCGGTGCTGCGGTTGCCACCTTGTGCAAACAACAAGGCATTCAGCTCAGTGTCATTAACTGTGGCACCGCTGAGCGCTGCGAACACCTCAGCCAGATTATCCACAAGCCGATCATGGCCGGCACCCATGATTTCTCCCAACAGGCGGCCATGAGTTACGAGCATATGCTGGCCGCATTAAGTTTAGGTAAAGAGCACGCTGAACTGGCCCAGCAACAAGGCTGCGATTTTCTGATGTTAGGTGAGATGGGCATTGGCAATACCTCGGCCGCAAGTTGCTTAAGCGCGCTACTCCTAGAGCAAGACGTCAGCGACTTAACCGGCCCCGGCACTGGCGTTGAAGGTGCGGCACTGACGCGGAAAAAAGAAATTTTAAGCGCCAGCGTGGCCCGCGCGCAGCCGCTGATTAACAACCCATTAGATGCCTTACAGCACGTCGGCGGACTTGAAATCGCCGCCATTACAGGCGCGTATTTGCGTGCCAGTCAGTTGGGCATCCCCTGCTTTGTTGATGGCTTTATTACTACGGCTGCGGCTTTATTGGCAGTTAAATTAAACCCTGGGGTACGCCAGTGGCTGCTGTTCGCCCATCACTCGGCCGAATGCGGACACAGCGCCTTACTGAACGCCTTAGATGCTGAGCCCTTACTGCAGTTAGGTATGCGCTTAGGTGAAGGCTCTGGTGCTGCAGTGGCATACGCAACCGTCCAGCAAGCGCTGACCATTCATAACAACATGGCCACCTTTGCCCAAGCAGCCGTGGAAAACAAAGCCTGATGATCACCACCCACATCGATATTATACGCCACGGTGAACCCGTTGGCGGCCGAGTCTTTCGCGGTCATACCGATCACTGCCTAACTGAGCGAGGCATGCAACAGTTTCAGCAACGCATTGAGCGTTTGGGGCAGTGCTGGCAACAGGTGGTGAGTTCGCCGTTGCAACGCTGTAAGCAATCCGCGCAGTGGCTGGCTCGCACGCAAAACATCCCGCTCAGCATCGAGCCCAATTTAGCGGAAATTCATTTTGGTGAGTGGGAAAACCAGTTGGTCGACACCGTTATGGCCGAGCACAGTATCAGCCAAATGTGGCAAGACCCGATGAACTTTTGCGCGCCACAAGGCGAGCCCACCGCAGCGTTACAACAGCGCACTTTAGTAGCTTGGCGTCAGCTGTTAACAGCCTATCAAGGCCAGCGCGTATTGGTGGTCACCCATGGTGGTGTGATCCGCATGCTGGCGCAGCATTTATTAGAACTGACGGCCAGCGCAATGAGTAAACTCAGCTTACCTTACGCAGCAGTAATGAGTTTTAAAGTGATCGACAGTGAATATGAAGGCCAAGCACAGCAATGGGTCAGCTTAGAAAGCATGGACGGCACCGAATTATGAGCACCTACTACTGGGGTTTTTGGTATGCATTGATGTTCTTAAGCCGTGTGCCCGGGCCTTATTTAAAACGTTTGGATAAAGACGTACAGCAAGCCGCCATGTGGTTTTACCCCATCGTTGGCGCCATTCTAGGCTTACTCTTAGTCAGCTTGGTGCTGCTGTGTTACCTCTACAACCCGCAGGCGTCTTCCTTATTGGTGGCCGCATTGGTGTTGGCGCTCTGGGTGTATTTTACCGGGGCAATGCATCTGGATGGCGTCGCCGATACGGCCGATGCTTGGGTGGGCGGCTTAGGCAATCACGAACGCACCTTGGAAATCATGAAAGACCCAAGAGTTGGCGCCATGGCTGTGGCGGCAATGCTCGTGGTGTTACTGGTTAAATTTGCCGCAATTGCCGCTTTACTTGAGCAGGCGCACAATGATCTGGGTTTGCTGCTGGGCGGTTTATTGTTGATTCCAATGCTCGCCAGAGTTGGCATTATTGGCTTAATGGCAACAACCTCTTATGTTCGCAAGCAAGGTATGGTGAGTGACACGCAAAGTGCGGCAAGCACAACAAAAGTAGTGGTGATGGCTGTTGTTTCGAGCCTATTAGCGCTGGCGCTGCTGCCCGAACAGGGCATCTTAGTCCTCTTGGTCTGGATAGCGGTGTTAGTCGGCTACCGTGCAGCACTGAAGAAACGCTTAGGCGGCTATACCGGTGACACGCTAGGCGCTGCAGTGGAGTTTCAAGAAACACTGTTGCTGGTGGCTCTGGCCTTATAAAAGGCTGCTGTAGCAGGCAAGCCCGTTGCAGGCTTGCCTTAAAATACACACAGCGACTTGCAGAGCAAACGCTTGATCAGTTACTTAGCCATATTCTTATTCCATGGCATCGCCATCAGTACGCGCGCCAAACCACAAAAACCTGTGACGCCCGCCATGATCAAACCGGCTCCGACAAAACCAGACAACACATACCAGCCTGGCGCAACAGTAGCGCCCAAAATAACGCCCAATAAAATCATTGAGCCTGCACCAATCTGTACTTGACGTTGTAACTCCAGCGGTTGCTTAGCATCTTTCACAACGGGCAAGCCCGCTTTGCGCCAGCCGTCCAACCCACCTTCAAGAATATAGACTTCACAGGTGGCGCAGTTATCCAGCACATTAGCATTCATCATGGTCCGGTTGCCCGAGCTGCAGTGGAAAATCACCGCATTAGCCGCGCTACTGGGCATGCCTTTACTGCTCAGCTGCTCCATAGGCATATGTTGTGCACCTGCGATATGCTCACGGGCATACTCATCAGCACCACGAATATCGACCAACACAGCACCCTTTGCCAACAATTCTTGGGCTGTTTGCGGCGTTACAGTTTTGCTTGACATAAAAACCTCATCATATAAATCACAATACGACCACAATCGGCACGCAGAGACTTTACCAGCAGACATTCATCGGCATACTTAGGGTCATTTCACATTAAAGTATAATTTATATTGATATATTAAAACAGCTGTAACTGCAGCAGCTGACACAACTCAAAGCTCACCGCAGCCTGAAAACTATGCGTAGATACGCCAGGTCAGCATAATCAATTAAAGCTGGATGGGCCTACGTCCAGCAAATGCATGGCTTAAAGTACCGCCATCGACCATTTCCAACTCACCGCCGAGCGGCATGCCGTGCGCTAAACGTGAAATTGACAGCTGTTTATCAGACAAAATCTGCGCGATGTAATGCGCTGTCGCTTCGCCTTCAACCGTAGGGTTAGTGGCCAAAATCACTTCATGGAAAGCGCCGTTATTGATACATCCTAGCAGTTCTGGAATACCAATGGCTTCAGGACCTAAACCATCTAAAGGTGACAGATGCCCTTTTAAAACGAAATAACGGCCGCGGTAACCGGTTTGTTCAACGGCATATACATCCATTGGCCCTTGCACAACACAGAGCAGAGTATCGTCACGACGCTGATCGCTGCACAAATGGCAAATATCTTCTTCGCTTAAGGTACGACATGAGCGGCAGTAGCCCACACCTTGCATGGCTTGGGTTAAAGCCTGCGCCAAACGCTGACCACCGCTACGGTCGCGTTCAAGCAATTGCAAGGCCATACGCTGCGCAGTTTTCTGCCCGACACCTGGCAACACACGAAATGCATCAATCAATTGACGTATTAAAGGACTAAACGACATAACGTCTCAGCACACTTGAATAAAAAAATAGAGAGCCACTGCTTTAAAATTCGCAGTCAAGAAAAAACTGATCAGCAGCGCGCCTAAAACACGCTCCGCTGATCAAGTCAGACGCAGGCACTTAGAATGGCATTTTAAAGCCCGGTGGCAACTGCATCCCTGCAGTCATTCCAGCCATACGTTCTTGACTGTTTTGTTCGATTTTGCGCACCGCATCGTTGACTGCCGCGGCGATTAAATCTTCTAGAATTTCTTTATCTTCTTGCAGCAAGCTGTCGTCGATACTGACGCGGCGCACATCGTGACGGCCGGTCATAACAACACTGACCAAGCCTGCTCCGGATTGTCCGGTCACTTCAGCATTCGCCAGTTCTTCTTGCATCTTTTGCATTTTTTCTTGCATTTGTTGTGCCTGTTTCATCAGGCCAGCCATGCCACCTTTCATAGAGGTTTCCTTATAACGAGTCGAGGGGTTCAATACTATCGGCGCTAATTATAGCGCCAAAGGTGTCCATCAGTTGCAACACCACGGGATCGGCGTGTATTGCAGCTTCTGCTTCATGTTGACGCTTCGCTTGCTTACGCAGCAAGGCCAAAGCAGGGGTTTCCTGTTCTGGTGTTTGCAGCTCAATATGCAAGGCGATCGAGGTTCCCAGTGCAGTATTAATGGCATCGTTGATGCGTTGCTGCTGGGTTTTATTAAATAAAGCACTGTGATTGGGGTCCAAGTGCAACAACCACGCATCAGGCTTCTTATCGATCAAAACAGTATTAGCAGCAATACTGTGGGTCATGCCTGCTAATTTCAACTGCAAAAAGAGTTTTTGCCATTCTTCTGCCAGCCCCGTTGCCACTGGAATATGGGGTTTTAAATCTTCAGTGGCGCGAGCACCTTGCACAAAAGCCGGTTCATCGTCACTGAAAGCAGGTAATTCAGCATAGTCTTGAAAGTGACTGCTATCGAGATAGTCCTCATCCTCTTCATCCGCTTCCGCTGCCAATGCTTGGCTATAAGCTTCCTCATAATAAGGCGGATGCTGATTATCCGCAGGAGCGCTGGCCTCAGTGACTGCATGGTACTCTTCAGGCGCAGTGGCTTCTGTTGCTTGCGCGCCCTGCTCGGCTGAAACACCTTCAACTGGAGCAGGTTTGAGCGTCACGGCCGGCTCTGCTTGCACTGCTTCAGCCTCCACTGCCAGCGCTGTGTTCAACGGAGCCTCTTCCCACGGGGCATAGATCTCCTGCTCAGCAAGATCAGCATCGCCCGACGCTATTGCAGCGGGTTTATTGTGCACTGCAGTTGAAGTTGCTGATGCGCTCGGCACCTGCTCGGCCTGCGCTGGCGCTGATGCAACAACAGGCTGCTGCTCTTCTACTGCCATTGGCGCAGGTGCTGACTGGCTGCCCTGTGAAGCCGGCAAGGGGGCGGCCTGCTCAAGCGTAGAGCCAGTACTGCCTGTTGTTACAGACGATGAAGGTTGTGGCTGCAACAAGGGCGTGGTCGGTGCTGTACCCGGCAAGCTTGCTGGGCGAAACGCCAGCATGCGCAGTAACACCATTTCAAAACCATCGCGGGGGTCCGGCGCCAACGGCAGGTCGCGACGCCCAATTAAACCGAGTTGATAATAAAACTGCACATCTTCCGGCGGTACAAGAGCGGCCAGTTCCAATACCTGCTCACGATCGCCTTGTCCGTTATCAATGGCATCGGGCATCAACTGGGCAATGGCGATACGGTGTAAAGCATTAAGGATTTCAGCCAACACGCCTGCCCAATCAGGGCCGTGCTCAGCCAAATGCGCAGTTGCTCTAAGCGCTTCACGGGCATCACCGGCCAACAAGGCTTTAAGCACACCATAAATCTGCCCTTGATCCAGGGTGCCCAGCATGGCGCGCACATCATCAGCCAACACACTGCCATTACCAAAAGAGACCGCCTGATCCGTCAAACTCATGGCATCACGCATTGAGCCATCGGCGGCACGGCCAAGCAGCCACAGCGCATCATCCTCAAAAGGGATGTTTTCGCTGGTTAAAACATTTTGCAAGTGACCGACAATAGGTTCAGGCGGCATATTCTTCAAAGAGAATTGCAAGCAGCGTGACAACACCGTAGGCGGTAATTTTTGCGGGTCAGTGGTAGCCAATAAGAACTTAACGTACGGCGGTGGCTCTTCTAAAGTTTTCAATAAAGCGTTAAATGAGCTGGTTGAGAGCATATGCACTTCGTCAATCAGATAAACCTTATAGCGCCCACGGGTCGGCATATATTGCACGTTATCCAGCATTTCGCGGGTGTCTTCCACCTTGGTTTTACTCGCCGCATCCACCTCAATCAGGTCGACAAAACGCCCCTCATCAATCTCACGGCATACTGAGCACTCACCGCAAGGTGTAGAGCTGATTCCCTGCTCGCAATTGAGGCACTTAGCCATAATCCGTGCAATGGTGGTTTTCCCCACACCACGGGTACCCGTAAACAAATAGGCATGGTGCAAGCGCTGATGATCAAGCGCATTGATCAACGCTTTTAAGACATGGGTTTGTCCAACCATTTCACGAAATGAACGGGGCCGCCATTTGCGGGCTAAAACCTGATAACTCATAGCAACCAAAGACCAGCAAGAAAACAGACGCACATGCTAACGGAGGACAGCAGAAAATGCACCCGCAACACAACGCTAGGATGCGCTTTATTTCGGATATAGAGAAAGGTGTTTGAATAAACTGAAGGCTTTAGGTGGCAACCACTGCCAGCCACACCCCGGCACACAATGTCACCGCTATGGCTGCTCCCTTCCGGGCCTGACCAGGTTCACGGCTAATCGTTGCGAGGGGACCGGCAGGGTCGCCATAACGCATACACCAAGATTTGGTGAGCCGCTATTGTACTGATTTGTTGGATAGATGCAAGGAAGATCAGTTGCACAGCCTGCCAGCCCCGCTAAACATAGCAATCTCAGCTGAGCTGTAACTGATCGCCACCTGCGCCGTTCGACCTTGAGCACAGCTGAAATAACTCAGCCGTGCTTTGAGCCGTCACGACCTTAGCACGGCTAAAGTGGTCGACGACCACTGATAACACGCAACAACACAATAACGATAGCAACAACAAGGAGGATATGAATAAAGCCACCCACAGTATAGGAAGATACCAACCCTAAAAACCATAGGACGATCAGCACCAAAGCAATTGTATACAACATAGCTTGTATCCTTTCTATTCTTAGCTGATACCGCCAGACTCCTGACTTTCAGGACTGCTTTACAGCAAACAGCTACCAATGGGTTTGCACAATAATGTTCTTATGCAAGAAATATCCCTAGATGTTTTGCTCCCTTACGATTTAAGACACGACCCCGTCTGCAATGTTCAACATTGTTTTGATCGCCCCTGCGAAATTAAAGGCCTTATTAATTCGGCACTGAGCTTAGGCTCTGCAATGGCTCATTTATTTGAGTTTTTACATTCATAATAAAAAATTAATGCAGCTGCTTTATCGGCCAAGCAGTCTTTATTGTCTGCCCTGCCAGCTTATATTTTGCACATGCAAGTCAGCGTAAATAATTAAGGTTAACTTAAGGTAATCAGCCTAAGATAAAAACGTAAGCATCATAGGGGAAACGCCATGAAAAGATCACCACTTAGCCTTGCTCTAGTTGTTACCACACTGATGACTGGAGCAGCCTTGGCTGATGACGACTGCAATGATCCAGTCGCCGACTGGCAGTCTCGGGAAACTCTACGCCAGATGCTTGAAGCTAAAGGCTGGACAGTCAACCGCATCAAAGTCGATGAAGGCTGCTATGAAGTCAAAGGTTTGGATCAAAACGGCAATAAAGTCAAAGCCGAGTATTTTCCTGCATCACTGCAGCTGCGCAAATTAGAAACCAAATTCGGCAAAAATGCGCAGGTCCCAGAGCAGATTTATCAACGCAACACACCACAACACACTAAGCAACGCAACATCGGAGAAAAGCCATGAAAAAGCTCGCTATTATTCTGGGCATGGCGGCGATTATCGCTTTGCCAACCCTCGCTCAAGCTCGCGAAGTAACCTTCACCACACAGCTGCAAAACTACGGTGGCGATGGTGCTTATCTCGCACTCTACTTGGTGGATGCCAACGGCACATACCAACGCACACTGTGGGTCGCTGGCAAAAAAGCTAAATATTACAAACACTTACCGGACTGGGCCCGAGGCAGTGGATTGCGCAGCAGTGAATACGATGGCGTAACCGGCGCGAGCGTACTAAGCGGTAAAGCCCTCGAGGTCACCCTTGATATTCCCGATGCGCTGATTGATGCCGGCTATGAAGTGCGGGTGGACACCGCAGTTGAGGATATGCGCGATAACCGTGCCGATGCCAGCGCGCCACTCACCAGTGACGGTGTAGGCAAGTCATTTCCCGGTCGTGGTTATGTGAAATCACTGAGCTACAGCTTTTGATCCTGAAGACTCAAGGAGACGATTGAGATGTTACGCCAACTTCACTCATTACCCGGCCTGATTGCCGCGGTGTTTGCCATAGTGCTGGGTGTTACTGGAGCGATCTTATCTCTGAACCCAGCGCTGGAGCGCGTCAACACGACCGTGCCAGCAGCAGGGACGCTCAGTGTTGCCGAGTTAACAGCGAAGTTGGCGCTGCATTATCCAGACGCTGAACAGATTGTTCGCAGCCCTTCGGGCACCCTTATTGTCTACTTCAACCGTGACGGACAAGTGGGTATTGATCAAGCAGACCCACTCACTGGCGCTAGTATTGCACCCTATCAACCGTCAGCATTCACACGCTGGATAAAAAACCTGCACCGCTCACTGCTGCTCGACACCACAGGCCGGGCGCTTGTAGGGATCACTGCATTATTGATGATTCTCTTAGCGGTTTCTGGAGCAATGCTATTGGCCGCGCGGATGGGTGGATGGCGTCAGTTGCTGCAACCGGTGCGCGGCACGCTGAGTCAGCGCCTGCACATCGACTTTGCCCGCGTGGCGATTGTGGGCTTGCTGCTCTCAGCACTGACTGGCGCTTATCTGTCGGCCAGCACTTTCGAACTGATCTCCGAGGGTGTCGAGGCCGATCCAGAATTACCACTCGAAGTGACCGCGGGCGTACCTGCCGCTATTGAGACCTTATCCGTCTTAAAGGCGACCGACTTCAACCATTTACGTGAACTGGTTTACTCCCACCCTGGCGACCCTGCAGGCATGTACTCACTGAGCACGGATCAAGGTGCTGGCTATATCGATCGAGTGAGCGGTGCATGGCTGTCATATCAGAACCATGACGCAACCCATGCATTCTATGAATTTATGTATATGCTGCACACAGGTGAAGGTCTGTGGTGGCTGGGATTGTTGCTGGGGCTGGCCGCTCTAAGCGTGCCATTACTGACAGTCACGGGCACGCTGATCTGGTGGAAACGCCAGAGTTCAAAACCCAAGCTCGCCAACAACAGTAGCGCAAACTCAGCAGACAGCGTGATTCTCGTCGGCAGCGAAAGCAATACAACCTGGGGCTTTGCTAAAACCTTGCACGACACTTTAGTTCAAGCCGGCCATCGCGTGCATACCGCGCCCATGAATCAACTGGCCAGCCATTATCGTGCGGCGCAACGGTTGTTGATTTTAACCGCAACTTACGGTGACGGTGACGCCCCTGCTTCGGCTAAGCAGTTTTTAACACGACTGGAAAAAATCAAGCAGCCACCAACCTTTGCCACTGCCATCCTCGGCTTTGGTGAGCGCCAATACCCCAATTTCTGCGGCTTTGCCAAACAGGTTGAAAGCGCATTACAGGCCAAAGGCTGGCCACAGCTGTTGCCACTCGACACCATCAACCGACAGTCAGCGCAAGAATTCAATCGCTGGGGGCATTCCCTCGGAACAGCGCTGGGTGCAGAGCTGAATCTATTGCATACCCCAGTGCGACCTAAAACCACCACTCTGGAACTGGTTGAGCGTGCGGATTATGGCATTGCCGTACAAGCGCCAACCGCAGTGCTGCGTTTTAAATTACCTAAAGAACAGCACAGCAGCCCAGCACTGAAGCGCTTATTCAAACGCACGGGCATGCCGTATTTTGAGGCGGGTGACCTCGTGGGTATTTTTCCGCCCGACAGCTCAATAGCGCGTTTTTACTCGCTGGCGTCTGCTTCTACCGACGGCACTCTTGAAATCTGCGTACGTCAGCACCTTGGTGGAGTCTGCTCAAACTTTCTTTACACTCTGCCGATTGGCGGCCGCATGGAAGCCTTTATTCAGCCCAATCCAAATTTTCGCCCTGCCACTGGCAAAGCACCTGTCGTATTGATCGGCGCAGGCACAGGCATTGGCCCATTGGTCGGCTTTATTCGCCACAATCAAACGCAGCGTCCGATGTATTTGTATTGGGGCGGTCGCTCGCCTGAGTCGGACTTCCTCTATGAGCCGGAACTCAACAGCTATCTCAAGGATCAGCGCTTGACCGAACTCAACGCCGTGTTCTCTCGTAGCGGTGAGCGCGCTTACGTACAAGATAAAGTTGCTCTAGATGCTGAAAAATTGCGCAAATTAATCGAGGGCAATGCGCAGATTCTAGTCTGCGGCGGTCGAGATATGGCCAATAGCGTGTCAGCCACTATCAATGCAATCATCGCGCCCTTAGGCATAGATCTCGCCACTCTGAAAGGCCAAGGCCGCTATCTAGAGGATGTGTATTGAGCCGCTAACAAAAACAAACACTCAACCCCTAGACATTCTCCAAGCAGCATTTTCAATGCATTAAAGCGCACGGCGATCGCGTAAATCTTTAAAGGCCATGGCTAAGGCCAACAAAATGACTAAAGCGATCGCCAGCAAACCAACACTCACCGCCACCGACCATGAGCTATAGGGGCGCACGGCAAAAACAATAGCTGTTATCACCGCGATCCCAACCGAAGTACCAATGCGCTGGCCCGTTTGCATGATTGCACCTGAACTGCCGGCATAGGCCAACGGCACTTCAGCTAGAGTCAGGGCTTGATTAGGACTGACCACCGAGCCTTGACCAATACCAAAGCAGCCCAAGGTCAAGAGTAACCACCAAATTAAGCTCAGGGACTCATGCAGCAGCACCACTGCGACACTGCTGAGTAAGCCAAAAATAGCCATGCTCAAACCGCCAATCACAACTTTACGGCCATAGCGATTCACGTGTTTACCGGCCCAGTTCGCAGAATAAGCGGACAGCAGTGCCGACGGGATACCGACCATACCGGCTTCAAACGCTGAAAAGCCA
>JAAYFI010000054.1 GCA_012728315.1 Gammaproteobacteria bacterium
GTAGTGCCGCGCACCCCCATCCGTGAGCGAATACGGCCATCGAAATCTTCGGTGCTACGCTTTGCATAGTTCACCCCAAAATGCAGCACATTACCGGCTTCTGCCATGGGCGCGACGACAGCACGCATGTTGTAGGTGTTATTATTGCTACCGTTATCGTCTTCATTGTTTTTAGCACGGTTAATACCCGCGGAGCCATAAAACATGCCGCTCGTGCCGCTCACTTGCACACCCATACCATCTTGCTTGTCGTTCACCCATTCGCCCGCATCGTAAATAATCGAGCGCTCAATGGTACTAATCCATTTAGAGCTGGTGGCTTTTTCTAAACCGAAGTCCGGATCAAAACGACCAATCTTTACATTAACCGGCTTAAAGCCAGTATAAGTAATCGAAGCTTCATCCCACTTACTGCTGCCGTCTTCAGCAAAATCCAAATTGAAGGCATATTTCCAATCATGATAGGCGGTACCCGACAGTTCTAAAATGGCGCGGCGAAAATAGGCTTCGTTAGCACTTTTACCGTTTTTCGTATACACCCCATCAAACTGATCAAAATCCGCTTGAATACGCCCACCTAATTTAAATGAAAAAGACTTATCAACTGCTGCCGCTTCAAAGCCACCTTTGGTCTTAATGGTGATATCAGGACCATCGGTGGTCACTGTACCGGCCATCGCGTGCGATGAAATCATTAACGCTAAGGTGCTGGCAGCAAACCTTGTATAAGTTGCTGGTTGGATGTGCAGTCGCTTCATTGAGTATTCCCCTTATATTGGCAAAAACACAACGCAGTGCAAGGCGTTGGTGTTGCAGGGAATATTGATCAATAAGGATTACAGTGAGGTGTCTAAGGCATGAAGCTTTAATGACAGGCGAACTAAAACGTTTCTAAACGGTATACCGCATAAGCAGGTTCTTCATAGGGGTGCGCCGCTTTGAGAGCCGTCATGACGGGCTTGATATAAGCAGCAGCAACCACCATCTCAACACGCCACTCGGCAACCTGCTCAAGCTGTCCTTGCTCGCCAATAAAGGGCTGGCTGCCAACCATGGGTTTAAATTGACCTTGGCCTAACACCTGCCAACAACACTTTTGATAATTACCAATAGTGCCTGCGCCTGCTGCAAAGAGCGCTTCTTTCACACGCTCTAAATGACTTTCCGACACATAAAAAACTAACGTATACATGATTTCTCCACTGCCGCACACGCAGGCCATTACTGAGTATTCTTAGCAATTACTATACAATAAAGTAAATTCAATACAGGAGGGTACGCTTGTGATTGCACCACGTTTTGCACCGCTGGTTTTTGCTATTTTAATGTCAATCTATATGGTTACGGCGATGACTTTTGTAATTACCTGGGTCAATACAGGGATGTCGGATGGCTTTGCTCTACGCTGGTTTCGCGCTTTTTATATTGCTTGGCCAATTGCATTTATCTTAATTATGCTTGGCGCGCCACGCTTGCAAAAGTTCGTTGCGAAACGCATCAAGCCAATTGCCTAGCTCGCGACAGAAGACGACGCATGCTGCCTCAGCATAGGTATGCGTCGCTTCCATCGTTACGCCATTAGCACTTACGTAAAATAACACTACCGATTGAGTAGCCTGCACCAAAAGAACTGAGCACACCAATAGCGCCAGAGGCAAGATCATCTTGATGTAAATGCAGAGCAATCACTGAACCCGCAGAGCTGGTATTAGCGTAGGTGTCTAAGATCACCGGTGCTTCAGAGGCTGTAGCATCACGACCTAATAACTTACGGGTAATCAGTAAGTTCATATTGAGGTTGGCTTGGTGTAGCCAAAAACGCTGAACACTCTGCACATCAATTTGATTGCTGGCCAAATGCTCGGCAATCAAACTGGCGACCATTGGGCACACATCGCGAAACACTTTGCGACCTTCTTGCACAAACAGCTTATCAGGCGCACCAATACCGTCTTCAGCACAGCGGTTTAAGTAGCCAAAGTTGTTACGAATATTGTTAGAAAACTGAGTGAGCAGCTTGGTACTGACCACCTCGAACTGGTGCTTGGATACCGCCTGCTCTGCAGCTTCTAAAATAACGGCGGTGCAAGCGTCACCGAAAATAAAGTGGCTATCACGATCACGGAAGTTTAAGTGACCTGTGCAGATTTCAGGGTTCACCATCAAAATGGCACGGGCTTGGCCGCTTTGTATTGCATTGGTAGCCGCCTGAATACCGAAAGTAGCAGAAGAACACGCTACGTTCATATCATAGGCAAAGCCTTCAATACCTAATGCCGCTTGCACTTCAATGGCTATTGCAGGATAAGCGCGCTGCAAGTTGGAGCAAGCAACAATCACCCCGTCAATATCCGCTGCCGTACGACCTGCGCGCTGCAAGGCCTCTTTAGCAGCAACCATAGCCATCTCACAAAGAATGCCCCACTCATCATTGGAGCGTTCGGGGATATGAGGCACCATCCGCTGCGGATCTAAAATACCCGCCTTATCAATCACAAAACGGCTTTTGATGCCCGAAGCCTTTTCAATAAAGGCTGAGCTTGACTCGGGTTGCGCCTCAATTGCACCACTGGCAATTTCTGCTGCGTGTTCAGCATTAAACTGCTGCGCCCAGGTATTAAATGCCTCAACCAACTCATCATTGGAAATGCTTTGGGCAGGTGTAAATAGGCCTGTACCACTGATTACAACTTTCTTCACGTTCAATCCTCTGCATAAGCCACGTCACATGCGGCAGTGTTCACTGCCCAGTACCTGCAGGCAACACTTAATCAATTAAAGTACAGTATAGGCCAGCACGGCAGCGCTTGAACACCGCTGACTACAGAGTCATAAAACAGCTTATGCCGCACCTCTAAAGTCTGCAGGTCTGCACTAAAACCCTATAGCCTCAGTCATCCACCGCCACTACACGCAACTCTTTCGGCATAGAAAAAGTAACGTTTTCTGGACGGCCTTCGAGCTCTTCGGCCATTTGCGCCCCCCAACCCCGCAAACAATCAATCACACCCTGAACTAAGACCTCTGGTGCTGAAGCGCCGGCGGTCACACCTATCACTGAGCACTCAGCAAACCACTCTTTTTTTAAGTCCTCAGCGCCGTCAATGAGATAAGCAGGCGTACCCATGCGGTCTGATAATTCACGCAAACGATTGGAGTTGGAACTGTTTGGGCTGCCCACAACTAACACAACATCACATGCAGCTGCCAACTGCTTGACCGCATCTTGGCGGTTTTGCGTGGCATAACAAATATCATCCTTACGCGGCCCGCTAATGGCTGGGAAACGCGTTTTCAAAGCATCAATAACGCGACTGGTATCATCCATTGATAACGTTGTCTGGGTAACAAAGGCTAAGCTTTGCGGATCATTCACCTGCAAACGCGCCACGTCCTCTTCGTTTTCCACCAGATAAATATGCCCACCCGCGCGCTCGTCATATTGCCCCATAGTGCCTTCCACTTCAGGGTGTCCAGCATGACCAATCAAGACACACTCACGGCCTTGATTACTGTAGCGCACAACTTCTAAGTGCACTTTGGTTACCAATGGACAAGTGGCATCAAAAACTTTTAAACCGCGACGATCGGCTTCCTCACGCACCGCTTTAGAGACACCGTGGGCGCTAAAAATAACAATATTATCGTCCGGTACCTGATGCAGCTCTTCGACAAATACCGCGCCGCGAGCACGTAAATCTTCAACAACAAACTTGTTGTGCACCACCTCATGGCGCACATAGATAGGCGGCTGAAAAACTTCTAACGCGCGGTTTACAATTTCAATTGCACGATCAACGCCAGCACAAAAGCCGCGTGGGTTAGCCAATTTAATGCGCATCAATACCGCCCTCTAAATGATTTACACAGTGCTGTTTTGCACCTTAACAATTTCAACATCAAAGGTGATGTCTTTTCCAGCCAACGGATGGTTAAAATCGACCGTTACTTGCTGATCGTTGAATGCTTTAACCACACCTGGCATTTCACCACCGGCGGCATCTTTAAAAATCACCAACACACCGTAATCCAGCTCCATGCTGTCAAATTGACTGCGCGGCATCACCTGTACATTTTGCTCATTTGGCGTACCAAAAGCCTGCTCAGGAAGGATTTGAAAACTGCGTTTATCACCGTCCTTTAAGCCAAACAAAGTACGCTCAAAACCTGGCAATAAACTGCCATCACCCACGGTAAAGGTGGCAGGCTCTTTTTCAAAGTTACTATCAACCACATCGCCACTTTCAAGTTTCAAAGCAAAATGCAGGGTCACCGTGCTGTTTTGCCCAATACGCTGTTCACTCATTACTCTGCGCTCCAGTTGCACTGCTATTTGCTGGTTTGTTGCCGCGAAACATATCCAGCGCCAGCATTACGGCACCCACCGTAATGGCGCTATCGGCAACGTTAAAGGCTGGAAAATACCATTGGGTTTTCCAGTGCACTAAAATAAAATCAACCACATGCCCTAAAACAACACGATCGTACAGATTACCAATTGCACCACCCAAAACTAACGCCAAGGCTATGGCCAGCCATGTTTCATTGGCTTTCAGGCGTTTAAGCCAAACCATCAGCACTATACTGACAGCCAGCGCAATCACAGCAAAAAACCAACGCTGCCAACCCGCTTCATTGGCTAAAAAACTAAAGGCAGCACCGCGGTTATAGGCCAAGGTCCAGCTGAACACATCTGGAATAACGGCCAGCTGCTCATATAGATCAAAATGCGCCACAAACCAATGCTTACTGATCTGATCAAGCGCAATCACTACAATGCTAAGCCAGAGCCACGCCAGCTTGCCAACACGCGCAGCCATTAGCATGCACCCCTCTCAATCATAAAAGCGTTGCAACAGCGCGGAATAACAAGCCGCACACCATACACTGCAAGATGCAGGGAGCGCAGCAAGCAAGACCAAGCAACTGAGTCGCCCGGCTTGCCAGCATCGCGTAACACCGCACAACAGCCGTACCGACTGTTGCTCTGCGCTTGCTTATGCATAGTGACGCACTTCACCAGCGCCCTCTAGGTTATCTGCACAACGTGCACAGGCATCAGGATGTGCAGGCACAGAGCCCACATCCGCACGGTGATGCCAGCAACGCGCGCACTTCGGCTCTTGCGACTTGCTGATATGCAGCTTCAAACCTGCCAGCTCAGTATTGACGGCATCGGCCGGCGCATCCGCTAAATCAGCCACTTGCGCGGTTGAGGTAATAAGCACAAAGCGCAGCTCATCACCTAAGCGGTTGAGTTTTTCCGCTAATGCCGAGTCGGCATATAAGGTCACTTGCGCCTGCAAGTTGCCGCCAATCACTTTAGCGTTACGCTGGTTTTCCAACTCTTTGTTAACGGCGACTTTAACGTCCATTAACTCATTCCAATACGCGCTGCTTAACTTGCTGTCTGCCGGCAAACGTGCCAAACCTTCATACCAGGTATTGAGAATCACAGACTCATTGCGCTCACCCGGCAAATGCTGCCAAATCTCGTCCGCTGTAAACACTAAGATGGGGGCAATCCAGCGCACCAAGGCTTCAGCTATATGGTACAGCGCAGTCTGACAGGAGCGACGTGGCAAGCTATCAGCGCCTGTGGTGTATTGACGGTCTTTAATAATATCTAAGTAAAATCCACCCAGCTCTTGCACGCAGAAGTTGTGAACTTTTTGATAAACGTTATGGAAGCGATACTCTTCATAGGCTTGCGTCACTTCATCCTGCAAACGTGCGGCAGCATCAACTGCCCAGCGATCTAACTCGATCATATCCTCAACGGCTACGCAATCTGTGGCCGGATCAAAACCGTCTAAATTTGACAGCAAGAAACGCGCAGTATTACGAAT
The DNA here is from genome assembly GCA_012728315.1 of Gammaproteobacteria bacterium. Lineage (GTDB taxonomy): Bacteria > Pseudomonadota > Gammaproteobacteria > Pseudomonadales > Pseudomonadaceae > Denitrificimonas. Next base: position 5,850 of record JAAYFI010000054.1, read on the forward strand.
ACGACGATAAGCATCAGCACTGCGCTGCAAAATGGTATCGGATACGGCCATTTCGCCTGAATAGTCCGCCGAAGACGCCCACAAACGTAAAATATCAGCGCCCAAGCTATTGGTCACGGTTTGCGGCGCAACCACGTTACCCAGCGACTTGGACATCTTGCGGCCTTTCTCATCCACAGTGAAACCATGGGTTAACAAGCCGCGATACGGCGCATGACCATCAATTGCGCAGCCGGTCAGCAATGATGAATGGAACCAGCCACGGTGTTGATCCGAACCTTCCAAGTACAAGTCAGCACGCGGGCCTTGCTCGTGACCGAGTGGATGCGAACCGCGCAGGACATGCCAGTGCGTCGTACCTGAATCAAACCAGACATCGAGGGTGTCAGTGACTTTATCGTAATGCGCTGCTTCTTCACCCAGCAATTCCGCTGGATCCAATTTAAACCACGCTTCAATACCCTCTTGCTCAATGCGCTGCGCCACCTGCTCCATCAACTCCACTGTACGCGGATGCAGCTCACCGGTGGCTTTATGCAAGAAGAATGGAATTGGCACACCCCAGTTACGCTGACGCGAAATACACCAGTCAGGACGGCCTGCAATCATATTATGCAGACGTGCTTTACCCCACGCCGGAGTGAACTCGGTTTCTTCAATCGCTGCTAAAGCGCGAACACGCAGGCTCTCGCCTTCTTCAGGCTGTTTATCCATACCCACAAACCACTGCGCTGTAGCACGGTAAATCAGCGGCGTTTTATGGCGCCAGCAATGCATATAGCTGTGCTCAATCGGCAAGTGTTTGAGCAATGCCCCCACTTCTTCCAGCTTAGCGACGATATTGGCGTTGGCTTTCCAAATAAACTGGCCGCCAAAAAACGGTAGGTCATCAACATACACACCGTTACTTTGTACCGGACTGAGAATTTCATCATTGCTCATGCCGTAACGTTTACAGGTGTAAAAGTCATCCTCACCATAGGCCGGTGCGGAGTGAACGATACCGGTACCGGCATCCAGCTCCACATAATCTGCTAAATAAACAGGTGCAACTCGATCGTAAATCGGGTGTTGGAACTCTAAAAGCTCTAAAGCAGCCCCTTCACAGCGAGCAATGATTTCACCTTCAAGGCCATAGCGTGCTAAGCAGTCTGCCACTAAGGTTTCTGCCAACAATAAAATCTTATCGCCGACATCAACCAATGCATAAATCGCTTCTGGGTGGATGTTCAGCGCTTGGTTACCCGGAATAGTCCAAGGCGTGGTCGTCCAAATCACAACTTGTACGTTTTTAGTGATTTGCGCCAATGAGAAAGCCTGCGCCAACTTCGGCAAATCCGTGCTGCTAAAACCGACATCAATGGCCTCTGAGCGCTTATCTTGGTATTCCACTTCGGCTTCGGCTAGCGCTGAGCCACAATCAAAACACCAGTTCACCGGCTTCAGGCCTTTAAACACAAAGCCACCTTCGACCATCTTGGCTAAAGCGCGTACTTCGCCGGCTTCGTTGACAAAGTCCATGGTTTTATAGGGATTACCCCAATCACCGACCACGCCGAGACGAATAAACTCAGCCTTCTGGCCTTCAATCTGTTCTTCTGCATAAGCACGGCATAATTCACGCACTTTGTCTGCAGGCAAGTTTTTGCCGTGTTTAACTTCTACACGGTGCTCAATTGGCAAGCCGTGGCAGTCCCAGCCGGGAACATAGGGCGCGTCAAAACCTGACAAGGTTTTACTGCGCACAATCATATCTTTAATGACTTTATTCACCGCATGACCGATGTGAATATTGCCATTGGCATACGGAGGACCGTCATGCAAAATAAAACGAGGCCGACCTTCGCCAATCTGACGCATTTTCTGATACAAGTTAATGCTGTCCCAATGTGCCAGTATTTGTGGTTCACGGGTGGGTAAGCCTGCTCTCATCGGAAATGCCGTTTGCGGCAGGTTAAGCGTCATTTTATAGTCGGTCATGTCGGTTCCAAGTCACTCATTAAAGGGTGTGAAAGTGCTGCCAAAGTGTATGTGCGTGCGCGATATCCGCAGCAATCGCCTCTTGCAACTGGGGCAAAGATTCAAAACGTTGCTCATCACGTATTTTCTGATGAAAAGTGACGGCAATATGCTGGCCATATAAATCGCCAGAAAAATTCAATAAATGCACTTCTAAATGTGCTTTTTGCTCATGATCCACAGTAGGGCGCGTGCCTATATTAGCAACACCGGGCACCTGTCGCCCACTGTGCAGCCGTACAGACACCAAATACACTCCATGCAAAGGCGCGCGATGGCGCTTGAGCTGCACATTAGCGGTTGGTGCATTGAGTGTACGCCCTAGTTTCTTGCCATGCATCACACGGCCATCAATGCTGTAAGGGCGACCTAATAAACGGCGCGCCAAAGGAAAATCAGCGTCCGCCAGTGCGGCGCGTACTCGCGTACTGCTCACCCGCAGCCCATCAATCTCTATCGTTGCGGTAGGCTCAACACTGAAACCATAACGCTGTCCTGCGTCTTGCAAAAAAGCAAAATCACCGGCGCGATCACAGCCAAAACGAAAATCATCGCCGACTTGCAGATGCTTAATACCCAGCGCATCCAGCAACACCCTTTGCACAAACTCTTGCGCACTGAGTTGACTAAAGCGCTTATTAAAAGCAATGCACAGCACTTGATCAATGCCAGCATCGGCAAACAACTGCAGCTTATCGCGCAACCGCGTTAAACGCACCGGTGCGCTATCAGGATTAAAGAACTCACGTGGTTGCGGTTCAAAGACAATCACGCAGCTGGGCAGCTTTAAACGCGCGGCACTATTGCGCAGGCGTGTCAGTATCGCCTGATGCCCAAGATGAACACCATCAAAATTACCAATCGTAGCAACGCACCCGTGATGCAAAGTGCGCACATTGTGCAAACCACGAACCAACTGCATATTTTATATCTTGCTAGCAAAGACTCTGATTATAACCACAGCTAAGGTATTAGAGCACCTTTAGCGTATTTAACGTCGTAGATGGCGCATCCTGATACCACTGGCAAACAAAGTGCCCGTAAACACCAATACGCCACCAAACACCAACAACGACACTTCCCATACTCGGCGCTGCCAGCCCCAAGCAAACCATTCACTGCTCGGAGCATTAAGCCATAACACTAAAGCCAGCATAGCGCTGCACGCAGCCAGTAAACGCAGGCCAAACAGTATCCAGCCCGGTGAAGGCTTATAGACTCCAGCGCGATATAAACCCCAAAGCAATAAACCGGTATTGAGCATGCTGGCCAAGGATGTAGCCAAAGCTAAACCCACATGTTGCAACGGCCATATCAAAATCAAATTGAGCACCATATTGACCACCATACAAATAATGGCAATACGTACCGGTGTTTTTAAATCCTGACGAGCAAAAAAGCCTGGCGCCAAGACTTTAATCAGCATAAATGTCAGCACCCCTAATGAGTACGCTTGCAGGGCTGCTGCAGCCTGAGTGACATCCGTTGCGCTCATTGCACCGTAGAAAAACAGCGTGGCAATTAAAGGCTCAGCCAAAATAGCCAGCGCTAAAGCGGCAGGCACACCCACCAATAACACCATGCGCAATGCCCAGTCTATCGTAGCCGAAAACTCTTGCGGTTTATCTGTCGAGTGATGGCGCGAAAGCGCTGGCAAGATCACCGTACCAATGGCGATTCCGAAAGCGCCCAGCGGCAATTCTGATAAGCGGTCCGCGTAATACAACCAAGACACACTGCCGGTCTGTAAAAAAGACGCTAATACGGTATCTAACAATAAGTTAATTTGACTGACCGACACACCAAACAGGGCCGGTAGCATGAGCAGCATAATACGTTTCACCCCGGGATCATTGGCGACGACGCGCGGACGGGGCAATAAACGCATCTTCCATAAAAACGGCATTTGAAATAATAGCTGCGCCACACCAGCAATAAACACGCCCCAAGCCAAAGCCATGACCGGCTCAGTAAAGTAAGGGGTTAAAAACACCGTAGAGCCAATCATCGATAGATTAAGGAGTACCGGAGTAAAAGCTGGAACGGCAAAACGCCCATAACTATTAAGAATGGCACCACAAAAAGCAGTTAATGAAATCAGCAATAAGTACGGGAAAGTAATACGCAGCAACTCACCTGCCAGCTGCATTTTACTCGGCTCATTATGAAAGCCTGGTGCAAACAACATAATCAGATACGGCGACATCACCACACCTAAGGCCGTTAGCGCTGTAAGAATCAAGCCCAACATGCCTGCAGTGCGATCGACCAATAATTTCACATCAGCAAAAGAGCGCTTTTCACGGTATTCAGATAAAACGGGCACAAAGGCTTGCGCAAAAGCGCCTTCTGCAAATAGACGGCGCAAAAAATTGGGAATTTTAAAAGCTACAAAAAAAGCATCTGCTGCCGAGCCTGAACCGAAATAGCTGGCAACCACCATATCGCGCACCATACCCAGCACACGCGAGAACAGCGTCATCACACTCACCACCGCACTGGAGCGCAAAAGGCTGGAGGATTTTAGTTTTGTCGGTGTATCTGCTGCGTTACCCATGGTGCACCCTTCCAAATTCAGCGCACAAGTTTAGTCGCTTGGCTAAGGGGATGCCATAAAGAATGTAGAGAATGCATGCATTCTGCATTTCATCTGCGTATACTTCGCGCGTTAACTTGCTTATTACCCATTAACGTTCGGCATGTATACCAGGTGCTGGAAATTATTTATAAGCAAGAACTTGACAAAGCATTCATTTGGCTGCATTATTCGCGGCCTATTTTGATACATTCAACTAAAAGTTTTCGAGGAGTACGACGTGGCCAACAGCCCTTCTGCCATCAAACGCGCTAAACAGGCTGCGAAGCGTAGCAACCATAACGCAAGCATGCGTTCTATGGTGCGTACCTACATCAAGAATGTAGTTAAAGCCATCGAAGCTAACGATTTAGAAAAAGCTCAAGCTGCATACAAACTGGCTGTTCCTGTTATCGACCGTATGGCCGATAAAGGCATCATCCACAAGAACAAAGCTGCTCGTAACAAGAGCCGTCTGAACCAGCACATTAAAGCGCTGAGTCAAGCAACTGCTTAATTGCGACAGTATGTTTAATAAAGAACCGGCTTAAGCCGGTTTTTTATTATCTAAATACACCCATTGCTTAGCCAAGCCTATGCTCTGAGATGGCCACAGCTCTTCTCTGCGCCCATGCTATGCATCGATCGCTGCAGTATTGCCACAACCCTTCTCATAAAAACTCAATCGGCAATCGAACTCAAGGCTTGCAGCAGCACACTGTACAAACCTTAAGCAAACACTGATTCAGCCGGTAATCTTGCGCACTAAAGCACGACTGATCACCCGAATCTTATCCCGCGCGGCAAAGCGCTTCAGCGTGGCCTTTACAATCCCCTCGGTAAAACGCGTACGCTTTGAATAGTCGATATTAACGTCAACATAAACCGGCTGATTGTTTGCCGCAAATTGCAACGCCTGACCAATACCAGCCGCAATATCAGCATCGCTGTGAATGGCAACATACTCGGCACCCACCGTGGCCGCGAATGACTGCATATTGATGCTATGCAGCACTGTGCAGGTTTTGCGGTTGTAAGGGATTTCTTGAGCTTGGGCAATTTGCGACAGCTCGCCATCATTAAAAATAAACACCACCACACCAAGCTGGTGACGCACAGCGGTGAGCATTTCCATTCCGGTCATCAATAATGCGCCATCACCCACAATCCCGATCACAGGTGTTCGTGGATTGGCCAATTTTGCTCCGATCACTGCCGGCACACAGTAACCCATCGCATTGAAATCAGTCGGTGAAATATAGTTACGCGCGCCTAAAATGGGCAGTAATTCTGCGACTAAATAGGTGTGATTACCATCATCGGCGACAACAATACTGTCATCACTGAGCTGTTGACGTAGCGCCTGGAAAAACCGCGCTGGATTGACTCGACCCGCGCTCTTGTGCGCCAACCACTGCTGCATATAAGCCGCTTTATCACGCTGAATCTGCTGCGCCATCGCACCTTCTTTCGCTTGCGTTTGCAGCGTACGCACCTCGCTTAACAGCGCTGGAACAATAGCGCGCGCATCACCTTGTACCGCAATCTTGGCCGGGTAGTTGACGTTAAACACATCGGGATTGATATCAATATGAATTAAGTCGTCCGGCACCTGCATACTGAAACTGCCGGTCGGTATTTCGGCAAAACGGGTCCCAATCGCCAGCACCGCATCACATTGCGCAAAAGCATTCTGCCCTGCTGGCACTGAGTAGCCACCAAAGCCCATCCCCGTGTGCAGCGGATGATTACCCGGGAAAGAACTTAGACCTTGCAGGGTCGTAGCAACTGGGGCATTGAGCAACTCCGCCAGCTCAACCAACTCAGCCTGACAATCAACAGCGCCCCAACCAAGGAAAAACCCCACCTGCTTCGCCTGCACCAGCAACTGTGCAGCTTGTTTGACTAAAGCCCGATCAAAGGTGGCTTGTGGCTCCAATCCAGTAAACGCCGGCATAGCCTCGACGTCACCCAAAAAGTTACCAATATTGTAAGGCAATTCAATAAACACAGGCCCCGGCTCGCCTCGCATCGCCAACTGATAGGCGGCATACAGCGTCGGGATCACCTCAGCATGGGATTTAATATGAAAGCTGCCTTTGGTGATCGGCGACAACAACGTGTGCTGATCCATATCATGCAACTGAAAACGTCGACCATTTTCAGTATGAATCCCGCCAGAAATAATCAGCATGGGAATACCAGCTAAATAGGCCTCGCCAATTCCGCTTGCAGCATGCGTGACTCCTGCGGCGGGAACGATCAATAAAGTCCCAATGCTATCGCCAGTACGACTCATTGCATCAGCCATAAAGGCCCCGCCGCACTCATGGGTAACCAACATAGGGGTGATCTGCTTCGAACTATTGAGCTCGTCGTACAACTCAGTGTTATGCACCCCGGGAATACCAAAGGTATAACGCACGCCCAATTGCTCCAGGGCGAATCGTGCCAATGCTGCGCCTGTCTTTTTCATCATGCTCATCTCCTGCTCTTTTATTCGAAATTATTGAGTCAGTGTGAAAGGGTTAACCGGCGATAATGCTGCGTGCCGCGCGCCGACCATTAAATACACAATTGGATAAAAAAGTGCCTTCCAAGGAACGTATCCCCGCAATACCGGCACCGCCAAACCCGGCCGCCTCACCGGCAGCATACAAGCCTGCAATCGCTGCGCCTTGCGCATTCAGCACGCGCGAGCCCAGATCAGTCAGCATACCGCCCATGCTTTTGCGACTGATTAAACGCAAGCGTATTGCAATCAACGGCAGCTGTTTGCGATCAATAATAGGTTGTAATTTGCAGGTGCGTACACGATCGCCACGCCATTGGCGTAGCTGCTCAATACGGCGAATTTGATCATCATTGTGCAGCCCGCGCGGCCCTCTCAGCATGGCATCATAACGCTCGATATCAGCCTGCATACCCGCAATATCCAGCACGGTATTTGGCGTGACCTGCTGCATCTGCAGCGCCAGCTCCTCCAGCGTATTGCCGCAGACTACATCAGGACAATGATCCAGCAGCCACTGGGTTTGCGCAGCATTACCGCGCAGCGCTTGCCAGATCACCTTGAGTAGTTTTTTATCACGAAAGTGTGGGTTGCTATCACTGCCAGAAATCGCCAACTCTTTATCTGCGATACGTTTATTCATAATTTGCCAAGTGTATTGCTCTGGCAGATGCCCCGTGGTTTTACACAAATCATGGGTATCAAAGCCGGTCACCATTGGCTGCAGACCAATACGTCGACCATAACAATCCATCCACAATGCCGAACGCGGCGGTATTAAACTGAGGCCATGCTGTGGATACTCAGGCTGTGGATGGGCAATGCCGGCTGCGTAATTCCACATATAATGCAAATTGCTGACTCGCCCACCAAGCGCCTGCACACAATCATGCAACGCACCATCAGCACTCGGATGAGTTCCACTCAGCAGATTATCCGGCGGCGCTCCATAGATCGGATCCCAGTGCTCACGTACTTTATCTAAATTGCCATTGATGCCGCCCGTGCACAGCACGGTATTGTCTGCTTGCACCGAAAAGGCACCTTCAGGTTGCACCCCATAACAACCGATAACCCGACCGTTACAAAAATCTAAAGCACTGACTTTATGGGAAAACACACAACGCAAAAGATTAGCCTGCGGATGCTCGAGCAATTGCTGCAGCAAACTGCGCACAATCCCCTGCCCACAACCCCAAGCCACGTGATAGCGCGGTACGCTATTGCCATTGCCATAATTACCGCGCTCAGGCCATTGCACTACAGGGAAAAAGCCAATGCCGTAGCCCTGCAGCCAATCATAAATTTCACTGCGATTGTGCTCACAATAAGCCTTAGCCCAGCGCTGCGCCCACTGACTATCCGGTTGAAACTGCGCCGCTTGCTGCCAGTCCTGCCAAAACAACTCAGCCGAGTCAGCAATGCTATTACGACGCTGCTCCGGGGTAGTACTCAGCAACATGCCACCAAAGGCTTCTTTAGCTTGACCGCCAAAGCGCTGCCGCTCACAACCATCCAATAACAGCACCGAGCGGCCATTATTTAATAACTCTAAAGCCGTGCAAATGCCTGCCAGCCCTGCACCAATCACCAAGGTATCTGCTTGATACGTCATATCACTCATTGCGCTGTACTCATTATTATTATTTTCCTGCTTAGACTAGCGCAAACAGAGCAGATAAAACCTAACATATTACGCACAGATCGCCTATATGCCTGAAGAACCGGCCCACAGCGCGCTATTTAGTGATTTTTAGCGCTGCTGTCGGAGCAACCAACTCAATAGCGACAGTGAGCACAATAAAAAACCCGAGCCTCTTGCAAGACTCGGGTTTTTTTAACCACTTAAGCAGTGCTTATAAAGGCTTACCACGATTACCGTGCTGACTGACAAAGTCCTGCACCACCGCTAAGTCATTGGCTAAAACTGTGCAGCGTTCTTCACGCTCAAACAAATCAGCCATATGCGCTGGCAAAACAGGCTCTGCCGTTGGCACAGCTTTCTGCACCGCCTCAGGGAATTTAACCGGATGCGCAGTACCCAAGGTCACCATTGGCGTAGCCAAACTACGGCGACACTCACGTGCTGCACGCACACCAATGGCAGTATGTGGATCGAGTAACTCACCGGTCTCTTTATAGACTTGGGCGATGGTCGCACAGGTTTGCTCATCATCAACCGCTAATGAGTCAAACAGCTTGCGAGTTTCGGTCCACCGCTCGTCGGCAACACTCATCTCGCCTGTGGCGCGGAAGTGATCCATCAGCTCAGCCACTTTGGCACCGTCACGACCATGCATATCAAACAGCAAACGCTCAAAGTTGGATGACACCATAATGTCCATCGATGGCGATAGAGTTGGATGCAAGGTGTCTTTGTTGTAACGGTTGCCGCTCATAAAACGGTGCAAAATATCGTTACGGTTAGTGGCGACAATCAGCTGATTGATTGGCAGCCCCATATTGCGCGCCAAGTAACCGGCAAAAATATCGCCAAAGTTACCGGTTGGTACAGAGAAAGCGATGGAGCGCTGTGGGCCACCGAGCTGAATCGCTGCGTGGAAGTAGTAGACGATCTGCGCCATGATGCGCGCCCAGTTGATCGAGTTCACCGCGACGAGACGAGTGCCTTTGAGGAATGATTGGTCAGCAAAGCTGGCTTTCACCATTTCTTGGCAATCATCGAAGTTACCTTCAATGGCGATATTGTGAATATTATCGCTCAGCGCACTGGTCATCTGCCGACGCTGTACTTCTGACACTCGCTGGTGCGGGTGCAAAATAAAGATATCAACATTCTCGCAACGGCGGCAGCCTTCAATCGCAGCTGAACCGGTATCACCCGAGGTCGCGCCCATAATCACCACACGCTCATTGCGCTGAGTGAGGAAGTGATCAAGCAAACGCCCGAGCAACTGCAAGGCAAAGTCTTTAAAGGCCAAAGTTGGGCCGTGGAACAATTCCAGCACCCACTCATTGCTGTCGAGTTGACGCAACGGCGCCACCGCACTGTGCTCGAACACACCATAGGTGTCTTTGAGAATCGCTTTAAAATCCGCATCTTCAATGCAGCCCGCCACAAAGGGGCGCATCACGCGAAAGGCTAATTCGTGGTACGGCAGGTCAGCCCAAGAGGCAATTTCTTCCACGGTAAAACGTGGCAAATTCTCCGGCACATACAAGCCGCCATCACTGGCTAAACCCGCTAACAATACATCTTCAAAATTTAACGCAGGGGCTTGGCCGCGCGTGCTTATATAACGCATAAGTAACAACCTTTATCAGAGTCGCTCAACTTGGGATTAATTCAACTGCTCAACACGGATACGCACAACAGGCGTTTGCACAGTATCTAACGCTTCTAGGGCAATAATAGCATCATTGATGCGCTGTTCTTGTACGCGGTGGGTCAACAGAATCATCGGCACTGAACCATCATGTTCTTCAGCTTCTTTCTGCATAATGGACTCAATATTAATGCCGCGCACTGACAAAATACTCGCCACTTGCGCCAACACACCGGGGTGATCTTTAGCTTGAATACGCAGGTAGTAGGCACTTTCACACTGATCAATCGCTAAAATCGGATGCTCAGACAACTCATCCGACTGGAAGCCAAGCGCAGGCACTTGATCTTCAGTCGCAACCGCCATGGCACGCGCTACATCAACAATATCGGCAATAACAGACGAAGCCGTTGGTTCCATACCCGCGCCCGCGCCATAGTACAAGGTGCTACCAACCGCATCACCATTGACCATCACGGCGTTCATTACGCCATTGACGTTAGCAATTAAACGGTCAGCGGGAATCAGGGTTGGATGCACACGCAACTCAATACCTAAATCCGTACGACGCGCTACACCTAAGTGCTTAATGCGATAACCCAAGGCCTCCGCATAGTTCACATCAGCCGTGGTCAGCTGCGTGATGCCTTCGGTGTAGGCTTTCTCAAACTGCAGCGGAATACCAAAAGCAATCGAAGCCAGAATCGTCAGCTTGTGCGCGGCATCAATGCCTTCAACATCAAAGGTTGGATCCGCTTCGGCATAACCCAGGGCTTGCGCTTCTTGCAGCACATCCTCAAAGGTGCGGCCTTTCTCGCGCATTTCGCTGAGAATAAAATTACCGGTGCCATTGATAATACCGGCCAGCCAATTAATACGGTTGGCCGCCAAACCTTCACGAATCGCTTTAATAACCGGAATACCACCCGCCACTGCCGCTTCAAAACCGACCATCACGCCTTTTTCACGGGCACGGGCAAAAATCTCATTACCGTGCACCGCAATCAGCGCTTTGTTGGCAGTAACCACGTGTTTGCCATTCTCAATGGCGCGCAATACCAGCTCTTTAGCTACTGTATCGCCACCGATCAATTCAACCACTACATCAACATCGGGATTATCAACGACAGCAAAAATATCGTCAGTCACCGCAGTGGTGCTGGTATCACACAGAGGATTGCCTGCGCGCGTAGCCACTTGCACCACATCAATGGAACGGCCCGCACGCCGTGAAATTTCTTCAGCATTACGCTTAAGAACATTAAAAGTACCACCACCAACGGTGCCTAAACCACAGATCCCTACTTTTACTGGTTTCACGCTGCATCGTCCCCATCGTTAAATAAATAAATCCGCGCAACTAAGAAGAGCTGAACGGCAAAATACTGCACTGTACGAAGCCTACAAGTGTCGGTCAACCTACGGTTGTGCTTTTAATGCTTGCTCAGCCAATTGCTGCGCAGGTTGGTAGCCAGGAATTATTTTACCATTGGCCAGAATAATCGTTGGTGTGCCTTGCACGCCAATCGTGCGCCCTAGGGCAAAGTGTTTGTCCACCGGATTTTTACAGGTCTTGCTGGCAATTTTTTTGCGGCGCTTGGCTTGCGTCATTGCATCTAACCGATCATCCGCACACCACACATTCACTAAGTTATTATACGCATCACCCGCTAAACCTTGTCGCGGAAACGCTAAATAACGCACCTCTACACCTAAACGATTCAGCTCAGGCACTTCTGCGTGCAGTTTTTGGCAATAGCCACAATCGGTATCAGTAAACACAGTGATGTAGGTTTGTGGCTTTTGCGCAGGGAAAATAATCATTTCCTGTTTATTAAGACCCTGCATTTGTTCAGCTAAAAGTTTACGCTCAGCGCGTTCAGTTAAGTTGTTCGCTTGGCCATTCTCAATCTGAAATAAATTGCCTTGCAATACAAACTCACCATCAGCACTGGCATAGAGCAAACGACCGCCTTTGAGCTGCACTTGATAGAGGTTCGGCATCGGACTGGCGCTGATATGTTCAATCGGTAAGTCAGGCTGCATCGACAGCAAGGCTTGTCGCACAATCTGCTCGGCAGTATTGGCTTGCACAACGCTGGCAACAACCAAACCACATAACACCCCTAACCATCGTAAGCGCAGCATACAGCCCACCTTGAGTGAATACTTAAAAGGTGGCAAGGGTAGCACAAATGCGCTTATGGAAGCGTATTTTAGCGCATCAGCGGTTCGCGCAAAGCCATCGCGCTGCGGACTTCGCACAGAAAACCAGCGGCACGCTGAGCCTGTTAAAGGCTGACGTCTGTATTGATTAAGTGTTCAGCAGCGTTTGGGCTATAGGGCCATTGCAGCGCACGTCAACAGGCAGCTTTACCCGCAAGGCCGATTTTAAACTCGGTGAATGCCGCCTGCTGAGTGCAGAAGACATCGCGCGCTGTTCTAACCTCTGCACTCTTGGCGACAGGAGCCGCTGCACAGCAGCACGACCCCTTTATATAGCTGATAACTTCGCTGAGCTGTTACAGAATGGCTTCAAATGATTCCGGTAAAATCTGGCCACCATCTACGATAATGGTCTGCCCGGTAATAAAGCGCGCTTCCGCTGAAGCAAGGAAGCACGCCGCGTGGCCAATATCTTCTGGCTCACCCAAGCTTTTCACTGGAATCGAATCAGCCATTTCTTTTAAGTAGGCTTCGCCCTGCGCTTCCAATCCAGCCGTGCGGATATTACCCGGCATCACCGCGTTAATGGTAATACCTTCACGCGCGCACTCAAGCGCAGCCGAACGCATAAAGCCCAACTGCCCAGCTTTACTGGCCGCATAGTGAGACCAGCCGGGATAACCGGTCACCGCACCGGTGATTGAAGACGTGATGACGATACGTCCATACTTGCGCTGACGCATGCTCGGCAGCACGGCCTGCACCATAAAGAAGGTGCTGCGCAAATTCACATCCATCATCTGCTCCCAGTTTTCCGTGGTCATGACGTCGAGGCTCGCTTGCGGGAAAATACCGGTATTGGAGCAGAGAATATCCAAGCGCCCGTGACGCGCCACAACCTCATCCACCACACGCTGGCAAGCGGCGCGATCTGTCACATCCAGAGCAGCAAAAGTTGCTCCCAACTCTGCCGCAACACGCGCACCTGTTTCAGCGTCAATATCAGCAATCACCACCTGCGCACCGGCCTTTACCAATACGCTAGCAATTCCTTTACCAATACCGTTGGCGCCACCGGTGACAATCGCGACCTGATCTTTCAGTGAAAACATATAAAGCTCCTCAATCACTCTATAAAACCTGCAATCAAACTAGCATAAGTCATTTTCGCACGCCAACCTTGCCCCAGCTCAGCCTATGATGACGGACGCAGACAAAACACCGGCCTGTACAGCCGCGGGGATTGGCAAGCACGCCTGCTCAGCCTCAGTTAAACCAGCCGACTGCCAATCATCCCCATCCGACTGCCGCAATGCCGTTGTGCTAAAGTCTGTTATAGCGTCCCGCGTCTCAGGAGGTATTTATATGAATATACATTCAGAAAAACTGACTGTGTTTTATGATGGCTCTTGCCCGGTTTGTGTACGCGATCGGCGCTGGTATGAAAAACTGGAAGGTAAAACCGAAGACAGCGTGGCATGGCTGGATATTACTGGGCGCGACGATGAGTTGCGCCAGCAAGGCATTGACCCCGACAAAGCACTGCGCGAACTGCATGTGAAAGACGCCAACGGCCAAGTGCACCGAGAAATGGCCGCCTATATCCTGCTGATGTCTCGAGTCCCCATACTAAAACCGCTGGCATGGCTGATTGCCTTGCCGGTGATACGCCCGACTCTAGCTTGGCTGTATCATCGATTGGTCGCGCGCCGACTCGGAGCACGCATCTAATGCCCCGGTCCCGGTTAAACACAGACAAAGTTAGGGTTAACTGGTTTTTTTCTGATAACGCTCGGTAATATCCCGAGCCTGCGCCACCGTCCCAACCACCTCGCCTTGATCATTAAAAATCAGGGCAAACCCCATTTCCGTGTAAAACTCACTGCCATCGGCACGCAGAGCCTTGGTTGCCATGGGCTTGCCACTGTGTTTAGTCACCCCGGAAGCAATGGCTGCATCAAAACCACGCCAATGCATTCTGCGTAATCGTTCGGGAATAATAAGATCTAAGCTTTGCCCTAATGCTTGCTCGGCAGAAAAACCAAACATGGTTTCAGCGGCGGCATTCCACAAACGGATACGGCCCTCTTTATCTGAAAAAATAGTTGCATCGGGGGATTGCTGCACTAGCCAGCTGGCTAACGCGTGAGGAGTTTCTATTGTTGTCATCACAGGCTCCTATTGGCAAAATCAGCATGTTTAACCTAGCAAAACCACAGCCGATTATGCAGCACAACAGATACTTTATAGACTAAAGTGCCAAAACCTAAAGCTCTGTGAGTGCAAAGATGCCCCCGCTTATAAGCACTGAGCGAGTGGGTTACACTACCAACAATATCCCCTGAAAAGATTTGAATGACCTATGCGGCTTGATCGATTTATATCTGAAACCACTGGCCTCAGCCGGAAAGAAGCCAGCAAAATCCTACAACGCGCAGAAGTGAGCATCGACGGTGTAGTGCAAAAAAAAGGCGCATTCAAAGTGCCTGAAGATGCTGAGGTGCTTTGGAATAACCTGCCGCTCAAACTGCAGGGCCCCACTTATCTTATGATGAATAAGCCGCTGGGCTGCGTGTGCGCCAATGATGATGGGCTGCATAGCACGGTGTTTTCTTATTTAGATGTACCCAACCCAGAGAAACTGCACACTGTTGGCCGTCTTGATCTGGATACTTCAGGGCTGCTATTAATTACTGACGATGGCCAATGGTCACACCGCATTACCTCGCCCAAACAGCAGTGCCCTAAGGTGTATCATGCGTGGCTTGCAGACCCGCTTAGCAGCGATGCTATCAGTGCCTTTGCTGAAGGTTTGCAGCTGCGTGGCGAAAGCACTTTAACTGCACCCGCGGTGCTGGAGATTATCAATGAACGGGAAGCTTTAGTGCAGGTTCATGAGGGCCGTTATCATCAAGTACGACGCATGTTTGCCGCAATTGGCAATAAAGTAGAACAACTGCATCGCGAGCAAGTCGGCGCATTAAAACTCGACACCAGTCTTGCGCCCGGTGAAAGTCGAGCGCTCACAGCTGAAGAAATCGCCTTATTTTAATCCGCCATGACCGTCCGCCCGACTCCATAGCGATCCGTTTAGCAGCTCAGCATATTTGAAACCAAGCCGCTAAACGGAATAGCTAACCCGCGTGCCGGGGTCAATACGGCCTAGATGGGATAACGCGAAATCACTGCTAAATCGTGACCGCCGGGAATATCCGCCTTACGCACCGCCATCACTTTAGCGCCCGTGCGCAAAGCACGACCGGTGATTTCATCCACAATGCCATAATTCACGGCATTACCTTCTGCAGCAAAAGACACCGCGCCCGTCTCATCATCAACAGTACCTGCAACAACGCCATCAATATCAACGAGCAGTCTGTCGATACCACCGAAGGTGGCCAGTCGTGCGGCATCGCTAATATCTGTGGTTGTACGCTGCTGACCGGCACGCTCATCAAACAGACGATGAAAGTCTTGAACTTGCTCTGCGTAATGCGCATCCAGCACAGGGCGCGCAGCCGCTGCCAACTCAGTTTCACTTAAGCGATCTGGATTGCCTGCAATGATTGCCGGCAGTGCTGGGATAACGCTGATTGAACGAAATACAGCTTCCAGCGGCTTGGTTGTGGCTAAAATCAGCGGCAGATCTGAGCCCAACAACACAGGGCGCAAAGCTGCATCAATCTTGCGCACATAGCGCGATAGATAAAAATTCTGACCTTGCGAACCATGGCGATGGCCCGTGCCCGAATAATCCTTCTGGGTCGCCTTACCTCCAGCCGTAGCGGCATCGGTTGGCATATGCTGCACATGGATCTCACGCGCAGGCAAATCGGCCGACACTTCAATCAGGCGCACAGCATTTTCAGAGAGTGCAAGAATGTGCGCAGCATGTGGGAAGGTGATTGCGCGCAGTAACGGCTTTAGATGGAAGCGATCAGAGACTTCCACGATGTCTGTGAGCTTATTGGCCATCCGGTAGGTGCGTAAGGTCTCAGGGGTCGCCAGAATAGCTAAGCTATTGGCTTGATGATTCCAAAACTCATCATCAGCCAATAAGTCTGCAAATTGCTCTTGCAATAAAGCAATACGCTTTTTATCCAAGCCTTCACTTTCAAGCTGAGCCAGCGCTTTTTTAACATGGTTACTCAAGTTAATTCGGCTGTGCTCAATTTCACGACTGATGGGTGTGGTTGGCAGAAAAATTGAAATGCACGCATCAGAGCGCACCAAGTTGAGAGCACCGATTTCCTCGGCGTTTGGCATATCAACGTAATACATAAAAAGCCTCCTGCAAATTATTGAGCCTTGACTGTACCAGAATTAATCCTCCTGTATAGCAAGCCAAGTCACGGCAGCTCATCACTTCAGCGGGGCCAGACTCAGCCACAACGGCATGACTGTTGTGAACTCTCTGCACTTTAGTGACTGCACACCGCCCTTTTACCGCGTCAGTTGCAGCTGAGGCGAACACCCATAGTGCAGCCCTCTAAGTTCGGCAGCGCTAGCGGGCTTTGCCAGTTCGCGTCAGTCTCGCTATGGTGTGCTTAAACAGCCAGTGGAGAGACTATGTCTACAAATGGAAAAACTCTGATTACCACAGAGAAACTACCTATCAAGCTGTGGCTTGATGCAGAGCAGATGGATACAGGCGCCTTAGCGCAAGCGCGCAACCTTGCTAATCTGCCTTTTGCTTTTAAACATATCGCTATCATGCCCGACACCCACCAAGGTTATGGCATGCCAATTGGTGCTGTTTTAGCGACCAAAGGCGTGATTATTCCCAACGCTGTTGGCGTGGATATTGGATGCGGCATGTGTTCGTTACGCACCAATTTGACTGAGATTGACACGGACGATCTAAAAGAAATTGTTAAAATCATCCGTGCAACCATTCCAGTGGGCTTTAATCGCCATCAAACTGCGCAAGATGAAGCTTGGATGCCGAAGATCCAAGGCCATTTACCCATTGTCAAACAAGAGTACAGCAACGCGCTGTATCAAATCGGCACGCTAGGTAGCGGTAACCACTTTATCGAGATCCAACACGGCTCCGATGGCTATATCTGGATTATGATTCATTCAGGCTCACGCAATATCGGCTTTACCGTTGCCAACCATTACCACGAGATTGCTAAACAGTTAAATCAAGCTGCGGGCGAAGATATCTCAAACGACTTAGCTTACCTGCCTGAGTCATCTGAATATTTCGAACTGTACCGCAATGAAATGAACTATTGCCTTGAGTTTGCTCTGGCCAACCGCACCCTGATGATGGAGCGTGCCAAAGCGGCCTTTAGGGAGGTTTTCCCTGAGGTTGAGTTCTCGAACTTTATCAATAAACCGCACAACTTCGCCGCTGAAGAACAACACTTTGGCGAGACTGTGATCGTGCACCGCAAAGGTGCAACACGCGCCCGCAAAGGAGAATGGGGCATGATTCCCGGCTCCCAAGGTACCCGCTCTTTCTTGGTTACCGGTAAAGGCGAAGCGCAATCCTTTGAATCCTGCGCCCATGGTGCGGGGCGCATTATGAGCCGTGCACAAGCACGCAAAACATTGGATGTAAAAACAGAAGTTAAAGCCCTGCAAGAGCAAGGCGTCTTGCACGCCATTCGCAGTCGCAAAGACTTAGACGAAGCGCCAGGCTCTTACAAAGATATTGACGAGGTTATGCACAACCAACAGGATCTGGTTGATATACAAATTGAATTGCAACCTCTGGCGGTGATCAAAGGGTAATCCATCTTGAATGACTCAGTTGCGAGAACAAGTTTTAAACACGCTCTGATTCATTCCGTCATTGCAAGGTGCCAAGCGACGCGACAAGCATCAACGCGTTGATCTAGAAAGCCAATCGAACGGCTGAGCTACCCTTGCAATGACGTTTTTTGCTTGAGTCAGCATTTTTTAAGCAAACGAGCCTGTGTCAACTGGGGCTGCCCCATCACCGAAACACATGATGACACCTTAGGCAATGCACCACAGAACCGCGCCCTCGCGGCGCCTCCTCAGTACGGCTCAAAGCCAAGATCGGCCATGTTCACCGGCTTACAGAACGGGCCCAATTGTAGCAATAACGTTATTCCACACCCTGCGGTAAGAGCGCCAAGCCAGCACACAAGGCAAGCGCACTTCATCTGACTCTTTAATATAAGAGCGTTGCCGCTGAACAATCGCTTGAGTGATGCCTTTATCTTGCAGCAGTATGTTGTTTTCATAGTTCAAATCAAAACTACGCAAATCAAGGTTCGATGAGCCAATCAAGCTGACTTTGCCATCCACAGTGAGGGTTTTAGAGTGCAATAAGCCATCCCTGTGCTCATAAATAACACAGCCTGCATCCAATAAACGGTGGTAATAACTATGACTGGCTGCGGCCACAATCCAACTGTCATTTTTCTTCGGAAAAATCAGTGTAACAGCCACACCGCGGTGCGCTGCAGCACATAAGGCTTCCAGTACGGTGGCATCCGGCACAAAATACGGTGTAGTTAGAATCAGCTCCCGCTCGGCACAAGCAAATAAATTAGAAAAAAGCTGTGGCGTTGCGCCGCGCCGTTCCGTAGGCCCCACCCCCATCACCAGCGCAGGAAAACCTTCTGCGGCAGGATTGGCCCGCAAAGGGATAACATCCAGCGAGTCGCCAGTTGCTTGCATCCAATCACTGGCAAATAGCAACTGGTTTTGTGCAACCACAGGCCCTTCAAAACGCAGCATAATATCGACCCACGGACCATACTTCTGCTTAATTAAGAACTCTGGGTCAGCGCAGTTTTGGCTGCCACAATAGGTGATACGCGCATCAATGACGGTGATTTTGCGGTGATTACGCAGATCCAAACGGCTGGTCACCATCGTGCGCAGCAGATTTCTAAACGATAAAGCAGTTGCCACCTGCACCCCAGCCGCTTGCATGCGCCGCCACAAAGCCGACTTAACCATGGCGCGCGAGCCTAACCCATCCGCCATAGCGCGGCAGGTCACGCCTCTTTGTGCCGCGCGTATCAAGGCTTCAGCAACCGCTGTACCGGTCCGATCATTGAGCCAGATGTAATACAGCACATGCACATGCTCAGTTGCTGCATCAATATCGGCAATCATGCAACGCAATGTGGCATCACTATCAGCCATCAGCTCTGCCGTATTACCCGCGAGCGGATGAAACCCATTGATCGAGCCTGCATATTGAAAGGCTGTTCGATACACCCGTTCAATCAGCTCACTGCTATTGTCAGGCTCACCCATAAAGGCTGCAGCTTTGACGCTAATTTCTGCAAATATTTCATCATGACGCTGCTGCGCCCTACTCCCAATATCGATTTCACCAAAGAGAAAATAGATCAGGCTACCAAAATAGGGCAAAGCGTTTAAAACGATAAACCACGCCAAACGACCCGGCGGAGACAGGTCGTCACGCAGCAAAATACGCAGAGTAAACGACAGCACCAGCAACGCATGCAAAACCAAAACAACAGTCATTGCGTTTCCTGTCAGCATACTAAAACCTCAGCAAAGGTAACGCTGGTGGCCTTTGTCTATTGTCTAGCCAGCAAGCGCCAGCAGCTGCACATTCAGCTCAGCTATAGAGTGTTTGATAACCGGCTTCATCCACCTGAGATAAGCCCATACCAGTAAATACACGCCACATACTAAACCAGCGCTGTGAATCTCGTACCAAAGGCGCGATCAAGCGCTGGCAGGTGTCAGCAATAATCGCATCAGTTAATGGGTTACGCTGCTCTTTGCTATATGAGTACCACATCTGCGCAGCATCCTCAGGGTATTGCGTGCACCATGCTGCACCTTGCGACACCACGCGTGTGAATGCCGCAACCAGGGCTGGCGAATCACGCAATGTTGACTCCCCTGTAAATAACTCCAAAGCTGAAAAGTTAGGCAATCCCACATCAGTGCTGCTGATAAAGGTTGCGGCAATTCCCAGCAGCTGAACCTCAATGCCTTCAAAGTTGGCAAAGCACAGCCAAGCGCCATCATAACCGGCTTGAAGATTCTGCACGTGGGCAAAACCTGCCGACTCGATTTGCACTTGTGCCGCATTAAAAGCAATCCCCTTGCGCTCACACCAACGCCCGATAATCAGCCGCGCTAAATCATCCGTCACTTCACCGGCCACCGGTGAGGCGATACGGATCGTCTTACCTTGCGCTAAAGCCTGTTCAGCATCAGCCGTTAGCAGCACACCACCCTCAGTCTCAAAGAAACACCCCAGTGCACGCAACCCTGTACGCGCCTCATCAATCATATGTAAGGGCTCATTGCAGGCAAACGCCAACTCACCGCTTGCCACCGCTGCCAACCCATCGTAATGATCGGTTGGTTGAATCAGCTGCACATCCAAACCCGCATCCGCAAACCACCCTTTGCTAATACCTGCAATAAAAGGCAAATGGTCAGGGTTCAGAAACCATTCCAAACCGACGCCAATACGCTGCATATGTATCTCCTCATAGTGGATACTAAGTTTGCTCAATACTCATAGACCCAGCCTAACCCACATTCGGCAAGCCGCCGACGACAATAGCCAGCTGAATCGCAATAATGGCAATCCCAAAAACAAAAACCAGCAACAAGCCCAACTGCCCGCCTATCACTCGGTACCCTTGGTGATGCTGTTTGCGCACTTGGTACACCAGCGCGGCGGGTAATAATAAAGACAACACCGACAAGGCAATGGCAGCAAAACCTAGGGCAAAAACAAAACCTTTCGGATAAAACAAAGCAAATAGTAAAGGCGGCACAAAGGTCAGCACTCCAGTTTGGAGTCGACCATGTCCGGTATTTTGGCGCTGAAAGAAATCAGCCAAAAAATCAAATAAGCCCAAGGCTACGCCTAAGAATGAAGTGGCCAAAGCCAATCCGGCAAACAGACGCACTGCCATTTCAACCTGTGCGACACCTAATACCGTTTTCACGGCCGCCAGCAAGCCATTTAAACCACTTTTATCAGCCAAAATGCCGACAAAAGTATTCGAAGGAATGGTTCCTAAGGTGGCCACCTGCCAAAAAATATAGACCAGCAAAGGAATCGCACTACCCAGCATAAAAATCGTGCGCAACTTAACCGTATCGCCCTGCATATAATTGACAATACTTGGCACACTGCCGTGAAAGCCAAATGAGGTAAAAACAATAGGAATAGCTGACAGCAATAAAGCCTGTTGCGCGGGCATACTTAATAAATTAACGCGCTGCACATGCGGCAGTAGCAGAACCAACATGGCCGCTAAAAAAAAGATTTTCGTCGCAAATAAACCACGGTTAATCAAGTCCACTGAATGCGTACCAAAACACACCACTGAACCACCAATCACAGCAAACAACACAACCCCTAAATAATCTGGCAACTGCAACCCTAGCAAGCGATGCAGCGACTCATTAAGAATCTCACCACCACCGGCCAGATAGGCGGCAACCAACGAATAGAGCAAGAACGGCATGGCACAACTGGTGATCCAGCGTCCAGAAGCGCCTAAATATTTGTAACTCAGAGAGCTGAGCCCCATATTGGCATCGTTGTACTGGTAGGCTTCCACCAATAACAGCGCGCTATAACTCATCACCGCCCACAGAACAAATAACAGCAACAGAGTGCTCACAAAACCAACGCCTGCCGTGGCGAGCGGCATCGCCAGCATACCTGCGCCCAAAGCCGTACCGGCAACAATAAAGATGCTTCCAAAGGTGCTATTTTTCACGCATCCCCCTAGCTCGACGTCGACGACTGCCCCTGTACTCTGTGCATCACGGGTCAGTCATTTTAAAAGGCGGCTATTATGCGCCAATCTAAAACTTTATGCGGTATTGCTTTAACAGCCTGATCTATAGCGCTGAATCTGCGTGCGCGCAGGTCGACTTGCCAAACCCAATCTTTAGATGCAGAAAACCCGAGCCGAGCCCGGGTTTTCTAGTGTTACTGGCAACGCGTCAGCAACCAAGTGCTGGGGTTATCTTTTACCTTTAGTCCACTAACTTAAGCACACCGTGCATTAAGGCATAGTGTCCTGGGAAGGAGCAGAAGAAAGAGTAATCTTGCCCAGCTTGCAACTTGCTCACAGCAAAGGTCACACTGGTTTCCTCACCGCCACCGACCACTTTGGTATGCGCCAACACGCGGGTATCGGCCTCATCAACGTAATTTCTCTCTAAACCTTGAGCAGCGCCCTCCTGCGCGACCTCTTGATAATCTTCAGCTTTAGCCAGCACCCAGTTATGCCCCATGCTTTGGATTGGCAGGGTACCTACGTGCTTAAGCTTAACGGTGAATTGTTCGCAGCTTTTTTTCACATCAATTTGTGAAAGGTTGTACGTCATTTGGTCTGTTCCTTCGATTGCAACCTCACAATCATTAGCAAATGCAGGCACAGCCAAAACAGTTAACACTGCTACTACAGCTA
>JAAYFI010000087.1 GCA_012728315.1 Gammaproteobacteria bacterium
AACAGGCTTCTGCCTGTGGTACAAACGTCTTGAAAAAGACAAGTTTAAATGGCCTAAACAGATGCGCGGTGAAGTACTGACATTGTCTGAGCGCCAATGGAGTTGGCTGCTTGAGGGGCTGGATATTGAGCGAATGAAAGGCCATAAGCCGCTGCAATTCAGTAGCACTTACTGAGCAAAACAAGCCATGCAAAATGGGTATAAAAAGACTGTATCCATAGCTGTTATGTCTAATTAAAGGGTTGTTTTTAAAGGCTTTTGCAGGTGTTTTATAGTAAAATAAACGCCATGAAAACGACTGACTCAACCACCTTACCTGATGATATCGAGAGAGCTTAAAAGCGCTCGTTTTGTCGTTGCAAGGTGAGTCTAAAAAGTATCAACAGCTGTACTATGAGACGCTTGAAAAATGGCAGCTCTCACTCAAGCAGCGCTTTGCTGCCAGCAGCGAAGGCTATCCAGGCCAAGGTGAGTTGTTTAACGAAGCAGAAGAGCTGCTTGCGCCCAGCGAAGAAGAAGTCGCTGCAGATGAGACCATCATCTACACCCGCAAGAAAACCCGCCGTCCAAGTTTGGCTGCAGAACTACCCCGCGAAGACTTCGTTCACGACATTCCCGAAGCGGATAAAGTGTGCAATGACTGCGGCACTGACTTGCACTGCATGGGTGAAGAAGTCAGCGAGAAACTGGAATTTATCCCAGCCACCGTTAAAGTTATCCGTCATATCCGCCCTAAATACAGCTGTCGTTGCTGCGAGAAAAACGCAACACAAACACAGATCAAAATCGCCCCAGTACCCGTCAGTATTTTGCCTAAAAGCATCGCCACACCAACCTTACTGGCGCAAATTATCAGCGCTAAGTACCAGTTTGGCCTGCCTCTGTATCGCCAAGAAACACTCTTTAAAAACTTTGGTATTGAGCTGCATCGACAGACCATGAGCCGTTGGTTGGTCAAACTCAGTGAGCAGCTTGAACTGCTGTATGAGCACTGGCATCAGCAACTGCTAAAGCAGCCAGTCATCTGGTCCGATGACACACCGGTAAAAGTGATCGAAACTGAAAAGTCGCAGTGTTATATGTGGGTTTATGGCTGTGGCGCCGATAAAAAATCAGCCGATGGCCCGCCCAATATTGTTCTGTATGACTATCAGGATGGACGTGCCGGCGCTTGTCCTGAGACCTTCTTGCAAGGCTACGCAGGCTTGCTGCAAGTCGACGGCTATCCCGGTTATAACCATACTGAAGCCACATTGGTCGGCTGCTGGGCGCATGCACGACGCAAGTTTATTGAAGCTAAAGCGGTTCAACCTAAAGGCAAAACAGGGCGTGCTGACCAAGCACTCAACTTGATTCAAAAACTGTATGGTATTGAAACATCAATCGCCGATGCAACGCCTGAACATAAACGACAGGTGAGGCAAGAACAATCTGCACCGATTATGCAGCAGCTCAAAACTTGGCTAGATAAAACAGTACTGCAAGTCCCGCCAAAAACTGCCATCGGTAAAGCGCTGCAATACAGCTTGAACCAATGGAGCAAATTGACGGTTTATCTTGAACACGGCTTGGCTAGCATTGACAACAATCGTGCTGAGCGTGCGATCAAACCTTTTGTGATTGGCCGTAAAAACTGGTTGTTTTCTAACACTCGCAGCGGCGCCAAAGCCAGTGCTATTCTTTATAGTCTCGTTGAAACCGCCAAAGCCAACGACCTGCAGCCTGCTGTATATCTTCAAGCGTTGTTCGAACAACTGCCGCATACCAGCGCTGCTCATATCGATTCGCTCTCGCCTTGGAACATCAAACTCAGCTGAGCATCGGCATCTTCTAACTAATGATCGCAGTTGTGCTAGGTGGGGTTGTTGTTACGCTTACACTCTAGGTGAAAAAACTCCCGATAAAATAGCAGGTTGAAATGCTGCTGTCATCGAGAAGGTTTTGCTGCTCACAAACTGTACAGAATGCACAGAGTACCCGGGTGCCGCCAAGACGTAGACAGATTAGCTCTGTAGCTCTTGTATTAACCTGGGTAAATACGCCCAATAATCGAACCATGTTGCGGGCATCGTCCACGCCGCGGTGGGGGCGACCTTCAAAATCTAGCTGATGATAAGCCAAAGCACTTGCCAGACCATTCCTTCGCTTCTGACCCGTGGTGCGCCGCCAGATCCGTTTAAGATTCAAATGCGGGTAACTCATTACGTCAGCAGCAACACCTTCCTGCTGGCATTGCTCCACAATATGCAGGCGGTCATAGTTACCCCAGCTGCACCAGATAAAAGAGTCAGCTGGCTGCCCCAGCCAGGAGTTCAAGGCCGCTATAGCGTCTGGAAATGTTGGAGCGCTATCGACCATATCTTGGGTAATTCCGGTCAGTGCCTGACAGAACTCACTGAGTTCAGGGTAGCGGGTAGGCCGTACCAGAAAAGAGCAGCTGTCGAGTAGCTCGCCCTGACGAGTGGTCAGGGCACAGCCGACTTCGATGATCTCCATGGATTGCACACTTTGCGGCTCCCCAGCTGGATCTATCTGGTCTGCCCAGCAGGTTGCTTCAAGATCAATGTAAGCGCGCTTAAATCGGCACCTTTTCACCGGCACCTGCGCCAAGGATACTACCCCAGCCAAGGATTCAGTGTGGCTGGGCAGTGTTCAGCTGGCCTGGCTCATCCAGTTTGACGTTCCAGGCCAGCAGTTGCTCCAGTTGTTCCAGGGTGTCGATGCGGGCGATGTTTTGCAGCACGTGCAGCAGGTAGGCCTGCGGATTCAGCCCGTGCAGTTTGGCGGTTTCGATCAGCGAGTACCAGGCG
>JAAYFI010000055.1 GCA_012728315.1 Gammaproteobacteria bacterium
AACTCCCGACATCCTGCTCCCAAAGCAGGCGCGCTACCGGACTGCGCTATACCCCGATGGCTCCACGACCTGGACTCGAACCAGGGACCCAATGATTAACAGTCATTTGCTCTACCGACTGAGCTATCGCGGAACATTACAGGACTTACCGAACTCTTGTGAAGTTCGCCTCATCTGTGGTGCGACATTCTACGCATTTATTTACCCCTGTCAACACCTAAATCAAAATATTTCATAGTTTTATCAATTTATGCTTTCTAGATCACTCTCTACTGCAGTTTTTGCAACTCACTGTCTCTTATTGGGCGCTAACCTTTAGCCAGCGATGCTGATATTATCAAACTATTAATAAGCGAGTGATAAAGGATTTTACCATGCGTCCGTCTAACCCCTCATCCCCGTCCGCACATAACGATGCTCAGACCAGCCTTGAGGGCACTCTTACGCAACGGAAAATACTGCCACAATTTAACTGCCTAACGCAGAACATTCGCAAACTACTACTCAACCATCTAGCACAACACGTACGCGCTGCATTTGCCCAAGCCGATAGCACATTATTTAAATGCGCTGAAAAAGCTGAAAACAATCAAGTGCAAGACATGTTTTTCGAAAGCATCCGTGAAGTGCGCAAACAGCACATGTTGATTGAGCGCGCTTTTTTGCAAAACATTGCCAAGCAGTTTGATAACTTTATTGCTGGCCACACGCAATCGCTGCACACTGAGAGCGCAATTGACGCTGACAACCTTACACTTATACAAACTGATGACTTTGAAGAATCCTTGCTCGTCACCAGTATGTCTAACAAAGTCAATGAACGATGCAACGCAGCATTACATGGTATAGAGCAACGCTTAGCGCTGATCAATAGCGGCACAAAACCAGGCAAAAACAGCCCTCTCGCTCCAGCCAATATTGCTGAGAGCTTTTACACCGCCTTATCAACCAGCTCATTTAACCTGCAGGTTAAAACCATTCTCTACATGCTATTTGAGCAGTGTGTGATGCAGGAACTTGATACGTTTTATGCGACGATCAATCAGCTGTTTATTGAAGCGGGCGTATTACCTAACCTCAAAGTTACAGTGGCACCAAGAAACACCACAGCTAGCAGCCCTAGCCCTGCAGCAGCACCCAGCACCACTACTGAGGCTTCTACTCGCACACCATCTAGCGTGCAGACACAGGCGCAGCAGGCGAGCTCAGCGCCGAGTAACCACAACCCAGATGCCAGTGACCCAGCACTCCATGCAATGAATGAGGCCATCAGCGCCCAAACTGAAACAATTCACGCTCTGCTTAACGCTTTCCGTCAGCAGACAACAAATCAAGCGCTGCCCGATGGCATTCGCAGCATTGCAGCTTTCAGTAATAGCGATGCAACTCAAGAATACAGCACTACACAGCTTCTCCACTCCCTTGCGCAGCTGCAGCAACACACCGCCAAGCAAGCAGAGCAAAGCTTTAGCCTGCAAACAGTCGACAGCATCAAGGGTACCCTTATTGAGCTGTTAACAGCGCTGAGCGCTGGCAGTCAAAGCTTGAAAATAGCGGAGCAACAAGCCAACACCATTGATCTTGTTGGCATGCTCTTTAACTTTATTATTGAAGACGCGAGCTTATCGGCAACAAGCAAAACTATTTTATCAAACTTACATCCGCTGTATTTACAGGTCGCTTTGCAAGACAGCTCGCTCTTTACTCAGCACCAACACCCTGCGCGCAAGCTACTGAACGGGATGGCCCAAGCAGGTGTTCTCTATTGCGCAGCCAGCGAAGAAAAAGCATTACAACAGAAAATGCAATTTACCGTCTCGTACGCATTGCGCTCGTACCGAGGCGACAGCGCTTTATTTGAGCACTTACTGCAAGACTTCAATACATTCGTAACAGCTTTAAAGCAGCGTGTTGAATTACGTGAAAAACGCGCCATTGAAGCAGCCAAAGGTCGTGACAAATTACTTGCAGCGCGCAGTCAAGCTCGCGCCTTAGTCGAGAGTACCCTGAAGGCATTTCCTGCACCCAGCATTATGCGCAACTTTTTAGAGCAGACGTGGGTGGATGTCTTGGTGTTCGCTTTTCTACGCCATGGCCCAGCCAGCCCTCAATGGCAACGCTATGCCCAAGTGGCACAGCAGCTGGCCTGGAGCGGCACTGTACTCGAAACACCGGAAGAGCAGCAGCGATTTGCAGCGCTACGTGCAGCATTACTTGAGGACGTGCACAAAGGCCTCGACTTACTTGGCAGCCATCACCCAGACGTCATTCGCAAAACACTGCAAGATTTAACTCTCTGCCAAGATACAGTGCAGGCTCGAGAAAGCGAACTGGCTGAAAAAATAAGCTCAGACCTACCCAGCAGCCCTCTTGGCACCATGCTTGGCGCAGACGATAACCTGCCCTTGCCAACAGCCGTAGAAAACCTATCCGCTGAAGCACAAAAAATCGCTTATCAATTGGAGCATATTAGTTTCGGCACATGGTTTGAGTTTGACGACCCTCCAGCAATCCTCAAACTCTCTTGGTTTAGTCCAACCACGCGCAACTATATGTTTGTTGACAGCTCTGGGCAGCGTGTCGCCATTAAGCCTTTAACAGCGCTTGCCACCGATATGGAACAAGGTAGGGTACGCATGGTCTTAAATAACCGTACAATGCCGCTGATGGATCGCGCGCTAAACGCCATTCAAAAAATACTCCAGCATTTCAACTACAAACATGCATAAGGCATAGAGCCGTATTATGACTGATCGCCGCCAAAATCTACGACACACAACCGAACAAGAGCTTGAAGCTTATGATTTACATAGCGCACGCTTTTTAGGTCGCTTTGTCGATATTTCTGAAGACGGTTTTTTATTGTTTTGCCCGCAATTAATTGCAGCCGATAGCATCTGGCAAATTAGAGTACTCGCAGCGCACGACCCACGCTTACGCACCTTGCTTTCCTTGGGTGCAGAATGTTTGTGGGTGCGCCCAGCCGATAAGCACAATCACTGCTGGGCTGGCTTTCATATCATTGATATCTCGGCCGAAGATGCAGAAACGCTGCGCACACTGTTTGCTATAACCGACTAAATCTGCACCACCCACACTCTAAGCCAAGCACTGAACCATAGAGCACACATCCTTGCTTTAGCCTTAGCTGCAGCACTGAGTGGCTAAAACAGCTAAACTGTGTGGAAACTGACAGTTGAATAGACTTATGCGCCGCACTAAAGAAGAAGCCGAAAACACCCGTACAGCCATACTCACGGCTGCGGAGCTGTTATTTCTAAAAAAAGGGGTATCTCATACATCCCTAGAGCAAATCGCTCGCCAAGCAGGGGTAACCCGTGGCGCTGTGTACTGGCACTTTCAAAACAAAGCGCACTTATTTCACGAAATGCTCAATCAAGTGCGTTTACCTGCTGAGCAAATTGCCGAGCATATCAACCAGTGTGATCCAAACAATCCGATTTCCGGCTTAAGAAATCTATGCGTTGAGGCTTTGCTAACCATGGGGCGTGATGAGCGCAAACGGCGCATTTTCACTATTTTACTGCGCCGCTGTGAGTTTACTGACGATTTGCGCGAAGCTGAAGAGCGCCATGAAGCCTTTATTAACGAGTTTATTGATTTATGTGAGCAGTTATTTAGCGAGCCAACAACGGTCAAACGCTTACACCCCAGCATCACTCCAAGAATGGCTGCATTATCCTTGCACGCTATGTTGCTCGGACTTCTCAGCGATTGGCTGAGAGACCCTAAATTATTTGACGTGAAGCTGGCAGGCCCAATGCTAGATGCTCTGCTGCGCGGAATTATGATCGACTGGCAAGCCAGCGATACCGGTTGCGATTGACATCCTCACCGCCCTAAAGAGAGGGTAATTCCTACTGCTAGACGGCCATGCCCGACCGCGAGAATATTTTGTGCCGCATTAACATCCAGCCCCGTACTAAAAGTACAGGGACTTTCGCGCAAAATTGATAAGCACTTGCAACGCCTTACTCAGCGATCAGCCAATCTAAACGCCAGCCACCTTTGTCTTGCTGCAAGGTTTCAGCCAGCCAAGGTAACAGCTGCTTAAGCTCGCCCTCCAAGCCCCACGGCGGATTACAAATAATCATGCCTGAGCCATTTAACCGCGTAGCGTCATCGGGCGTTTGCACATACAACTCCACCCGCAATAATTTAGGCGCACCACTATTTTGTAGCTGCTGATAAAAGCGTCGCAGTTGGGCCAGATCCTTAATGGGATACCAAATACAGATCATTGCATGACGCATACGCTCCAAACTTTCTTGCAAAGCTTGCACGCAGCGCTGCAACTCATCACCTTCCTCAAACGGCGGATCAATTAACATCAACACACGTTTTTCTTCGGTGGGTAATAACGCCCTCGGTACTTGCCAGCCATCACCTAAGCGGACACTGACTCGCCGATCTAAGCGCATATTCTCTTTTAACAGCTGACCATCTTCAGGGTGCTTTTCATTGAGATACAATCGATCTTGGCTGCGCGTTAAGCAACGTGCGAACTCTGGTGAGCCAGGATAGTAACGTAATGCTTCACCCTCATTGAGCTCACTCACAGCATACAAATAATCAGCAAGCAAAGGCTGGGTAGAGGACCATAAGCGCCCTACGCCTTCTTGCCACTCACCTGTTTTAAGCGCCTCTTCGCCCTGCAAATCATACAAGCCGGTACCCGCATGGGTATCAATATAAGCAATAGGTGCCGGTTTCTTTTTTAGCAAAGCAATACAGCGCGTGAGCAGCCAGTGCTTTAATACATCTGCATGGTTGCCTGCATGATAGGCATGACGATAATTCATAAACTCCTCAACGCAGCTCGTGCTGAATGCTTTGCATGGTTCGTGGCCAAGGTTTATCTTGGCGAATTTTTTCTGGCAAGCTATTAATTGCGGCCTGTGCTGCAGTTCGATCTGCAAACGAACCATAAGTCACCACAAACAATGCTTGGCCTTGGTGCTCTTTTCTGAAGTAATGATACTGAGCTGGATTTTGCCTTACAAAGTCCCGGGCCGTTGCTTCTGTACGCGTACCCAGAACCTGCAGAGTGTAGCGAGACGCACTTTGCTGCTTATACCACTGCATATTGCCAGCGCTACCAGCAAGCCCCTTAACCGCAGCAGCGGCGGGCTGAGGCACTGGGACCGGCCTCGGTTTTGCCGGGGCTGGGGCGGCGCGAACAGGCGCAGGGGCTTGCTTCTCAGCCAATGCAACTGGCTTTACAACCCTTTCTTTAATGACCTCAGCTGGCGGAGTGCTCACGGGCACAGGCGCGCTGACGGCAACAGGAGCGCTCACCGCCGCCGTTGGAGTTTGAACCTCAGGCACGAATACGCTTTCATTACCGATGTCTGTATCGACACTGCTCTCATCATCCTCTGGGTTGACAGCTTGTGCTAAAGGCTCACGCAAGACCGGCTCAGGCTCGATATTTAACGGAAGCTCAACTTCTAGAGTACGTCCTGGCGACGTGATTACGGCAGCGCTGCGCTGATCCGCTTGCTCCGTAGGCACAGGCAGAGCTGTCGAGGTAACAGGACTGCTGTCAGGGCTTTGCATAAACCAAACAAATAACAAGGCAATGCCCAGCACAGCTAACACTGCAAGATGCTTGACTGGAATATGCATTGCCGCTTTTCCTGATGGCGCCTTGTGCTCGATCTGCTCAAGCAAAATAGTTTTGGCTACAGTGTTAATTTGCCCGGGCCATCCTTGTGACTGCTGGTAAATGTCGAGTATCTGCTGCTCAGTAAAAACATCTAACTGCTGGCCTGCCGCCTGCAAGCGCAGTTCAAGATATTCTGTAACCTCTTGCAAATTCCAGGGTTCCAGGGCAATGACATGGTGCAAGTCCGCATTATCAGCAACTTTTTCTAATAAAGGACAAATCGAGGAATCAGAAAAAACAAACACGCGCGCGCTGGCATCATTTACACCTTGCGCAATGCGTTGTAAAAAAAGCAATGCCGAATCATCTAAGCACTCGGCATTATCCACAATGACCCGCACCTCCTGCCCAACCACCTGCAGTTGCTCGATATGCCTTAAAACACCAGCAATATCAGTATCATGCAAACCCAGCTCAGCATTCACTTGCTGTAACATAGCCGCGGCATCAACCGCAGCTGAAGCCGTAATAACAATATTTTTCACCGGCTCTTTTGAGCTTGCCACTAGAGCTTGGCGCAGTACTGTTTTGCCACTGCCTTGCGGCCCTGTCACCACCAACATCAACTTGCTGTAACGCGCCAGATGATGCAGTTCCACCAATACAGGGCGACGCTTAGCGGCAAAGAACTTAAAGCTTGGGCCACGACCTAAAAAGGGGTCATGCTCAAATTGGTAGTAATCAAGATAATCATCATCGGCGTACAAGTCTGTCATGGCACTCTTTTCCCGTTAAATACTGCTGGCAATTGCGGGGTAATCCGTGGTTAGTACCTTATGCAAAATATCGGCAGGATAATCTGCGGTCACAACCGCCTCCCCTAATCGACGCAATAAGACTAAGCGTATTTGCCCATCAATATTTTTCTTATCCACTGCCATATGAGCTAAAAAGGTCTCTGCCGTCATATTGGCCGGTGGCACAACTGGCAAACCTGCTTGCTCTAACAAACGTATGCCTCTATCGCGCTGCGCTAAAGTCAACCAGTCAAGCTGGTAAGACATTTCTAAGGCCATCACAGTTCCCGCCGCAACGGCCTCACCGTGTAGCCACACACCATAGCCTTGCTCAGTTTCAATAGCATGCCCAAATGTGTGCCCTAGGTTAAGCGTAGCGCGCACCCCAGACTCACGCTCATCGGCTGAAACCACTTTAGCCTTTGCCAAACACGAACGCTCAATAGCCTCGCTCATTAGCGGGTTATCAAGCCCGCACAGCTGCGCCATATGCTGCTCCAGCCAAGTTAAAAATGGCTCATCACAAATCAAACCATACTTAATGACTTCAGCAAGGCCTGCCGACAACTCGCGTGGCGGTAACGTGGACAATGTTGCAGTATCAATCACCACCGCCTGCGGCTGATAAAAGGCACCCACCATGTTTTTACCGAGCGGGTGGTTAATCCCCGTTTTACCGCCAACAGAAGAATCCACCTGCGCTAACAAAGTGGTTGGCACCTGAATAAAAGCCACACCCCGCTGATAACATGCTGCGGCAAACCCCGTCATATCGCCAATCACACCACCACCTAAAGCAATCAAAGTGGTTTTACGGTCGTGCTTATCACGCAATAACGCATCAAAAATCAACTGCAGGGTTTCCCAGTTTTTATAGGACTCACCATCTGGCAAAATAATTTCGCTCACTTCATAGCCATGTAGCGCCGCACGCAATTGTTCTAAGTACAAAGGAGCCACTGTGGTATTAGTGACAATTGCAACTTTACGACCAGCAATATGTGGAGCAAACAGCTGCGCTTGCCTTAATAAGTCCGTACCAATATGGATTGGATAGCTGCGTTCAGCTAAATCAACAGTAAGGGTGCGCATGCATGCCTCTCGTTATAACGCTGTGATAAATATGGGATGTCTATGCCTGCTGGGACTTGAGGCACATTTGCTACAAACGCAAGTATAGCGCAGATTTGCGCGGCAAGATTAGTGGCTCTGATAGGTGCTGAGAAACTGCATAATTTCTTGCACAACCATACGCGGCGGACGTGTATCGGTCTCAATGATCAAAGTCGCAATTTCTCGATATAAAGGATCGCGCTGCTCTAATAAGCGGGTCAGCACTTGAGCTGGGTTTTCTGTCTGCAACAAAGGGCGGTTACGATCTCGGGCCGTGCGCGCCAGCTGATGCTCAACCGATGCATGCAAATAAATAATCACTGCCGACTGGCTCATCGCTTGACGGTTTGCAGCACGCAACACTGCACCACCACCTGTGGCTAACACAATGCCTTGCTGCTCACACAGCTCAGCAATCACCGCTTGCTCACGATCGCGAAAACCTGCTTCACCTTCAACATCAAAAATCAAAGGAATACTGGCACCCGTTCGCTCTTCAATTTCTCTATCTGAGTCTTTGAAGGGCAAACTGAGTTCTTTAGCCAGCAAACGTCCGATGGTGCTTTTCCCTGCACCCATCGGACCTACAAGTATATAATTACGTGTTTGCATTAATTATTCAGTGAAATCGCCTGGTTGTTCATAATACGCGGAGTAATAAAGACCAGCAATTCAGATTTCTCGTCTTGCACATAATCCCTGCGGAAAACACGTCCTACAAAGGGTAAATCACCCAAGAATGGAACTTTGTCAACGGATTTTCTTTGCGTATTAGAGAACACGCCACCAATCACAATAGTTTCACCATCGGACACTAGAACGTTAGCATTCACCTCATTCTTTTTAATCGGTGGCACGCCTTTGAGCGCATTAGCAAAATCAGGCTCATCCTTAGTTACCTTCACATCCATAATAATGCGATTATCAGGTGTAATCTGTGGTGTTACTTCCAACGATAAAGCGGCCTCTTTAAATGAAGTGCTGGTTGCACCGCTGGAGCTAGCCTCTTGATATGGAATCTCAGCACCTTTTAAGATTTTGGCTGTTTCTTTATCTGAAGTAACCACTTTAGGCTGGGAAACCACTTCACCATTACCGGTTTTTTCCATCGCCGAGAGCTGTAGATCTAAAATGGCATGATTAGAAACAAAACCAATACCCAGCCCAGAGGTTGAGCCTATAGTCCCTAGATCAACAAATGGGCTACCTGCACCATCTTTACCACTTGCAGTCCAGTTACCACTGCCCGTTGTTAAACTACCACCCCATTTAACACCTAAGCTTTTGCTGTAATCCACATTAGCTTCAACGATACGCGCTTCAATCATTACTTGACGTACAGGAATATCCAGCTGTGCAACCACACGGCGCAGCTCATCGAGTTTTTCTTGGGTTTGGTAAGCGATAATGCTGTTGGTACGATCATCGACCGTAACCGAACCACGCTCATCGCCTTGACCACTGGTTACCGATTGGAACAAAGCCGCAATTTGTGATGCTTTTGCGTAGTTCACTTGAATCAGCTCACGACGTAAAGGCGCCAGCTCAGCAATTTGCTTTTGCGCTTCCATTTCTTGACGCTCACGTGCAGCAATTTCATCTGCAGGCGCAACCAGTAACACATTACCAATTTTACGCTTGTCTAAGCCTTTGGTTTTTAACACTAAATCTAAAGCTTGATCCCAAGGTACATTTTGCAAACGCAATGTAATATTGCCTTGTACGGTATCACTGGCAACCAAGTTTAAATCCGTAAAGTCAGCAATTAACTGCAAAACTGAACGCACATCAATATCTTGGAAATTCAACGACAGCTTTTCACCGGTATAAGCAAAGCGGTCAGCGTTACGCTTTTCGATTTGCTCGGGAGTTACAGGTTTTACACTAACGGTCAGTTTATTATCCGTCTGGTAAGCCAAATAGTCGTAAAGGCCGTTCGGCTCAATCACAATAGACACATTGCCATTGGTTTCACTGGCATTCACAAACTGAACCGGTGTAGCGAAGTCTTTTACATCAAGACGCACGCGTAACGCCTCAGGCAACGCAGACTTAGCAAAGGTGAGGCGAATCTTGCCGCCTTGATCTTGAATATCTGGCGTGCTGGTTGGATCATTGAGCTCAATGACCACATTACCTTCGCCTTGCTCGCCACGCTGAAAATCGATATTGCTAATACCACGTGGTTTAGCAACGTAAGGTTTCACGATAGGTGCTGTGGAAACAGGCGCTGAAGCCGCTACACCTTCGCCGACGACCACATACAAGTTATTGCCTTCAGCGCGGGTGCTATAAGGCGCTAAACTAGTCATATTAATAATTAGGCGAGTTCGATCTTGCGCTTCGACAATATTGACACTGCGCGCATTACCAGAGCCCAACTCTTTATTTTTAGTACCTAATTTATTTTTTACGCCGGGTAAATCTAAGGCAATCCGAGCGGGTTGCTCGATGGTATAACCGCGTGGCGCAGTTACCGGCTCATCAAACGCTAACTTAAGTTCAACCTTATCACCAGGCAATGCAGCCACATCGAGCGCCTGCAGGTTGGCAGCCAATAATGCTGGGGATAATGCCGAAGCCAGCAAAGTCATACCGATACGAGATAGTTTTATTTTCATTTTCCAATTCCGTTGTGCTTTCCAATAGTCAGTTTTCATAGCCAGACCCACTCAAGAGCGTTCCTGCAAAGCCAGAGTGCGCGGCCGTTCCAACCAGCCACCATCGCCATCAGAAACAATTTCGATCACTTCAACAGCCGAT
Organism: Gammaproteobacteria bacterium; assembly: GCA_012728315.1. Taxonomy (GTDB): domain Bacteria; phylum Pseudomonadota; class Gammaproteobacteria; order Pseudomonadales; family Pseudomonadaceae; genus Denitrificimonas. Next base: position 10,303 of record JAAYFI010000055.1, read on the forward strand.
GCAGTGATCGCCGTCACGCGACCATGGTTACCACCGAGGTAGTCACCTATGCGTACACGATGCACACCGTCTCCTCCGCGAATTAAAGCATAAGTGCCTGAAGCATTTGAAAGCGTGCCAACCATCACAAAGCTTTCAATATTAAACCCTTCAAGGAACTGCTTGACCCGCGTTTCATCCGGTTTGATATCCTTATTACCTTTCTCGCGGCTTGTGAGCTCAATTTTTACCGGCGGCTGAAATGGACTGCGCAATGCTGCCGCCATATAAGTAAAAGGCTCATACACCACTTCTTTAGGCATTGGCTCAATTGCACCTTTAGGTCGTGCCCTAACCTCATCCATAAATGCCTGTAAATCAGCAAAACTATTGGATGAATCACAACCCATTAGCCCAACAGACAGCAGCGCCGCAAGAATATAATGAGAGCGCTTCATTTCTTCGCTCCTTGATCATTGTAACGGTAGGTTTTCACTAAAATATTCATTGCCAACTTAGAGCTATTACCTGCCACTACTGGCTTAATAGAGAAATCATGCAAGGTAACAATACGCGGCATACCTGCCACGGCACTCACAAAAGTTGCTAAGTCGTGATAGCTACCAAACACTTTCACCTGAATAGGCAGCTCAATATAGAAAGGCTGAGTGACCTCCGGTAGCAATTTGATTTCCTCAAACTCCAATCCCGAATTCAGACCAGCGCTGGTGATATCTTCAAGCAAACCTGGTACTTCAGTATCACTGGGCAACTGACGCAATAGCGCTTCAAAAGAAGCCTCCATCAGCTTCATTTGCTCTTTATACTCTTCTAAGTTGGCCGCTTGGCGCACCTTTTGCGTAAATTGCTCTTTGAGCGCCACTTCTTCTTGCTTGTTGCGCTCAAGCACATCTTGCAAATCAGTTAGGTGCATAAAGTAGCCCAGCGCTAATACAGCAACGAGGACAATCAGGCAGGCTAAAGCACGCACAGCCGCCGGCCATGCACCAATATTATTAAGATCCAGCTCGGCGAAATCGACTTTACCTAAGCTTTTAAAGGAGTCCACTAAACTCATTGCTGACCTCCTTGCTGGTTCTCATCACTGGGTACAGTTTGTTGCACTGTAAGCTTAAACGTATTGGCCTGATCCAATTTGTCTGCACTAACCGCCTTAACCTCTGTGAGATTAGGCGCCATTAACCAGTCAGACGCTTCGTGGTTACGCATTAAGCTTGAGACTAAGTTGTTTGACTCAGCAGCACCCTCCACAGAAATCGATTTACCCACCATTTTTAAATCAGTGAAATAAACGCCATCGGGCAATGTACGTACCAGTTGATCAAAGACACGGGCGGCAATGGGTCGATTCCCCTGCAAATCCTGAATAATCTTCATACGTTCAACCAGCTGTTGACGGCGGGTTTTAAGTTCGCTGATTTCTTTAATACGTGCATCCAGCACCGAGATTTCTTTACGAATAAACTCGTTACGAGCGTTTTGCTGGGTAATGGCAGCATTGAGGTACTGATCTGCTAAAAACACAAGACCACCAGCAACAATCAGCACCCCAACTAAAGTGACTAGAAAGCGCTGTTTGCGCTCTTCGCGCAACTGCTCGCGCCAAGGAAGTAAGTTGATGCGTGCCATCAGTCAAAACTCCTCATTGCTAAGCCACAAGCAATCATCAAAGACGGCGCATCACTGGCGAGCGCACCGGCACTGACTTTATTGCTGAGTGTCATATTCGCAAATGGGTTAGCCACTAGGGTTGGCGTACCAATTTTCTGCTGTATAAGCTGATCAAGCCCAACAATAGAAGAGGTGCCACCCGCCAATACAATATAATCCACATCACTATACTGCCCCGCCGCAAAAAAGAACTGCAAGGAGCGCGAGACCTGCTGAACCACCGCATCTTTAAATGGGTTTAGAACTTCATTCTCATAATCATCCGGTAAACCGCCTTGCTTTTTAGCCAGACCTGCCTCTTCTACAGACAGCCCATAGCGGCGCTGAATCTCTTCGGTTAACTGCTTACCACCGAACATCTGCTCGCGGGTATAAATCGTCTGACCATTATGCAAAACGCTCAGGGTCATCATGGTTGCACCGATATCAACAACAGCAACGGTTAAATCTTCTTCGCCATCGCCCAACTGCTCAGCCAGCAAGCTGTAAGCACGTTCCAGCGCATAGGCTTCAATTTCCACAACCTTCGCGGTTAAGCCCGCCAACGCTAAAGCGGCCTCGCGCACTTCAACGTTTTCTTTACGGCAAGCGGCCAATAAGACATTCACTCGATCGCTACTGCGCGCGGCAGGACCTTGCACCTCAAAGTCAATTGCAACCTCTTCAAGTGGATAAGGGATGTATTGATCTGCTTCGATTTTTAACTGGTTTTCTAATTCATCATCAGACAGCCCAGCGTCCATCTCAACGGTTTTCGTAATCACCGCCGAGCCCGCTACAGCCACAGCAACGTGTTTAACGCTGGTACGAGCTTTAGTGACAAGTCTAGATAAAGCCTGCCCAACCATTTCCAGTTCAGCAATATTTTTCTCTACAATTGCATTAGGTGGGAGCGGCTCAACAGCATATGCCTCTACTTTGTAGCGGCTACCTGAGCGACTCAGTTCTATGAGCTTGACTGAAGTCGAACTTATGTCGATCCCCAGCAGCGTATTCGCTTTCTTTTTGAAGAGCCCTAGCACGACCGAATTCCTATCAGCATCCGTCACTTAATGTGCGGTTATGATTTTTTCCACATTTAAAAACAATTTTGTCAGGAAGCGTAAATAGCTTCTCTCGATTAAAAACGCTTATAATGTGCCCAGTTTTATTATATGACGCTGCAACCTTCATACCCCCTAATTTTTCTTCAGGAATCCAATAGCCTTGATGCACTTGCTGAAATTCCTCGTTGCCACCCTTACCGCTATTATTTGTGGACTTGCGCTGAGCTTAAGTGGCGCTTTTCTATACTTAAGTCCAAACCTACCGTCTGTTGAATCCCTACGCAGTATAGAACTACAGATTCCTTTGCGGGTCTATAGTCATGACGCAAAGTTAATCGCTGAATTTGGAGAAATGAGACGTTCTCCTATTTTATTCAACGACATCCCTGAAAACTTCATTCATGCATTACTGGCGGCTGAAGACGATAATTTTGCCAATCATTATGGCGTAGATCCCGGTAGTTTAGTGCGCGCTGCTGCTCAAATTTTAAAAACAGGCCGCATTCAAACCGGCGGCAGCACCATTACCATGCAAGTCGCCAAAAACTTTTTCCTCTCCAGCGAGCGCAGTTTTTCACGCAAGGCCAATGAAATTTTATTAGCCTTACAAATTGAGCGTGAATTAACTAAAGATGAGATTCTAGAGCTTTATATCAATAAAATATACCTCGGCAACCGTGCTTACGGAATTGAAGCAGCATCCCAAGTTTATTACGGCAAATCGATCGGTGAAATCAGCCTTGCGGAAATGGCCATGATTGCCGGCTTACCTAAAGCGCCCTCGCGTTTTAACCCTATTGCCAACCCCGAACGTAGTATGGAGCGTCGTAACTGGATTCTAGGGCGCATGCTTAAGCTTGGGCGCATCTCTGAAGAAGATTACCAAGCAGCCATTGCAGAGCCTTTAACCGCACGTTTGCATATCACCGCACCGGATCTTAACGCGCCTTATATTGCTGAAATGGCACGCGCTGAAATGGTCGGCCGTTTTGGTGGTCAAGCCTATACCGATGGTTACAGTGTTACCACCACAATCCCGTCTGACCTACAAACCCAAGCCGAGCAAGCGGTTCTCAAGGGCTTAGTGGCCTATGATCAGCGCCATGGCTACCGCAAACCAGAGCAGTCGGCTCTTGCAGAAAGCCAGTGGCCTGAAGCATTAGCCAAAGCCAGAGCCATTACCCAGTTTTTACCAGCTGTTGTTACGCACATTGGCACTGACAGCATTACCGTCCTTCTAGCCAATGGTGAGCAAGAGCCTGTGAGCTGGCAAAGTATGCGTTGGGCACGCCCCTTTATTAATAGCCGCAGCATGGGTCCAATTCCCAGAAAGCCGGCTGACATCGTACGCATCGGTGATCTTATTCGAGTGCAACGCCAAGCCGATAACACTCTAAGCTTTGCGCAAATCCCTAAAGCTCAAGCGGCACTGGTCTCTTTAGATGCCAATAATGGCGCAATCCGCGCACTGGTCGGCGGCTTGTCTTTTGGCCAAAGTAATTACAACCGTGCGATTCAAGCCAAACGCCAGCCCGGCTCAAGCTTTAAACCTTTTATTTATAGTGCAGCGCTAGACGCAGGCTACACGGCCGCAACCATTGTTAATGACACGCCTTTAGAGATCTTTGAGCCCGGCATGAAAGCGGTATGGCGCCCCAAAAATGACAATAATACTTTTCTCGGCCCAATACGCGTCAGAGAAGGTTTATACCGCTCGCGCAACTTAGTATCAATTCGCATATTGCAAGATATTGGTATGCAATATGCTCGCGACTACATCAGTAAATTTGGTTTTAATATCGATGACCTACCGCGCAACCTTTCTTTAGCGCTAGGAACAGCCACACTCACCCCGCTGGAGATTACCACCGGCTGGACAGCCTTTGCTAACGGGGGTTATAAAGTCGAGCCTTATCTGATTGAGCGCATTGAAAACCGTGACGGACAAACAATTTTCCTTGCCAATCCAGCACGCGTCCCTACAAACAAAACCAGCAACAACACCGCCAGCTCTGTGCCTGAAGAGCAGCTATCTAACACTGAACTTGAGCCGCCACTGGAAGCACCACGCATCATCGATGAGCGTACGGCTTATATCATGACCAGCATGCTACAAGATGTCATTAAGCGCGGTACCGGGCGCCGCGCTCTAAGCTTAAACCGGAGTGATTTAGCCGGCAAAACAGGGACCACCAACGATTCTAAAGACAGTTGGTTTGCAGGCTATAACAACGAACTGGTCACAACGGTATGGGCTGGCTTTGACCAACCCGAGAGCCTTGGCAGAAACGAATATGGTGGCACAGTGGCGCTACCAATCTGGGTCGACTATATGGGCTACGCCCTCAAAGATAAGCCGATGCAGACGATGAAAGAACCGGCCGGCATGATGACCTTACGTATCGACCCTGTTAGCGGTCGTATCGCTCGCCCTGGCACGCCTAACGCCTACTTTGAAATCTTTAAAAGCGAGGACTCGCCACCCACTATGGATGAAATAGACAACAGCTGGGGCGAGCCAAGCAATTCCTATTTCGAACCGACGGAAACGGCTCCTATTGATCTGTTCTAAAGCCATCATTTGCCACTAGACGGTCAATCTTACTAATAAAAAACCCGCACTTGGCGGGTTTTTTATGATGAACTATCACTTAGCCGTTAAACACATCATCCACAGACGTCAGCGGGTAATGCTTAGGATAAGGCAAGGTCGCTACACCGGTCTCAATCGCTGCTTTAGCCACAGCATCAGATACTAGGGTAATAAGGCGCGGGTCCATCGGCTTAGGAATAATATACTCACGACCAAACTCAAGACAGTCAATACCGTAGGCATCACAGACCGCATTGGATACAGGCAGTTTTGCCAGATCACGCAAAGCATGCACCGCAGCAATCTTCATTTCTTCATTAATACGTGTAGCGCGTACATCCAGCGCGCCACGGAAGATAAATGGGAAGCCTAAGACGTTGTTCACCTGGTTTGGATAATCTGAACGACCTGTCGCCATAATCACATCAGGACGGGTTGCGTGGGCGAGCTTTGGATCAATCTCAGGATCAGGATTAGAGCAGGCAAAAACCACTGGATTTTCAGCCATGCGCATCAGGTTTTCCGCGCTAAGCAGATTAGCACCGGAAAGACCAACAAAGACATCAGCACCTTCCATTGCATCAGCCAAAGTGCGGCGATCTGTTTCATGGGCAAATACGGCTTTGTACTGGTTTAGATCATCACGGCCAGAATGAATCACGCCTTTACGGTCAACCATAAAGATGTTTTCAACCTTAGCGCCCATGCTGATCAGCAGCTTCATACAAGCTGTGGCAGCAGCTCCAGCACCTAGACAAACAATACGCGCTTCTTCCAGTGTTTTACCAGCAATTTCCAAAGCATTGAGCATGCCCGCTGCGGTTACAATCGCGGTGCCGTGCTGGTCATCATGGAATACAGGAATATCGCACTGCTCAATCAAAGCACGTTCAATCTCAAAACACTCAGGCGCTTTAATATCTTCTAAATTAATACCACCAAAGGTAATAGAAATACGTTTGACTGTATCAATAAATGCTTGCGGGCTTTCTGCATCGACCTCGATATCAAACACATCTACGCCAGCAAAGCGCTTAAATAAAACACCTTTACCTTCCATTACCGGTTTTGAAGCCAAAGGCCCTAAATTACCCAAGCCTAAAATTGCCGTACCATCTGAAATAACTGCGACAAGATTACCTTTGCCCGTGTACTTATAAGCAAGATCGGCATCACGGGCAATTTCACGGACAGGCTCTGCCACACCGGGGCTATAAGCCAACGCTAAATCACGCGCTGTTGCAGTAGGTTTAGTGAGCTCAACACTTAATTTTCCCGGACGTGGGGAAGCATGGTATTCCAGAGCGGCTGTTTTTAGATCAGACATAATGGGCAATTTCCGCTTGACTATTATAATGAATTTGACGATATGCGAGCATACTCAAGAACTACAAACCCCACAAGAGCATCTCATGCACTCTGCATACAAAGCGGTGAAACACCCAAGGTTTTCCAGTGTATTCACCACTTTTTTATACTTAGTGAAGCTCAAGCATACTTGGATGGCTGGCTGTTATGCGCCACTTTGCATATTTTTTTTGTTGACCTCTACGCTCCGTCACCCAGCCGCGCGTTTTTAAAGTCCGCCCCCGCCACTGCTCAAACCTTTCGCCTTTAAAGTATGGCAACGCCTGCAGAGGAATATTAACTGTGACTGAATGCCCTAAGTTTAGCCATACGCCCCCGCGGTTGCGTTCGACACTTTCAATGCGCCCCTGCAATAAGGTAAAACCGCCCTTATTGAGCTGTTGCGCAGACACAAAGGTGGCATTTTTCCACACCCCAAGACGGCGCTGACGCGCATGCTGTTCTGCTTGGGCCAAGCACTCAGCCAAAGCTGTATTGGGTGCAATCACCACATGAAAAGCCAAACCCTCAGAGAGCAGCTGCTCTTCTAGATTCACACCATCGCGGTCATATAAATGGGCCAAAACCCGTCCATAGCGATCATGGCTTTGCTCGCCTAGGCGTAAATGCACTTTATTGTTATTGCCTTGAACTAAAGCGTTTAAACGGCGCTTAGCTTGCACTGCATAAGGCTCAGTGGTGCGGCCTCGACCACCCATCTCCGGCGCATCAATGCCAATTAAGCGTACACGGCGGTCATCCTGCAAACGCAGCGTGTCGCCATCCACCACAGACTGCACCGCATACTCGGGTAATTTTTTATTGATCGTACAAAATGAAGTCGCAGCATATGCGCTCGAAGAAAGCAGTAAAAAAAAAGCGCCCACAAAGGACGCTTTTTTTAGCATTGCGACGACCGATATTAAATAGGTCATTTAAATGCTCATTATTTTGCTGCACCGAAACCGCCAAAGCGCTGTTTGAAGCGATCAATACGACCACCCACATCAAGCACTTTTTGTTTACCAGTGTAGAACGGGTGACACTCAGAGCACACATCAATACTAATGTCTTTGCAAACAGTAGAGCGCGTGGTGATCACGTTACCGCAGCTGCAAGTAGCGTTGATTTCAGTATAATTTGGGTGAATATCGGCTTTCATGGTGTATCCTCAACATAGCCGTGCCGCCACCCAACACCATTGTCGAGTACCGCACGAAAACAGGTCGTGAATAATACCAGAGCACACACCTGTTGCAATAGTATTATTTGCCAACAGCTGCTCGATGGCATGATTTTCACGTAAATTTCACTGTGCATGACCTGCATCAGTTAAATACTGCAACTTTCGCACTTTGATCATTTTTTCGTCATACTATTAGCCTACAATTTGTTACACAACCCCCGTTTTGCGGGATGAGGAGCTACTGTGAGCATCAATACTGCCAACCGTGTTTTTCCAGCCACACGACTGCGTCGCAACCGTCGTGATGATTTTTCCCGCCGCTTAGTGCGTGAAAATCAACTCAGTGTCGATGACTTGATTCTGCCGGTATTTGTTTTGGACGGTAGCAACCGCCGCGAAGAAGTGCCTTCAATGCCTGGCGTTGAGCGACTCTCCATTGATTTGTTGCTCAAAGAAGCTGAGGCTTGGGTTGAGCTGGGCATTCCAGCACTGGCCCTGTTCCCTGTGACGCCAGCAGAACATAAATCACTGGATGCTGCAGAGGCATGGAACCCCGAAGGTATTGCCCAACGCGCTGTGCGCGCCTTACGCGAGCGTTTCCCTGAGCTTGGTGTGATTACCGACGTTGCCCTAGACCCCTTTACCACCCACGGTCAAGACGGCATTTTGGATGACAACAACTATGTTATGAATGAAGAGACCGTTGACGCCTTGGTACGTCAAGCGCTGTCCCATGCTGAAGCTGGTGCGCAAATTGTTGCTCCGTCTGACATGATGGACGGCCGCATTCAAGCGATCCGCGAAGCCCTAGAGTTAGCAGGACACACCAATGTACGCATCATGGCTTACTCAGCCAAATATGCCAGCGCCTATTACGGCCCCTTCCGCGATGCCGTTGGCTCTGCCGCCAATTTAGGCTCAGCCAACAAATCCACTTATCAAATGGATCCGGCTAACAGCAATGAAGCCCTACACGAAGTCGCCACCGACCTCAGCGAAGGTGCGGATATGGTTATGGTTAAGCCTGGCATGCCGTACTTAGATATTCTGCATCGCGTTAAAGAAGAATTTAAGGCGCCAACCTTTGTCTACCAAGTGAGCGGTGAATATGCAATGCATATGGCTGCAATTCAAAATGGCTGGCTTAGCGAAGCGGTTATTCTTGAGTCCTTAGTGGCATTTAAACGTGCTGGAGCGGACGGTATTCTGACGTACTTTGCCGTACAGGCTGCTAAACAATTAAAACAAGGCGCGTAATTCATTTTGGAGAGTCTATGAGCAACGCAGAATCAAAACCGCTGGCAGTACAGACTAAACCGCTCAGCGAAAATAGCGCCCTCGAGTCGCCAGCGCCGACCAGTGAGGCCTCTGCCGTTGCCATAGCCCCCATTAGCAACCTTGACGATAGCAGCCTGTATCTACATCGCGAACTCTCACAGTTGCAATTTAATATTCGCGTTTTAGAACAGGCGCTGGATGAGTCAACCCCGTTACTGGAACGTCTTAAATTTTTGCTGATTTTTTCCAGCAATCTCGATGAGTTTTTTGAAATTCGTGTAGCTGGGCTGAAAAAGCAAATTACTTTTGCGCGCGAAAAAGCGGATGCAGATGGCCTACAGCCTCACCAAGCTCTAGCTCGAATCGCAGAAGTCGTGCATGAACAAGTCGATCGCCAGTATCAAATTCTCAATGATATTTTACTTCCAGAGCTGGCCAAGCAAGAGATCCGCTTTATTCGCCGGCGTAAATGGACAAGCGCAATAAAAACCTGGGTAAAAGCTTATTTTGACGCAGAAATCGCACCTATTATTACCCCTATTGGTCTAGATCCCACCCACCCATTTCCGTTACTGGTCAATAAAAGCCTGAACTTTATTGTTGAGCTCGAAGGCGTGGATGCGTTTGGCCGTGACTCGGGGCTGGCGATTTTGCCTGCACCACGCTTGCTCCCACGCATTATTCAGGTACCTGAGGAAGTAGGCGGCCCCGGCGTCAACTACGTCTTTTTATCCTCAATGATTCATGCGCATGCCGATGATTTATTTCACGGTATGAGCGTCACCGGCTGTTATCAGTTCAGGCTGACCCGCAACGCTGACTTATCAGTTGATACCGAGGATGTTGAAGACTTAGCTCGCGCCCTACGTGGCGAGCTGTACTCACGGCGTTTCGGTGATGCGGTACGGCTTGAAGTCGCCGATACTTGCCCTGCGCACTTAGTTGACTTTCTCCTCAAACAATTCGGCTTATCCACTGCTGAGCTGTACCAAGTCAATGGCCCTGTCAATCTGACGCGTTTATTCAGTGTAACCGGCCTAGAAAGTCATCCGCACTTACAGTTTCCACCCTTTACCCCATCCATCCCCAAGGCATTGCAAAATAGCGAAAATATTTTCCAGGCTATCAGCAAACAAGACATCTTGCTTTATCATCCGTTTGAGTCTTTTACTCCTGTCGTTGACCTGCTGCGCTGCGCGGCCAAAGACCCAAATGTGCTGGCAATCAAGCAAACCTTATATCGCGCCGGCGCTAACTCTGAAATTGTTGACGCTTTAGTGGATGCTGCACGCAACGGCAAAGAGGTCACCGTTGTTATTGAGTTACGCGCCCGCTTTGATGAAGAGTCCAATTTGGCTCTTGCCAGTCGTCTGCAAGCGGCCGGTGCAGTGGTGATTTATGGTGTGGTTGGTTTTAAAACCCACGCTAAAATCGTTTCAATCTTGCGCCGCGAAAACGGGCATTTTGTCCGCTATGCGCATTTAGGCACAGGTAATTACCATGCCGGCAATGCCCGTTTATATACTGACTATAGCCTGCTCACCGCCGATCCTGAGCTTTGCGAAGACGTCTCACGCCTGTTTAATCAGCTGATTGGCATGGGGAAAACCTTGCGCATGAAAAAGCTATTTCATGCGCCTTTCACATTACGCAAAACCCTACTGGATTTAATTGCTCGCGAAGCTCAGCATGCCCATGAAGGTAAAGACGCTCGCATTATTATTAAAGTGAATGCGCTGACAGATGCACGAATGATCAAAGCGCTTTACAAAGCCAGTCAAGCCGGCGTTGAAATTGATCTCATTGTGCGCGGTATGTGCTGCTTACGTCCAGGCATACCGGGGGTTTCACATAATATTCGAGTGCGCTCAATTATCGGCCAATTTCTTGAGCACAGCCGTGTTTTCTATTTTTTAAACAGTAGCGGTGATGAGCAACTCCTACTGTCCAGCGCCGACTGGATGGAGCGCAACCTCGATAAACGCATTGAAACATGCTTCCCATTGGAAAATAAAAAACTCATCGCCCGAGTAAAAAAAGAGTTGCAGTGCTACTTAAGTGATAACAGCCACGCTTGGCTTCTACAAAGCGATGGCAGCTACCAGCACCTCCAGCCTGCTCTTGGCCACAGCACCAACAATGCGCAAGCTCTTCTGCTGGAAAAACTGAGCATTCCTTTAATTGAAGTACTCTAATCACAGCAGAGCCAACCACAGATTTTAAAAAATACATATAAAAAAGGCAGATACTTTTACAGTATCTGCCTTTTTTTATTTAGCGCAGTAAGCTCGCAACTTGGGGGCATCTGTGTATCGATGCCCCAAGTGCTTGAACTTATTTCAGCAGCATAGTGCCGTTTTTAGCAAAGTTGAGGTGCCATGAGAAGGCTTTTTCTAAGTTGTGTGGTGTTTGACCGCCACGCGTCTTAGCTTCAGCAAGGTAATCACGCGCCTGCTGCTTATAGTCTGGGTGCATGCAGTTTTCGATAATGCGCTCAGCAGCCTGAACTGGAGCCAAACCACGAATATCCGCATAACCTTGCTCAGTGATAATCACATCAACATCATGGTTGGTGTGGTCCACGTGAGTGACGAAAGGTACGATTGCAGAAATCTTGCCATCTTTAGCTGTGGACTGAGTGACAAAGATGGTAATGCGTGCGTTACGCGCAAAGTCACCGGAACCACCGATACCGTTCATCATATGGGTGCCGCCAACGTGTGTTGAGTTCACGTTACCGTAGATGTCCGCTTCTAACGCTGTGTTGAAAGAGATAATACCTAAACGGCGAATCACTTCAGGGTGGTTAGAGATCTCTTGTGGACGGAATACAACCTTATCTTTGTACTTCGCTAAGTCTTTACCCAAGCTGTCAACACGCTTTTTCGATAAGGACAGTGCTGTACCTGCAGCAAACTTCACCACGCCCGCATCAATCAAGTCAAATACACCGTCTTGCAGTACTTCAGAAGCAACAACGATGTCTTTAAAGCCTGAAGTTTTCATACCATTGAGTACAGCGTTGGCAACTGAGCCCACACCGGACTGCAGTGGGGCAAGGCTTTCAGTTAAGCGACCCGCTTTAACTTCACCACCTAAGAATTCCAGTAGGTTGTTGGCAATTTGCTGTGTTTCTTCGTTTGGCTCAAACAACGGTGATGGGATATCCGGCTCGCTAGAAATGATGATACCGCGAATCTTCGCAGGATCGACTTTCATACCCGGTGTGCCAATACGCTTGCTGACTTCAAATACTGGAATGGCTTCACGGGTGTTTTCACCCGCTGGCTCTGGGATGTAAATATCGTGCATGCCTTCGTATTCACGTGGTGCTGCGATATTCAGCTCAATGATAACGTTCTTGGCAGTTTGCAAGAAAACCGGTGAGTTACCGACAGAACCTGTAGGGATAATATCGCCGTCTTCAGTAATAGCTGCGGCTTCGATAATGGCATAGTCAACGGCTGGATAAGTGCCCTGACGAATCGACTCGGCCATATGCGATAAATGCTGGTCAATATAGAAGATTTCTCCAGCATTGATTTTTTTACGCTGAACCGGGTTACCTTGATAAGGTACGCGCAAGTTAATGATGTCCGCCTCAGCCATTGACTGGTCAGCTGCTGGGCCCATTGATGCGCCAGTGAACAGGTTAATTTTAAACTTCTCTTTGTGGCCGCGCTCAGCCAACGCTTTAGGGAATAGTTTTGGCTCACCGAACAAGGTGAAACCACTCATACCCAAAGTCATGCCATCTTCAATCCATGTGGCCGCTTCTTCTGCAGTAACGACTTTGTCTAACAATGCTTTGTTACGAATAAACTTACTTAAATCAGTGCTCATGCAACCACCTTTAAAGAGTTGTTGTTTTGAAATATGTCTGTCAGCAGCCATGACGATCTAGGCTTTTCTGCGCGTTAACAGGGGCAATCACTGCACTTCACAACACGCCAGATGCATTGACTAGTTCCTAGCATTCTATGCCTATAAGATTTTTTCACAGCTATACTAAGGTCGATTTCGACACGGGTTTGGACGCCTCGACTGTAGCAGTGCCGCAACAGGCCTACACTCTACAACAACCCCTAAAAACATGCATAAAAAAACCTCAGTGCCGCTCGTTCAGCACTGAGGTTTTTATAATCACCACACAATCAAAGCACGAATCACTCTACCGCTTTCACCATATCTTCAATGACTTTCTTCGCGTCACCAAACACCATCATGGTTTTGTCCATATAAAACAGCTCATTATCTAAACCCGCATAGCCACTGGCCATGGAGCGCTTATTAACGATCACAGTTTTCGCCTTGTAGGCCTCTAGGATGGGCATACCGGCAATTGGTGAGTGCGGATCAGTTTTCGCGGCAGGGTTGACCACATCATTGGCACCCAGCACTAAAACTACATCAGCCTGAGCAAATTCAGAGTTGATGTCATCCATCTCAAACACTTGCTCATATGGTACTTCGGCTTCAGCCAGCAACACGTTCATATGGCCCGGCATGCGACCCGCGACAGGGTGAATCGCATACTTAACAGTGACACCATGATTGCTCAGCTTCTCAGCCAACTCCATCAACGCATGTTGCGCACGGGCTACGGCTAAGCCATAACCTGGAACAATAATCACAGTATCGGCATTGCTCAGCAAAAACGCTGCATCATCGGATGAGCCTGACTTCACTGGACGCGGCTCTTGCTGTGCGCCAGCGACTGCAGCATCGGGTGTATTACCAAAGCCACCGAGGATCACATTAAAGAACGAGCGGTTCATCGCTTTACACATAATATAAGAGAGAATCGCACCGCTCGAGCCGACGAGTGAACCGGCAATAATCAGCATCGAGTTGTTCAGCGAGAAACCAATACCTGCTGCAGCCCAACCGGAATAACTGTTCAGCATCGATACCACAACCGGCATATCCGCACCACCAATCGGGATAATGATCAGTACGCCAATCATAAATGCCAGAGCGACAACAACAGCAAAAGCTGTGAGATTTCCGGTGAAAGTGTAGTAGATACCCAAAGCAATAATCAGCAAACCAACGGCTAAGTTAATCAGATGCTGGCCTTTAAACGACACCGGTGCGCCTTGGAACAAACGGAACTTGTACTTGCCTGACAACTTACCAAAGGCAATGACCGAACCTGAGAAGGTAATCGCACCAATCGCAGCGCCTAAGAACAACTCAAGACGGTTACCCACTGGAATGGCATCCGTAATATGCTCAACAATACCCAAGGACTGCGGCTCAACCACCGCAGCAATCGCAATAAATACTGCCGCCAAACCAATCATGCTGTGCATGAAAGCGACCAGTTCAGGCATTTTGGTCATTTCGACGCGTTTAGCCATAATCGCACCGGCTGTACCACCAACTAAAAGACCAACCAACACATAACCAATACCTTGGGCAAGGCTGCCGCCATCGGCCAACTGCACGCTAAGCTTCATAATCAGCGCCAGCGTGGTCGCCACCGCAATAGCCATACCGCTCATGCCGAACAAGTTACCGCGGCGGGAAGTAGTGGGATGAGACAGACCTTTCAGCGCCTGAATAAAACATACCGAGGCGATCAAATAAAAGATCGTGATTAGATTCATACTCATCTTATCCTTTCTCCACTGGGGCTTTTGTAGCCTTCTTCTTAAACATTTCCAGCATGCGGCGCGTGACTAAAAAGCCACCAAATACGTTGACTGCGGCCAATGCTACAGCCAGCGTGCCCATGGTTTTGCCAAGTGGCGTTACCGTCAACGCGGCAGCCAGCATCGCGCCCACAATGACAATCGCAGAAATCGCATTGGTGACTGCCATCAAAGGCGTGTGTAGCGCAGGAGTAACATTCCACACCACGTGATAGCCCACATAAATCGCGAGCACAAAAATAATTAAATTGTAGATACCGTCGGCAATTTCCATCTCTGCATCCCCTGTTAAGCGTTATTACGAACGACTTCACCGGCATGGCACATTAAGCATGCTGCGACGATGTCATCATCTAAATTGAGTTTGAACTGGGCATCTTCGGCAATCACCAGCTTTAAGAAATCCAGCACGTTGCGGGCATACAGAGCCGAGGCATCGGCTGGCATCTGCGTGGCCAAATTGGTATGACCAACAATAGTGACGCCGTTATGGTTAACCACTTGATCAGCCACGCTCAGCGGACAGTTACCGCCTTGTGCAGCGGCTAAATCAATCACCACAGAACCCGGCTTCATTGCTGCAACGGTTGCAGCTTGCAATAGAGTGGGTGCTTTACGACCTGGAATCAGCGCGGTAGTAATAACTATATCGGCCTGCTTAGCACGCTCGTGTACGGCTTGCGCTTGACGCTCCATCCATGAGGCTGGCATCGGACGCGCATAACCACCGACGCCTTCTGCACACTCACGCTCTTCATCGGTAATAAAAGGTACATCAACAAACTTGGCACCTAAGGATTCGATTTGCTCTTTGACTGCAGGGCGTACGTCAGAGGCTTCAATCACTGCGCCAAGACGCTTAGCCGTAGCAATCGCCTGTAAACCAGCAACGCCTGCACCTAAAATCAAAATACGTGCGGCTTTAACCGTACCCGCTGCGGTCATCAGCATTGGCATAAAGCGTGGATAGTGATTGGCTGCCAGCAATACTGCTTTATAGCCGGCAATATTGGCTTGCGAAGACAACACATCAAGGCTTTGCGCACGCGAAGTACGCGGTGCAGCTTCCAAAGCGAAGGCGGTCACGTGACGCGCATTCAGAGCAGCAATGGTGGCGTTGCAAAAAGGGTTGAGCATGCCGACAACAACTGCCTGCGGCTTAATATGCTCAAGTTCAGCGGCGCTAGGAGCGACCACTTTGAGAACGATATCTGCAGCTAATGCAGCCTCTTGGCTGGCAAGCTTTGCACCCGCGGCAGCATAAGCTTCGTCAGCAACGCTAGCGGACAGACCGGCCCCGGCGGCAACCGTGACACTATGGCCTTGGCTGATCAGTTTTTTTATCGTTTCAGGGGTTGCGGCTACTCGCGTTTCGCCTGCCTGTGTTTCTTTAGGGACACCAATGTGCACTGCAAATCTCCTGCATTTTTATAAACAATAGGCGGCACACTACGAATGGCGTGTCGCATACGCGCCTCAAAACCAACAAGCAGTTAAATATTGTGCGAGTGCATCAATAGGCCAGCATGCAGCGATCAAGCATCCTGGGCCTAACATGTCGGAGCGCCACATTTAGAATTACACAAAATACAGCGCTCGAATAATATTCACACTATGACTTTTTGTTGTTATTGGGTCTTAGCTCGAACATTCTAAACACAAAGTCACTACAAATAACACTAAAGTTTTATTGCTGATGTATTTCATTCACCAATACAGCTCAGCTTGCATCATCAACCAGCGCAACACCTTGCGCTGTTTAGCGAGTCCAAACACATCGTCAGTGACGTTTTTTACCCATAAAAAAACCACCCGAAGGTGGTTTTCAAAGATACGCATAGGTTCGAGCTAAATTACCCTGGATGGCCGTCCACTCGGGCTTGCCACAACATGGGCGCATAACTCCACAAATACAGCGCAAAACTTAAAGCCCAGCATGCTGCTGCAATCCACAAGCCTGGTATATAAGCCCAATCTACAAGGATCACGCGCGCTAAAGCACCTAGATTAAACAGCACAAAGGCCCACGTCATAGATTTTGGTGGGTGCAGCGGCCGCCCCGTATGCCCCAGAGTCACCCGAGCGATCATGCCTAAAATCAGGCCACCCATGGCCCCTACTGTTAATGCATGCACGGCAAGACTCATATTCGCCAACACTGAAAAATGCCACAAAGCCATGGCCAAACATGCAACGCCCATCCAAGCATAAGCAATATGCAAAGACCACAACAAAGGCACTTGCCAAATACCGGCATCGTACCAGCGCACGCTACGGATTAAATGTCCTATACCCAGCAATGCAAATCCAGCGCCCACTAACAACTTAGGCTGCATGGCCCAACCTTGCATTAAGGCTATCGACAATAGCGCTGTTCCAATTAGCAACAGCCAATCTAAGGTTGGCCAAGGGCTTACGCCCTCTTTACGCAATAAACCGCGCTGTGTAAAAAATGGGATTACACGACCGCCGATCATGCTCATAATCGCCGCAACAAACCAGACACCACCAACTGTTGCCTGCCGCTGCAGCTGATCATTGCCCGTCGCAATGCCGTACAAAGTAACAGCATTGGCAATCGCCATAAGGCTTAGCATCACTACCAGCGGATAGTTACGCACCTGCCGAACCGGCCAGACACTGCGCGCCATCTGCGCGGCCACTAAAGGCAAAAATAAGCTATCCAGCGCTATCACCAACCACAACGGCGCACCAATAAACCAAGCGACTCGTGCGGCCACCCATAAGGCTGTTAGCGCCATTAAAGGCTTATCAGACAAGCCCGGAATACCTGTCCAGGTTTGTACAGCGGTGAGTAAAAAACCCGCAATAATGGCTGCAGCAAAACCAAACAACAGCTCATGTCGATGCCACGCCAGCCAGCCCCCGGTTGGTTGCCAATCCGTAAACCAGCCATTTAAAGCCATAATCCACAGCGGAATGGCCAACATGGCGAGAACGCTGCCTAACAAGAAAAAAGGTCGAAAGCCTAAGCGGAAAAAGGGCACTATCGTTAATGCCTTGCGCCGATCAAGTACCTGCACTGTGATCCTCCTCAGCCCCAGCAACACGCATAGGCGCGTGGCTCAAGCATACGTTTACTTTATGGCTTCTAGCATAGACCTGTTAATAAGAATTATTGCTAGATTAGGATCAAGAACTAAAATTACTGTTAAACAACCAAGCAGCACAAATAAAGTAATAAGCATAAAAAAACCCGCCGAGCAGAATGTCTGCTGGGCGGGT
This sequence comes from Gammaproteobacteria bacterium, assembly GCA_012728315.1. Classification (GTDB taxonomy): domain Bacteria; phylum Pseudomonadota; class Gammaproteobacteria; order Pseudomonadales; family Pseudomonadaceae; genus Denitrificimonas. The sequence goes on from JAAYFI010000055.1 coordinate 28,327, forward strand.
TCTATTTATCAGCTTAAATATTAATTTAAGCCTTGGATGTAGCTTGATAACGCCTGGATATCTTTGTTGCTGAGCTTAGCCGCAATGGAGCGCATAATCATTGCTTCACCATCGTTAGTACGGTCGCCTTCGCGGAAATCCGTTAACTGCTTAGCAATGTAACCCGCATGCTGACCGTTCAGCTTGGGATAAATAGCTAGATCAATACCTGCACCGTTAGGTGAGTGGCAACCTGTACACGCTGGCATACCATCAGTCAGCTTACCGCCTTGATACAGCTCTTCGCCGCGCTTAACCAATGCTGGATCAGCTGCACCAATAGTGCCTTTCTGGCTGTTATACCAAGCAGCAATATCTGCTAAATCTTGATCAGACATGGCATCGAGCATACCGGTCATTTCTACCACTGTACGCGCACCTGATTTGATATCTTGCATTTGCTTGAGCAAATAACGCTCACCCTGTCCGGCAAGCTTAGGAAAATTCGGTAGCATACTGTTGCCATCAGGGTTGTGACAGGCAGAACACATAGCAATTTTTCCTTGACCCGCTGCGGCATCACCGGCGGCATGGGCTAAACCGCTGATGCCTAAGGTCAACAACAGACTTACAAGTAATTTGTTCATCAGCTCTTCCAACTACGGCTAAAAAGTTATCTTTCCCCAAATCAAGCCAGTCACAGTATTGACCCAGCTCGTCTCGGCACTTATAAATTATGCAAACATTACCACAATTTGCCGCCCAGACAACCTTTTACAGATACATCTACGGCAACACGCACATACGATCTCTGGCATTATATACTGCTCAGAGTGAAACGGAAACGAACCTCTTGCCGCACTTATTATTTGGATAACCTATGCAGCCTAGAAATTCAATAATTGGCCTGTGCCAACAAGCCAGCTTTTTAACCAGCGCGGCTCGTGTTGAGCAGTGTCCTGAAGATGAAGGCTACGAAGTCGCCTTTGCAGGCCGCTCCAACGCTGGCAAATCGAGCGCAATCAATACGTTGACCCGAGCCAGCTTAGCCCGGACATCAAAAACCCCTGGGCGCACACAACTGCTCAACTTTTTCAGTCTGGATGAAGAGCGCAGACTGGTTGACCTGCCTGGCTATGGCTATGCCAAAGTACCCATTCCGCTCAAATTGCACTGGCAACAACACCTTGAAGCCTACTTAGGTAGTCGCACCAGTTTAATGGGCTTAATTCTGATGATGGACATCCGTCATCCACTCACGCCATTTGACTGTTTAATGCTGGACTGGGCTGCCAGTAGCCAAATGCCTATGCATATTCTCCTAACCAAAGCAGATAAGCTCACCTTCGGCGCGGGAAAAGCTGCACTACTGAAAACACAGAAAGAAATCCAGCAAAAATGGGGCAATACGGCAACAATTCAGCTGTTCTCATCCACTAAACGCATTGGCGTAACTGAGGCCCACCAAGTGCTGGCCAACTGGTTGCAACTATCCGATCCACTCAGCGCAACAGCCGATCAAAACAGCGAGAATCCCGAGCATTCGCAAGAGCAATAGGCTACCTTGCAAGCAGCGCTGCGCCGACCTTCGAATTGGCCTGCAGCGCTGATCTGCACGTTTTACCCTCAGCCCGAAAGCTTAGCTTAGCCTATCCCGCCACACGCATAACCTTACTAAAAGCTACGCCCTAAGTTTAAATAAAACGCGCTTTCAGAATCCTCATTCATACCGTAACTGAAATTCAAGGGGCCTAGCGGGCTATCTATCGCAACAAACACGCTCATTGCATTAATATAACCACTGTCTAAATCATTGGATTGATTCCATACTCGCCCCCGCTCCAAAGACATTCCCGCATAGACCGGAAAACCTAACGAAAACGCATGCGTGGGCGTTAAACGTCGATAATAAACCATGCGACCAATGCTCACATTTTGACCTGACAAAGCATTTTCACGGTAACCTGATAACTGCTGCGCACCGCCAATTTGATAGCTGGAGGTAACGACTTCTTTAGCATCTAAAGTGCGCGCATAACGCCCACCGAAAATCCACGTATGCGCCCCCTTGTTAAAAGGTTTATTCAGCTCAATAAGCCATTGTCGGTAGCGCTCATCAGAACCCAATTCACTGGCATGCTGCAGTGCTGAAATACGCAACTCATCTCCGCGCGTTGGAAAGTTCACATGATCCAAACTATCAAACGCATACTGCAGCTGGTAATAGCCCTCTTTAAAGCTAAAGTCGGGTAGTTCGCGCTCGCCAATACGGACATCTGCATCACCCCAACCCGTGCCCAACCCAAAGCGTATTTCCGCATTGGTCGCAATTTGTCGACCTAAATTCAATCCATAACGAAAACGCTGCAAACGGTACTCAGCAATCGGATCACCTTCTTCCAAAAACTTAATATTGCGCACCTCTCCATGCAACCAAGGTGAAACGAAATAGCGCGAGCCAACATCCAACGGCTGATACAGCTCGGTATACAGCTCTTGATGATCACCCAATTGCGCACGCGTTAACCACTCAGCACCCAAGCGATTTAAGCCGTTCATACGAAAACTGGCACCGATATTAAAAGTACTATCACCGCGTAAATCGTCGGACAAGTTCAAACCGAGGCGCAAAAAATCGGTGCCCGTGCGCTTATCTGTCGCACGAATCATCAATGTATTACCATCTTTTTCAGGCTGTAAACGGTATTCAACACGATCAAAGTATTCTAAACCGTACAAAGTACCCATATCTTTTTGCAGCTTTTCGACATCCAGTGGCTCACCCAGCTCTTGGCGAATGTAATACCGAATCACCTCATCACCGACCTTTGAAGTATTTTGAATCTGTATCGCGGTGATCAACGGTGGTTTTTTAGTTTTTTTAAGATTACTCGGCAGCTTATCTAGGGGCTGCGCAAGATCAGCAAAACGAGGCTGTAGCGCATGAGTGGCACGATAGCCTGCGTCCATCATGTCCTGTGCACGAGCGAAATCTGTGACTGCAAACCCCGTTAAGTTCGGCTGTACTAAAATATCATTGGTGCGCAAAGTGGCGAGTTGCGCTTCAGAGTTACGGCGCGTCAATAACGCTACCGACTGATTTAAAATATTAAACACTGTTTGCAGTTCATCGGTGGACGCTAGCGGTGAGCCAATATCCACTACAATCACTCGATCAACCCCCATTTGCCGAGCAATATTCACCGGAATATTGTTTGCAATACCACCGTCCACCAACAGACGACCATCCACTTCAACCGGGGTCAGCACTGCAGGAATGGACATACTGGCACGCACGGCTAAAGCTAAATGCCCCTGTGAAAACACAACGGCTTCGCCGCTTGAAATATCCGCAGCAACCGCACGAAAAGGAATTGGCAGCTCATCAAAATCATCCACCGCGCCAGCACGTGCAAACAGCTTTTCTAATAACAGCGCTAAATTTTGCCCTTGTAATACTCCAAGCGGCAAACCCAAGGAGCCATCATCACGAAAACTGAGCTTTTGTTTGACTAAAAAATCACGGTCATCTTGTTTACGACGAAACGGAATATCTTCTCGTGGCGGCGCATCCGATAACGCTTGCTGCCAATCCAACTCTGTTGCCAAGCGCTCCAGTTCAGCAACTCGGTAGCCTGCTGCATACAGCCCTCCAACCACAGCCCCCATACTGGTGCCAGCAATCGCATCAATGACCACACCCTGCTCTTCTAATGCTTTGAGCACTCCAATATGCGCCAAACCACGCGCCGCACCGCCGGACAATACCAATCCAACACGCTCACGCTCAACAGCTGGCTCAGCAACAGCAGCAGTCATCCAAGACAGGATTAAAACACTGGCCCACAGACTAAATATTCGACGCATAAACTCCATCTCAAAAGGCTCTAACAAGATCAATAAGAGAACTGTACCAGCCAACATGCCAAAGCGATCGTATTAAATCACCCAGCATAAAAAACCCAAGCCTGCACATTACACTGAGCCACTCAGCACAACATACAGGCTTGGGTTGATGCTTTAACTTAAGCTCTATTAAGTGAAAATGCTGTACAGCACCACAGCAATTGCCAGAACCGGCAGAGGAATCAACACACTCACGACAAAGGCTGCAGGGTAAGCACGCTGGTGCGTCTCTTTACAGATTGCGCGGATCGTGGTCACCACATAACCATTATGCGGTAGAGAATCTAAACCACCTGAAGCAATCGCAGAAATACGGTGCATCGCGCCATTATCTAAACCCATACCTTGATAAATCGGTGCCAAGATCGGCAAGGCGATGCCTAAACCACCCGAAGCAGAACCGGTAATACCAGCAATCACAGTGACCGCCACTGCAAGCCCCGCATACTCCAAGCCGGGCATGTCGGTCAGAAAGGCAACGATATTGGCAAAAGCCGGTGACTTCGCTGCTACGGCACCAAAGCCG
>JAAYFI010000056.1 GCA_012728315.1 Gammaproteobacteria bacterium
CGAGCATGCGGCGGTTATCCATGAGCTAGAGATAGCCTTGGAAGCGGCTATTGCCGAGCAGCGTCATGTTGATGCCAAAATTGAAGGGTTGCGTGATGGTCATCATGATTTGTCCGATACCTTTAATCGTGTGCAAGGGCGTTTTTATGCCATAGGTGCGGATATTGCTCGACATGAGCAAAGTATCCAACATGCACAGCAGCGTTTGCGTCAGTTGCAGGATGATTTACGGGATGCCGAACGTGCTCGTTTAGAAACCGAAAGCCACTTAGCCAGTGACCGTGAATTGCTGGCCCGTTTAACCGATGAGTTGTTAATTCTAGCGCAGCAGCAAGCAGAGGCAGAGCTGAATGCAGAGTGCTCGGCAGCGGCCTTTATGCAGGCAGAAGACGCGATGCACGACTGGCAAGAGCGCTGGAATCTTTTGACCGAACAGAGTGCCCAGCCACGCAGTGAAGCGGATGTGCAGCGCGCGCGTATTGATCAGCTGGAGCACAGCAGTCAGCGTTTAATCACGCGCCAACAACGCTTGCAAGATGAACAGCATAACTTGCAAGAAGACCCGCAGGCTGAGACGTTGGAAGCGTTGCAAGAGCGAGTGGATGACGCCCAGGCGCATTTGGATGAGTTAGCTGCCACCCAGCAATTACAAAGGGCGCAGCTGCAAGACACGCAAGAGCACCTAAACGAGAAAAACCAACAGCAGCAACAGCTACAAGGCCAATTACAACGTATCCAGGGACGTGTTTCTGCCTTAGAAGCCTTGCAGCAGGCGGCTCTGAATCCAGACCAAGGCGTACACGAGTGGCTGGAGCAACAGCAATTACAGCAGCAGCCACGGTTACTGGATGGTTTAAAAGTCGCCGCGGGTTGGGAGTTGGCGGTGGAAACTGTACTGGCCGCTGATTTGCAAGCGGTACAGGTGGACAGTTGGGCTGATCTGGATGTCAGCAGTTTAAGCAGCGGGCATTTGCGTTTAGTCAGCGACAGCGCAGGCGTTGCGCCAGTAAAAAACAGTTTGCTCAGCAAAGTGGTGTCGGCTGCGCTGGATGTGTCGCCCTGGCTGGCGCAGGTGTATGCCGTACAAACGCTGGATGAAGCATTGCAACTGCGCCCGCAGTTAAGCAGCGGTGAAAGTGTGGTCAGTCAGGATGGCTATTGGCTGGCTGCGCACTTTCTTACTGTGCAGCGCGGCGATGAGCAGAGCCGCGGCGTTCTGGCGCGAGCTCAAGAGTTGGAGGCTTTATTGCTCAGCGCAGCCGAGCTGGACGAGCAGCAATTGCATTTGGTAGAACAGCTGCAAGCACTGCATCACACCCGTCAGACCCTGCAAGAACAGAGCGAACAGTTGCGCCGTGACGAACAAAACGCGCATCGGCTGTTAAGTGAGTTAAAAAGCCAGTTATCAGCCAAAGTGGCGCGCGTTGAACAGTTGCAACTACGCCGCCGAGCGATTGCGGCTGAACTGGCAGACCTTAGCGAGCAACAACAGCTTGAAGCCGAACAGATCGGTGAAGCGCGGCTGTTATTACAAGATGCGCTGGATGCAATGGCCAGCGCCGAGCAGCAACAGCAACAGCTGCAAGCCGAACAAGGGCAACTACGCAGCCAGTTTGAACAGTTGCGTCAGCAGGCGCAGCAGGATAACAACACTCAGCATCAACTGGCGCTGCGCATCAGCACCTTAACCAGCCAGCAGCGCTCCACCGAGCAGGCCTTACAGCGTTTAGAACAGCAGTTTGCTCAGGCCAATCAGCGCCGCGAACAGCTTAATTTAAACCTTGAAGAAGGCGAGTCGCCCATTGATGAGTTACGCGCGCAGTTGGAGGAGTTATTGCATACTCGGCTGGCTATCGATGATGAATTACGTGCTGCGCGCACCGCACTGGACGATGCCGACACTCAGATGCGCGAGGCTGATAAGCAGCGCAGTCAAGCCGAGCAACGTGCGCAAGCAGTACGTGAACAACTCGAACGCCAGCGTTTGGCTTGGCAAACACTGAGCGTGCAAAAAGATACCTTCAATCAGCAGCTACAAGAACTTGGGTTGGATGTGCACCAGCTGCTGGCGCAATTGCCCGTGGAGGCTGAAGTCAGTGTTTGGGAGCAGCAACTCAGCGTTATTGCTACTCGTATCGAGCGTTTAGGGGCGATTAACCTTGCTGCGATTGACGAATACCGCCAGCAATCGGAGCGCAAAACCTACTTAGACGCACAAAACGATGACCTCGTAGAGGCCTTAGATACCCTAGAAAACGTCATCCGCAAAATTGATCGTGAAACCCGTAACCGTTTTAAAGAAACCTTTGACCTGATCAATAACGGCTTACAAGAGCTGTTCCCGAAAGTCTTTGGTGGTGGCCATGCCAGTTTGGAAATGACCGGTGATGATTTGCTCAGTACCGGTGTTGCGATCATGGCGCGGCCGCCGGGTAAGAAAAACAGCACCATTCATTTACTTTCTGGCGGTGAAAAAGCCCTGACTGCACTGGCGCTGGTTTTTGCCATTTTTCAGCTTAATCCTGCGCCTTTTTGTATGCTCGATGAAGTCGACGCGCCACTGGATGATGCCAACGTTGGTCGTTACGCGCGCTTGGTTAAAGAAATGTCCGAAAAAGTGCAGTTTATCTATATCACCCATAACAAAATCGCTATGGAAATGGCTGACCAGCTACTGGGCGTCACGATGCACGAACCCGGCTGTTCGCGGTTAGTGGCAGTGAACGTGGAAGAGGCGGCGGCGTTGGCCGAAAGTTAAATAGCGTCTTAGGGATGCATTGATTCATTGCGAAGAGTGAAGCGGCGCGGCAATCACCAGCGCGTAGATACACAAAGCCAAGCAGACTGCTTGGTTACGCTGGCAATAACTTTTTGCTTGATTCAGCCGCTCGTTAGAGTTATTTGCTGCAGCGGTAAAAATCTCCAAGAGCTGTGTTGGGCGCAGCGGTGTAGCTGGATTATTGTACAGGGCGTAAATGAACGTGGAATATTTCTTAAGTTTGGGCTTGCTAATGGGGCTGGCAGCCGGCCTTACACCGGGGCCGCTATTAACGTTAGTGATTGCGCAGTCTTTACAGTATGGAATTACAGCAGGCGTTAAAGTCGCTTTAGCCCCCGTTATGACCGATGCCCCCATTATTTTTTTGATGCTGTTGCTGGTCGGTCAGTTATCCGGATTCACAAGCATTATTGGCTTGCTCTCTATAGTGGGGAGTGGCTATGTTTTTTACATGGCGTATGACACCGCTAAGCTAAAACAGCCTCTCACTCAGCGCAGCCAAGACAAAGCAAGGTCCATCAGCAAAGGTGTGCTCAGCAATGTGTTAAGCCCACACCCATACGTGTTTTGGCTCACAGTGGGGGCGCCGACCATTATTCAAGCAAACAGTGTAAACCGACTGGCTCCATTGCTTTTTATTGTTGGCTTTTATCTACCCTTGGCGGGTTCAAAAATTGTATTGGCTATTGTGCTGGGTAAATATCGCACCTTATTAAGCGGTAAGATCTACGCCAATATAATGAGATGCCTTGCAGTATTGCTGAGCCTGTTTGCAGCATTATTATTTTTTGACGGCCTGAAATTGTTAGGCGTTTGGCATGAGCCTAACAAAGTTATAGGGCTGATCAGAGCGATTGGGCAAGGCTGATACGCCAAGTAAAGTGCCATGCCTAGCAGGTGCGTTGGCAAGGCCCTCGAAGGGTTCGTTGAGCGCTCAGACTGAGGCTCTGAATAAATAAGTCAAATAACCCTAGACAAGAGTTAATAAGCGCTATATACTTGTTGCCAGCTAGAAAGAAGTATCTGATCTACATCCTACATGTTCGTTGTATTATTCGTAATCCCGTCCTGCAGTATCTAAGTTCAAATCTATATTTTTTATGCTATCGAGTCTTCTTTGAAGACGAACTTATAATTTAATTTCAGGATATTATTATGTCTAATACAACTACCGGCACTGTAAAATGGTTTAACGATGAAAAAGGCTTCGGCTTTATCACTCAAGAATCAGGTCCAGACGTTTTTGCACACTTCAGTGCTATTGCTAGCGAAGGTTTTAAGTCTCTTGCAGAAGGCCAGCGCGTTCAGTTTGAAGTAGAGAACGGCCAAAAAGGTCTGCAAGCTGCAAACATCGTTGCTATTTAATTAAATAGTTAGCGACACTAAAAAGGGTAAGTCCTAAGGGCTTACCCTTTTTTTGTGTCTAAAATTTAAGAAAGATTGCCGTAGGCTCTTTATAGGGTGAGCGCAATGGCTAACCGGCAGTTGATTTGTTTTGTTGATGCTATGCAATGTGCAGCGCATTGTAGAGCTTTGGCTCTTGCTCAATATTTTGCGTTAGACTAATCAACTTATTTTCATTGCAGCTGTTGTTTATGAGTGATTACATTTCTTCCCGCCAGCAACGATTCTGGTTAGGTGCTTTGCATATTATTCCTTTGTGTTTAGCCGTATTGCCGTGGGGGGTATTGGCGGGCTCGATGGCGGTGAGTCAGGGCTTTACGCCTTTACAAAGCATCGGTTTGTCGGTGTTTGTTTTTGCCGGTGCGGCGCAGTTGGTCACCATCAGTATGGTGGCTGCCGGCAGTGGCTTTATCGCCATTTGTTTAACTATTTTGGTGATTACCGCGCAGCATTTGCTCTATGCGCTGATTTTACGTGAGCATGTGTCCAGTTTACCGCTGAAAAAGCGTTTGCCTGTGGCCTTTTTGCTGACCGATGAGTTGTTTGCTTTAAGCGTTGGTAAGAAGTCTTATGATTTTGCCTATTTAATGGGTGCTGGATTGTGTTTTTATTTGGCTTGGATCGGCTTTACTGCCGCGGGTGTTGTGCTGGCAGCCTCGGTACCCAATCTGGCTGACTACCATTTGGATTTTTCTATCGTGGCAACCTTTATTGCCATTGTTGTCCCCATGATTAAGCGCTTAAGCACTTTAGTTGGCGTGGTTATTTCCTTGGTTTTATCTTTGCTGCTCAACAGTTTTGCGGTATCGGGGGCGATTGTTATTGCGGGTTTGCTGGGCATGCTCTGCGCGGTGCTTGTCGCGCGCTGGCGCGGGGAGGCCGTATGATTTGGCTGCTTATTCTCGCATTGGCTGGCATTGTGTTTTTTAATCGATACTTGCTATTAGAGCCCCGTCTACCCGTTCGCTTACCCGTCTTTATCCGCCAAGCGCTGCAGTATTCTGCGCCTTGTTTATTAACCGCAATTTGTGGGCCGATTTTATTAGGCGATACCGGCTTAGGCGGTTTGGCCAGTAATCCTTACACCTATGCCGCAGTGTTTAGTATCGGTTGCGCCTTGGTGATTAAAAATATGCTGCTATCGGTGTTGGTCAGTTTGGCCGGGTTTTATACGCTGTTGTATTTTATCAACTAAGTGGTGAGCACTAGATACGCACGGATGCATGCCGTCATGGCGAGGAGCGAAGCGATGTGGCAAGCAGTCACGGGTTGCTCGATATAATCATACGGGCTGCTTTGGCTAGGCTTGCACTGAGGGTGTGCTGCTAAGACATTGTGTGCTTTATTCAGTATCTCCAAAGAGTGTTCGGCTTGAGATAATTTATATAAGTATTAATCTTATGCGCTTCTAAAATGGATATTTGCAGTAAGGCGAAGGTTAATGGCGTTATTTTTTCCCGCACGTAGTGCATGTGTGTTTGATACTCATGGTGAGCGACGCTTTGCCGAGCGTTTAGATAAAAAGCTTGGGGATGATTACCTGTGTTGGTTTAATGTTCCCGTCGGTCCAAAAGCCTTGCAGCCCGACTTTATGGTGCTGCACCCAGGTCGTGGCTTGTTAATTTTAGAAGTCAAAGATTGGCAGATAGATAGCATCGATTCGCTTGATCTGAAACAGGTCAAACTTAAGGTCAATGGCGAGCTCGTCGTCGATAAAAACCCACTGACGCAAGCACGTATTTATGCTTTAGAAGCAGCAGTCTTGCTGGAAAAAGACCCTTTGCTGCAGCAAACCTCTGGTCAATACAAAGGCAAGCTCATCATGCCTTATGGCTGGGGAGTGGTGCTGAGCAATATCACCCGGAAGATGTTTGATGAGCATCAGTTGGGCCGTGTGCTCGATGCGGATCGGGTGATCTGTCAAGATGAGATGCTTGAATCCACCTCGCCAGAGATGTTCCAGCAGCGCTTATGGAATATGTTTCATCAGGTGTTTCCTTGCCAGTTGCGTCCAGAGCAGGTGGACCGTGTGCGCTATCATTTGCATCCAGAAGTTCGCATCAATACCGATAGCGGACAGTTCGGTTTGTTTAGCGAACAGCTCGCGCCAGCGCCTTCTTTAGTTAAGGTGATGGATTTACAGCAAGAACAATTGGCACGCTCTTTGGGCCGTGGGCACCGCGTGATTCACGGGGTTGCCGGCAGCGGTAAAACCATGATTCTTGGCTATCGCAGTCAGTATTTAGCATCGCTCACAACAAAGCCTGTGCTGGTGTTGTGTTATAACAAATCCTTGGCCAGTCGTTTGCAGCAAGTGATTCAACACCAGCAAGCAAACGATAAAATACAGGTGCATCATTTTCATGGTTGGTGCGGACAGTTATTAAAACGTCATCAAATCAAGGTGGCTGAAGGTCAAGGCAAGTATTATGAGCGCCAAGTGAGTAGCACTATTGCCGCGGTAGAAGCCGGCGCAATTGATCCACACCAATACGCGGCAATTCTGATTGATGAGGCTCATGATTTTGAGGCTGATTGGTTTAAAGTTGTGGTGCCATTGCTGGATCCAGAGACTGATTCTTTATTGGTACTTTATGATGATGCGCAGTCGATTTATAAGAAGAGCAAAACGCTGGATTTTACTTTTTCCAGTGTGGGTATCCAAGCCCGTGGTCGTACCACAGTATTGCGCACTAACTACCGCAACACCTTAGAAATACTGATGGTTGCGAAACATTTTGCCCACTCTATTTTTACTGAAACCGCTGAGCAGCAGGAAGATTTGATTCCGACCCTAAGCCCTGCTAGTGCCGGACGACGCGGTGATATGCCTGAGTTGCATTGTTTTGCTACAGCAGAGGCTGAGCTGGATTATATCGCTGAGCGGATCGATCAGCTGGTTAAGCAGGGTGTCTGCGCGGATAAAATAGCCATTCTATATCGACATGGAGGGCAGGCAGAAAACCTAGAAAAAGCCTTAGCAAGGTTAGGCATTGTTTTTGTCAGTACGCGTAAAGACAGTGGTAAGACTCAGCTGTATAGTGATGAGCCCAGCGTAAAAGTGGTCAGTATGGCGTCCAGTAAAGGCTTGGAGTTTGACTGCGTATTTATTCCTCATCTCAATGAGATGCCATATAAGAAAAATAACTTAGAAAACGAGGCGCGCTTGCTCTATGTGGCCATGACCCGCGCCATTGAAACCTTAGTTTTCACCTACCATGCGCGTTCAGAGTTTACTGAGCAAGTGCAGCACGCCATTGCGCTGACTGAAAAATATTAAGGTAAATCGCAAGCTTAGTTTTTAGCCTAAGCTTGCGAGTGTTGCGTTATTTAAGGTTTAGCGCGGCTCACTTTATCCACTAAGTACACCAAGTGCTGGTAGCTCAATTCACTGTAGCTGCTTAAGCCAACCTCACAGGTGCGACTGGTCGAGAAACCTGCGCTACAGCCTTCCACTTGCTGGGCTAAGCTGCGCAATGCATGCTGATTCAGCGCGGGTAAAGTAAAGCCCTTATCGCCAGCAAAGCCACAGCAATGAATCCCTTCCGGCACAATAACTTCCTGAGCGCAGGCTTTAGCCACAGCGATAAAGTTATCGACCTGTTGTAGGTGCTGGGTACTGCAGGTGATATGCACGGCAATTTTGCTCGTTAATGGCTTAATCTCGAGCCGTGGCAGTACTTCTTCTTTGAGAAAGCGTACCGAGTCGTAGATATTTAACCGAGGGTCATTGAGATCCTTGAGCAAGCGCAAGGTACAAGGGCTGGTGTCGGAATAGATCGGGTCTAGACCATTACGGCTGGCGCGTAACAGCATTAAGGCCAAAGCGTTGAGCCTGTCTGCTGCTTGCTCTGGGTAGCCTTTGGAAGCAAAGGGTTGGCCGCAGCAGTTGCTGTCTATGGCCTCGGGATAAATCACTTGGAAGCCAGCTTTTTCTAAGAGCTGCTGAGTTTTCTCCCGTAGCGGTATCTGTTCTGTATCTAAATGCGCAGGGCCCATCACTTGGGAAACACAAGAGGCAAAGTAGACCACGCGCGGTTGCTCCGAATGTGGGTGGCGCGTGCTCGCTGGCGCTTGCCGTTTAACCGCTTGCGGAGTTGCAGGAAGGTAGACAGGTACTTGAGTAAAGCGCTGATGCAGTTTGGTTGAGCAGCGATACATCCGTGGTGCCCCCAGTACTTTACGGGCTAACTCAGCGCCAATCAGTGCCCAGCGTGCAGCTCTTGCTGCTTGAGCAAAAGAGCGCGCTAAGCGTTTGGCGGTCTTTGGGTGCTGGGCTTGCTGAGCGCGTAATTCACGCACTAAATCACCGGTATTAATGCCGACAGGGCAGCGTTGCGCGCACAGCCCCGTAGCAGCACAGGTATCAATACCATGGTATTGATAGCGCGCTTCCAGTTCAGTGGTGTCAATGCCTTTGCGCTGTTTGTCTTGGATATCTCGCCAAGCCACAATGCGTTGGCGCGGTGACAAGGTTAATCCATGGGCAGGGCAGACAGGTTCACAAAAGCCACATTCGATGCACTTATCAATCAGCGGGTTGGCTTCAGGCATGGGCTTGAGGTTTTTAAGGTGAATCTCAGGGTCGTCTGACAGCACCACGTCAGGATTTAAAATACCCTGTGGATCCAAGAGGCGTTTAATACGCCACATCAGCTGGTAGGCCTCGCTGCCCCATTCCAGCTCAACAAAAGGTGCCATATTACGGCCGGTCCCGTGTTCAGCTTTTAATGCACCACCAAGCTCCACTGCGACCAAGTGGCTGACCTCGTCCATAAAAGCGCGGTAACGGGCGATTTCTTCTGCTTGATCAAAGCGCTGAGTGAAGACAAAGTGTAAGTTACCTTCCAGTGCGTGGCCGAATAAAATCGCTTCGTCGTAATGGTGCTTATCCAGCAAAGCTAACAGTCGGTTCACACCTTCAGCCAAATGCTCAAGGGGGAAGGTCACGTCTTCAATAATTACAGTGGTACCGTTTTCACGAACCGCACCAACAGCAGGGAAGGTATCTTTGCGCATACGCCAGAGGAGTTCATACACCGCTGGGTCTTGGCTAAAAGCAATGTGTTGCTCTGTGGCAAAGTGCGCAATACTGCTATTGATCTGCTGCAGTTGTTGTTCTAGTTGCGCGTTATCGGCCGCACGGGATTCAATCAATAGCGCACAGGCTGAGTCACTCAGTTGTTCAATCCACTCTGGCATCCCCGCCATATGCTGTACGCTGCGTAAGCTCCGTCGATCAAGCAGCTCGACCGCAGAGACGGCTTGTTGTTTGAGTACCACCACAGCTTGGCAGCAGATTTCGACATTAGGGAAGACCACTAAAGCAGTAGCTTTGTGCGGATAGTCGGGCACGGTGTCGTAGGTCACTGAGCTGATAAAACCGAGCGTGCCTTCTGAACCGACCATTAAGTGGGTGAGGATATCCACAGGGTCAGTGAAATCAATCAATGCATTCAGCGACAGCCCCGTGGTGTTTTTTAAACGGTATTTGTGTTTAATTTTTGCGGCCAACTCAGGGTTATTGCGCGTGTCTGCTGCCAGCTGAGCCAATTGCGCGAGCATGGCTTGATGGCGGTTGCGAAACTGGCTGACACTGGCTAAGTCGGCGCTATCCAGCACGCTACCATCGGCTAACAGTAAGCGCATAGCGGCTAAGGTTTGATAGCTGTTTTGCGCGGTGCCACAGCACATGCCGCTGGAGTTGTTGGCTACAATGCCGCCAATTTTAGCTGCGTTGATTGAGGCCGGGTCTGGGCCTATTTTACGTTGTAAATGGGCGAGCGCTTGATTGGCATGAGCCCCAATCACGCCAGGCTGTAAGCGAATACGCTGGCCATTGTCGAGGATTTCTTTGTGGTTCCAGTGGTCACCGAGCACTATTAAGACCGAGTCGCTGATCGCTTGTCCGGATAGGCTGGTGCCGGCTGCGCGAAAGGTTACAGGAATATGATAGATGCCGGCCTGACGCAATAAAAACGCGACTTCATCTTCGGATTCAACACGCACCACTAATTTTGGAATCAGGCGATAAAAGCTCGCGTCAGTCCCCAAAGTGAGCGTGGATAAAGGGTCGGTAAAACAGCGGTGCGCTGGAATTGCTTCCTGAACTGCTGATAAAAAAGCTGCAGGCAGGCTCATGCATCCTCCACAATGAATACAATCAAATCTTTTGGACCATGGGCACCATAGGCTAAGACTTGCTCAATATCGGCAGTTTTCGAGGGGCCTGAGATGAGCAGCAAATTGCTTGGCATTGGCTTGGGCCAATGCTGCTGCGCTTGGTACAGGTTGTCATAAATCTGACTCGCCTTGAGTAAAGCAATGTGTAACGGCGGAACCAAACTCATCAAGCGCGGTTCTTCAGGACTGGGTTGCACAACTAAAGTGCCGGTCGCGGCAATGCCGGCCAGCGTGCCGGTCAAGCTGGCTGGTACATCATCAAAGAGTTCACGCTTCCACTCTTCAATGGGGCGGTCATAGGCTAGCAAGTGCAAAGGCTTCTGCTCGCTTTGGCAGTAAGCGTTAAAGGCGTGTCCGTGGGTTGTTGTTGGCGCGATAAGCAGTTTATTGATTTGCCGCTGTGCCAGCAGCTCATGCAGCAGCTTCGGCCACTCTGCACTGCGCGTCAGGTGCACTTCACTGTGTACTGCCGTCATCAGCTCTTTCAGGCGCGTCACCCGTTCCGCCGCACTGTAACGCCAAGGCTGGTCAACCAAGATTGCATCAAAAGGGTCAGGAATAGGGTGGGTGCCGGCGAGACTGCTGCGCAAACTGGCTAAGATTTTATCCCGTGCACTCATGATTTGCTCTCCAAATGCTGTTTTGCCAACTCATGCAAACTGCGCTTTGCGGGCTTGGGCGCATTATGGTTCTGTGTCCAAGGGCCGAGGTTTTTCGGTGTTAACCCGCCCAAGCGCGTAGCTAGGAAGGTTCCTGCTTTGTACAGCAACGGCTTGCTATTGAAGTACTGCCAACCGGCCCAGAGTGCACGTTCTTTGGCTGAATAACGGCTGCCTTGCCCATCCATAACCTGTGGTTGTTGCTGAGGTGATTTAACATTTTCTTCACGTAAGCGGCGCAGTAGTGCTGGGATGGGGATTTTTACTGGACAGACTTCACCGCAAGCGCCGCATAAAGATGAAGCTGAAGGGTGATCAGGCGTGTTTTCTAGACCGAGTAAGTGCGGTGAAATAATTTTGCCGATGGGGCCTGGGTACACTGTGCCATAGGCTTGCCCACCAATGCGTGTATAAACAGGGCAATGGTTCATGCAGGCACCACAGCGAATACAGTTAAGTGTTTGGCGCAGTTCGGCGTCAGCGAAGGCTTGGCTGCGGCCATTGTCCAGCAGCACGAGATGCACTTCTTCTGGGCCATCCAACTCACCGGGCTGGCGCGGGGCAGAAATCATATTCACATAGGTGGTAATGCCTTGGCCCAGCGCTGAACGGGTCAGCAGGGACAGCAGTGGTACGACGTCTTGTAAGTTGGCGACAACCTTTTCAATCCCCGTCACGGCAATATGCACCGGCGGTACTGTGGTGGACATGCGGCCATTGCCTTCGTTTTCCACCAAAATGAGCGTGCCGGTTTCGGCTACAGCAAAGTTCACGCCAGAGACACCAATATCCGCTTGAAAGAATTTTTCCCGTAAAATACCGCGCGCCGACTGAATCAAGCTGTCCACATCATCGGTATAGGGCAGGGCCAATCGATGCTCAAATAAGCGGCCTACTTGCTCAGCGTTTTTATGGATGGCCGGCATAATAATGTGCGTAGGCTTTTCATTATCTAGCTGAATAATGTACTCGCCCATATCCGACTCAAGCGCTTCTATGCCGTGCTCAGTCAGGTGCTCATTCATGGCCATTTCTTCACTGACCATGGATTTGCCTTTAATCACTTGCTTGGCATTACGGGCTTGAGCAATTTTAAGCACAATGGCATTGGCTTCTTCGGTGCTGCTGGCCCAATGCACCTGTATACCTTGCTTGGTGAGATTGGCTTCTAATTGTTCCAATAAATCAGGCAGCTGTGACAGGGCACGAGCACGGACCTTGTTGCCCAGTTCGCGCAGATTTTCCCGCTCATCTTCATCGGGCATAGAGATAATGCGCTTGCTGATCAAAGAGTCCATTGCGCTACGCATATTAGTACGCAACTGTTGATCTTTTAACGACAGGCGCGCGTTAGCTTTAAGGTTGCGCGCAGTGACATCGACGGCGTGGATACGTTGGTCACTCATGCGCTCGGCTCCTGTTTAGACTGGGTGCGTTGCCATAAAAAACTGGCTAAATGCTGACCTTGTAAGGGGATATTTTGTTTTTCAAACGCACCGTTAATATTTAATAAGCAACCGCAGTCAGCGCTAACCACGTGCTGCGCGCCACTGGCCTGTAAGGCTTGGGTTTTATCCGCCACCATGGCCCCGGAAATATCCGGCATGCGCACCGAGAAGGTACCACCAAAGCCGCAGCACTCACTTTCGTGATCATGCTCTACACGTTCTACGTGCTCTAATTGGCTGATGAGCGCGCGAGCATGTAAATGGGTGTTCATTTCGCGGCGCGCTGAACAGGAGGTGTGCAGTGCTACTTGCAGGGGTTTGCCGTGGTCAGTGAGTTGCACTTTGCAGACATGCAATAAAAACTCAGTCAGTTCATAGGTGCGCTCAGCGAGATCGTGCACCTTGGCTAAGGTGTCGGGCTCGTCTTTGAACAGCTCAGCATAGTGCTCGCGAAACATGCCGGCACAGGAGCCAGAAGTGACCACCACTGGCCAGCCCCCTTTAAACAAGTCAATTTGAGCGCGCGCCACTTCTCGTGCTTGCTCGGTGTAGCCCGAGGTGTAGGCGGGTTGCCCGCAGCAGCTTTGTCCCTGTGGAAAATCAACGTTAATGCCTTCACGCTCTAATAGATGAATGGCATCCATCCCAGCTTCAGGGAAAAATAAATCCACCACGCAAGTGCCAAATAAGTAAACGGTTTTGGGCTTGCTGGTTGGGTATTCACGCGCTGATTGGCGTGGCGGTGCAACTCGAGTTTCTTGCGCTGCTGCGTTATAAAACTGATCGCTCATAGGTTAGCTCCGCTGGGCAGTATAGGACGTACTGACTGTTTGTATAGAAACTCACAGTCTAGTCTTTTGTGGGTAATCGCCAAGATGACTTCTGTCTAGTCAAGCGTATTGACTGCGCCGATGAGGCTTGGGGAGCGAATAATCAACGACAGTGCTTGCGGCCAGTGACCTATACCAATATAAAGCGGCATCATCCCTAGCATGTTAGCGTGGTTTTTGCGGCTCATCTTAGTGCCGTTTTTTGGTAACGGGGATACCCATAATGGCGGCGTGACTGATCTGGCTTTGATCCATGGCGCTTAATAACGCTTGCATGTCTTCGGACTCCTGAAAGAAATCCACGTAATGCACATGGCCATCAATGTAGTTGCGGGCCTGTAGCAGCGGGCTGTTCAGGCTTAATAAAGTGATTAAAAAGTCCTGAACAAAATAGCCGGCCACTGAGGGTGTGAATAAAAGTCAGACGTTTAGATTGCTGAAGAATTCGTTGCGCGTTGTGATACGCACAATGGCTGCCCCTGAGCAGGGCAGCGTGCAGGTAAATCCGCGGTTATTGCATTGAGGCAATAAGCACTGGTTTGTACCGCAGTAAACGCGCACTTAAGCGCAGCAGTGTAGTTAAAGTGTAAAGCTGCACTATGCTTAACAGTCCAACTCCTAGCCAATATACCGGGCTAAAAGCACTGACAACGCCACTTTCAACCCAGACCAAGTGCCACCAGAACATACCCATGACGAACACCGCAACGCCAGGGCAGATTAAACCAAAGCTAATGGGGTTGCGCTGATCCCCTTTGAGGTGCGCTGCTAAGTAGCCGTTAAGCTGCATAATGCGGTAACCCAGTAGCATTATGCCCAGTTGCAGCATAAAGATACCGGTCAGCATGACAAAGATTTTGCTGGGCACCACTGGCGTTGCAAAGTGCAAATCCAAACCATGCTGTAAGCGCACCCACTCAATACCCAGTAACGTCATAATGGGCACCAGCATCCAAACACTGGGTGTGGCTTGGGGTTGTAAACCGTGTTGCATCATCGCTTGTAGGCCTGAAATTAGCACCAGTAAACCGGTCACCAATGCCACCATCAAAAACAGAATCGACAGTGTGCTGGCCAGTACCGATAGCGCTTGGGTATGGGACATAGCAGCCGGCGCGGCAAAACCCACGGAAAGCATGGCAAAGGTAAACACTGCAATCAGCGGTGAGAGGTGATTATGCTCCTCGCTGCGATAGCCGCCGCTGACTAAGATACGGCTGATATAGCGTCCGTAAATGCGTAACGCCCACACCCCAATGCTAGCAAAAGCCAAGAGTGCTAAAGGAAACAAGTACTCAACCACTGACCAGAGTCCAGGCACCAGCAGTGCGCCCAATGCAAAACAGACGTTCACCGTCATCGCCAGGGTGAGGGGTTGGGTCATCAGTTGCACTTCATTGGCTGAATCCAGCCAGTTTTCTGCATAGCGCTCGGTTTTACGTGCTGCGTTTTGCTCGCGCAGGTTCCAAATCACTAAGGTGAAATGCAGTAGAGCCAGCAGCACCATAATCAGGGTGGCTAAGATGGCTAAGGGGCGGACGCCGGCAGGCAGCGTCACACTGCCTTGTATGGCAGCAGTGAGATGCTGCCAAGTGGGCATCGGAAAATCCTCGTGGGGCACCATCCACATCAAATACATAAAGAATGATATCGACAGACCGCCAGCACCCAGTGCCGCCAGCCAATAACTGGGGTGCCAAGGTTGTGCAGGATCACGTTTAAGCATGGTTATATCCTTATTATTCTGTGGGCAGTTAAGCAGTTCGCTTGTTGTGTACTAAGCGTGTTTCCGATCGTTGACTGCTCCACTCACGCGTGCCTTAATTGACAGGCTTATGTAACTAAAAACCCCCTGCATCGTTGCCGATGGAGGGGGTCGGTGTCACTTTACAGCACTTTAAAAAGTAACTGTTTTACAGCTGCTTAGTGCAGTAGTAGAAGTCGACACACTCATACTCACCGGACTTAACCCGTGCATCGGCCTCAGCGGCTGTTGCTGCAGGTGGCACAATGACGCGATCACCTGGCTTCCAACCCTCAGGGGTAGCAACTTTGTGCTCGTCACTGGTTTGCAGCGCATCCAGCAGACGGATAAATTCGTCAATTAAGCGACCATTGCTCATTGGGTAGTAAACCATGGCGCGCAAAATGCCATTGGGGTCAATGATAAAGGTCGCACGCACTGCTGAAGTATCTGCAGCACCTGGGTGAATCATGCCGTAGGCACGGGCCACATCCATTTTTAGGTCAGCAATGATTGGGAAAGGAATGGTCACGCCAAACTTTTCTTCAATATTGCGCATCCAGGCAATGTGCGAGTGAGTGCTGTCGATAGATAAACCTAATAGTTCACAGTTGCGCTTGGTGAATTCTGGCTCTGCTTTAGCAAAAGCAACAAATTCTGTGGTGCAGACTGGAGTAAAGTCAGCCGGGTGTGAAAACAGCACCAGCCACTTACCTTTATAGTCATCGAGGCACTTGTCACCGTCTGTGGTAGGTGCGTTAAAATCAGGTGCACGCTCATTTAAACGGGGTAAGCCGTACACTTCAGTATCAGTGGTTTGCATGGTGTTTCTCCTTGGTTGATTGCTTAACTTGGGGTCAATATAGCATGCCAAAAAATATAATAAAATATTATAAATCGATAGCTTTGATAGTTTTTGCCTATTAGGCGGGGCGTGGTAAGCTGAGCAGAACTATGTGGGAATAGAGCGTGGCGCGCTACCCTTTACAGCGTAGTGCGCGCCAGTCTTAGACTTTAAAGGATGGGGGGTGTGGTTATTTTATGACAAGAATAGATGAGTCGCTTTTCTCGAGCATTTTTAAGGTGTTACTGCCGAGAAAAAACTGACGTAAACGGTTACCGGCAAAGGCACCCATCACCAGCAGGTCGATGGCATTGTTCTGTTGGTAGGCCAACAGCTCTTTGAAAATATTGCCCTCTAGAAAGCTCGCTGTTACCGAAAAGCCACTGTCAATTAAGCGCTGCTCAGCATGGGTAAACTTCTCTTGTAAGTCATCCTGATTATTTTTTACGGTAACTAAATGGCAGTCCAAGCCGTGCAGGAGACCACTACTTAGAATACGCTGTAAGGCCAGCTCTGTTGTTTCGCGGCCATCAAAAGCCAACATAAAGTTTTTTGGCACAATGAAATCATGTGGTGTAATCAAGACCGGAGTGCTGACTTGCCGCAGCAAGTTTTCAACATGAGTACCTAATACATGAAAGTTTTTGCCAGCTTGAGTGCCTGAATGACCAATAATGACGAGGCGGGCTGCGCTTTCTAGGCTTAATAAAGTGTCAATAAATTCGCCATGACGCTGCACTGTTTCAACCTGAGTGCAGCCGGCTTCTTGAGCTTTGAGTGCTGCAGCCTCGAGCAGCTCCTTGCCGAGCTCAAGTGATACTTTAGCGCGCAGTTGGTCAAGACTGGCAATTTCTGTCATGAGCTTGGTGCGCGCACCGAGGCCGATGGTTCCGGATAGGTCTGTGCTTGAAGGTTGTGGCTGCTTTTCAATGCTGTGTAAAAACATAAGCGGGCTTTGTAGCCGCCCAGTCGCCCAAATAGCGCTATCTTGAACGCTGGTTGACCAAGTTGATTCATCAATGCAGGCGATAATCTTTTGCATAATTTAGTCCTTAGTGGCCACTTAATAGTTTCTCAACGGCCTTTGGGTCGTTGTGCACAGCAAATTTATCAATCACGGTTTTACTGGCTTGATTCATGCCCATTACACTCACTTCTGCACCTAAGCGTTGATACTTAATGACTACATTGTCTAACGCTGCCACGGCAGTAAGGTCCCAGAAATGTGCTCGATTGAGGTCAATCACAACTCTATCGACAGCAATAGAGAAGTCAAAGGAATCAATAAATTTTTCCGCCGAGGCGAAGAACACCTGGCCTATGACTTGGTAATACAGTTCATTTTCAGCCGGCTGCTCTTGCTTGATCACCATTAAGCGCGCAATTTTATTGGCGAAGAATAGCGTGGCTAGAAGCACACCCGCCAAGACACCTAAGGCTAAGTTGTGGGTAGCAAGTACAACAGCCACGGTGGTCACCATCACGATATTGGTTGAGAGAGGGTTCTTCTTGAGGTCTTTAACTGAAGTCCAAGAGAAAGTACCAATGGAGACCATAATCATCACTGCAACCAGTGCGGCCATGGGGATTTGGCTGATCCAATCGCTTAGAAAAACCACCATAATCAACAGAAAGAAACCGGCACAAAAGGTGGATAAGCGGCCGCGGCCACCGGATTTAATATTGATTACTGATTGACCAATCATCGCGCAACCTGCCATGCCACCGAGCAAACCAGCGCCAATATTGGCAATCCCTTGGCCTTTACATTCACGGTTGCGGTCGCTTTTGGTGTCGGTTAATTCATCAATAATGGTCGCCGTCATTAAGGACTCCAGCAGACCAACAATGGCCAATGCCACCGAGTAGGGCAGGATGATGTATAAGGTTTCTAGCTCGAGAGGCACTTCAGGCCATAAGAAAACGGGCAGGGTATCGGGTAGTTCGCCCATGTCGCCAACGGTGCGAATATCCAAGCCAAGGTACATAGCGATAGCGGTTAATACCACAATACAGACCAACGGCGAGGGCAAGCTTTTGCCGATTTTAGGTAGTAGAGGAAACAGATAAATAATACCCAAACCTGCGGCAGTCATAGCGTAAACATGCCAAGTAACATGGGTCAGCTCGGGCAGTTGCGCCATAAAAATTAGAATAGCTAAGGCGTTGACAAAGCCCGTGACCACCGACTTTGAAACAAAGCGCATCAGTGCGCCAAGCTTTAAGTAACCCGCGGCAATCTGCAGCACGCCAGTTAATAAGGTTGCAGCCAGTAAGTATTCTAAACCGTGCTGCTTTACTAGGGTGACCATCAGCAAAGCCATGGCACCGGTTGCAGCAGAGATCATGCCTGGGCGGCCACCTACAAAAGCAATAATGACCGCAATACAAAAGGATGCATATAAACCCACTTTAGGGTCAACGCCAGCAATAATCGAGAATGCAATGGCTTCAGGAATGAGAGCCAGAGCAACCACTAGGCCTGAGAGTAGGTCTGCACGTACATTAAAGAACCATTCGTTTTGCATATTTTTAAACATAAATTTTCCATGCCGCTGACTGCAGGTTGTTGTCAGACTGAGGCAGTGCTGTAGCGAATCAGTCAAGAAATCAGTGTAGTTAAGAGGCTAAAGCTTACCTGGCCAAGGCCTGTAACTAAACCGGTGCTACGCGCGCACTTAATTAGGCCTGCTGTAAAACAGTAGGCCTGATGCGTTTTGTAACTGCTGTATAAAAGCAGGCGTAAGTCTATCAGCTTAAAGACTGGATTTGATTTTTGTAGAGAGCTGGCTGGGCGCAGCGTGGGTGTGGGCTGTTTGGACTTTGTGCGTTTTCTCGCACTGCCGGCATAGTCAAACGGCTAACCAACTTATGGTTAATGCAGTGGTTTGCCTTGCTTTATGTTGACTGCAATATTGAGTACATGGTGGTTTATATTAAAGCGGCTTCATCGACTGGAGCCTCGGGGTGGCGGCAAGAATAAGCGATGGATGTGGTGCAGGGGTGCGCTGCAAAGCAAAGGTGCTTTGAAAAGACTTAGGGTCAAAATCTGTCAGATCTAAAAACTTAGAATTTCAAAGTGGGCACGCACAGGGCACAGAGGCTTTTTAGGTGATTTTTAAGGTAGGAATTGCAGGCATAAAAAAGCCCTAACTTATTGAAAGTTAAGGCTTTAGTGTCTGGTTGCGGGAGCAGGATTTGAACCTACGACCTTCGGGTTATGAGCCCGACGAGCTACCAGACTGCTCCATCCCGCGCCGATAAGTATACGCACTTTTTAAAACTTGTCAAAACTTATTTTAAAATCAATCGTTTAGTCGTGCGTTGCGCAGTCGAATACGCTTTTTCCAGCTGCGATTAACCCACCAGCGCCAGTATAAAACAGTACAGCTATAGCCGAGCGCAGCGAGAATGAGTCCCATAATAATAGAGCCGGCATATAAAGGCTGCCAGTGGGTGGTGGTGACTTCTAGGATCCAGTGGATAGAGATTTTTTCTGGAAACTCAATGGTCGGTGTATTGAGTAACCAGGCGCCCAGTTTGTAGTTGACATAAAACACCGGCGGCATAGTGACAGGGTTTGTCAGCCAGACTAAACCCACAGAAATAGGTAGATTCCCACGCAAAGGAATAGCCGAGAACGCAGCGGCAAACATTTGCATCGGCATCGGAATCATGGCCCAAAACAGACCTATCGCAACTGCACGCGCCACTGAATGACGGTTCAAATGCCATAAGTTTGCATCATGAATAAGGCTGCCCAAAAAACGTAATGACGGATTGTGTTTTAATTTTTCCGGGTCGGGCATGTAACGTTTGAAAAGTTGACGAGGCATTAATGATCTCTAACATGCTAAAGCTCGTCTATTATGCATCTTATTCGTGCAAGTTGCTGTTACAGGGTGTGACAAATGCATTGGAAAACGCAGTATTGACACGAATATTTGTTTGCAAATGCTACAAGGAGGTAGCGCTATGCGTTTACCACTCATTGCTATTGCGCTTGGCATCCTGAGTCTACGCTGGTTACCTGTGCTACCCAGTCCGTTGGGGCTGTTGTGTTGTGCTGTGCTTGCACTGATGCTGTTACCTTCGCGTGTTTATTTGTTGGCGCTGGTTTTGTTAGGTTTTTGCTGGGCATGTGTAAACGCCCTGTGGGCTGTGCATGATCAGCTTGCGCCTGAACTCGATGGGCGTACTCTGTGGATTGAGGGGACAGTACAAGATCTGCCTGAATGGCCCGTGGTGCAGGGCCAGCCTGTGACTGTGCGTTTTCAATTGGCGGATGCTGTATCACGTCGAGCAGACTTGCCTAAATACATACGCTTATCGTGGCGATTACCGCCTGAGCCCGTTAAAGCCGGTGAGCGTTGGCGTTTGGCTGTACGTTTAAAGCGCCCAGATGGCTCTCTTAATCCCTATGGGTTTGATTATCAGGCATGGTTATTTGCTAAACGTATTGGTGCCACGGGCTCTGTTAAAACGGGACAGCGGATAGCCTCGGGGCAGGGATTGCAGCATTGGCGAGAGCGTATTCGCGAGCGCATTAATAACTCTGCACCCAAGCCGAGCCAAGGCGTGCTAGCGGCTTTAGTTTTAGGTGATGGCTCCGGTTTAACTGCGCAGCAGTGGCACACCTTGCAAACCACTGGCACTGTGCACCTTATGGTGATTTCTGGACAGCATATCAGCTTGATTGCCGCTATTGCCTATGCCGCTGTGTTTGGGCTGATGCGCTTGGGCTGTTGGCCGCGGCGCATCCCTTGGTTACCGGTTGCATGCTGGGTATCAATGTTGGCCGCTATTGCCTATGGCGCTATCGCAGGTTTTGCTGTGCCGGTGCAGCGCGCCTGCATTATGGTGATGGTGGCTTTGTTATGGCGTTGGCGTTTTCAGTCCTTAAGTGCCTGGACAGCCTTTTTAATCGCCTTGTGTTTGGTTTTGCTGTATGAGCCTTTAGTGGTTTTGCAGGTAGGGTTTTGGTTGTCTTTTGCTGCGGTTGCAGCGCTTATTCTTGCTTTTGCCGCGCGCTTAGGGCCGTGGCGTTGGTGGCAGATGCTGGGGCGCACACAATGGATTGCTGCGGTGGCGCTGGCACCTTTTCTTTTGGCCTTAAATCTGCCCGTCAGTCTTATGGGGCCGGTGGCCAATATCTTTGCGGTGCCTTGGTTGAGCCTGTTAGTGCTGCCGTTAACCTTGCTGGGCGCTGTGTTATTACCATGGCCGAGTTTAGCCAGCTTTATATTCAGTCTTGCGGGTTGGGGAGTAAGCCTGATGTTTACTGTGCTGGATTGGTTTGCTCAAGGCTGGCCGGCCTGGCAAGGCTCGGGAGCTGGGGTGCTGGCAGTGTGCCTAGCTGTATTGGCAGTGTTATGTTTTGTCTTGCCACGTACAGTATTGCCTCTAACCGCAGGATTGGCATTATGGCTGCCATTGCTAACGCCTGAGCTTAAGGAGGTGGCTCATGGCGAGGCGCAGGTGTGGGTGTTGGATGTGGGGCAAGGGCAAGCGGTATGGGTTAAAACTGCTCGGCACAGTTTGCTCTATGATGCAGGGCCTTTTATGGCTAGTTTTGATGCCGGTGAGCGAATTGTTGTCCCTGTTTTGCGGGGTTTTAAGCAAGCGCATTTGGAACAGCTAGTACTTTCCCATGCGGATACTGATCATGCCGGAGGTGCGCAAGCCATTCTGGATGCTGTCAAAGTTACGCAAGTGGTGAGTGGTCAGCCTGCAGAACATCCATCTCATTACGCTGCACAGGAGTGTCGTACGCAGCAGTGGGAGTGGGATGGTGTGTGGTTTTGGCGCTGGCAATGGTCACAGGCTAAAGACAGCAATCAAAAATCCTGTGTGTTATTGATAGCTGCACAAGGTGAGCGCTTGTTATTAACCGGTGATTTGGATGCTGCCGGAGAGGCGGCCTTATTGGCTGAGTGGCCATGGTTAAGTGTGGATTGGCTGGTGGCTGGACATCACGGTAGTCGAACCTCAACGTCCCGTCGTTTTGTGCAGGCTATTACCCCGCGCAATGCGCTGATCTCGCGCGGTCAACACAATAGCTATGGGCATCCGCATCCGCAGGTACTGGCGAATTTGCAGCGTGAACAGGTGCGAATTTATGATACGGCGCATGATAAAGCTGTGCGGATTAATTTAGGACGCCATGCCGAACCTTGGACAATGGCTATGCAATCGCGATTTTGGCGATAAAAATGAGAACCATGGCGTTCGGTGTAGGCGTTCGCCTGTGCTAAAGTGAGCAAAATTTATTGCTGGAGTAGTTATTGTGTGGGAACTGATCAAATCGGGCGGCTGGATTATGTTGCCTATTGTGGTGTGTTCAATTATTGCAGTGGCTATTGTTGCTGAGCGTTTATGGACTTTGCGCCCGTCACGGGTGAGTCCGCCGCATTTGCTTGGGCAAGTGTGGCGCTGGGTGCAAGACAAGCAAATGGATAGCGCAAAATTTAGTGAATTACGGACTGGATCTCCATTGGGGCAGATCCTGGCGGCGGGTTTGGCAAATTCCCGCTATGGCCGCGAGATGATGAAAGAAAGCATTCAAGAAGCGGGCGTTAAAGTAGTGAATGAACTGGAGCGTTATCTAACCCCGCTGGGCACCATAGCGGCGATTACACCTTTACTGGGCTTGCTGGGTACGGTGCTGGGGATGATCGAGATTTTTAGCGCATTTATGGGTTCGGGTATGGCCAATGCGCCGCAGTTGGCTGGAGGTATTGCTAAAGCTTTGGTGACCACCGCTGCGGGTTTGTTTGTGGCTATTCCTGCGGTTTTTTTCCATCGCTTTTTGCAGCGACGCGTGGATGAGCTGGTGGTTAATATGGAACAAGAGGCGATCAAGCTGGTTGAAGTGGTGCAGGGTGATCGTGAGGTTGAGCTGAATGAGGGGCAAGCGTGAAATTCCCTCGTAAACCCCGCGAGCCGGTTGATATTAATTTAGCGCCACTGATTGATGTGGTGTTTATTTTATTACTCTTTTTTGTGGTGACTACTACTTTTACGCGTGAAACGCAGTTGAAAGTGGATCTGCCCGAGGCTGTGAGCGGCACTCCGCCTGAAGCTGCAGTTAAAACACCCTTAGAAATACTGGTCGGCGTAGACGGCTCTTTTGCTCTGAATGGCAAAAGCTTAGCGCGCAATGACTTAACCGCGCTAATGGAAGCGCTACGGCTTGAGTCTGCCGGTGACCAAAGTTTACCGGTCATGCTCAGTGCCGATGCTAAAGCGCCGCACCAAGCCGTGGTAACAGCAATGGATGCTGCTTCTAAGTTAGGTTTTTCGCAACTGCGCATCACTACAATTGAGGCGCAAGCCGAACAGTGAAACTCAGTGAGCGGATCCAGCGAGCGTGGTATCAGGGGCACCCTGGGTTATACCTATTGTGGCCACTGGAGTTAGTGTATCGCTGTGTTGTGCAGGCTAAGCGTGCGCGCTTTTTGCGTGGTGCCATTGCAAGCTATCGTGCGCCAGTGCCTGTGATTATTGTTGGCAATATCACTGTTGGCGGTACAGGTAAGACGCCATTAATTTTATGGTTGATTGACCAATGCCGCGCGCAAGGTTTGCAGGTGGGTGTTGTCAGTCGTGGCTATGGCGCGCGCCCAGCGCGGCTGCCCTGGACTGTGCATGCTAGCGATTCGGCAGAGCAAGCGGGTGACGAACCACTCTTGATTGTGCAGCGCAGCGGCGTGCCGTTAGTGATTGCGCCAGAGCGTGCGCAAGCGGTGCAGCAGCTATTAGCTGAGTACCGGGTTGATATTATTTTATCGGATGATGGTTTGCAGCATTACGGCTTGGCCCGTGATTTAGAGCTGGTGTTAATCGATGCCGCGCGCGGTTTAGGTAATCAGCGTTGTTTGCCGATGGGGCCTTTGCGCGAGCCGATTCAGCGTTTGCACACTGTGGATGCGGTATTGCTTAACGGTGCAGAGCAGGACAGCGACCAGGCTTTTGCAATGCAATTACAGCCCATAGAGCTGGTGCATGTGCGCAGCGGCAGTCGTCAGCCTTTAAGTTATTTTCCGTCTGGACAAAAAATGCATGCGGTAGCGGGTATTGGTAATCCCCAGCGTTTCTTCAAAACGCTTGAAGCGTTAAACTGGCAGCCCATTGCCCATGCTTTTGCTGATCATGCTGAGTTTACTGCAGAGGATTTAGCCTTTGCTGATGCTTTACCCGTGGTGATGACTGAAAAAGATGCAGTTAAGTGCCGTGCCTTTGCTGCAGAGAATTGCTGGTACCTACAGGTGGCGGCTCAGCCGTCCCCGGCGTTTTCGAGCTGGTTTACTGAGCAGCTCAAATGTTTATTGACTGATACGTTATGAGGATGCGCTGATGGACCCAAAACTTTTAGATATTTTAGCCTGCCCTTTATGCAAAAGTGCGGTACAGCTCAATGCGGAAAAAACTGAACTCTGGTGTAAAGCTGATGGTTTAGCCTTTCCAATTCGTGATGATATTCCGGTGATGCTGGAAACTGAGGCGCGCACCTTAAGCAATGATGAGCGTTTGGATTAGGCCATGGCTGATGATTTTTGTGTCGTAATTCCTGCGCGTTTTGCCTCCACGCGCTTTCCAGGCAAGCCGCTGCAAGATATTGCTGGCATGCCAATGATTCAGCGCGTGTGGTTGCAAGCGCAGAAAAGTGGGGCTCAGCGCGTGGTCATTGCCACCGATGATGCGCGAATTTTTGCTGCCTGCCAGCAGTTTGGTGCGCAGGTGGTGATGACCCGTGATGATCATGAGTCAGGCACAGATCGTTTAGCTGAAGTGGTTGAGTTACTGGGGCTGCCCAGTGATGCCATTGTGGTCAATGTGCAGGGCGATGAGCCTTTGATTCCACCTAGCGTGATTGATCAGGTGGCGGCCAATTTGGCGCGCTACACACAAGCGGCGATGGCCACTTTAGCCGAGCCCATTACAGATATCGCCAGCGTGCTTAATCCTAATGTGGTTAAAGTCAGTACCGATAAACAAGGCTATGCTTTAACCTTTAGTCGAGCGCCTTTGCCATGGCCGCGCGATGCCTTTGCAGAGCGGCAAGATGTTTTCCCGCAAGGCGTTGAGTTCCGTCGCCATATTGGTATTTATGCGTATCGTGCTGGTTTTTTAGCTGATTTTGTCGCCTGGGGTCCGTGTGCGCTAGAGCTGACCGAGTCGCTGGAACAGCTACGTGCCTTATGGAATGGGGCGCGGATTCATGTAGCGGATGCCGTTGAAGCACCGCCTGCAGGCGTGGATACACTGGAAGATTTGCAGCGTGTCCGACGTTATTTTGAGGAGTAATAATGAAGGTTCTCTTTGTCTGTCTAGGTAATATTTGTCGTTCACCGACTGCTGAAGGGGTGTTCCGTCAGTATTTAGCTCAATCTGCGCTGGCCAATAAGGTCAGTGTTGATTCGGCAGGCACGGCAGATTGGCATACTGGAAAAGCACCGGATCCACGGACACGCAGCGCAGCATTAAAACGTGGCTATGATTTATCGCAACTGCAAGCGCGCCAAGTCACAGTGGACGACTTTCATACATTTGATCTGATTTTAGCCATGGACAAGAGCAATTTGGCCCACTTGGAAGCGATGCGTCCTGCGGATAGCCGTGCTGAACTGGACTTATTACTGCAGCGTTATGGTTTGCCGCGCAGTGAAGTGCCTGATCCTTATTATGGCGGTGAGCAAGGCTTTGAAGATGTGCTGGACCTATTGGAGCATGCCAGCCAAGCACTGCTCGCTGAGCTACAGGAGCGAGTGTGAGTGTATTGATTGAAAAGGATGTTTCGCTTAAGCCGTACAATACTTTAGCGGTTGAGGTGGCAGCACGTTTTTTTGTCAAAGTGCAATCGCTTGCACAATTGAAAGCAGCTTTAGCTTGGGCGCAGCAGCACAAGGTCGAGGTGTTTCTGTTAGGGGGCGGCAGCAACTTAGTGTTAACTGCAGACTTAGACATGCTCGTTATTCATTTGCAGTTGCGCGGTATTGAGGTGCTGGATGAGGATGCAGAGTATGCCCGGGTTGAAGTGCAAGCCGGAGAAAACTGGCATGCCTTTGTGCAGTGGAGTCTGGCCCAGGGCTACAGCGGTTTAGAAAATCTAAGTTTGATTCCAGGTCATATAGGCGCAGCACCGGTGCAAAATATCGGTGCTTATGGTGTGGAGCTAAAAGATCATCTTGAGAGTGTGCTGGTGTATGACCGGCGCACCGAGCAAACCCAGCGCCTGAGTGCTGAGCAGTGTCAGTTTGCCTACCGTGACAGCTTATTTAAGCGCGAATCAGGTCGACGGGTGATTTTAAGTGTGATTTTTAAGCTGCCAAAACAGGCGCACTTACAGTTGGATTATGGACAGCTGCGCAGTTATTTAGCTGAGCAACAGATTGTCCAGCCTACGCCGCAGGATGTCAGTCGTGCGGTCTGTGCGATTCGTGCAGAGAAACTGCCCGATCCTACCCTGCTGGCGAATACGGGCAGTTTTTTTAAAAATCCAGTTGTGAGTGCCGAGCATGCGCAGCAACTGCAGCAAACTTATCCGCACTTGGTGAGTTTTGCTCAAAGTGATGGGCAGGTGAAATTGGCGGCCGGCTGGTTGATTGAGCAAGCGGGCTGGAAAGGAGTGCGGCACGGAGATGCTGGGGTGCACGCTAAGCAAGCTTTAGTGTTAGTCAACCATGGTAGTGCTACTGGCAAGCAAATATTGGAGCTGGCCGCGCAGATTCAAGCAGATATTCGTCAACGTTTTGCGGTTGAGTTGGATATTGAACCGAACGTTATAGGCGCAATAGCAGCGCAGGCTTAAACTTCGCCCTCTGTAAGCTTGCTCGGCCTGCAGCTGCAGGCCAGTTGCTGACTCACTGATCAATAAATCTTACGCGCAGAGAGACTCTAGCGTAGGATTAAGCCATTGGGTGCCCATACGCATGAGCACCATTCACAGAGAAAATTACTATGATGTCGCTCTCTCTTCGTTGGCCAGTGATTGCAGTGTGTGCGGTATTGGCTGCAGTATTGCTGTGGTTTGTGATGAATGCGCAATCAGCACTGGCTAAGCCTGCGCAAACCAACCTGCAGCAGCAGCTGCAAAGGCTTCCTCAGCTTTCTGACGTGCAGCACAGCGCAGTATTGGATCCCAATAAACCAACTTTACTGAAATTGTGGGCCAGCTGGTGCCCTTTATGTTTGTCGGAGCTGGCACAAACTCAAGAGTGGGCGACGGATAAAGATTTTGCCGCCGCTAATCTGCTCACTGTGGTTTCACCTGGGGTATTAGGTGAGCAGCCTTTAGATGCCTTTACTGCGTGGTACAGCGGTTTGGACTACCCGCAGCTGCCTGTGCGTGCGGATTCCAGTGGTGAACTGATTAAGCACCTTGGTGTTAAGGTGTATCCAAGCTGGGCTCTGATTGATAAACAGGGTCAGTTGCTGCGGGTGATTAAAGGCAGTATTGATAAGTCGCAGGCATTGGCGTTATTGGCGAATCCAGAAGCCGATTTAAATACCAGTGCCGCAACCTTTTACCAACCCAAAGAACAGCAAGAGGCCATGCCAGTTAAGGCGCAGACGGTTTATTTGGCAGGGGGTTGTTTTTGGGGTGTTGAGGCGTACTTTGAACGCATTGATGGCGTGCTGGATGCAGTTTCCGGATATGCCAACGGTCGTACTGAAAATCCAACCTATGAGGATGTGGTGTATCGCAAGACAGGTCATGCTGAAACAGTACAAGTGGTGTATAACCCAGACAAGCTCAGCTTGGATGATATTTTGCAGTATTATTACCGCATCATTGATCCGACCAGTTTAAATAAACAGGGTAACGACCGCGGTGAGCAATACCGCACCGGTATCTACAGTACCACAGAGGCTGAACAAGAGCGGGTTGCAGCCTCTTTAGCGGAGCTGCAAAAACGCTATACAAGGCCCATTGTTGTTGAGAACCAACCGCTGCAGCATTTCTATAAAGCTGAGCAGTACCATCAAGATTATCTGCTTAAAAACCCCAATGGTTATTGTCATGTGGATTTAAATAAAGCGGATGAGCCTTTACCTCGCCAAGCAACGCAGGTAGATAAAACCCTGCAAAACTTTGAAAAACCCGATAAGCACACCTTGCAGCAAC
Source organism: Gammaproteobacteria bacterium (assembly GCA_012728315.1). GTDB lineage: Bacteria > Pseudomonadota > Gammaproteobacteria > Pseudomonadales > Pseudomonadaceae > Denitrificimonas. Next base: position 28,019 of record JAAYFI010000056.1, read on the forward strand.
GCTTGACCCGCGAGCAATATCAAGTGACACAAAATAACGGCACTGAGCGCGCTTTCAGTCATCGTTACGATCAGCTCTTTGAGCCGGGCTTGTATGTGGATATTGTCAGTGGTGAGCCGCTGTTTAGCTCAAGGGATAAATATCAGTCGGGGTGTGGTTGGCCCAGTTTTGTAAAGCCCATTAACGCCAGCGCGGTCATTGAGAAGGTCGACACCAGCTACAACATGCGACGTATCGAGGTGCGCAGCCAAGTGGCCGACTCGCATTTAGGTCATGTCTTCCCCGATGGTCCGCGAGAGCGTGGTGGCCTACGCTATTGCATTAATGGCGCCAGTCTGAATTTTATTCCTAAGGCACGCATGCAAGAGCAAGGCTATGGGCAATGGTTACAGGATATCGATTGACGCTGATGGGCAAGCAGTGCAGAACACTGCTGCGCAAAGAATGGATTGATGACTAGGATGCAGCAGGCGAGCTGATAGATTCGGGTCGCTATTACTCAAAATCCTCAGGGTTAAGGTTGTTACTCTGCGACGGTTGTGATTGGCTGTGCTGCGCTTGAATCCGGATCAACGCACCTAAGGTGCCGTAATCGATAAAAGTGACTTGGTCATTGGTCACCATGGTTTTTTGTTTAAAACGCTCGCTACTGTGCAATGTATGATCTGGGTTAAATTGATTCACCCATAAATCCAACTGCACTGCGCTGGTGCGGTCGAGCGTAAAGTCCAGCGTGCCTTCCACTGGGTAGTGACCAAAGTGCTTTTGACCTGCAGTAATGGCGACTTGCATAACGCCATCTTGGCTGTTTTGTAGCCAAGCTTTGTGCAGCAGTACTTGATAGCCCTCCGCGGCCTCAAGTTTGTCGACTAAATGGTTAAGGTGGGTGCTGCGTAGCATCTCAGAGGTGATAGGCGTGGCGCCATTGGCCCAGTTGTCGGGTGCGATGTGGCTGGCTTGCAGGCGTTCGCTGCCTTGTCGAAATACAACCAGTTCAACCTGTTGCGTTTCACTGGCAAAAGCCTGAGCGCTGGACAAAATTAGCAAGCAAATGAGGCGGGCTAGATAACGCATGTGCAGCTCCTTATGGTGTTATGCAGACAGCTGTCCTAACAGCGCTTCGATTGTAGCAAAGCGTTGTTCGGGGCTCTCCATCGGTACAGTAAATTTAAACACTGTAGCGCCTTCAAAGCGGTAGTGTTTAGGTTGGCTTTGGATCAGTTTAATTAAGCGAATCGGATCAACGCAGGTGTCACTGGCAAATTCTAGGCGACCGCCGTAAGGACCAGCATCAATTTTTAAAATACCTAAGGCTTGCGCTTTGAGCTTCAGTTCGGTGACGCGGATCAGGTGTTTGGCTGGATCGGGCAGTAAGCCGAAGCGGTCAATCATTTCCACTTGCAGTTCTTTTAGGGCGTTATGGTCTGTGGCCGATGCAATGCGTTTGTAAAGAATCAGGCGGGCATGCACATCGGGCAAGTATTCATCAGGAATTAAAGCCGGTACGCGTAAATTAATCTCAGTGCCACTATCGAGCGGCTGCTCAAGATTAGGCGCTACACCTTTACGAATGGAGTCAACGGCGCGTTCCAGCATTTCCATGTAGAGGGTGAAGCCAATGGCTTGGATTTCTCCGCTTTGTCCATCGCCAAGCAGTTCACCCGCACCACGGATTTCCAAGTCATGGGTGGCGAGCATAAAACCTGCGCCCAAATCTTGTGCGTTGCTGATGGCTTCTAAGCGTTTTTGCGCATCTGGCGTCATGCTTTTTTGTGGTGGTGTCAGCAGATACGCATAAGCCTGGTGGTGACTACGACCGACGCGACCACGCAGTTGGTGCAGTTGGGCTAAACCAAATTTATCGGCACGATCAATGATGATGGTGTTGGCGTTGGGTACGTCAATCCCTGTTTCAATGATGGTGGAGGCCACCAGCACGTTGTAGCGCTTGTGGTAGAAGTCCGCCATCACTTGCTCCAGTTCGCGTTCATGCATCTGGCCATGGCCAATACCAATGCGAGCTTCTGGCACTAACGCAGCTAAATCAGCGGCGCATTTTTCGATGGTTTTAACATCGTTATGCAAGAAATACACTTGGCCGCCACGCAATAACTCACGCAGCAGCGCTTCTTTGATCACGGCATCTTGGCGCTGCATGACAAAGGTGCGCACTGACAGGCGACGTGCTGGCGGAGTGGCAATGATCGACATGTCGCGCATGCCAGCAAAGGCCATATTCAGGGTGCGGGGAATCGGCGTGGCAGTCAGGGTGAGAATATCCACTTCACTGCGCAGGGCTTTTAGCTGTTCTTTCTGACGCACACCAAAGCGGTGTTCTTCATCAATGATGACCAAGCCAAGATTGTTAAACTTGACATCACTTTGCAGCAATTTGTGCGTGCCAATTAAAATATCAACTTTGCCTTCGGCTAAATCACGGATGGCTTGATTGATTTCTTTGGCGGTTTTAAAGCGGCTCATGACGTCCACTTTGACGGGCAAATCGGCAAAGCGATCGCGAAAACTGTTGTAGTGTTGCTGCGCCAGTAGCGTGGTGGGTACTAAAACCGCTACTTGCTTGCCACTGTGGACGGCAATAAAGGCCGCACGCATCGCGACTTCAGTTTTACCAAAACCCACATCACCGCAGATTAAACGGTCCATCGGTTTGCCTGACAACATGTCATCGCGCACTTTATCGATGGCGGCTTGTTGGTCGGGGGTTTCTTCAAACGGGAACGCTGCGCTGAAGGTGGCGTAATCCACCCCTGGATTACTAAAAGCAAAACCTTCGCGGGCGGCGCGAATGGCATAAATGTTTAGCAGTTCCGCCGCGACATCGCGTACTTGCTCGGCGGCTTTGCGCTTGGCTTTTTGCCATTGCTCGGTACCTAAGCGGTGCAGTGGGGCACTGCTGTCATCGCTACCGGTGTAACGGGCAATTAAATGCAGATTAGCCACCGGCACATAGAGTTTGGCTTGATCGGCATACTCCAGCATCAAAAACTCAGTGGCTTGTTCGTCAATCTCTAAGGTGACTAAGCCTTGGTAGCGGCCGACGCCGTGATCGATGTGCACCACCGGCGCACCTTCACGCAGTTCAGTGAGGTTGCGAATCACATGTTCATGGTTGCCGTCACGGTTTTTGTCGCGACGGCGGCGCTGCATGACGCGTTGGCCGAGTAGGGCGCTTTCTGGAATGAGTGCGATGTCATCGAGTAACACGCCAGCTTCAATAGGCGCCACACAAATAGCAACTTGGTAGTCTGCGGTTAAAAAGTCTTGCCAACTGCTCGCTTCGATGGGAATAACATCAATGCGTTGCAGTAATTCCAGTAATACTTCGCGGCGGCCAGCGGTTTCCACGGTAAATAAGGTGCGGCCGTTAAATGTGTCTAAAAAATCTTTAAGCTTGCGCAGAGGTTCTGCAGCGCGCGCATCCAGAGCTAAGTCTGGAAAGGCCTGAATCGGCAGGCGCTCGCGACCCATCCCAGGGCTGATATCGTTGCTATCAAGAATGATGCGGGTGCGTTCTTTAAGCGCACCGTAGTATTCATCAATGGCAATAAATAGATCAGCGGGTGGCAATAAGGGGCGCTCGATATCACCGCGGCGCTCTTCGTAGCGGTTACGAATATCGAGCCAGAATGCCTCGGCTGCGGCATCGACACCTTGCATAGAGAACACTTGCGCATCTGCAGGCAAGTAATCAAAGAGGCTGTTGGTGTGTTCAAAAAACAATGGCAAGTAGGCTTCGATGCCCGCTGGGATAATGCCACTGGCCAGATCTTGATAAAGAGGGCAGCGGCGAAAATCGACATCAAAACGCTCGCGAAAACGCGCACGGAAATCACCGCGGGCTTTTTTATCTAAAGGAAATTCGCGTGCTGGCAGTAAGCGAATACTGTCAACTTTGTCATTGGAACGCTGGGTTTCTGGGTCAAAGGTGCGCAACGTTTCGATTTCGTCGTCAAATAGATCGATGCGATACGGCGCTTCACTGCCCATTGGGAATAAATCAATCAGCGCACCGCGCACGGCAAATTCACCATGCTCATACACTGTATCTACGCACTGATAGCCAGAAGCTTGTAAACGGCTGCGCATGCTTTCGACATCAAGTTTTTGCCCAACATCCAGCATTAAGCTGGCATCCAGCATAAAGGACTTGGGTGCTAAGCGGTGTAGGGCGGTATTAATGGGTACCACCAAAATACCCTGTTGTAACTGCGGCAATTGATAGAGGGTGGCGACGCGCTGCGAGATAATATCCTGATGTGGAGAAAAGACATCATAGGGCAGGGTTTCCCAGTCCGGAAAGTGCAATACCGGCAGCTCAGGTGCAAAGAAAGCCAGCTCTTCTTTCAGACGTTCTGCGCTTTGGCTGTTATCCGTCAGCAGCAAGGTGAAGCGTTGGCCGCTGCGCGCTGCTTCAGCAATGATAAGGCCTTGAGAAGCCCCAGGGAGGTTGCCCCAGAGCTGTTTGGCAGGCTTAGACGGCAGTTTCGGAAAACGCAATACAGACACAGCTGACCCTTGTAGAAAGAATAAAAGATGCGATTGTAACGGGCTATTGAGTGGCTCGCTATATAAGGTTTTCAACAGAATACATGCTTAGAGCTTGCCGCTTTCGTTTCTGCAGTCGATAATGTAGCTCTTTTTAAGCCCCTAAATAGGTATTCCACGTGACTCAGAAGACTGACCAGTGTCTTGGTGAATGGATTGAACGCGAAGCCCTTGCCGAGGCAATGATTCCGCTTGTAGGCCAGCTGTACCGCAATAATAATGTGGTGACATCCATTTTTGGACGCGGCCTTATCAACCGTTCTGTTATTGCAATTCTTAAAGCGCACCGTTTTGCCCGCCATCGCATCGGTGATGATTCCGAGCTATCTGTGCGTGACACTTACCCCGTTCTCAAAATTATGAGCGAAATGGATCTGGGCACTGCGTCCGTTGATCTGGGTAAAATGTTTCTGAAGTTTAAAACTGAAGGCAAGGGTCGTAGCCTTGAGCAGTTTGTGCGTGATGAGCTGGCCTCTGTGGCTGGTAAGCGCGACTCTAATGCGCACAAAGGTACAGACGTGGTGCTGTACGGTTTTGGTCGTATCGGCCGCTTATTAGCACGTATCCTGATTGAGAAAACCGGTGCAGGTGATGGTTTACGTCTACGCGCTATTGTAGTGCGTAAGGGTGCTGAGAACGATTTGGTTAAGCGTGCCAGCTTATTGCGTCGTGACTCCGTGCACGGTTCATTTGACGGCACTATTGTGGTCGATGAAGAAAACAATACGCTAACGGCCAATGGTAACTTGATCCAAGTGATCTACTCCAATGATCCAAAAACTGTGGATTACACGCAGTACGGCATTAAAGATGCGTTACTGGTGGACAATACCGGTCGCTGGCGCGATGCCGAGGGTTTGAGCCAGCATTTGGCATGCCCGGGCATTGCTCGCGTAGTATTGACTGCGCCGGGTAAAGGCGAGTTGAAAAATATTGTTCATGGTATTAACCACACTGAGATCACTGCAGATGACAAAATCATTTCTGCAGCATCGTGCACTACCAACGCTATTGTTCCTGTATTAAAAGCGATCAACGACAAGTTTGGCATTGTCAATGGACACGTAGAAACCGTGCACTCATATACCAATGACCAAAACTTAATTGACAACTTCCATACCGGTAGTCGTCGTGGTCGTTCAGCGCCGCTGAATATGGTCATCACAGAAACAGGTGCGGCAACCGCAGCTGCTAAAGCGCTGCCTATTTTGAAAGGCAAGCTCACCGGTAACGCCATTCGTGTGCCAACACCTAACGTTTCGATGGCTATTCTCAACTTAAACCTTGAGAAAAATACCACGCGTGAAGAGGTCAATGAATACTTGCGTCAAATGGCGATGCATTCGGATCTACAAAAGCAAATCGACTACGTGTGTTCGCAAGAAGTGGTTTCCACTGACTTTGTTGGCTCGCGTCATGCGGGTGTAGTTGACGCTGAAGCAACGATTTGCACTGATAATCGGGTCATTCTCTATGTCTGGTATGACAACGAGTACGGTTACAGCTGCCAGGTTGTACGTGTGATGGAAGATATGGCTGACGTTAACCCACCTGCATTTCCACAGTAAGCGCTTGTAGGTTGATGAGCTGATTGCAAAAGGGAGCCTTATGGCTCCTTTTTGTCTTTGTAGTGCTGGTGAAAGTCCGCAACATATACCACTAAAGAGAGTTTTTCATAGAAACTTGACCTTTAAGCTGGCAACTGACCGCCATGCCTCTTTATAATCATCCGGATTATTTTTTAAACGCTGAGCGCGCTGCACAGTTACTGCTTTTATAGAGGGGCTGTGGAGTCGTTCGGTATCATTATAAATTTCACTATCGTGGTTAGGCAGACCTATGATCAAAATAAAACGTGGGCTTGACTTGCCCATGACTGGTACGCCAACACAGCGCATTGAGGCTGCAAAGCCCGTGCATAGTGTTGCAGTCATAGGCTTCGACTATAATGGGATGAAGCCTACAATGCAGGTTCAGGAAGGGGATCGGGTCAAACTCGGCCAGGTTCTTTTCTCCGACAAAAAAACACCAGGGGTGCTCTTTACTGCGCCCGGTGCTGGGATTGTCAAAGCGGTTAATCGTGGCGAACGTCGCGTATTACAATCTGTGGTGATTGAGCTGGAGGGTGATGAGCAAATCACTTTTGCCAGCTATGCTGCAGAGACGCTGGGCAGTTTAGCGCAAGAACACGTACGCGAAAATCTGCAGCAGTCAGGTTTATGGACCGCCTTACGTACTCGTCCGTACAGCAAGGTTCCGGCGATTGATGCAACACCGCGCTCGATTTTTGTGACAGCTATGGATACGCATCCTTTAGCAGCGGATCCAGCAGTGATTATTGCCGAGTATGCAGAAGACTTTAGTCATGGTTTGGCGGTCCTAAGCCGTTTGGCCAAAGTGTTTTTGTGTAAAGCTGATGGCGTAACTTTGCCGGGTGAAACACTCAACAATGTCCACACGCAAGCGTTTTCTGGTCCGCACCCTGCAGGTTTGCCGGGCACGCATATCCATTATCTGGATCCTGTGAATGCTGAGCGCACCGTATGGCAGATTGGCTATCAAGACGTTATTGCCATTGGTAAGCTTTTCGTCACCGGTCAGCTGTGGGTGGAACGTGTCATTTCCTTGGCCGGACCTGTGGTTAAGCAGCCACGCCTTGTGCGTACTCGTTTGGGTGCCAATGCCAGTGATATCGTTAAAGATGAGTTACAGGCTGGCAATAATCGCGTGATCTCTGGCTCAGTGTTGGGCGGCCGTACGGCGCGCGGTGTGTGTGACTTCTTAGGTCGTTACCATAACCAGCTGAGCTGTTTAGCTGAAGGTAACGAGCGCCAAATGTTGCACTATTTACGCCCAGGTGTAGATAAGTTCTCAGTACTTAATATCTTTATTTCCAAGCTTTTTGCCAATAAAAAGTTTGCTTTTACCACCACTACCAATGGCAGTGAGCGCGCGATGGTGCCGGTTGGCAGCTACGAGAAAGTGATGCCGTTGGATATTTTGCCAACGCAATTGCTGCGTGCGTTATTGGTGGGTGATACAGATGTGGCGCAAAAACTTGGCTGCTTAGAGTTAGATGAGGAAGACCTTGCGTTGTGCACTTTTGCATGCCCAGGTAAGTACGAGTACGGCCCGATTTTGCGGGACAATCTAACGCGTATTGAGCAGGAGGGTTAAGCAATGGGTCTTCGTGCATTCCTTGATAAAATCGAGCACAATTTTGAAAAAGGTGGCAAGTACGAAAAATGGTACGCTTTGTATGAAGCGGCAGATACCATTTTCTACCGTCCTAGCAGTGTGACTAAAACCACCGCTCACGTACGTGATGGTGTTGACCTTAAGCGCATCATGATCACTGTGTGGTTATGTGCTTTCCCAGCAATGTTCTTCGGTATGTGGAACGTTGGCTATCAGGCTAACTTGGTGTTCGCCAATAACCCAGAGTTACTGGCAGCACAAGACGGCTGGCGCATGGCGTTGACAGCGATGCTCGCAGGCTTTGATCCAAACAGTATTTGGGACAATATGATTCAAGGTGCAACCTGGTTTGTACCTATTTATATGGTCACTTTTATTGTTGGCGGGTTCTGGGAAGTATTGTTTGCTTCGATTCGCGGACATGAGATTAACGAGGGTTTCTTCGTTACCTCAATCCTCTTTGCGTTGATCGTGCCGCCAAGCATCCCTTTATGGCAAGTGGCGATGGGGATTAGCTTTGGTGTGGTGATTGCTAAAGAAGTCTTCGGTGGTACGGGCAAAAACTTCCTTAACCCGGCTCTGGCTGGACGTGCTTTCCTGTTCTTTGCTTACCCAGCGCAGCTGTCTGGCGATGCAGTCTGGACCTCAGTGGACGGCTTTGCCGGCGCCACAGCATTGAGTTTAGGGGCTGAAGGCGGCATGGAGAGCATCATCGGTTCTGGTATAACTTGGATGGATGCCTTTATTGGTACCGTACAAGGCTCGGTCGGTGAAACCAGTACTTTAGCGATCTTTATCGGCGGTGCTGTATTACTGCTGATGCGTATTGCAGCATGGCGCATTGTGGCCGGTGTGATGCTGGGTATGATCGCTTTGAGTCTGTTGTTTAATATGATCGGCTCAGATACCAACCCGTTATTTGCCATGCCGTGGTACTGGCATATGGTGGTGGGTGGATTTGCCTTCGGTATGATCTTTATGGCAACTGACCCCGTGTCTGCGTCTATGACCAATACCGGTAAGTGGATTTTTGGTGCGTTGATTGGGGTGATGGTGGTGTTGATCCGTGTGGTTAACCCCGCGTTCCCAGAAGGCATGATGCTGGCTATTTTATTCGCCAACTTATGCGCACCATTAATTGACCACTTTGTTGTTCAGGCCAATATTAAGCGGAGGCTGGCACGCAATGTCTAGTCAAAGAGAATCAACCACCCGCACGCTAACTGTTGCTTTATTGGTGTGCTTGGTGTGTTCAATTTTTGTAGCAGGAGCAGCGGTTGCTCTGCGCCCCATTCAAACAGAAAACCGTTTGCTGGATAAACAGCGCAGTATCTTAGCGATTGCTGGGCTGGGCGATGCCAGCATGTCGAGCGCGCAAGTTAAACAGATGTTTGACGAGCGGATTAAGGCTCGGGTAGTGGATTTGGATACTGGCAAGTTTTCTGATGCACAAGATCCCATCACTTTTGATCCACTTGCTTCATCGAAAGACCCAGCGTTATCTAAAGCCTTAACAGGGGCTGAAGATATTGCTTCAATCAAACGTCGTGAGCGCTATAGCACGGTGTATATGGTTGAGCATGAGGGTCAGCTGGATACTTTAATTGTCCCTGTGCGCGGCTACGGTCTGTGGTCAACCTTGCATGGCTTTATTGCGGTAAAAGGTGATCTCAATACAGTGGCAGGTTTTGGTTTTTATGAGCATGGTGAAACACCAGGTTTGGGTGGAGAGGTCGATAACCCTAAGTGGCGTGATCTGTGGTTAGGTAAAAACCTGTTCGACAGTAACAATAAAGTGGCTATTCGCGTTATTAAAGGCAACGTCGATCAGAATAGTGCAACCGCGGTAAACCAAGTTGACGGTTTAGCTGGTGCGACGCTGACCAGTAACGGTGTGACGCACTTAGTGCAGTTCTGGTTGGGTGAGAATGGCTTTGGTAGCTTTATTGAGCATTTACGTGCTGGGGAGGCTTAAGCATGTCACAGCCAACGATTAAACAAGTTTTGCTTGATCCGATTTTTAATAACAACCCGATTGGTTTGCAGATTCTTGGAATCTGTTCGGCCTTGGCGGTTACTTCAAACCTGAAAACCGCGCTGGTTATGTCGATTGCCTTAACTTTGGTAACCGCATTCTCGAGCATGTTCATCTCAATGATTCGCAGTCAGATCCCCAGCTCAATTCGTATGATTGTGCAGATGGTGATTATTGCGTCATTAGTGATCGTGGTGGACCAGGTGCTGAAAGCCTATGCCTACTCATTATCTAAACAGTTATCGGTGTTTGTCGGTTTGATTATCACCAACTGTATTGTGATGGGCCGTGCCGAAGCCTTCGCAATGGCCAACCCGCCGGTGCTGTCATTCTTTGATGGTATTGGTAATGGTTTGGGCTATAGCGCCATGTTGATTGTTTTGGGTATTGTGCGCGAGTTGTTTGGCGCAGGTAAATTAATGGGTTACACCATTTTGCCTGTGGTTAACGATGGTGGATGGTATTTGCCAAACGGGATGTTGCTGTTACCACCCTCAGCATTCTTCTTAATTGGTTTGATTATTTGGGGACTGCGCATGTGGAAAAAAGAGCAGCTGGAACAGCCTGACTTCCGCATTGCCGCGCACACTCAAGAGAAGGAGGCGTACTGATGGAACATTACATCAGCTTATTCGTTAAGGCCGTTTTTGTTGAAAACATGGCGTTGGCGTTCTTCTTAGGTATGTGTACCTTTATTGCGATTTCCAAAAAAGTGGAAACGGCAATTGGTTTAGGTATCGCAGTTGTTGTTGTGCAGACCATTACTGTGCCGGCTAACAACCTGATTTATACCTACTTACTTAAAGATGGCGCATTGGCGTGGGCAGGCATGCCAGAAGTGGATTTAAGCTTCTTGGGCTTGCTCAGCTACATCGGCGTTATTGCTGCGATTGTGCAGATTCTAGAAATGCTCCTCGATAAGTACGTTCCTGCGCTGTACAACGCGTTGGGGGTGTTCCTACCTTTGATCACGGTGAACTGCGCCATCATGGGTGGGACCTTGTTTATGGTCGAGCGTGATTACAACTTCGCTGAAAGTACGGTGTACGGCTTAGGCTCAGGCTTCTCTTGGGCATTAGCGATTGCGTTGTTAGCGGCTATTCGTGAAAAACTGAAGTACAGCGATGTACCACAAGGTCTGCAAGGCCTAGGTATTACCTTTATTACGATTGGCTTAATGTCGTTGGGCTTTATGTCATTTTCTGGCGTTCAACTGTAAGGAGTAGCGAGTAATGAATTTCGAGATTTTTCTCGCTATTGGTATGTTCACCGCGATTGTTCTCGCTCTGGTAGTGATGATTCTTGTCGCTCGTGCGCGTTTGGTGTCGGACGGTGATGTAACCATTAATATCAACGGCGAGCGCACCATTACGGTGCCGGCCGGCGGTAAATTGTTGCAAACGCTTGCGGGCAACAATATTTTCTTGTCCTCCGCCTGCGGTGGTGGTGGTACCTGTGCGCAGTGTAAGTGTGTGATCAGTAGTGGTGGCGGTGAGATGCTGCCCACTGAAGAGTCACACTTCACTAAGCGTGAAGGTAAAGAAGGCTGGCGTTTGTCGTGTCAGGTTGCGGTGAAGCAGGATATGGACATCCAGATTCCAGAAGAAATTTTTGGAGTTAAAAAATGGGAGTGTACCGTTGAATCTAACCCGAACGTGGCGACCTTTATTAAAGAGCTGACTTTACGTATACCCGATGGTGAGGATGTAAACTTCCGCGCAGGTGGTTATGTGCAGTTGGAGTGCCCACCGCACGTGGTGCATTACAAAGACTTTGATATTCAGCCTGAATTCCATCCGGATTGGGATAAGTTTGATATTTGGCGCTATACCTCAACGGTGACTGAGCCGACGATTCGTGCTTATTCAATGGCGAACTACCCCGAAGAAAAAGGCATTGTTAAGTTCAATATTCGTATTGCTACGCCGCCTCCAGGTCGCGATGACTTGCCACCAGGTATTATGTCGTCATGGGTATTTGCTCTGAAACCAGGCGATAAAGTTACTGTGTACGGTCCTTTTGGTGATTTCTTTGCTAAAGATACCGATGCTGAAATGGTGTTTATTGGTGGTGGTGCGGGTATGGCGCCGATGCGCTCGCATATCTTTGATCAGCTTAAGCGCTTAAACAGTACCCGCAAAATCAGCTTCTGGTACGGTGCGCGCTCTTTGCGTGAAGCGTTCTATGTTGAAGAGTACGATAAGCTGCAAGAAGAAAATCCGAACTTCACTTGGCACTTAGCATTATCTGATCCATTGCCTGAAGACAATTGGACAGGCCCGACAGGCTTTATTCATAACGTGCTGTATGAAAACTACCTGAAGGATCATCCGGCTCCTGAAGACTGCGAGTTCTACATGTGTGGGCCGCCGATGATGAATAACGCCGTAGTGAATATGTTGCTCGACTTGGGTGTAGAGCCTGAAAACATCTTACTTGACGACTTTGGAGGCTAATATGCTACGCAACCTGTTGCAGGGAGCGTGTTTGGTTTCGATATTAGCTGTCACGCTCAGCGGTTGCGAAAGCAACTCTGAGCGAGTGGAAGTGTTGTCAGGGCCGACCATGGGCAGCACTTACACCATCAAGTATGTTTACAATGCGACAACACCTGCGGCAGATGCCGTGGGTGTTGAAGTGCAAAGTATTTTGGATGAGGTCGACCGCCAAATGTCGACCTATCGCTTAGATTCAGATCTGGCGCGCTTTAATCAGTCTCCCGCCAATACGTGCATGCCCATGCCGCAGCCAGTCTTGGATTTGGTCCAGTACGGTACTGAGCTCTCACAGCTGAGTGATGGCGCCTTCGATCTAACACTGAGTCCACTGCTGAATATTTGGGGGTTCGGTCCGCAGTCACGGCAAAAGCGTGTACCTAGCGCTGAAGAAATAGCTCTGGCTAAAGCACAAACCGGCTACCAGCATGTGCGCGTCGAGCACGGACAGCTCTGTAAAGATGCTGATGTGTACGTGGAACTCAATAGCATAGCTGCCGGTTATACCGTTGACCGTATCAGTCAGCGTTTTACCGAACTCAATATTGCGAGCTATATGATTGAAGTCACTGGAGAGCTGACGGCTGTCGGACGTAAGCCTGATGGTTCAGCGTGGCGCATTGCTTTGGAGCAACCCTTGACTGATGAGCAACGGGTGATTCAGCGTGTATTAGAGATTGATGGTTATGGCGTCAACACCTCTGGTGATTACCGTAATTATTTTGAGGAAAATGGCGTGCGTTTTTCGCATACCATCGACCCGCAAACGGGTGCACCTATTAACCATCGCTTGGCTTCGGTGACTGTGATTGATCGTTCCACTTTGCATGCTGATGGTTTAGGTACACTATTATTGGTTTTAGGGCCTGAACGTGGTTTAGCTTTTGCAGAAGAGCACAATATTGCCGCTTTTTTTGTCATGCGTGATAACGATGACCAAGGTTTTATAACGCAAGTCAGCTCAGAGTTTTCCAGGATCTTTCCTGAGGGAGGTAACCAATGAGCGGGTTTATCTTGTTTCTTGTGGTGTTTGCTGTAATGGCGCTTGTGGTGTTGGGCATGTCTGCGGGTGTTTTAGCCGGGCGTCCACCCATCGCAGGCTCGTGCGGTGGAATAGCGAATTTAGGCATTGAAAAAGAATGCTCGATTTGCGGTGGAATACGCGAGAAGTGTGACGAAGTGAACGCACAGCAAGCTTCTTTAGCACAAAATGCAGCGCAAGCGTATGACGCGACCAAGCGCTAATTGTTGCGTGCTGGTTATGCTGGCTTAATAAGCCAATTTTTAAAATGTGCTTGCAGTGTTGAGATGTGTACACACTGAGCATATTGTGAAGGAGTCCAAATGGCAGTTTACAACTATGATGTAGTTATTCTAGGGTCAGGGCCTGCAGGAGAAGGCGCAGCAATGAACGCTGCTAAAGCAGGTCGTAAGGTTGCTGTTGTCGAAAGCCGCGGCGTGTTAGGTGGTAACAGTACGCATTTAGGCACCATTCCCTCGAAAGCCTTACGTCATTCCGTACGTCAAATTTTACGCTTCAATACCAGTTCGATGTTCCGTCAAATTGGAGAGCCACGTTGGTTTTCATTCCCTGATGTTTTAAAAAACGCAGAAAGCGTGATTGAGCGTCAGGTGGCATCGCGTACCAGCTACTATGCACGTAACCGTATTGATGTGTACTTTGGTACCGCAAGCTTTGCCGATGAGCATAGCGTGGATGTAGTAGGGCCAAGCCGCGTAGAAAAATTAGTAGCCAATGAAATTATCATTGCTACGGGCTCACGTCCCTATCGCCCAGCCGATGTAGATTTCAATCACCCGCGGATTTATGACAGCGATACTATTTTAAGCTTGAGTCATACGCCACGCCGTTTGATTATCTACGGAGCAGGAGTGATTGGTTGCGAATATGCTTCGATCTTTAGTGGTCTAGGTGTATTGGTTGATCTTATTGATAACCGTAACCAGTTGTTGAGCTTTTTGGATGATGAAATTTCCGATGCGCTCAGTTATCACTTGCGCAACAACAACGTTTTGATTCGCCATAACGAAGAATATGAGCGGGTTGAAGGTGTGGATAAGGGTGTCATCCTGCATCTGAAATCCGGTAAGAAAATTAAAGCCGATGGTTTCCTCTGGTGTAACGGTCGTACCGGTAATACTGATCAGTTGGGTCTAGAAAATGTTGGCTTAACCGCAAACAGCCGTGGGCAAATTGCTGTTGATGAGTTTTATCGCACAGCTGTGCCCAATATTTATGCGGCGGGTGATGTGATTGGTTGGCCGAGCTTAGCCAGTGCTGCTTATGATCAGGGTCGTTCGGCAGCGGGTAATATTATCGATGAAGACAGCTGGCATTTTGTTGATGATGTACCCACTGGTATTTATACCATTCCGGAAATCAGCTCGATTGGTAAAACTGAGCGTGAATTGACTGAAGCTAAAGTGCCCTATGAAGTCGGTAAGGCTTTCTTCAAAAGTATGGCGCGAGCGCAGATTTCAAATGAGCCGGTGGGTATGTTAAAAATCCTCTTCCACCGTGAAACTTTAGCGATTTTGGGTGTGCATTGCTTTGGTTACCAAGCCTCTGAAATCGTTCATATTGGTCAAGCCATTATGAATCAGCCGGGCGAAGCTAACACCTTGAAGTATTTTATTAATACAACATTTAACTTCCCAACCATGGCTGAAGCCTATCGTGTTGCCGCTTATGATGGTCTGAACCGACTTTTTTAAGCGGCTCCGGTCGGTGGCCTGATTCGGTCGGAGCCTATTTGGAACAACGTTTCAGTGATTCCCAAGGGTGGCAATGGCCAAACCGGGAAAGTCAGTAATCAGGCTGTCTGCACCACAAGCAGCGAGTCGGCGCATCAGCGCTGGCTCGTTGACTGTCCAAACCGAAACATGTAATCCCTCCTGTTGTGCCTTCCTTAAGCGCTGCTCTGTACATAATGCCCAATTCAACACTAAGGTCTCGCATTGGTAACGTAGCGCGACTTTAATTGGATCTAACCACGCGTATTCTGCGACCAGTCCGCGCGCAAGGTGCGGGGTAAGGCGTTGTGCTGCGCGCAATACAGTGCGTGAGCTGCTGGTAATAATGATTTTATCTTGCACAGCACAATGCTGGCTTAATTCATCAATGGCCCGCACAATATGTGCGGCGCGTGCGTGTGAAGCTTCTTTGACTTCCAGCTGCCAGTGGTCAAAAGGGCAGAGGCGAAAAAGCTGTTCTAAGCTGGGTATTGGACAGGGATGAGGCCATGGCACAGTATTGAGTCTGGCATCCATCTGCATCAATTGCGCAGCCGTATATTGACTGACTTTACCACTACGGCCGGTGGTGCGTTTGAGCGTGGCATCATGGATGACCATTAACTGCCCGTCTTTGGAAAGATGCAAATCAAGCTCGCAGCGGCTCACTCCCGCCGCTAAGCAGGCTTGAAAACTAGCCAAGGTGTTTTCTGGCGCCTCGCCTCGAGCACCGCGGTGGCCATAAATAAGCGTCATGGTGCTGGCGCGTGATCAGGTCGGTGCTTTTGTACACTGCTCACTACAGTGCTGCGTTCAAAATATACCGTAAAGTTTGGGTAATCCCAGCGGCTAATAGGCGGCTGACCTACACTGGGGTGGCGTTTGTCTGGCTCGCCGTAGCGTTGCAAAACCTGTGCTTGTTGGTCGCCATGGGAGGGCAGTTGCACAGTGTTTTGGCCTTGCTGGCTGATGGGGATGCGTAATACTTCAGCATGTGTAGTGACGCTGGCCAGTAAACTTAAGCTGAGAATAACGAGAGTGCGTTGCATTGCATTTACTCCGAATGGCTAGGCTGCAGTGCTAGGCGTCTTTGCAGTGCTTGTTTATGCAAAATATGCCGCGCTAAAATTTGCCGTGTCGCATCGCTCAGGTTCTCAAAGACCGTTACGGTTTGTCTGCCGCTGGCTGTATCTCGGTGCTCGATAACACGGGCGTCAACATGCAAACCAAAGCCTTGGGGTAATAAGACAATCTTTAAGCTGAGCAAAGTACCCAGAGGATAAGTTGTCTCATCAATAAATGCTAAGCTGGATTCGGAAAGGCTAACCTGGCGTGGCGGGCCAATAGCTTCCAGTAAATTATGCGCAAGCACCTGACCCAGTAAGTCGATACGTTTGTTAATCATTTTGAGATAGCTGGATAAGGCGCGGTCGCTCTCGCTGACGCTGCGTAAGAGCGGTTGTGCTTCATATTCTAAAAGATGCAAATCGCCTAATAAGCTGAAAAGGAGCGAATCTTCTTCTTTTTGAGAGCCGGGCAAACGAATTTGCAGTGCGATTTGATCGTCAATGCGATAGTATTCACGGCGATCTTCGGTATCTTGTGTGGACATGACGAACCCATGGCTGCAATGGAGGTCTGAGTGTAAATCGGCACGCAATAAACTGCCAATCTATCGAATCTTTTCTGTGAATGTATCCCTTATGTTTCGACCTTTAGCTTTATTTATTGGTATGCGTTATACGCGCGCCAAACGTCGTAATCACTTTATCTCTTTTATCTCTTTAACGTCCATGGTCGGTTTGGCTTTGGGTGTTTTAGTGATGATTTTGGTGTTATCGGTGATGAATGGTTTTGACCGTGAATTGCGCACGCGAATTTTAGGCATGGTGCCGCATGCTACCGTGAGTTCTTTTACCCCTTTGAATGACTGGCAGCAGACCGGCGAGCAGGTGCTACAGCATCCGGATGTGGTGGCGGTGGCGCCCTTTACGCAATTGCAAGGTATGTTGACGCACAGTGGTAGCGTACAGCCGGTGCTAGTGAATGGTGTGTTACCCAGCGCTGAAAAGAATGTTTCGATCATTGAAGATCACATGGTTGAAGGCAGTTTGGCCGCATTAAAAAGTGGCGAGTTTGGTATCGTGATTGGCCAGCAGACGGCGGCACGCTTTAATGCGTCGGTTGGTGAAAAGCTGACGTTTGTTTTACCTGAGGCTTCGATTACTCCGGCTGGTGTATTTCCACGCTTAAAACGTTTTACTGTGGTGGGCGTATTTAAAGTCGGTGCCGAGCTCGATAGCTCGTTAGCGCTGATTCATATTGAAGATGCAGCGCGTCTGTCGCGTTGGCAGCCCAATCAAGTTGAAGGCATACGCTTAAAACTCAACAATCTTTTTGATGCGCCGCGTGTGGCTTGGGAAATTGCCCGCAGTATGCCGGATAGCGATTTACATCCGCGTGACTGGACACGCAGTCATGGCAATTTATTCCAAGCCATTCAAATGGAAAAAACCATGATTGCCTTGTTGCTGCTGCTGATTGTGGCGGTGGCGGCGTTTAATATCATTTCCACACTGGTGATGGTGGTTACCGATAAGAAAGCTGATATCGCTATTTTACGCACGCTAGGTGCATCGCCGGGGCAAATCATGGCGATCTTTATGGTGCAAGGCTCGCTGATCGGTGTGGTGGGTACGCTAATTGGTGGTGTTTTGGGCGTGATCAGTGCGCTGAATGTTACCGCATGGGTGGCAGGCTTAGAAAAGCTGTTTGGCCATCAGTTCTTAAGTTCAGATGTGTATTTTATTAGTTATTTACCTTCAGAGTTACGTAGCAGTGATGTGGTGATGATCTGTGGCGCAGCATTGTTAATGAGCTTTTTAGCAACTTTGTATCCGGCGTGGCGCGCTTCACGCACTGAACCTGCGGAGGCTTTGCGTTATGAGTAATCAAGCTGTTTTAGAGTGTCGCGGTTTAACTAAAAGCTACAGTGAAGGTCCTGCTGAAGTGCATGTGCTGCAAGGCGTGGAGTTGCTGTTAAAGCCCGGTGAACGAGTGGCGATTATCGGTAGTTCTGGCTCGGGTAAAACGACGCTGCTGAATATGCTTGGTGGTTTAGATACGCCAAGCAGCGGCAGTGTCTGGCTGGCGGGTGAGGAGCTATCGGCGTTATCGGAAAAAAACCGTGGCTTATTGCGCAATCGCGCGCTGGGTTTTGTTTATCAGTTCCATCACTTGCTGGCGGAGTTTAATGCGTTAGAAAACGTTTGTATGCCGCTACTGATTAGCAGTATGCCTGTGCCTGAGGCGCGTCAGCGTGCTGAAGCTTTGTTGACTCGTGTGGGCTTGGGTTCGCGTATGCATCATAAGCCGTCGGAGTTGTCTGGTGGTGAGCGTCAGCGTGTGGCAATTGCCCGTGCTTTGGTTAATCAGCCGAAGTTAGTATTGCTTGATGAGCCAACCGGTAACCTTGATCGTACGACGGCGCAAACTATTCAAGAGTTGATTTTGGAATTATCCGTT
The DNA here is from genome assembly GCA_012728315.1 of Gammaproteobacteria bacterium. Lineage (GTDB taxonomy): Bacteria > Pseudomonadota > Gammaproteobacteria > Pseudomonadales > Pseudomonadaceae > Denitrificimonas. Next base: position 46,592 of record JAAYFI010000056.1, read on the forward strand.
TCTCTCGGAACAGCGTTCTTGGTGGTGACGCATGATCCTGCTTTAGCGCAGCAAATGGATCGTATTTTGACTTTGGAAAATGGCCGTTTGATTCCAGTGGCGAAAGAAGCTCCAGTGAATTAAATTTCTGCGTTTCTGAAGTGCTAACTGCTAACTGCTAACTGCTAAATGCGTGGCATACCGTACTTCGGGGCAGGTGTTTATCCGTCGATGAGCCCATCCTGGGCTCAACTCCGGCGCTCGCCATCCCTGGCTCGCTTGTCACACCTACCCCGAAGTACTCGTTAACCATTGGTGCTGTTTGCACTATTGTAGTTCCTATTATTAGAGCAACAGCAATTTTTCCAAGTAACTTGCTTACCCTTTGCTACAGACCAACAGAACTGAACAGGTCTACGCAGCGCAATGGCTTTAAAAGCGTCACGCGCCAAATTTGCAGGCAACACCGATAGTCAATGAGTACCTTGTTCGTGTCGCGACGAGCGAGCCAGGGATGGCGAGCGCCCGAATCGGGTCAGGATGACCCGTTGAGGGAAAAGCGATACGAATAAGGTACGGCGTGCACAAATCGTTCAATATACTTGGCTTTATTAGGAGCTTAAGTTTGTGGCATGCCGTACTTCGGGGCAGGTGTTTATCCGTCGATGAGCCCATCCTGGGCTCAACTCCGGCGCTCGCCATCCTTGGCTCGCTTGCCACACCTGCCCCGAAGTACTCGTTGACCATTGGTGGTGTTTGCACTATTGCAGCTTGTCTCATTAAAGCTATAGCTCTATAGCGCTATAGAGCTGCGAACATGGAAAATGCTTTATCGAGTATCTGCTGCAAACCAGCAAACAACACTAATGGTTAAGGCGCACTGCGCTGAATCGGCGACAAGCGAAGTCATGGATGACGTAGCGCCCGAATCGAGGCAGGAGGCCTCGTTGAGGGAAAAGCAGATTCAGCGCAGTGCGCCATGCACATATCGTTCGGCATGCTTTGCTTTATTGAAGTCTTACTCAATACTCGCACACAACATCACTGATCAATGAGTACCTTGTTCGTGTCGCGACCAGCGCAGCCGGGGATGACGTAGTTCCGAATCGGGTCAGGATGACCCGTTGAGGGAAAAGCGATACGAATAAGGTGCTGCGTGCACAAATAGCTCTGCTTATTGGGTTGCATGAGTAGCGTAAGTTTGGGTCATACCGTTCTGGATACCTTGCTTTATTTGGATGCGATAATTGAGGCATACCGTACTTCGGGGCAGGTGTTTATCCGTCGATGAACCCATCCTGGGTTCAACTCCGGCGCTCGCCATCCTTGGCTCGCTCACCACACCTACCCCGAAGTACTCATTGACCATTTGCAGGGTTTTCACTATTGCAACCGCGGTCAATAGAGCAAAAACACACTTACTTTAAGCCAAACACACCTCAATCACTTCAATTTGCTCAAGGGTTAAATAGTGCCAGCGTACCTGCACATCATAAAACTGCACGCCATACATGCGCTCAGGTGTCGGTTGTTGATAAGCCGGGCGCGGATCTTGCGCTAAGCATTGCTCAATCAGTTGTGTCAGCGGTTGTTGTAAACGCTGTGCATGCTGCTCCGATTGCTGTAATGCATTGGGCTGCCAGCTCACTGCGATCAGTGTAGGCGCGCTATCGGCAATCGCATTGTGCGCCATAGGCAAACTATCGGCATAAGGCACATAAGGCTTGATATCCAATACCGGTGTGCCATCGAGCAAATCTATGCCCGAAATCCACAAGCGTCCAGGCTCTGCACGTTCTAAGCGTACAGCCGACTGGCCAATACCATTAGGGCGATGAGTGGCGCGACTGGCAAATACACCAATGCTCTTATTGCCGCCTAAGCGTGGTGGACGCACCTTTAAGCGCGGTGTGTTTTCTAGAGTTTTATGGAATAGAAAAATCACCCAAATATGGCTGATATCTTCTAAGCCTGCGATGGCTTTGGCCTGATCATAAGGTGGCAGTAACTCAATGCAGCCTTGCGCCGCTGGAGCTAATAAAGGTTGGCGTGGAATGGCAAACTTTTCTTTAAAGCATGAACGCACATAACCAATCGGATTGACGCTATAGCTCATGATCGTGCCTCCAAAGTATTTTCCAGCTATGCCGATGCTGCGCTGTAAATGTCACTCAAGCGCAGCATCGACAGATTTTAGCCTGCGACCAACACTCGCACCGCTTCCAAACGTAAAGCCGCTTTAGCCAGCATGCTTAAGCCTTGTTCCTTGTAAGCACGTAGGGTGTCGATTTCTTCATCGCGCACGCTAGGGTTGATGGCTTGCAGAGCGGTGAGACGGGCGATTTCTTCATCCATGCTGGCCAAGAAAGCCGCGCTGGCTTGCTCAACACGTTCGTTGTGACGCGGTTGCATATTGGCCTCGGCACTATCGATTAAACGCAATAAGGTATCGCGTTGCGCACGGGCAAACTTGCTGGCACTGGAGCGCGGCACACTTTCCAGTTGATCATTGAGTGTCTCAAAACTGACGCGCGCGGCCAGATCATTACCTTTATCATCGAGCAAGCAACGCATGGCAATGGGCGGCAAGAAACGTCCGAGTTGCAAGTGTTTCGGCGCAATCGCTTCGCTGACAAACAGCAGTTCAACCAACATGGTACCGGCTTTAATGGCTTTATTTTTTAGCAAAGCCACCGCTGTATTGCCCATTGAGCCAGACAGCACTAAATCCATACCACCTTGCACCATTGGGTGTTCCCAGGTGATAAATTGCATGTCTTCGCGACTTAGCGCGAGCTCACGATCATAGGTGATGGTCACAGCTTCATCATCGCCGAGCGGGAAACTGGCATCCAACATTTTTTCGCTAGGACGCAAAATCAAAGCGTTATCCGAATGGTCCTCGCTATCAATACCAAAGGCATTAAAGAGTTGCTCCATGTAAATGGGCAGCTCGAAGGTGTTGTCTTGCGCTTCAATCGCTTCAACCAAGGCCTGACCACGGCCGGCACCGCTGGAATTGATTTCCAGAAGACGGTCACGACCTTTTTCCATTTCGCTTTCCAGCTCTGCACGCACAGCGGCGGCGTTGTCCAGCAAGGCTTGCCAAGCGCTTTCATCTTCTGTGTCCAGTAATAACGTCTCTAGCTGCTGACTAAACTGCAGTTGCAAAGCATTACCGGTCGGGCAGGTGGATAAGAACGCGTTAAGAGCTTGGTGATACCACTCAAAAACCCGTTGTTGTCCAGTGCCAACAAAATAAGGCACATGAATCTCAATGGTGTGCTGCTGCCCAATACGATCGAGACGGCCAATACGCTGCTCAAGTAAGTCTGGATGCTGCGGTAAATCAAACAGCACGAGGTGATGGCTGAATTGGAAGTTACGGCCTTCACTGCCGATCTCTGAACAGAACATCACTTGCGCGCCAAACTCATCATCGGCAAACCATGCCGCGGCACGGTCACGTTCGATAATGCTCATGCCTTCATGAAAGGTGGTGGCTGGAATACCTGAGCGAATGCGCATGGCATCGCCCAGATCAAGCGCCGTGGTGGCGTTGGCGCAAATGACTAAAACTTTTTCTTGTTTGAGTTCTTTTAACGTTTTGAGTAACCAGTCAACGCGTGGATCAAACTGCCACCAAGGCTCTTCAGTATTGCTGTCTTCGCTCTCATCCAAAGACATCATCGCCAGATCGTTGATGTGCAGCTCTGGATACAGCTGCGCCTGCAACTGTGCGGCATTACCTAGATATTGATCGGGGCAAGGCAAAGGCGCAGCATGCAATTTGCGTTCTGGAAAGCCAGAAATCGCTGCACGGGTATTACGGAATAATAAACGTCCGGTGCCGTGGCGATCGAGCAGTTCGCGAATTAAACGCGGCGCCGCTTGTGCATCGCCTGCGTTAAACGCGCTAATCAGTGCTTGGCTGTCATCACCTAAAAAGGTCTTAATGGTTTGTTCTGCGCTGGCGCTGAGCTGGGTTAAATCCAGCAGTTCGCGCACCGCATCGGCAATCGCTTGATAGTGCTGACTCTCTTCACGGAAAGCGGCTAAATCATGGAAGCGGTGCGGATCCAGCAAACGCAAGCGAGCAAAGTGGCTGTCTTGGCCCAGTTGTTCAGGGGTGGCAGTGAGTAACAACACGCCCGGCGTAATACCCGCCAGCGCTTCAACCAGTTGATAGGCTGGGCTGGATTGCTCAGGATGCCAAACTAAGTGGTGAGCTTCATCGACTACCAAAATATCCCAATCACAGCTGCATAAAGCGTTTTGTGCGCGCTCGTCTTCAACCAACCAATTCATTGACACTAAAGCAATTTGGCAGTCTTCAAAGGGATTATCAGCGTCGCTGGCTTGAAAGCGTTCAGCGTCAAACAGTGCAACGTCCAAATTAAAGCGGCGACGCATTTCCACCAACCACTGATGCTGCAGGGTTTCTGGCACCATCAGTAAAATACGGCTGGCACGACCACTGAGCAACTGGCGGTGAATAATCAAGCCTGCCTCAATGGTTTTACCTAAACCCACTTCATCGGCCAGCAGCACTCGTGGTGCGATGCGGTCAGCGACTTCTTGGGCAATGTGTAATTGGTGGGCAATCGGTTGCGCACGCGCGCCGGCTAAGCCCCACAGATTGGATTGCTGCAGCCTGCTGTTGTGCTGCAGTGAGTTGTAGCGCAAGGTGAACCAAGGTAAAGGATCCACTTGACCTGCAAGCAGACGATCACTGGCCATGCGAAATTGAATAAAGTTTGATAATTGTGTTTCTGGCAGTGTGCAGTCATCGTTACTGCTGTTGAAGCCATGATAAACCAGCAAACCATCGACTTCGTGAACTTCGCGAACGGTCATGGACCAGCCTTCAAAATGGCTGATTTCATCGCCAGGTACAAAGCGCACGCGGGTTAACGGAGCATTGCGCTGCGAGTATTGGCGGGTTTCTCCTGTGGCCGGATAGAGGATGGTCAGTAGGCGACCATCACAGGTGAGAACGGTACCAAGGCCTTGTTCTGCCTCGCCGTCACTGATCCAGCGTTGTCCAGGTAAATACTGCTGCGTCATGCTTGTCTCCGCGTGATGTAAAAAGCGCGCTATGATAACGGATACCGCAGCGCAGAACACGTTTCTCTTATTGAGATGTGCTGCAAAGTTATTTAAGCGACAATTTCGGCAGAGCTGGTTATAGTGCAGGTTGCATGTTAATTGCTGGAGCAGCCCTATGTTGCCACCTATTCCTCAAGGCTTGGTGCCAGTTACAGCGCAACAGGATGAGCCTAAGCCCAAGCCTGCGATTGCACCTGTAACGCCGGCACAAGAAACCGCTAAAGGCAGTGCGCTAGGCCTTGAAAGGGACGATGTATCTGCCGCCCAAGATAGAGCTAGGGAAGAACAGCGTCGGCGACATCGGCAGCAGCAGGAGTCGCAAGACCTTGAAGTGACTGAGGAGCACGATTTGGCAGGCTCGCAAGCAGAGCCGCAGGAGGCTGTAGAGCTGTCGCGCAAAGGGCTGTGGGTTGATGTAAAAGTTTAGTAAGGCAGGGTTTCTTAACGCAATGTAAAGCTGTGCGTCATTAAATTGAATAGTAATAGGTATCAGTGTGGGCAGTAAATCTATAGAAAATATTATCGATCTATCCAGTGAGCGCGCACGGCGTGTACATGATTTAAACGAGAAACGTTTAGAAGAGGTGCGTGCTGCCTTTGTAAAAGCGCTACCACTAACAAAAACGGTTGTAAAAGCGAAAAAAAAGCCTAAGAAAAAGCGCTAATCTTTTCAGCTTCTGGTTGATGTAATTGTTGCTTTGATTATCAGTCAGTCGATCTATTGACCTCTATCAATGTGCAGTAGTGTTTTGTCCAGTATCTTGATGACAGTTAATTTTAAAAGCGTTAGGAGATAGCAATGTTTATGGACGTAGTGGTGTTTGCAGGTATCGGGACCGTCGCCCTGATGATCGCTTTCTTCTTCGGTCTTTACTATTTTGTTAGAAAAGAAGAGCAGAATCGTAAATCGAACTGATCTTTTCTAATAGCAGAGCACGCAAGGCAATTTGGGCAACTTTAGTTGCCCTTTTTTTTGCCTGTGATTTGTTATACGTAGCAGGCCCCGCTGTGCACTCCAGCCTGAGTTGACTGGCGTGCTTTAATTGGAAATATGTCGGTTAATCAGTGCGCGTAAAGCTGCAGGTTTAACAGGTTTGGCTAGAAAACTCAGCCCGGCAGCATGCACTTGGCTGACCAGTTCAGGACGACCGTCCGCGCTAATCACAATGCCGGGTATGGGGGTATGAGCTTTTTCTTGTAGCCAAGCCATTAAGGCAATACCCGTGTCACCACCATCCAAATGAAAGTCGACCAGGGCTAGGTCAGGAATGGTGCCGTTTTGGATAATGGCGGCACATTCTTCCCGGTTGTTGGCTGTTAGCACATTGCAGCCCCAACGGGATAACAGACTGTGCATACCGGCTAAAATACTGCTTTCATTGTCTACACAAAGAACCCGTAAACCTGCCAAGGGCTGTACCGATGAGTTATCTTGTTTAGCCGGCGTTACCACCGCCTTGTTCAGTTGACCGCGATACATGGGTACAGTAATGCTAAAAACACTACCTTTCTCTAGCCATGAACGCACCTCTATTTGATGTCCTAAAACTTTACTAAGGCCATCAGCAATAGCTAAACCCAGACCTAGGCCTTTTTCTTCACGGGTTTGATGACTGTCAAGGCGTTTAAACTCTTCAAAGATAAATTGTAATTTGTCGGCTGGGATACCTTGGCCTCGATCCCAGACATCGATGCGTACATGATCGCCTTGACGGCGGACTCCTAAAAGTACGCTGCCATTTGCATAGCGAAATGCGTTGGTTAGAAAGTTTTGCACAATGCGGCGCAGTAATTTGGGGTCGCTCACGATATTGAGTGACGTACTGTGTAAGCGGAAGTCAATGCCTTGCTGTTCTGCTAAAGCGGTAAACTCAGCGCCCAGTGCTTCGAGCCAAGGGCCTAGAGCAAAAGGTTGGCAGTGTGGAGTAATACGGCCGCTTTCTAAGCGAGAAATATCGAGCAAATCACTGATTAAGTCTTCTGCAGAGCGCAAAGAGCTGTCGAGGTTTTTTACCAGCTCAAGGGCATCATCGGGAAGCGCTTCTTGATGTGAGAGGGCTGCGGAAAATAAGCGAGCAGCATTAAGGGGCTGCATCAGATCATGACTCACAGCGGCTAAAAATCGTGTTTTAGATTGATTGGCGCTTTCAGCGACATGCTTGGCATCACTTAAAGCAATATTGAGTTGCGAGAGCTCGTGAGTACGCTCGCTGACTCTTTGCTCTAAGCTTTCGTTGGCTTCTTTCAAGGCTTGTTCTGCTTCGCGGAAGGCCGTGATATCAGTAAAGCTCATCACAAAACCACCGCCGGGCATTGGATTGCCAATCAGCTCAATAACCCGCCCATTAGGAAATAAGCGCTCAGAGGTGTGCGCATTACCTTGGCGCATCCAATACAGGCGTTTATTAACATGTGCATCAACATCGCCTGGCCCGCACAGACCTTTTTGCGCATTGTGGCGAATAATATCCGCAATAGGGCGGCCAACTTGAATTAAGTCATCAGGGTAATTGAAAAGCTTCAAATAACGGCTATTCCAGGCGACTAAACGCAAGGAGCGATCTACGACGCTGATACCTTGAGTGATGTTTTCAATGGCGCCTTGCAAGAGTGTGCGGTTAAATTGCAACACTTCAGAAGCTTCGCCGACAATGCGCACTACATCCTCGACATACATTTCACGCCCTTCAATGGCCGCTTTAACCACTACTCGCGTGGATGAAGCACCTAAAACACCATTGAGCAAGCGTTCTGTATGAGCCACCCATTCACTGCTGGCCGTTTCTGTGGGATTAAAACCGAGTCCGTTTTTATAAGCAAAGCGAATAAAACTTTGCTTGGCACGGTCTTCTCCAACAAATCGACCAGCTAAAGTGAGCAGGTCGTTGATCTGTACCGTAAAGGTTTGTCGGCTGCCCACATGTTGGCCAATAAAACGACTGGCTTGCCAGTGCTCTGAAACACGGGTTTTAGAAAAGAGCGATATCAAGACAAAGAGCAAAAAGTTACCACTCAATGACAGTAATACGCCCAGTGTTAATGGATCTATGGGGAGCCCAAACGGCTGATTTGCAAGCCAAGTTAAGCCCGGGAATGAGCTTAGCGACCAGTCCATACTGCTGGCGATCAGAGGTAAAACTAAGGTGTAACTCCATAAGAGCGAGCCTGCAATTAAACCTGCAAAGACACCTTGGCGATTGGCTTGCTTCCAAATCAAAGCACCTAGCATTGCTGGTGCAAGTTGCGTTAATGCTGCAAAGGCAATTTGTCCAATGGTTGCGAGGCTAGTGTTCGCTCCCAATAGACGGTAGCTGGTATAGGCCAATAGCAAAATAATAATAATACTCAGGCGGCGCGCGGTTAGCATCCAGTAGCGAAACGCTTCAAAGGGGCGATCGGGTGTACGTGCAGCGAGCATGGATGGCAACAATATATGATTGGAAATCATAATGGCTAAGGTTACGGCGGCAACAATAACCATGCCGGTTGCGGCTGAAGCACCACCAATAAAGGCCAGAATCGCCAGAGCGGGATAGCCTTCGGCAAGTGGGAGGCTAATAACAAATGAATCAGGAACCACTGAGCTGGGCAGACGTAACTGTCCAGCCAGCGCAATAGGTATTACAAAAAGGGCCACCAGAAACAAATAAGCCGGAAACACCCAGCGGGCGATGCGCAGATCCGTATAGTCATTATTTTCTACAACAGTAACGTGAAACTGTCGAGGCAAGGTGTAAATGGCCATCATGGCCACGCAGGTTTGCACAATGATTGCTGGCCAGTTGGTGGCTTCGTTCCAGTAAGCTTCCAGCTTAGGTGCTTCTTTGGCTTGCAGCCATAAGTCACCAATCCCGTTATACAGTCCATAAATTACAAACAGGCCAACGGCAATAAATGCCATCAACTTAACTAAAGACTCAAAAGCAATGGCAAACATTAAGCCGCGGTGATGTTCAGTGACATCCAGGTTGCGTGTGCCAAATAAGATGGTAAATAGTGCCAAAGCGACGGTGACGATGAGTGCTGTATCTTGCGCGTGCATGCCTGTGGAGTTCGCCGCAGTGCCGGTTAATAAGTTTACTCCTAAAACAATCCCTTTAAGCTGCAGCGCAATATAAGGCAAGACACCAACTACGCTAATGAGCGTGACGACCACCGCCAAGCGTTGCGACTTGCCATAACGAGCAGCAATAAAGTCTGCAATCGAAGTGACGTTTTCCTGTTTGCTGATAATGACCATTTTTTTCAGCACCCAAGGTGCAAGTGTCAGCAGTAGGATGGGGCCGATATAAATGGGTAAAAAGGACCAGATTTGCTCAGCTGCTTGACCGACAGAGCCAAAAAAAGTCCAACTGCTGCAATAAACCGCAAGCGATAGGCTGTACACCGTCGAACGCATACGCGGGCTGACTGTTGTGCTGCGTCGATCACCATAAAATGCAATAGCAAACAAAATTGCCATATAAGCCAGCGCAACCAGTGCGATAAGCCCTGTTGATATTGACATTGTTACAACCTAAAACGTGGGTAAAGTGGCGTTATATTAAGGAAAACACTGCATATAAGATAGCGTCCGCAGAGATACGAACGCTTCAGCATAAGTGTTTTAAAAAACCTAACTGGTGCTAGGCGCTGGATGCGTGTCGGCGATGCGATAACAATTACGTCCTGCTTGCTTGGCAAGGTATAGCTGTTCATCGGCACGGTTGAGCCAGTCTTGCCAGTTTTCTTTAGGTTTTAATACAGCACCACCGATGGAAACGCTCACGGCACCTGCAGGGCTGTATAGTTTGTTATGAGTTTGTTTTTGTAATGTGTCTGCCACTATATTAACTCCTGGGAATCCCGTATCCGGTAAAAGCAAAGCAAACTCTTCTCCTCCGTGGCGGAAGAGATAATCACTTTCACGGATAGTGGCTTGAATTATCCGTACAAAATCAATGAGCACATGATCGCCCGCTAAGTGCCCGAAGGAGTCATTGATTAACTTAAAATGATCCAAGTCCATGATCAGCAAGCTATAGGTGCGCTGGCTTCTATTGTTGTCGCGCACAGCTTTTCTAAGCTCTTCAGTCATGATCCTACGGTTGTAAGCGCCGGTCAGCGGATCTTGTGATGCCATTTGTTGTAAGCGTTCACGCTGATGCTGGGTTCGGTAAGCAAATATAAAGGTGAGAAAGCTAGCCAGTAAGCAAGTCACCAAAAAGGAGATCATTTGATAATGGCTTGGAAATACGTTTTCTGGGTTGAGTAGATGATAGACAACGATGCAGCTTAAGACGGCCAGCATTAAGATAAGTGCTCGAGTTGGGGATACCATAAAAAAATTGAATAAAATTAACGGGTAAACCCAGAAAAAACCGTTGATGCCTAAGTGTGCTGTGGCAATTACTGCAGTGGCTGAGAAAATAACCGAGAGGTATAAGCCAGGTTTGACTGTGTTGTCAGTGCGCCATGCATAAACAACTGCAATTATTGTGGAAAAAATCGCAACGCTATTGGCAATAGCAACAGTGTAATCACCAGTGTAAATACGATATATAGCGTACGGCGTAATGCTTGATGCTCCAAACATCCCCATTAAGGTAATGATTGAGAGCTGAAAGTTACGCCTTAACCGCCTTAAGGCTAGATTGAGCATAGGCTGTCGCCTTTTATTGTTTTTAGTATGCTGCAAGAGCATAGCATTTGAACGTAGGTAGTGGCAAAAGGCTATTGTTGTTGTGGGGGTTGTTCTGCACAGCTCATTGCAATGAGTGTTTTATGCTGCTGATATCGTGCTAAACGATCGCTGAGAGCTTGGGGCAGAATTTCGGTTTGAGTAAAACCAAGCTGGCTATAAAAGCTATTGAGCTCAGGGTGGCAAAATAACCAAATAGACGAGCCGGGGTGACTGGATTGAATGTGTTTGATTAACAGGCTCGCTATCCCTTTTTTGCGAAATGAGGGCGCGGTGAAAAGACTGGTCAGCCAATAGCCGTTTGCAACAGGAGATATACAGGCTGCAGCAATGATTTCAGTTGTGCGCACGACCCAAGCATCCGCTTGCTGGGTGATGCGCATTGGGCTGTTATGGCTGCGGTAAAATTTACGTAATAAGGCGTGTTGACTTTTTGGCAAGCGCTGCACGTTAAAATTTGTACTGATATAAGCTTGGCTCATAGGTATCACTATATATTGGGCTCATTAAGTGCATAATTTATGCGGTTTTTGAGGGGGCAGCATTAAAGGATTCGATGCCGACTATGCTAATCGCTAATCGCTGATGGCTGATGGCTGATGGCTGATGGCGGAGTGCTGAGTTCAGCTCACCTGTGAATACCCATACGGGAAAATCTTACTGTACTGCTGGAAAATAATGGTCATTTAGCGGTGCAGCGCATCTTGAATGAGCGGTCGGGTTCGGTTGTTTTACATTTAATGTTATCTAGGTTGGGTGTTTTTCAGTAGGTGGCGATGTGCGTCAAGCATATACAAGGACTAGCTTGCTGTTAATAGTGCGCGCTGGTTATGCCGATCAGGTGTAAGTGGTTGGATATGGATTAGAAGATTATCTCTGCAGACTGGCTCGATCGGCGATACGGATGCTTGTTGAATAAAATATTGACGTATGCGAGCGATGCGAGGGGTGCGCAGTATTAGATTGAGTCGAGACGATCTGAATGTGCTGATTGCCGAAGTGATTAAAGAATTGGCGCTATTATAGTCTTAAATCGAGTTTCGATCCTTTTTCGAGTTCATCGTGAATTAAAATATGCCGCTGTTGAAAGTGACGGTTTAGGCGTTGTTGCGGCGTTTAGAGAAAAGAAGCTCAGGTTTTTTTGCGACTTAATGCAGTCGGACGCGTGCCTGCGGCCGCATAGCTTGGGCTTGGTTATGGTTAAGCGCATTGTGCGCTGGCATGCAGCGCGTGTACCTATATAAAGTAGTCGACTTTTTAGGTGGGTACGTATTGTATTGGTTTGGCTGCAATATGTTGCGGGTAAGCCTGTTCTGTAGGCAGGTATGCTGTGCCTTGGCAGGCCTAATAAAGCTGTGCTTTAACTATTTTGCGTTTATTGAACATTTGCTGTTGACAAGTTTTTGCTGTGCTGTAGAATGCGCGGCCTACCAACGAGGAACGCAAGAACCTTGGCGGTGACAAGGAGTTAGACGGAAGGCTTTGAAATCTTCCAGAAAATAAACCTTGACAGTTACTTCGGAGAGTGTAGAATACGCCTCCTCGCTGAAGCCGAAAGACTTCAACGAAACGTTCTTTAACAATTTGAATCAAGCAATTCGTGTGGGTGCTTGTGTTAGATGAATGATAGTCAAAAAGATTATCAG
>JAAYFI010000057.1 GCA_012728315.1 Gammaproteobacteria bacterium
CTGATAATCTTTTTGACTATCATTCATCTAACACAAGCACCCACACGAATTGCTTGATTCAAATTGTTAAAGAACGTTTCGTTGAAGTCTTTCGGCTTCAGCGAGGAGGCGTATTCTACACTCTCCGAAGTAACTGTCAAGCTTAATTTTTAATTTATTTCCTTAAAAATCAACTTGTTACGTTAAGCTGTATTGCTGTGTCTGCCTAACGAGGTGCGCATTCTACACGCTTTACAGAAGCTGTAAAGCCCTATTTTGAAAATACTTTAATTTTCTTTAAAAATATCAGTATTGCGAACCACAACGCACCCATTTGCTTTCAACAATGCGCTGCCCTGCCTCATCGTATAACCAAGCTCTAACCGTCCAACCTTTTGCCAAAGCTCGAATACTGTAACGTTGCCCTGCTTGAAAGTCTGGATAAGCTATATCTATTAAGCAACGACGCTGAGCATCACTGGTGCGACTACTGCCGCGCTCATAGGTTAAACGTACTTGTACTTGATGCGCACCAGGACTCAGCTGAAAATAACGGGCATCATCAACTTTATCCCCATTCACGCTCTGCGCTGAAAGCTGGTGTCCGGCCTGCGCCCGCACATCTATCCAAGCCATATTTGGGTCGGGCTCAGGCACGGGGGCAGCACAAGCAGTGCAAGCTACTATTGCTAAGCTACCGACCCAACGTATTAATTTCATTATCGCCTTCCTTTATATAGCAATTAACCAAAGAACCAATAACAAACACTGATTGCAGCAATCACACCAGCGAGCTCTGCTAACAATGCACACCCCACTGCATGCCGCGCACGCTGAATACCTACCGCCCCAAAATAGACGGCTAGCACATAAAATGTAGTTTCAGTGCTGCCTTGAATGGTTGCTGCCACCAATGCGGGAAAACTATCCACGCCTTGACTTTGCATGGTTTCGATAAGCATTGCCCGCGCGGCGCTACCGGAAAACGGTTTAACCATCGCCGTTGGCAAGGCATCAACAAAACGTGAGTCCCATTGCAGCCAATCGACTAACCAGCGAATCCCATCTAGACCAAACTCCAATGCACCGGACGCACGTAATACACCCACCGCGCAAAGCATGGCCACTAAATACGGCAGTAACTCTTTGGCGACCTGAAAGCCTTCTTTAGCGCCCTCGACAAAGGTTTCATACACCGGCACTTTACGAATCATGCCTGACAGCATAAAGCTCATGATGATGCCAAACAGGGTTAAGTTGCCCAGTAGTGAGGATAAGCTGGCCAAGGCTGTCGCACTTAAGCTGCCTAATAGCGCCATAAATAGGCCGAGCAATAATGCGCAAGGTACAAGGTAAGCCAAAACCACCGGATGCCAAATGCGCAGGCGCTGCATAAAGGCCACGGATAACAGCCCAACTAAACTGGAAGCACTGGTGGCTAATAAGATCGGCAGGAACACTAAGGTAGGATCGGCCGCCCCCTGCTGCGCGCGATACATAAAGATCGTCACCGGCAATAAGGTCAAGGATGAGGCATTAAGCACTAAGAACAGTATCTGCGCATTACTGGCCGTAGTCGCGGTGGGATTCAGCTCTTGCAAGGAACGCATGGCTTTCAAACCAATGGGCGTGGCGGCATTATCCAAGCCCAAACCATTGGCAGCAAAGTTTAAAGTGATTAAACCTAACGCTGGATGACCACGCGGGACTTCTGGCATTAACTTGGCAAACAATGGGCCCAGAAGTTTAGCCAGTAGATCAACTAAACCGGCCTTTTCTGCAATCCGTAAAAACCCCAGCCATAAGGTCAGCGTGCCAAACAACAACAACATAACATCCACTGATAGCTTGGCCATACTAAACAAGCTTTCCACCATGGCTGCCCAGACACCGGGGTCGCCACCGAACCAGCGCACCAGCCCAGCAATACTGGCAACTATAAAAAAACTCAGCCATAAGCCATTTAACATGCCAGGTGCTCCTAAGGTTGGCTGCGCATTTGCGTAGTGAGCGCTAAGAGCATTGCTGCTGTTTGTGCATCGGGCTCGCCATCATATTGCTGTGGTCGATATTTCATCTGAAAGGCTGCCAGCACATTACGAGTAGCTTGATCCAATTCGCCATGCTCAGGGACAGCGTAGCCTATCTGAGCGAGCTGCTTTTGAAACCAATCAACCGAAGGCAACTGTTGCTTAAACACTGTTAGATGTTGCGCCACTTCTTGTGGGTCAGGCCAGCGAATTAAACCTTCTTGCGCTAAGCGCTGCCAAGGAAATGCAGGACCTGGATCAACTTTACGCTGCGGCGCAATATCACTATGCGCCAACACATGGTCAGCCGTTAAGCCATGACGTTGCATAATATCTTTTAACAACACAATTAACGCTTCAACTTGTTGCTCACTCCAAGGTTGCCAGATGCGTCCTTCTGGCGTCTCTGTATAGCCTTGATTGACCAGTTCAATACCAATAGAGCTTGAGTTGAGCCAAGTGCGTCCATTCCACTGACTATTGCCAGCATGCCAAGCACGACGATTTTCATCCACTAAACGGTAAATGGTAGCGGGCTGCTCAGCAATTAAATAATGACTGCTCACCGGCTGTTGTGTCAGTAAATACAAAGATCGCGCTAAATCTGCAGAGGTGTAATGCAGCACAATAAACTGCACACGACTGTCTTGGCTTACCGATTGATAACTGTCATCAATCTTTAACCCTGAACACCCGGTTAGGGAAAACAACAGGCATAACAACACTCGAAATTTCATACGCAATCCAAGTCCAATAACTTATACAGGGTGGATAACTCTACTTGTATAGCCAACACAATTTCACCAGCAACAGGGCAGCTTTATTAAATTAGCCACCTTTACAGCCAAGCATTGCAGGCTTTATGCCTAGGTCTAGCGCTATGCGTCATTTTTAACCTGTGCAAATAAGGGGCCTTAATCACCAACAAGCCAACCCCATACCGAGTCTCACTGCATATTGTAGCGGGTTAAGCCAATCAGCACCGTATGCTCAGGCAGATACTTATAAGATATAACGCTCTGCCTGCACGTGCTTACCGGCCTGCTTAACAGCGGGTAAGGCCCGATAGAAAAGAGTACAGAGAGCAAAGAAAGACTAACACGCAACTATTTCAGTCAGCATGAGTCTTATCGCTACGACAGACATAAAGGTTTTAAAAATGCATTACGACACCGACAGCCACACCCCCGTAATGGGTTACTTATTGTGGATCTTTGGTTTCTTGGGCTCGCATCGTTTTTATTATGGCAAACCTGTGACCGGTACGATCTGGTTTTTTACTTTCGGCTTATTTTTTATTGGCTGGATTATTGATTTATTTTTAATTCCGAGCATGGATCGGCAAGCCAACTTGCGCTTTCACACCGGACGCATTGATTACAATGTTGCCTGGATTTTATTAACCTTTTTAGGTGTTTTCGGTGTGCATCGCATGTATCAAGGTAAGTGGATTAGCGGCATTTTATATTTATTAACAGGTGGTTTTTTCTTGCTGGGCGTACTTTATGATTTTTGGACAATGAACCAGCAAATCTCCATCAAAAACCAGATCTTTAACTCTTCTTTCCAGTAACCACTCACACAAAAAAGCTGCTTAACGCACAGGGCGAGAAGCAGCTTTATATTACTTACTCAATTTAGCGTTTTTGCGGCCGCGCCCAATTTTCCAAGTTTCGCTGACGCCCACGCCCGACTGCCAATGCGTGCGCTGGAACATCTGCCGTAATGGTCGAGCCTGCTCCCGTAGTTGAGCCATCACCTAAAGTCAAAGGTGCAACCAATGAGCTGTTTGAGCCGATAAACACATCTTCGCCCATGACCGTCTTAAACTTATTGGCACCATCGTAATTACACGTAATAGTACCTGCACCAATATTGGTACGGGCGCCAATTTCACTGTCACCTAAATAGGTTAAGTGACCTGCTTTAGCCCCTTCACCTAAATGAGTATTTTTCAACTCAACAAAGTTACCCACATGCGCACGAGCAGCCAACACAGTGCCGGGACGTAAGCGCGCAAATGGGCCGCAATCTGCACCCTCACCTACTTCCGCGCCTTCAAGATGACTATTGGCTTTAATTACCGCACCATTGCGCAAAATGGAATCTTTAATCACACAGTTAGGACCAATAGATACATTATCTGCAATCTCAACCTTACCTTCTAAGATCACATTGATATCAATAAAGACATCGCGCCCGACCGTCACTTCACCGCGCTGATCAAAACGTGCAGGATCGAGCAGGGTTACACCTTGGGCCATTAAACGCTGCGCTGCGCGCTTCTGGAAATGACGCTCTAACTCAGAAAGCTGTAAACGATCATTAGCGCCTTGTACTTCCATTGCATCACGGGCGGTTTCAGTGGCTACAGTTAAACCGTCTGCTACGGCCATGGCAATAATGTCAGTTAAATAGTACTCACCCTGGGCATTACTATTGGACAAGCGCCCTAACCAGTCTGCCATGCGCTCACGTGGTGCAGCTAAAATACCGGTATTTCCTTCACAAATTTTTAGCTGCTCAGGACTGGCATCTTTATGCTCAACGATGGCCTGCACTGCGCCTGCATCATTACGCACAATACGGCCATAGCCCGCGGGGTTGTCTAGATGAACTGTCAGTAACGCCATGGAGTTAGCACTCAACTGAGTGAGTAAACTGTCTAGGGTGCTCGCCTCAATTAATGGAACATCGCCATACAGCACCAAGGTGTTTTCCGCTTTAAGGTTAGGCACTGCCTGTGCTACAGCATGCCCTGTTCCCAACTGTTCGCTTTGTACAACAAAACTTACATCATCAGCAGCTAATTGTTCACGTACAGTTTCTGCTCCATGACCAATAACCACCTGAATGCTCTGTGGTTTTAACTTGCGCGCAGTATCTACAACGTGTGCCAGCATGGATTTGCCAGCAATGGGGTGCAGTACTTTGGGTAGGGCCGAGCGCATCCGCGTTCCTTGGCCAGCGGCGAGAATAACGATATCCAGCGACATGCAATTAATCCTAAAAAGTATGATTGTGTGTTTAGGCAATAAAAAATAAGCAATAAAAAAGGGTAACCTTAGGCTACCCTTTTTTAGTGTCGCTATGAAGCACCATTCGCTTATCGGCGAATATTTTTACGCAACTCGTGAATCGTACGCAATTGCGCTGCCGCTTCAGCTAAACGCGCCGCAGCTGCTGCATAATCAAAATCAGCAGCCTGCTCTTGGATTGCATGCTCAGCCGCTTTTTTCGCTTCTAACGCAGCCGCCTCATCAAGGTCAGCAGCACGGATTGCCGTATCAGCTAAAACCTTAACCATCGTTGGTTGCACTTCGATAAAACCACCTGAGATGTAATACACCTCTTCTTTACCACCTTGCTTAATCAAACGGACAGGGCCCGGCTTGATTGTAGACAGCAATGGGGTGTGGCCAGGCAAAATACCCAAATCACCCATGTGACCATGAGCGATGACCATTTCGACTAAACCGGAGAACAACTCTTCTTCTGCGCTAACAATGTCACACTGGACTGTTATGGCCATATAGATCGCCTCAGTTTTTAGGCTGGACGGATGCCACAGCATCCGTCGCCATATTGCTCACCTTAATGGTTTGCAAATTACATTTTGCTCGCTTTTTCAATGGCTTCATCGATGCTACCAACCATATAGAACGCTTGTTCTGGAAGGTCATCATAGTCGCCATTCAAGATACCTTGGAAACCGCGAATGGTTTCTTTCAGCGATACGTACTTACCTGGCGCTCCAGTGAAGACCTCGGCCACGAAGAATGGCTGAGACAAGAAGCGCTGGATTTTACGCGCACGAGATACTAACTGCTTATCTTCTTCAGACAGCTCGTCCATACCTAGAATCGCAATGATATCTTTCAGCTCGGTGTAACGTTGCAATACATACTGAACACCACGAGCACAGTCATAATGCTCTTGACCAATCACAGCTGGGTCAAGCTGACGTGAAGTTGAGTCCAGTGGATCAATTGCAGGGTAGATACCTAAAGATGCAATGTCACGTGACAGAACAACGGTGGCATCCAAGTGCGCAAACGTAGTGGCTGGAGATGGGTCAGTTAAGTCATCCGCAGGTACGTAAACGGCTTGAATAGAAGTAATAGAGCCTGACTTAGTAGAGGTAATACGCTCTTGCAGAACACCCATTTCTTCAGCCAATGTTGGCTGGTAACCTACCGCTGAAGGCATACGGCCTAACAGAGCAGATACTTCAGTACCGGCCAAGGTGTAACGGTAGATGTTGTCAATAAACAACAGTACGTCACGACCTTCGTCACGGAATTTCTCTGCCATGGTCAAGCCGGTCAGCGCAACACGCAGACGGTTACCCGGTGGCTCGTTCATTTGGCCGTAAACCAGCGCTACTTTATCGAGAACGTTGGAGTCTTTCATCTCGTGGTAGAAGTCGTTCCCTTCACGAGTACGCTCACCCACACCAGCGAATACTGAGTAACCGCTGTGCTCGATAGCAATGTTACGGATCAGTTCCATCATGTTTACGGTTTTACCAACACCGGCACCACCGAACAGACCAACTTTACCACCTTTGGAGAACGGGCAAACAAGGTCAATAACCTTAATACCTGTTTCTAGAATCTCGTTGCCGCCCGCTTGTTCGGCATAAGACGGCGCAGGACGGTGAATACCCCAACGCTCTTCTTCACCAATTGGACCGGCTTCGTCGATTGGGTTACCCAATACGTCCATAATACGACCTAGGGTCTTAACGCCCACAGGTACGGTAATTGGGCCGCCTGAGTTAACCACTTCTAGACCACGTTTTAGACCTTCGGTCGAACCCATGGCAATAGTACGTACTACACCGTCGCCC
>JAAYFI010000058.1 GCA_012728315.1 Gammaproteobacteria bacterium
ATAGGGTACTTTTACGCCAGCAGCCTGTTCAAAAGCGTTAACCATCTGCAATACGCTATAACCCTGTCCAGTGCCTAAATTCCAGATATGGACACCTTGCGAATCGGTAATTTTATCCAGAGCTTTTAAGTGACCCTTCGCTAAGTCAACAACATGAATATAATCACGCACACCAGTGCCATCTACAGTTGGATAGTCGTTACCGTATACCGAGAGCTGCTGCAGTTTGCCCACAGCGACTTGGCTAATATATGGCAGTAGATTATTCGGAATACCATTGGGGTCTTCGCCTATCAGACCGCTAGGATGGGCACCCACTGGGTTAAAGTAGCGCAGTAAGGCAATGCTCCAGCGTGGTTCAGAGAACGCCAGATCGCCTAGCACCTCTTCTACCATGAGCTTTGAACGCCCATAAGGATTAGTGGGTGTTCCGGTTGGACAGTCTTCGCTAATGGGCATCTGTTGTGGCTCACCGTACACTGTAGCGGATGAGCTAAACACTAAGTTGAATACACCTGCGGCGGCCATTGCTTGAAATAAGACAATGCTGCCACTGACGTTGTTTTCATAATAGGCCAGCGGTTGCTGCACGCTTTCGCCCACAGCTTTTAAACCGGCGAAATGCAATACCGCTTGGATTGAGTGGCGGGCCAAGATGGAGTCGAGTAATTCGCGATCACGGATATCGCCTTCTATAAAGGTGGGCGCTTTACCGCAAATGCGTTCTACGCGGCGCAGTGATTCCAAGGAACTGTTAGCGAGGTTGTCTAAGACAATGACGTCATAGCCAGCCTCGAGCAGCGCGAGTGTGGTATGCGAGCCGATATAACCCGCACCGCCCGTGACAAGTATGGATTGCTTCATGCTTTCTCCTAAGATCCTTAAAATTACTGTGCTACTTGTTGGTTATTGCTGTGTAGTTGCTGCTGAACAGAACGGCTTCTGCGCCACTGTAGTGCACTCACAATCAGCAAAAGCAATAAGCCTGGGATCCACATGATTTCTTTACGCATACGATCAGTTGGCGCACGTACTTTCAAGATTTGCTGATCAAACTCTAAACCGAGGTCAGCAGCTTGGCTGGCAAAGGCAACGTTATCCACCAGCGTTTTACCATCTTCTTCAATCAGCGTTAAACCCAGTGCATTCATTCGTTCTTCGCCAGTTTGGCCTGAAGGTACTGGCAGGAGAATCACAAACTCACGTGGCTCGCCGACTTCATCTTCACCTTGGATACGCAAGCGTAATTGGCTGCCTTCATCGACTTGCCCTAGCGTCTGTACCAATTGGCTTGGCGGAATATCTTGGTAAGGGTCATGCACGATATCCATCCAGAAGCCGGGTCTAAATAAAGTAAACGCAACCAGCAGCAGTAGGATGTTTTCATACCAGCGGCTGCGAGTAATAAACCAGCCTTGAGTACCTGCAGCAAAAATAAGCATGGCAATAGTGGCGACAATAAAGATTAATATGCCGTGCATTACACCAATATTAATCAGCAATAAATCGGTATTAAAGATAAACAAGAACGGCAATGCGGCGGTACGTAAGCTGTAATAAAACGCTTGTATCCCAGTCTTGATCGGGTCACCTTTGGATACCGCAGCGGCAGCAAATGAGGCAAGACCTACTGGCGGTGTTACATCGGCCATAATGCCAAAATAGAAGACAAATAAGTGCACAGCAATCAGCGGCACAATCAAACCGTTTTGCTGGCCAAGCGTTACAATAACTGGAGCCAATAAGCTGGAAACGACGATGTAGTTCGCTGTGGTGGGCAGGCCCATGCCTAAAATTAAGCTAAATACAGCAGTAAACATCAGCATCAGTAGTAAATTACCCATTGAGAGCAATTCAACTAAGTCAGCTAACACTAAACCTACACCGGTTTGTGAGACTGCACCAACAATCACCCCGGCAGCGGCGGTCGCAATACCAATACCAATCATATTGCGGGCGCCGGCGATCATCCCTTCGCGCAGATCAATCAGGCCATCGAGCCAACCGCCATGATCATAACTGCGATCAGTGCGCATCCAGGTCAAAATAGGGCGTTGTGTCAGCAGGATAAAAATCAGCATCACGCTGCCCCAGAACGCAGAAAGCCCAGGCGATAAACGCTCAATCATCAAGCACCAGACCAGCACCACTACCGGCAAGATAAAGTGTAAGCCAGAGAGCAAAACAGCACGGGTTTTCGGCAGCTCTTCGATGGGCTGATTAGGGTCTTCGACCGGTAATGGAGGATTGCTTGCGGCAATTTTTAACAGAGCTAAGTAAGTGATAGCTAATAAAATACCAATACCTAACAGCGCATGCTCACCCAGCGCTGGTTTCAGCCAACTTAAACCGTAATACACCAGTAAAGAGATACCGGAAATTAGCGACGCACCAAAGGCAAATCCAGTTAAACGGCGTAGCCAAGGTTTTGGCTGATGATTACCAATGGGTTGCATGCCCAGTTTTAGCGCTTCTAAGTGGACAATATACAACAGAGCAATATAGGAAATGGCTGCCGGTAAGAAGGCATGCTTGATGATTTCGACATAGGGAATACCGACGTACTCGACCATTAAGAAGGCCGCGGCGCCCATAACGGGCGGCATGATTTGTCCGTTTACCGATGATGCAACTTCAACCGCACCTGCTTTTTCTGCAGAGAAACCAACGCGCTTCATCATTGGAATGGTAAAAGTACCTGTAGTTACCACGTTAGCAATGGATGAACCGGAGATCATTCCGGTTAGACCCGAGGCGACCACCGCTGCTTTTGCAGGGCCGCCGCGCATGTGTCCAAGTAAGCTGAAAGCCAGTTGGATAAAATAGTTACCTGCGCCGGCACGCTCAAGTAATGCGCCGAACAAAACAAATAAGAAAACAAAACTGGTGGACACACCTAAAGCAATTCCGAAGACACCTTCAGTGGTGATCCATTGGTGATTGGCCAGCGCAGTAAAGCTCACGCCGCGGTGGGCGAGCATATCCGGCATATAAGGGCCAGCGACACTGTAGGTTAAAAACAATAAGGCAATAATTGCCAGTGGCGGGCCTAAAGTACGGCGCGTGGCTTCTAATAACAGTGGAATACCAATACAAGCGGTAATCAGGTCGGCAGTGGTTAAAGTGCCAGGACGTAAAGCCAGATCTTGATAAAAGATAAATAAATACGCAGCGCTGGCCGCTGCAACTAAGCCCAAGGCTATATCCAATACAGGCACACGATTGCGTGGTGAGCGTTTAAAGGCTGGGTAGGCTAAGAAAGCCAGCAATAGGGCAAACGTTAAGTGAATTGAGCGTGTTTCTGTATCGTTAAATACACCAATGCGGAAAATAAACGGCAGTGGTGAGGCAATCCATAGTTGAAATAATGACCAGAGTAAAGCAAGACCAGCGATAACCTGCGCCATAATGCCATCAGGTAAGCGTGCTCCCGAGTCTTGGGCAATAAGTTCTTCAGCGGAAAGGTGTTTGTCTGACATGGCAGTGGACCTGCTTAGAAATCAAGGAGCTCCCTGTCAAGGCGCTAGGTCGAGCGCCACGACAGGGAGGTAATACAGCGAACTCAGTCGTGTTGAGCGGTTATAACCAGCCGCGCTCTTTGTAGTAACGTACAGCACCTTCATGTAAAGGCGCCGATAAACCCACTTCAATCATTTCTTCAGCTTTTAAATCTTTAAAGGCTGGGTGTAAACGCTTGAAGCGATCGAGGTTATCAAACACAGATTTGACCACCTGATAGACAAGGTCTGGGCTGACTTTACTGCTGGTTGATAGCACGGCTTTACCGCCGATGGATGGGGTTGGCAAGTCATTACCGGTGTACATACCACCTGGGATTTCCGCCTTAGTGTAGTAGCTTTTTTCAGCTAATAAAGCATCAATTTCTGGACCTGTTACAGGTACTAAAACGGCATCGACTGTGGTGGTGGCTTCTTGAATTGCTCCGTTTGGATGGCCGACAAAGTAGGTCATTGCATCGATATTGTTATCATTCAAGGCGCTGGCTTGTTCGGCGGGTTTAAGCTCCGAAGCTAAAGCAAAGCTTTTATTAGTCCAGCCTTTTTTCTGCATGATTTCATCAAGGGTGTCGCGCTGGCCAGAGCCTGGGTTACCGATATTGACGCGCTTACCTTTTAAATCATCGAAATTAGCAATGTGTGAGTCGCGACGTGCCAATACGGTAAAAACTTCACTTTGTAATGAGAATAGCGCGCGCATATCCTCCATCGGACCTTCAGCTTCAAAAGGCGCTAAACCTTTCATCGCTTTATACTGGTGGTCAGATTGCATGACACCGAAGTTGAACTCACCGCTACGGATACCATTTACGTTGGCCACGCCGCCGCCACTGGCCGGTGCATTACAGCGTACGCCGCTGGTTTTAGAGTCACGGTTAATAAAACGGCAGATGGATTGTCCCGCCACGTAGTACACGCCGGTTTGTCCACCGGTGCCGATGGTGACGTATTTTTCTTCGGCCTGCGCCATGCCACTCAAGCTGATACCAGCGAGGGTCATGGAGAGGGCCCATGCGAGAGTTTTACCTTTAATCATGGGAGTACTCCTTAATTATTGTAAACGCTGCCAATAACATAAAATGTTGAAGGTTACGTTGTCAGTTGCTGCGTTTGGAAGTGAGTACAGCAACATGTTTTCACTCTAATAGTTTTAACTGCGAAAAACTATTAGCTTAAGGTTTTGCGAAAAACCTTAGAGTTACGTTGAAAGTTATACAGGGATGCTTTGGCGCTGGGAAGCTGCTCCAGTGTGCACGCTTGAAAACCACGTTCTTGAAACCAGTGCGCAGTGCGTGTGGTGAGCACAAACAGAGAGTCTAACTGTAATGCTCGGGCACGTTGTTCGATGCGCTCCAGCAATATATCGCCACGACCGCCGTGACGGTAGTCTGGGTGAACGGCTAAGCATGCCAGCTCACCGGTGGCTTCTTCAGGAAATGGATAGAGCGCAGCACAAGCAATGATTAAACCGTCACGCTCGACAATACTGAACTGAGTAATTTCACGCTCAATTAAATCCCGTGAACGACGGACCAAGACACCTTGTTCTTCGAGTGGTCGGATTAACTCTAATAAGCCTCCAACATCCTCAATCTGTGCTTCGCGTACATGTTCAAATTGGCCTTGATCGACTAAAGTGCCGCAGCCATCGCGAGTGAACAGCTCTGTGAGTAAAGCCCCATCCAGCTGATAACTTAAAATATGACAACGTGGCACGCCGCCACGGCAAGCACTCACAGCCGCCTGCAACAGTTCGTGTTGTTCCAGTTGTTTGAGTTCTTTAAAACGTTGCAAATGTGTTGTGGCGTGTTGTGCCGTGAGTTCGCGAATTAATACTCCAGAGGCATCCATTAAGCCTTGTTCGCTACTAAACAGCAGTAATTTATCAGCCTGCAGCTCAATGGCTGCTCGTGTCGCAATATCCTCACAGGCTAAATTAAAGGTTTCGCCGGTCGGTGAGTAGCCTAATGGGGGGAGCAGCACAATGGTGCGATCATCGAGTAAACGATTAATGCCTTTGCTATCAATGCGGCGTACTTCACCGGTGTGCTGATAATCAACACCATCAATAACGCCTAATGGTCGCGCGGTCACAAAATTGCCGCTTGCTACTCTGAGGCGAGCGCCTTGCATCGGTGAAGCAGCCATATCCATCGATAAGCGAGCCTCCATAAAGGCGCGTAGTTGACCGACAGCATCCAGTACGCAGTTGAGCGTTGCTGCATCGGTAATACGTAAATCTCGATGGTAATGTGAGTGCAGGCCTTGTGCGGCTAGGCGAGCTTCAATTTGTGGGCGTGAGCCAAAGACGAGCACTAAGCGCACACCGAGGCTGTGCAGCAGCACTAAGTCATGGACTGTATTGCCAAAGTTGTCAGAAGCAATACTTTCACCGGGCAACATAACCACAAAAGTTCGTTCGCGGTGCGCGTTGATATAAGGTAATGAATGGCGGAGCGAGTTAACGTAATCGTGCATGAGAGCGTCCAATTATAGCGACAGCTAAAAATTATAAGAGCTACAGTAAGTGGGCTGTCACGCAGTAGAACAGTGGCGTTTTTTCAGGTCATACGCAATCGCGCAGTACCTGAAAAAACGCAGTGTACGCATTATAGAAAGATCAATTTCAAAATACTAAAGAACACGATGGCCAGGAATGCTCCAGCTGGCAAGGTGATTGCCCACGACATAAAGATTGAGCCAATCACGCGTAAATTCAGCGCACTGATACCACGCGCTAAACCAATACCGAGTACAGCACCAACAAGGGTATGGGTGGTAGAGACGGGTAAGCCAATGGCTGAGGCACCCACTACGGTGGACGCTGTTGCTAATTCTGCAGCGAAACCACGGCTTGGGGTGAGTTCAGTAATACCACGGCCAACGGTGGCGATGACTTTATAACCATAGGTAGCCAAACCAATCACAATACCGACTGCACCGAGTAAAAGTACCCAGGCCGGAACTGCTGATTTAGCACCGAGTTCAGCTACGCCGTTACTTTGAATAACACCGGCAATTGCTGCCAGAGGTCCAACTGCGTTAGCTACATCGTTGGCACCGTGGGCAAAGGCCATCGAGCACGCGGTGAAAATCATCAAAGTAGCAAAGACTTTTTCCACACTGGCAAAGTAGGTGCTGCGATTGGCATCGGGTGCAATTTTTACGCGCCGCAACAGAGCTATACCGAGCAGCATCACTAAAATACCAATGCCAACGGCGAGCACAACACTTTGTTCACTGTTGATGTTTAAACCGACATGCTTCAGACCTTTAGAAAGGGTCATTAAGGCAACCATAAAGCCGGTTAAAAACATATAGAAGGGCACAAAACGTTTAGCGTTTTCAAAGGGGTTATCGGTGTTGATAATCAGTTTTTGCACACTGACGAATAGACCAAAAGCTAAAATACCCGATAAAAATGGTGTGACGACCCAGCTCATGGTGATGGGGATAATCGCGCTCCAATGCACAGCATCAAAAGACACGCCGAAGGCAGCAAAGCCAACCACAGCACCAATGATGGTGTGGGTTGTTGATACGGGCCAGCCTTGATTGGTGGCGATAAGCAGCCAGGTTCCTGCTGCCAGTAAAGCAGACATCATCCCTAATACCAGTAAGTCTGCAGTCATCACATCAATATCGACAATGCCGTTTTTGATGGTTTCGGTCACCTCGCCGCCAGCCAAGTAAGCCCCGCAGAACTCAAAAATCATTGCCACAATAATGGCTTGTTTAATTGTTAGGGCGCGTGAGCCTACTGAAGTACCCATGGCGTTGGCGACGTCATTCGCACCAACACCCCACGCCATAAAAAAACCAAAAAGACAGGCCAGCATTAATAGAATGAAGCCGTAGTCGGTTAGAAGAGCCATAAAAAATCCGCTTGTTCCAGGTGGGGCGCGCTATACATTAGCGTGCGAGCAATTGTTCCAATCGGTTACCGATGCGCTCAGCGCGATCTGCGACATCACCGATCCATTCGATGATGGTATAGAGAAACATAACATCCACAGGAGGAAGGTCTTTCTCTAGCTTAAATAGGGTGCGACGCACTTCAATTTGCATGCGATCAGTATCGTGCTCAATATCTTCAAGCACTTCGATCATTGCAGTGACGCGGTTCACTTCACGGTTGCCAAAGCCTGTTTCCAGAATTTCATCCAGCTCATTCATTGCGGTTAGAGCTTGATCACTGGCATCCACGACGCGCTGCACAAAAGCAAGAATCATCGGCTGTAGAGGCTGGGGGATGGTCATTTGCCGTCCTAGCATCAGGCCAGCAATGTCTTTTGCGCGGTTAGCAACTTTGTCCTGTACACTGAGCAGCTCAAGTAAGTCTGAGCGAGGTACGGGTAAGAATAAGCTTTTAGGTAGGTGAATACGTACATTGCGCTTGAGCTTATCGGCTTCTTTTTCGAGCCGAGACATCTCTTGCTGCACAAGTTCAACGCGTTCCCAATCTTCGGCAATGACTGCTTGAAAGAAAGGCACCAAGTTTGAAGCACACTCGTGTGCTTTAGCAATATGCTGCTGCATGGGCCCAATGGGCGAACGACCAAACAAACTAACAAACGGGTTTATCGACATAGAGAGCTGCGCTCGATTTTCCAATGACAGCGTTGATTATACGATGCTGTTATAGGGTTCGACCAGCATAGCGATAAACTAGCAACAATTTGAAATGAGAATGACATGGCTAAAGAAACCGAAATAAAGCTACGAGTAAGCCCTGATAGCCTTGCTACACTGCGTGCACACCCTCTTTTAGCTGAGCGTTGTGCGGGTCAATGGCAGACTCGTGAGCTGCTTAATCGGTATTACGATACGGCCGATTTTGCCTTGGCAAATAGCCAAGTGGCACTGAGAATTCGTCGTGATGGTGAGCAGATAATCCAAACTTTAAAGAGTAAAGGCGCAAGTGTCGCTGGATTATCCGAGCGTAATGAATGGGATTGGTACTTAAAAAGTAATCGTTTGGTGCTCGGTCATTTAGATGACAGTTGTTGGCCCGAGCGTTTACGCGAGCTGGATAAAAAGCAACTCAAAGCAGTGTTTAGCACAGATTTTAAACGCCAGTTTGTAGAGTTACGCTGGCTGCGAGAAGGTGTTGACACTGTTGTGGAAGTGGCTCTGGATCAAGGATTAGTGATTGCGGGTGAGCGACAGGAAGATATTTGTGAAATGGAGCTGGAGTTGCGTGAGGGCGATTGTGCAGCATTGCTTGAATTGGCTGTAGAGCTGGCCGCTGATGTGCCTTTAATGCCTTGTGATATCAGTAAAGCTGAGCGTGGCTATCGGTTATTCGATGCCAACAGTTACAGCGTGGCTGCAGAATCCGCACAACTGACTGCTGAAATGCCTTTGGATGATGCTTTTACCGCAATAGCTTGGCAGTTATTGGGTAACAGTCAGCGCTTAGCTGAGCAATACCGTTTTAATGGGCATTGGAAACTGCTTGAGCAATGGTTACAGCAGCTGCTCAGTTTACGTGCTTTGCTTGGCAGCTTAGGGCAGGCCGCGCCACGCGCATCGAGCAGTGCTTTACGTGCTCAGCTGGATGCGTTGATTGAGGATTGGCGCGAATCTATTCTGCTGGGCGCTGAGGATCAAGACGCGCGTAATGCAGCTCCGCAGCAGTTTAGCGCTGAGTTGGAGCAGACTCGATGGGGGCTGTTTTCTTTGCAAATGGCGCTTTGGTTGCACAGCCGGCAGTGGCAGCAAAAACGTACGCCGCGGGGGGCTCGCCAAGGGGCGGCAGCATTGCAGAACTGGCTACTGCAGTTCTTAAAAGATGAGGCGCAAGCCTTACAGGTGCCGCGTTATCTGCGTCAGCCTGAAGATCTGGCTGAGCAAGCGCCGCGCCTAGAACGCCTCTTGGTCTGGTTGCACATGGCCCGGCAGTTGACGGAGCTGGTGGAAAGCGATCGTTTGTTTGGTGCGTTGCGTGATTTGCATGCTATTGCCCTGCAACCATTAAGCCCTGAAACATTGGCAGCGCGTCGCGATCATTTAGGTTTTGTGCTGACCCTCAATGCTTGGAAGCAATTGCTGCGTTAAGCTTGAGCTAAGAAGAATGCATGTTGTCTGTAGCAAGGGCAGCATGCGTACTATGTGTAAAGGGTTTAAACAGGAAGACCATATGCCATCCTCTGTAACCGCTGCGCCAGATCGTGTGCTGGATTTAAATGAAGTATTGGCTGAGTTAGTTAAGCAGGGGCGTATTGATCAAGATACTGCGGAGAACTGTATTGCGGCGCGGCGCGGTGATGCTGCAACCGTACATCTGCATCCGTTGGAATATATTGCCACGCAACAATTAGATGATCGCACGCGGCCCGGGCGCACCTTAGATTTAGAAAGCTTAACGCTGTGGCTTGCTGAGTGGGCGCAGCAACCTTATTTACGCATTGATCCGCTAAAAATCGATGTCGCTGCGATTACAGCGGTGATGTCGTACGCTTTTGCACAGCGCCATAAAATTATTGCGGTGGCAGTGGATAGCACATCGGTGACCATTGCCAGTGCGCAACCTTTTGTATACGGCTGGGAAGCGAACTTAGCCCATGTGCTGCGGCGCCCCATTAAACGCGTGGTGGCCAATCCGGCGGATATTCAGCGTTTTACCACGGAATTTTATCGACTGGCGCGCTCGGTATCAGGCGCCTCTGCCACGGATCAATTTGCCAGTGGCGTGGGTAATTTTGAGCAGTTGCTCAATTTAGGCGCCAGTGATCAAGAGCCGGATGCCAATGATGCGCATATCGTTAATATTGTTGACTGGCTGTTTCAATATGCGTTTCAGCAGCGTGCCAGTGATATTCATATTGAGCCGCGGCGAGAGCAGGGCGCCGTGCGTTTTCGCATTGATGGTGTGTTGCATACGGTGTATCAGTTCCCCGCACAAGTTACGATGGCGGTGGTCAGCCGCTTAAAATCCTTGGGGCGTATGAATGTCGCAGAGAAGCGCAAACCCCAAGATGGTCGAGTAAAGACTAAAACACCCGGTGGTAATGAGGTGGAGTTGCGTCTGTCGACCTTGCCTACGGCCTTTGGTGAGAAAATGGTGATGCGTATTTTTGATCCTGAGGTGTTATTAAAAAGCTTTGATCAACTGGGCTTTTCTGTCGATGATTTGCAGCGCTGGCGCCGTATGACCAGTCAGCCCAATGGGATTATTTTGGTTACTGGGCCAACAGGCTCGGGTAAAACCACCACCTTGTATACCACTTTGAAACAGCTGGCCACTGAAGAGGTGAATGTCTGCACCATCGAAGATCCAATCGAAATGATTGAGCCGTCATTTAATCAGATGCAAGTGCAGCACAACATTGATTTAACCTTTGCGAGTGGCGTTCGCGCGCTGATGCGTCAAGACCCCGATATTATTATGATCGGTGAAATTCGCGATCTGGAAACCGCTGAAATGGCCATTCAAGCGGCCTTAACCGGGCACTTAGTGTTATCTACGTTACACACCAATGATGCGCCCAGTGCGATCACCCGTTTACTGGAGTTGGGCGTGCCTTACTACCTGCTCAAAGCAACCTTGTTAGGCGTAATGGCTCAGCGTTTAGTGCGCACATTGTGTCCACACTGCAAAACATCGGTCGAGATTGCTGCTGAAGATTGGCACGCCCTGACCCAGCCGTGGAGTGCGCCACTGCCTAAAGGCGTGCAACAAGCGGTTGGCTGTGTTGAGTGTCGCGAGACAGGTTATCGCGGGCGTGCGGGTGTGTATGAAATTATGCTACTCAATGACGCTATCAAGCCTTTGATCATGGCTGATACCGATTTAAACGCATTAAAAAATCAAGCGTATCGTGATGGTATGCGTAGTTTGCGGTTGTCAGGCGCGCAAAAAGTTGCCGCTGGACTGACCACCATTGAAGAAATTCTGCGGGTGACGCCACAAAGTCAGCAAAAATAACTGAAGTTTTATCAGGGCATCAACCTTATACTTCAGGTCAGATATTACTATTTACACGGAGTTCTTATGGATATTGGTTTTGTTTTATTTTTGTTTGTTGCTTTGGTCGCTGCTGTTGTATTTATGGGGTTCAAGGTGGTTCCGCAGGGCTATGAATGGACTGTGGAACGTTTTGGTCGTTATACCAGCACCTTAAAACCAGGCCTAAATATTATTGTGCCAGTGATGGATACAGTCGGGCGCAAGATCAGTGTGATGGAGCGCGTGCTGGATATTCCAGCGCAAGAGGCGATCAGTGCGGATAACGCTATTGTGCGTATTGATGCAGTGTGCTTTTTTCAGGTGATTAATACGGCGCAAGCGGCCTATGAAGTCAGCGATTTGGAGTATGCGATTTTAAACCTGGTGGTGACTAATATCCGTACAGTGCTGGGCTCGATGGAGTTGGATCAGATGCTCAGTCAGCGTGATGTGATCAATGAGCGTTTGCTACATACGGTGGATGAAGCTACAGCGCCTTGGGGCGTTAAAGTGACCCGTATTGAAATCAAAGATATCACGCCACCGGCCGATTTAGTCGCCGCCATGGCCAGTCAAATGAAGGCGGAGCGCCTTAAGCGGGCTTCGATTTTGGAGGCAGAAGGTCGTCGTCAAGCAGAGATTTTAACTGCGGAAGGTGAAAAACAATCGCAAATTCTGAAAGCTGAAGGTCGGCGTGAAGCCGCTTTTCTTGAGGCTCAGGCGCGGGAACGGGCTGCGCAAGCTGAGGCTGAAGCAACACGCATGGTGTCTGAAGCGATCAGTGGTGGTAGCGTGCAGGCGGTGAACTACTTTGTGGCACAGAAATACATTGAAGCACTGGGACAAATAGCCGCGGCTGATAACAGTAAAGTGATTATGATGCCGTTAGAGGCCAGTCAGTTGGTTGGCTCAATTGGCGGTATCAGCGAAATTGTTAAGGCGTCCTTTGATGGTAAAAAAGCATGACAGCGTACCTGCAAAATTTGGTCATTTGGGACTGGCTCGCCTTTGCAGTGCTATTGCTGATTGTTGAGGTGTTTGGTACGGCGGGCTACTTTTTGTGGTTTGGTACGGCCGCTGCTTTAGTTGGCGTGTTGCTGCTGGCTTTTCCAGAGCTGTCCTGGGTTTGGCAATTTACCGCTTTTGCTGTGCTATCTTTAGCGACTGCATTGATCTGGTGGCGTCGTTTGCGCAAGCAGCCGGCTGTTGCGCCGCATTTAAATCAGCGCGGTAAAGAGCTGTTGGGAGCTGAGTTTGTGTTGCATGAAGCCATTAGCGCCGGCCGTGGAAAAATTAAAGTAGGCGACAGTTATTGGCTCGTCAGCGGACCACGTTTAGCGGTTGGGCAGCGGGTGAAAGTGATTGGTCAGCAAGGCACAGTGTTACAAGTAGAACCTTGCGATAGGTATTAGCACATAGCGCTTTTTGCACAGTGCGCTGTATAAAACTGATATTGAGTAGTGTATGTGTTTAGTTGTTTTTGCATGGCAGCCACACAGCCGCCAGCCCCTATTACTGCTGGCGAATCGTGATGAAGTTCATGGGCGACCCAGTGCTGCACTGGCGCAGTGGGCGGATCAGCCGGCTATTTACGCGGGGCGAGACTTAGACGCAGGTGGCACTTGGTTGGGTGTGGCTGAGCACGGCCGTTTTGCCACATTAACCAATATTCGCGATACATCTTTACCTTTAGGCGTACAGTCACGTGGTGCTTTGGTCAGTAATTATTTAGCTTCAGGGCAGACGCCAAAAGCTTATTTGCACGAGGTGGCGGCCGATTTAAGTCACTACAGTGGCTTTAACCTGTTGGTGGGTGATCTCAATTCAATTTGGTATATCAGTTCAACCCAGCCTCGCCCGATACGTTTAACCGCAGGTATCTATGCCTTGTGTAATGGCAGTTTAGATACACCTTGGCCGAAACTCGTCCGCGTGCGCAGTTTGTTTGCGCAACATTTACATGCGCCAGATGCAAGGTTATTTGAGCTGATGCAGGACGAGCAGCGTGCCGATGATGATCAGCTGCCGGATACCGGTGTCGGTTTGGTGATGGAGCGTATGCTCTCCAGTATTTTTATCCGTGGTGAAGTCTACGGTACGCGAGCCACCAGTTTGTTGCGTCGTTTTGCTGATGGCTCGACCACTTTAGTTGAGCGCAGCTATGCTGCAAATGGGCGATTTACTGGGCAAGTTCAAGTTGAGTTGCCTGCAGCTGTAGTCTTGGATTCAGCGCTACAGGGTCGCAGTACGGCAGGCACAGTCTAACGGTGGCCTGTTATTAAGCGCCGCCGGTAAGGCAGAATTAAGTTTGGATACTCGAGGTAGGGTTCAGCACTTTGCTTAGGCCAAGGTTGCCTAAAGCCAAATTAAGAGTGCTATGGATAAGTTCTGGGTTATCCATGGTTAATACCTCTTTCAGCAATTCTTGTGCATGCTGCAAGGTCATTTTACGCAGCAACCATTTCACCTTGGGCAAGTGTGTTGAGTTCATTGATAAACTGTCGAAGCCCATGGCTAATAGCAAAACTGCGGCGACGGGATCCCCAGCCATTTCTCCACAAATACTGACCGGCTTACCCTCAGCATGGGCAGCTCTGACGACCTCTTGCAGTGCCATGAGTACTGCAGGATGAAGGTAGTCATATAAGGCCGCAACGCGCGCATTATTACGATCCACCGCCAGCAAGTATTGGGTTAAATCGTTAGAGCCCACTGAGAGAAAATCAGCCATGCGCGCCAGTTCTTGAGCCTGATAGACGGCTGACGGCACTTCAATCATGACCCCCACTTGCGGCATTTGTACTGCTAAGCCTTCTTGGGTCAGTTCGCCCCAAGCGCGGTGAATTAAATGCAGAGCGTCATCGAGTTCATGCACGCCTGAAATCATCGGCAGCAAAATATGCAAATTATTTAGATCTACACTGGCTTTAATCATCGCCCGTACTTGCACTAAGAAAATTTCCGGATGATCAAGGGTGATGCGAATGCCGCGCCAACCTAAATAGGGGTTACTTTCTTTGATTGGAAAGTAACTGAGCGGCTTATCACCACCGATATCCAGAGTGCGCATCGTCACAGGTAAAGGGTGAAAAGCTTGCAATTGTTCGCGATACATCTTCACTTGTTCGCTTTCGCTGGGAAAGCGCGAAGAGCCCATAAAGGCGACTTCTGAGCGATAGAGGCCAACGCCTTCTGCGCCGCGCTGCTGCGCGCGCTGGACATCGGCGAGCAATCCGGTGTTGACCCAGAGGGGTAAGTGATGCCCATCTAAAGTCATACAGGGCAAGCTGCGCAAGCTGTCCAAGTCCTTGTTAATGAGGCGTTCTTCTTCAATCACCTCGGCATACTGCTGGCGCAATAAGGCGCTGGGGTTGGTAAATACATCACCGTGATAGCCATCGATGATCAGCTCAATACCATCGAGGCGGGTATAAGGTAGATCAACCGCAGCAACGACGGTAGGGATGCCCATGGCACGGGCTAAAATAGCCACATGGGAGTTGCGCGAACCCAATACCGATACCAGCCCCACCAGTTTGTCGGCAGGTACTTCCCCAAGCATGGCGGGCGAGAGCTCTTCACTGACTAAAATAGTATTGTTTGGATAGACCAAGGTTTGTTGCTGGGCTTGTTGTAAATATGACAAAAGACGACGGCCCAGATCTTTGACATCCGATGCACGCTCACGCAGGTAGTCATCATCCATATGCTCAAAACGCTGCACATGCTCATTGACGACTTGACGTAAAGCGCCTTGCGCCCATTGTCCGCTGCGAATCACACGAATGACATCACCCGCTAAAGCCGTATGCTCAAGCATCATCAGATACACATCAAATAACGCACGCTCTTGCGGGCGTAGCTGATCGGATAAGCGCGCCGACAAGCGACGAATATCAGCGCGCACGGCTTCCAAGGCTAAGGCAAACAGCTCCAGTTGCTCACTGATATCGCTGATGGCCTTATCTGGAACGACATCCAAATCTGCTACAGGCAGCACTACAACCGCGGTACCCAGTGCCGCGCCGGGGGCGCCAGGTACACCAATAAAGCGTGCTTCTTGAATGCCTTTGCCCTGTTTACCGAGGCCACGAATTGAGCCCGTCGCTTCAGCATGGGCTATCACGCCGGAAAGCTGGGCGCTCATGGTGACTAAAAAAGCCTCATCACCCTCATCAAACTGGCGACGTTCTTTTTGCTGCACCACCAGTACGCCCAGCACTTGGCGGTGGTGAATAATAGGGGTGCCAAGAAAAGAGGCGTAACGTTCTTCACCTGTTTCTGCAAAGTATAAAAAGCGAGGATGACTCATGGCATCCTCTAAAGTTATGGTTTCTGCGCGGCTGCCAACCAAGCCGACCAGGCCTTCATGTGCCGCCATACTCACTTTACCGACTGCGCGTTTATTCAAGCCTTCGGTGGCCATAAGCACATAACGGTCATGTTCAGGCTCATATAAATACACAGAGCAGACATGACTGTTCATTGCTACACGCACTTGTTTGACGATAATCGCGAGTGCCGCTGGTAAATCCTTAGCAGCGTTAACTTCTTGTGAGATCGTGCGCAGCATATTGAGCATGCTGCTGTCGGTGCGAGTCGAGTCTGACAAGGTAGGGTTAATCTCGAGTAGGAAGTTGATAAGCCAGCTCTTTTAAAGCTCGCCGATACACATCTCGTTTAAAAGCAACCACTTGCCCTAAAGGGTACCAGTAGCTGACCCAGCGCCAACCATCAAATTCTGGTTTTTCTGTGAGATCCATACGCACTTGCTCGTCACTGCTACGCAAGCGTAGCAAAAACCATTTCTGTTTTTGCCCAATGCACAGGGGTTGACTGTGCGTGCGAATTAAGCGCTGCGGTAACCTATAGCGTAACCAGCCGCGGGTGCAAGCCAAAATTTCGACATCATGTTGTTGCAGGCCAATTTCTTCATGCAGCTCACGGTACAGTGCTTCTTCCGTACTTTCATGTGGATTAATCCCGCCTTGTGGGAACTGCCACGCATCTTGGTTCACACGTCGCGCCCAAAGAACTTGTCCGTGGTCGTTGCTCAAAATGATGCCGACGTTCGGACGAAATCCATCTGAATCAATCATGTCCGCATCCTATATTAAAAATCTTAACTCCATTGTTCCATAAAGCGCATTAAGGCGGCAACGCGCTTTACCGCTTGAATGGGCAGGCGTTGATAAAATGGTTATGCTTGGCGTTCTTTTTATCATTGATTAAGGTATGTGCCGTGCGATTGGCTATTTTTGATTTGGATAACACCTTATTGGCCGGTGACAGTGATCATCAGTGGGGCGAATATTTATGCGCGCGTGGTCTTGTCGATGCAGATGCTTATCGCGCCAAAAATGATCAGTTTTATGCCGATTATTTAGCCGGTAAGTTGGATGTTTTGGCCTATCAGAATTTTTGTCAGGAAGTCCTAGGCCGCACGGATAAGGCTGTGCTGGATACATGGCATGTTGAGTTTATGCGTGACTGCATTGAGCCCATTGTGCTCGCTAAAGGTGAAGCGTTAATCGCGAAACACCGCGCAGCTGGTGACCGGGTGATGATTATCACGGCAACCAATCGCTTTATTACCGAGCCTATTGCTAAGCGCCTAGGGGTTGAGCATTTAATTGCTACTGAATGCGGAATGCAAAACGGTCAGTACACGGGTGAACTGGTGGATGTGCCCAGTTTTCAGGCGGGCAAAATCACGCGTTTAAATGCGTGGCTGGCCGAGCATCAAGCAACTTTAGAGGGCAGCTATTTTTACAGCGACTCGCATAATGACTTGCCTTTGCTTGAGCAAGTGACACACCCCGTCGCGGTTGATCCCGATGAAAGGTTACGGGCGGTGGCTGAGCAGCGCGGCTGGCCAGTGATCAGTTTGCGTGACTGAGCTTAGTGTCGATGGGTGTCAAGCACAGCAGTTCATCATTCAGTGATTAAATATAATTTACAATAGTGTATTGTATTGGCTCAGCATTTAATGGAGCGTCAATCTATGATACCTCTACACAATTTAATCGGTGGTGTACTGCTGTCTTTAGCGGCTTTTTCGGCCTATGCGGTTGATTTGGCCATCAGTGCTGAGGACGCTTACGCGAAAACCCAGCAAAGTGAACAACCCGTATTATTAGTCGATGTGCGCGACCCCGTAGAAATCATGTTTGTTGGTTTTAGTGATGCGGTGGATATCAATATTCCATTTTTATTAGCCGATCGCACTCAGTGGAATGCTGAGCGTAATATTTTTCCAATGCAACCTAACCCTCGATTTGTCGAGCAAATTAAAGCAGAGCTAGCAAAACGAGGGCTAGATGAACATACCGAAGTGATCACCATGTGCCGCTCTGGCAGTGAGCGTGGAGAACCCAGCGCCAAAGTGTTGCGTGATGCAGGTTTGGTGAATGCCCGCTTTGTGGAGCATGGTTTCCAGGGGGATGCATTAAGCGAAGGGCCACAAGCGGGGATGCGCTTAAAAAATGGCTGGCAAAACTCGGGCTTACCTTGGGGGCGTAGCTTAAATGCCGATAAAATTTACCGTGTGGATCGTTAAGTGCGCTTGCACCCTGCATAGGCATGCAGTATGTTAATCGCATTGTTTGGAGAACATTATGTTGAATGATGCAGTTAAAAAGACATTAAGCACACAGCCGCTTGCTGTGTTGCTAAATGCTGCGCGTTCACTTAACAACGCTGTTGCGTATTATTTTTATGGGTATTGGTTTAGCCAAAGGCGCGCCTGATACTCATGCAGGCGGGCCTCTTTTAAAGGGTCGCCTACCACAGCTTTAGATAAACCCCGGTTGGCTTCCCACCCGGGGTTTTTTGTTTTTAGCTTTTAATTTTAGTCAGTAAGAGGACACACAGATGGCAATCTATGCAGTTTATCCAGAGCGTTTTGATGATTTGAGCTGGCGATTTAGTAACCACAAGCTGGCGTTACCCCATTGTTTAAGACGACTTTCTAGATAAAAGGTGCTGCGGCACAGCCGCGCACACTAAGGACCACATATGAACTCTTTAAATACCGCCATCGCCTTTGATCACCGTGCGCATGCGCTTGAATCTGTTAATAAGGCTACACAGGCGCATGTTGGACGCACGACTCAAGTGCTGGCGAGCCCGCAAGAATTACGGCAGCAGCTCCCTTTAACGACGGCTTTAGCGGCACGAGTGCAGCAGCAACGTGAACAAGTCCGAGCCATTTTAAACGGTGAAGATTCACGTTTATTGGTGGTGATTGGCCCCTGCTCAATTCACAATATTGATGAAGCGGTTGAGTATGCTGAGCGTTTAGCCGAGCTGTCGACACAGGTTTCCGAGCATATGCTTTTAGCGATGCGCATTTATATTGAAAAGCCGCGCACCACTGTGGGTTGGAAAGGCTTGTTGTATGACCCGCATTTGGATGGCAGTGCGGATATGGCACAGGGTTTACACTTATCTCGCCGCTTGATGTTGCGCATGCTGGAGATGGGGTTGCCGGTAGCCACCGAGCTATTGCAGCCATTAGCTGCCAGCTATTTTGATGATTTATTAAGCTGGGCGGCCATTGGTGCGCGCACCAGTGAATCACAGATCCATCGAGAAATGGTGAGCGGTTTAGATTTACCTGTTGGGTTTAAAAATGGCACTGATGGCAGTGTGAGTATTGCACTTGATGCAATGCGCTCAGCCGCTCATGCACATCAATATTTTGGTTTGGATGCGCAAGGTCGGGCCGCGTTGGTGGCGACTCAAGGCAATCCAGACACGCATTTAGTGTTACGCGGCGGTCATCAGGGCCCCAATTATGATCCGCAGAGTATTGCGCAAGCCTGTAGCGCAATGCGTAAAGTGGGCTTAGTTGCGTCCTTAATGGTTGATTGCAGCCATGCTAACAGTGGTAAAAACCCGCAACTACAACCACAGGTTTTACAGTCAGTGCTGGCGCAGCGGGCCGCGGGCGAACGTAGTTTGCGGGCAGTGATGTTGGAAAGTAATTTGCTGGATGGACAGCAAGCGCTGTGTGACACTTTGCAATATGGCGTATCCATTACCGATGGTTGCTTAGGCTGGGCCCGTACGCAACAGATGCTGCTAGAAGCCTTGCAGCAGTTACAACAATAAAACCCTCTAGCTATCTGGATGCCGCCTGTCTTAGGGCGGCATAACGCCAGGCTTTAAGGTGACTCAAGTGGTTGTTGTTGCTGGGCAAGGCGCGCGGCAAGCTCCTCAATGGCTTCTGTGCGCTCAGGGTCGTGTTGGGCGCGCCGGCCATTTAAATTGGACCAAGCCGGGTAGGCGCGTGCAGTCACTAGGGGTTCGGCTAGCTCACCATCACGCCACTGTTGTTCGTGTGGCGTATTCATTTGAATGCGTTCTTGTGCAGCATGCCCGCGTAGTTCTAGCGCGTGGAGCAGGCGCTGCTGACGAATGGCTAATAAACGTAAGGTGTTGTCGTTGACGGTCAGCTCCCGCTCACCACGCCACTTACCTTTTAAACGTTCGCCATAATTACGAAAGGTCTGCGTTAAGCCGCCCACAGCTGCGCCGAGCACTGTTGCCATACCTAAGCTTAAACCGCCAGTGATGAGATCAATGCCGGCACCTGTAGCAGCCCCTGCAGCCATCCCGCCGCCGACTTTAATGCCCAGTTGTTTCATGGTGGCAGGGTTAAATAAATCATCGCCCCAACGGCCTTCTTCCAGGGGGAGGGCATTGGCTTGGGCGTCATCTTTGCGAAACGCATAAAGCTTTAGCAGCGCTTCAACGCACGTTTGTTCACGTCGACGCACATCGTGGTGCAAATTTTGGATGGCTTCATCGATCTGATCCGGATTGACGCTGCGGCGACAAGCGCTGACATCAATGAGAAGCTCGGCAATTAAACGGTAGCCGGCGTGACGGCGGATCTCTGCTTGCTTTTGATTATAGTCGATCAGGCGTTGTAAGCGTGGCCGCTGACTGTCGAGCACAAGGCTTAAGTTTTCATAGAGTCGCTGCTCGCCATCTTGCGGTGGAGCCACCGTATCAAAACGTACAATAGCGTGTAAGCCTGCGCGTGCTAGAGCTTCGCGCCATTCAGGCTCGCGCTGCCCGGGGGCATTAACAAAGTTCAAAACCGGCAGTATGGGCTTACCGCACATGGCCAAGAGCGCCAGTTCATCACGGTATTTAGATAAGACCGGTTCGCGGGCATCGACGACATAAAAACCTGCGTCAGATTGCAGGACTTGGCGCAGTACTTTGGCTTCTTGCTCGAAACGCTGACGTGCTTCACTGCTGGCTAAAAAACGCTGCACCTGATCAGGGCCATCTAAGCGCTCATCGCCGCTTGCCAGTTGCTCAATATATTCATAGAGGGCGATAGCATCTTCAAAGCCTGGGGTGTCGTAGAGATCAATCAGCGCCTCGCCATCCACCGATAAGCGCGCACCTTCGACGTGTTGTGTGGTGCTGGGGCGATGTGAAACAGCACCAAAGCCTACATCGCGAGTGAGTGTGCGCAGCAATGAGGTTTTACCCACATTGGTATGGCCTACGACGGCTAATTTTAGCGGTATTGTTGGCTCAGTCATTTCCATGCTCCAACCAAGTCCAAGGCGCAGTGCGGCTATAGGTTAACTGTAAGCCGTCCAGTTGCTCTTGCCAGTGCTGCACACGCTCATCAATCTCGCTGGTTGTCAGTAACCAGATACGGGTTTGCGTGGCGGTGCGTGAAAGCTCGGCAATTAAATGTAGGACTCCGCGGTCGACAGAACGCTGCGGATTACAAGCGATTAACAAGCGCGCCGGTGGCGCAGCGGTGAGTTGTTCAAGGACCTTGGTGCGCTGCTCGCGGCTATCAATAATGCCGGCATTCAATACTTGCGCGGGCAGCTTGGGTGGCCAACTGATGCTGTCATCCAATTCAATGGCGACTAATACTGAGTTGTGCCCAGCCTGTTGTGAGCCCGCGCTGGTGCTGGGTAATGCTGCCGGAGCTGCATCGACGACACCTAAGCGTTCACTGCTGGGCTGTACCCGTTGATGAAATATATGCCAGACCGGATCTTCTGCATTGAGTTGTAAGCGCGCGACTCCACGACGCCAGCGCCATTCACAGAATAGGCTAGCGATAACACGTGGAACAATACCGTAGACCAATAGCATACCCAGCAGCCAGCTGGCCCAAATATGCCGTGCTTGCTCAGCGCTTGAGGCTTGCAGTCCGCTGTGTCGAATCAGTTCGCTGTCGGGCATGGCAAAGCCTAGCCATGTGGCAGGCTGCCCAAGGCTGCTGACTAAGCTGATAAAAGCTTCGCTGGCGACAATGGTGGATTCCCAGATAAAGCCATAACGGCGTGTCGCCAGCAGAGCAATTAATGTCAACAGTGCCGTAGATAAAGTCAGCAACCACCAGCCATGCAGAATACGGCCCACACCCCAGCGTAACAGCTGCTGTCGCTGCAGTAAGACCAATAAAGCTGGAGCCAGATGTGCGGCTTTGGCGTCGCGCGCCAGCTTGCTGCTGAGCCAGAGCCAAGCTTGGCTCAGTGGTGAACTGCTGTGCCGTGAAAAAATTAGGCTAAAGCACCACGCCAGCAAACTCAGTAAATTTAAGCCCAGCAGTCCAGCCAGCGCCCAAAATATATTAATGGCCTGAGGTGCGCCGCTGAGCGCAGTTTTAGCCAGAGCAACCCCCGTGATTAGCGCGCTCAAAATTAAGACCCAGAGTGCGAGCTTGGCGCCTTGCAGCCAATGCTGCAGAGCGCTGACTAAGCCGTCTCGCTCGGCCAGAAACATGCCGCGCACTTGCAAGCGCTGAGCAAGCGTACCCGGCGTGCTGCGTGCTTTACGACAGGCTTCGCTGTCTTCTAAAAGCCCTGTGTGCTGCTCGCGTAAACGTACAGTTTCGCACAGCCAAAGGGTGTGTAAAGGTGAAAGAAAGTCAGTCACAGGTATTCCATTGCATCTCAGTAATAACACTATTGTGCCTGATAACGCGCTCTTAATAACGCTAATGCGCTCTAAATCCTTTAAGATGTAGCAATAAAATTAAACATGGTTGAGGATGACTCTAATGCCTGCTTCGTTACCCGTAAGTTTGATTGTTGCAGCAACGCGTAATCAAGTGATTGGCCGCGATAATCAAATGCCATGGCATTTGCCTGCGGATTTGCGTTATTTCAAACAACGTACTTTAGGTAAACCCATTATTATGGGGCGCAAAACTTGGGAGTCGCTGGGCCGACCGCTACCCGGGCGTTTAAATATTGTGATTACACGGCAAGTCGATGCCGAGCTTGAGGGTGCTGAAGTTTTTGCTGATCTTGAGGCTGCATTGCAGCGTGGGCAAGCCTGGGCTGCACAACAAGGTGTTGATGAGGTGATGGTGATTGGCGGTGGGCAGCTGTATCAACAAGCTTTAGCGCTGGCGCAGCGGGTGTATTTAACCCGAATTGATCTTGAGCTTGAGGGCGATACTTTTTTCCCTGTCTTGGATGCACAACAGTGGCAACAAGTCGATGCGCAAGCACATCCGGCTCAAGCACAAGAGCCGGGCTATACCTTTGAAGTGTGGCAGCGCACGTAGAGTCCTGCTTAATTTCTACTTAGCAAATGGCTTGATAACCTGCCGCATCTAATAATTGCTCAAGCTCATCCAGATTGCTGGGTTGTAAGCGATAAAACCAGCTTTGATAAGGGTGTGTATTCACACCTTCTGGTGCATCAATTAAACCTTCATTAACAGCAATCACAGTGCCGCTAATGGGTGCGTGAATATCAGAGGCGGCTTTGACTGACTCAACCACACCCACGGCTTGACCCGCGGTCACTGTGCTGTTTT
Organism: Gammaproteobacteria bacterium; assembly: GCA_012728315.1. GTDB lineage: Bacteria > Pseudomonadota > Gammaproteobacteria > Pseudomonadales > Pseudomonadaceae > Denitrificimonas. Next base: position 23,288 of record JAAYFI010000058.1, read on the forward strand.
GTGCCGGTAACTCTAAAAACACAACATCACCCAAGGCTTCTTGGGCGTGATCGGTAATACCAACGGTAACGGTGCCATCATTTTCTAGGTGTGCCCACTCATGGGTGCTGGCGTAGCGTAAGTCGGCAGGAATAGTGCTCATAATAATGTCCTTAGCAGGTGCAGTGCGAATTGTTATAGGTCTATGCGCTTATTGTCAGGCAAATAGTACATCTTTAAGCCGATGATAAGCATCATGATGATTCAACTTAAAACAGTGCTGTAGAAGATGATTTATAGGCCATAGAGCCCCTTGAAACAAGGTTAAATAAGAATCTTGCCATGACGAACAAAACGTGGCTTAACAACGCGAACAGGGAACCATTTATGGCGAATTTCGACCTCGGCACGATCGCCGGTATCCATAGGTACGCGGGCCAGGGCAATGGCTTTGCCCAGTGTCGGTGAGAAACTACCGCTGGTAATCACCCCATTGATTTGGTTATCAATACGTACCGGTTGCCCAGCGCGTAACACGCCGCGCTCTTCCAGCACTAAACCAACCAGTTTTTCTGTAATACCGTTGTCTTGTTGTGCTTGTATGGCACTGCGACCAATAAAATTGCGCGATGCAGGTTCCCAGCAAATAAGATCCTGCATATTGGCTGTTAGAGGCGACACCTGCTCATTGGTATCAAAGCCATACAGATTGAAGCCGGCCTCCAAGCGTAAGGTGTCACGGGCCCCGATGCCAATCGGTGAAATACCCGCACCGACCAGCTCATTGATAAAATCAATGGCTTGCTCGGCAGGCAGCATCACCTCTATGCCATCCTCGCCGGTATAACCGGTGCAGGAAATAAACCAGTCGCCATCAGCAGCAGCTGAGTGATGTTCTAGGTTTTGAATGAGATTGGCGCGTGATGAGCTGACAATGCTGGTTAAACGCTCACGTGCTAACGGACCTTGGATAGAAAAGAGGCATAAGTCATTACGCCAAGTGACCGAGCACGAAAAAGTTTTAGCATGTTCTTCGAGCCAAGCTTGCACCCGTGGGCGGGTCACTGCATTGCTCACTAAGCGGTAACCCGAATCGATACGAAATACCATAAGGTCATCAATGATTCCGCCTTGCTCATTGAGCAAAAGGCTATGTTGTGCGCTGCCGATAGCGCCCAAAAGAGAGACATCATTGCTGAGTAGATGCTGCAAAAAAGCTTGAGCTTGTGCGCCTTGAATATCAAAAATGCTCATATGGGAAATATCAAACACACCACACTCGTTACGCACGTGATGGTGCTCATCCACTTGAGAGCCATAATGTAATGGCATATCCCAGCCATTAAAATCAACCATTTTTGCACCAAGGGCTAGGTGCATATCATACAAAGGGGTACGCAATCCCATGGGATCTCCTAACCGGTCAAACGCAATGTTTGCACCTGTGGGTAATTCAATCGGTACACATTGTAGCGATGTTGCCTAAGGGCTGCACCGATGTTTGTCAGTATAGCTGTTTGTTTCTCAGTACTGTATTAGTGTCCGGGGCGATAGGCTGAGCGGCGAATCAATAAAATAACCGGTAATAGGCCCACTACAACTAAAGTCAGTGCTGGCAAAGATGCGCGAGCCCATTCGCCCTCACTGGTCATTTCAAAGATACGTACAGCCAAAGTGTCCCAACCGAAGGGGCGCATCAGTAATGTTGCAGGCATTTCTTTGAGCACATCAACAAAAACTAGCAGTGCCGCCGATAAGCTGCCGGGCAGCAGTAAGGGCAAATAAACACGGCGAAACAATGCCACGCCGCTGATACCTAAACTGCGCGAGGCTTCAGGTAAAGAGGGTTTGATTCGCGCTAAAGCGCCTTCAAGTGGGCCGTGGGCAACCGCCATAAAGCGAATGACATAGGTGAGCAATAGAGCGCTTAAACTGCCCAGTAAGATTGGTCGGCCAGCGCCACCTAGCCAAGTGGATAGAGGAATCACGGCATGTTCATCGAGGTAACTGAACGCCAGCATAATGGCAACGGCGAGCACTGAACCGGGTAAGGCATAACCTAAGTTGGCAAAACCAACCACGGCCTGCATACGGCGCGTTGGTGCCATGCGTTTGGCAAAGGCCAGTAATAAGGCCGCAGAGACCGTTAGAGCAGCGGCCATTAAACCAAGATAGAGGGTGTGGGTGATCAAGGCGCTATAACGCTCATCCAAATCAAAACGTCCGCGTTGCCAAAACCATGCCAGTAGCTGGAGCACTGGGATGACAAAAGCACAGAGAAAAACCAAGCTGCACCATGTCGAGGCTAAAACAGCCTTCCAGCCGCGTAGCCTGTACAGTGCTTTGCCACGTGGGCGCTCATTGCTGGGGCGTATAGCGCCGCGCGCGCGTTGTTCTGCAAATAGCAAGATGGCGACAAACAGCAACAGTAAACTGGCCAGCTGTGTGGCGCTGGATAAGCTAAAAAAACCATACCAAGTTTTATAAATGGCCGTGGTAAAAGTGTCGAAGTTAAATACAGACACAGCCCCAAAGTCAGCTAAAGACTCCATCAGGGCCAAGGCGACCCCCGCACCAATGGCCGGTCGTGCGACGGGCAGTGCTACGCGCCAAAATGCTTGCCAAGGGGATAAACCCAAGACCCGAGCCGCTTCCATAAGGCCTTTGCCTTGGGCTAAAAATGCGGTGCGCGCCAACAGGTAGACATAAGGGTAAAAGACCAAGGTGAAAACGGTAATGACGCCCCCTGTGGAGCGCACTCTTGGAAACTGTAGGCCGCTGCCGAACCACTCACGTAATAGGCTCTGCACCGGGCCGGAGAAATCCAATAAACCAACAAAGACAAAAGCCAAGACATAAGCCGGAATTGCAAAAGGTAGCATAAGTGCCCAGTCCAGCCAGCGGCGGCCTGGAAACTCACAGAGGCTGGTTAACCAAGCTAAACTAACACCCAGCAAAGTGACGCCAATCCCCACACCGGCAATAAGAATGGCGGTATTGGATATCAGGCGTGGCATTTGTGTATCCCACAAATGGCTCCAGATTTGTGCATCGATAGCGTGCCAGCTCAGCAGTAAAACGCTGATGGGTAGGCATACCAGAGCGGCAAAAAATAAAGCAATTGGATACCAGCGACGTTGGGCAGGGAGGGCCACAAGAAAACCTCGTTCAATCAGTAACGCTTTTAGCAACGCTGTGCAGTATAACCGCCTGATTTCATTTAGGTGTTTTATACTTTTTACGAGCTATTACCAAGCAGTGCTGAGAATTGTTCTGCACTCAGCGGAACACTTAACCAATAGCCTTGAGCAAATTGGCATTGTTTATCTTTGGCAAATGATAACTGATAGGGCGACTCAATGCCCTCGGCAATCACTTTGAGCTGTAAACTGTGGCCTAAACTGATGATGGCTTGGCTTATATCTTTATTTAAACTGTCCTGGCGCGCGTGGTTAATCAGGCTCTTATCCACTTTGATGATGTCCAAAGGGAAGCGTTTTAAATAACCAATAGGTGCGTGGCCTATGCCAAAATTATCTAGCGCAATTTGTACGCCCATTTGCTTCAATTCGCGTAAATTAGCTAAAGATTGCGAGCAGTCAGGCTTTAAGTGTTGCTCGGCTATTTCAATAATCAAATGCTGAGCGGCTAATCCACTGGACTCAAGAGCTGTTTTGACCAAAGTTACCAAGTGCGCACTGCTGAGCTGTTTGTAAGAAACGTTGATCGAGCAATGCAGTTGTTGTGTAGCGCTTTGTTGCCATTGCTGCACAGCGCTGCAAGCCGATTTTAACACCCAGGCGCCTACGGCAAGAATTTGATTGGAGTCTTCGAGCAAATCAAGAAAGCTTTGCGGCGTGTAGCACTGCCCATCGTGATGCCAGCGTAATAAGGCTTCAACGGCATAAATACTCTGGGTCTCTGGAGTCAATTCGTCATTGAGGGCGTAGATGGGTTGGTACAGCAGCTCAAACTGTTGCTTATCTAAGCCTTGCACTAAGGCCGCTTGTTTTGCGTGCAGCGCTTGGGCTGCTACCTGCATATCTTTGGTGTAATGAGCAAACTGTGCTTTGCCAGCCATTTTGGCTTGGTATAGAGCTAAATCAGCTGCTTGTAACAGCTCATCGGCCGGGGTGTCATACGGCAAAACAGTAATGCCAATGCTGGCGCTCACGGATAGGGCGTGGCCATTGATGTACAGCACGGCTGATAAACTATCGAGCATACGCTGTGCGACATATTTGGCATCGTCCAAGCGGGCGAGGTCATCTAATAAAACAACAAACTCGTCACCGCCAAAACGGGCGATATAGTCGCCTGGGCGTAAACAGCGCTTTAAGCGCTTGGCAATTTCAATCAGTAACAAATCGCCGGATTTATGGCCGTAGTTATCATTAACATGCTTAAAGTTATCTAAGTCGATAAAGAGCATGGCCGTCTCACGCGAGCCTGCTTGTTTGGTGCGCTGCATGGAGTTCTGGAGTAGCTGATCGAGCTGGCGGCGGTTGGCAAGCCCGGTTAACGGATCATGCAAAGCGGCATACACCATATTTTGCTCATGCTCTTTACGTTCACTGATATCCGCTTGAGAGCCGGAGATGCGTTGTTGTCCGCTGTGTGTTTTATAAGCAGAGCCGCGTAGTAACACCCAAATATAATCGCCGTTATTTTTACGAATACGGTGTTCACAGTCTAAAAACTGTGTTTGTCCGCTTAAATGTCGACCTATAGCTTTGCGCACCGCCGGCAGGTCTTCGTGATGAATGCGAGTCAGCCAGCTGCTGCTGGTATGCGGGCCAAACGCTTCTGCAGTTAAATCCAGCATATCAAGCCAGCGTGCAGACAGGCGTAACTGATCATTATCGATATCCCACTCCCAGAGCCCATCATTGGCGCCATGGAGGGGGGCTGGTGCTTCTGCGTGTGCTGTGCTGGCAGTGCTATAGCCATCTAGGACCAGCGACATATCCAAAAATACCGCTTTAATCAGACTGGAGAGTTGCTGGGCTTGCTGTTTATCACTGCAAATGTGTTGCAGCATTGTTTCTAAGTACAGACGCTGTGCAGCTAAATACCCGCGTGGAGCGAGCTCGCTATTGTGGTACTCAATCCCTTGTGCAATGCGCTGGCGTATAGCGCTAGGGTTATGCAGCCCTTGGCATAAGTGTTGGATGTGCTGGGGCTGCAGCGCCATATTTTTGCTACAGAATGCAGCGCCTTGCGCTGTTGCAGAAAACTGCGAAAAATGTGTGTGTAACTGCTCGCTAAAGTAAGCCTGTGTACACTTGGCACTATCTAACAATGCCTGCAGGTGTTGGCTATCAGTGGTCTGCCAGTTGACCAAGCGTTCGCGCTCACTTAAGGCCGTGTGGTCTAAGTTAATGTTTTCGATCAGCGCGTTGATTTTTTCCTCAGAAAGCATAATGACCTGTACTGCAGTTGCTGGGCGAGTATCAGCCAGAGTTATTGAAGCGATGGACGATAGCGACATGCACTGATTGTGAGATCGGTGGTGGCTATTGGACAGCATCATAGCTTGATTGCAGGGAATGATGCTATATGGGGATTGAAAAGCTTGAGGATAAATAACTGAACGGCATCACTGGGCTGTAAAAATCAGCTGCTTGAGCGTGCTGATCCAGTGGCCTCACGGGCTGAGGCACACTGTGATTTGCTGTACAGGCCGAGTTTATAAGTCAGTTAAACAGTCGGAAAGCTGTGCGGCTAAGTTGCTGAGGAGCTGTTCATAGCCTTGTGCGGTGACTGGGGTGTTGAGTCCTAATGCGTCCAGTTCGGCCAGTTTAACGGGCAACCCTGCGGCTAAAGTTTGTGCGAGGCGTGGTTGCATTGGCGGCTCACTAAATACACAGCTCGGGCCTGCCTGCTGTAGACGTGCACGCATTTGACTGACATGTTTAGCGCCGGGTTGTAGCTCGCTGGATAGAGCAAAGACGCCCGCATGCTGTAAGCCATAAGCGTGTTCAAAGTAGTTAAATGCCTCATGAAAGACAAAAAAAGATTTGCTCTTGAGCGGCTGCAGCTCAGCCTTAAGCTGCTGATCTAAGCGGTCCAAACGCTGATTAAATGCGTGTAGATTGGCGGCATAGAGAGCGGCGTTGTTTGGGTCCAGTTCAGTTAAGTCGGCGCTGATGCGCTGTGCAATCACACGGGCATTGTCTGGCAGTAACCACAGATGGGCATCAATTGCGCCGGGTTGATGGGCGTGGTCATGCTCAATCAGGTTCGATGCGTGGTTGTTGCTGTGCTGCTTATGCTCGTCTGCAGAGGCATCGCTATGGGGATGCTGATGGCTGTCGCCAAAATGCAGTAGATGCAGGTCAGGTAAGTTTTGCACGGCCACACTGCGCTGGCTGCGTTGCTTGAGTACGCGCGGTAAAAAGTTTTCTAGATCAGGGCCAACCCAATAAAATAAGTCAGCTGTATTTAAGCGCTTGGCATCGGACGGGCGTAGCACAAAATAATGCGGTGAAGCGCCAGGTGGGAGCAGCACTTGTGGTTGACCTTGCCCCTCTTGAATGGCTGCAGCAATCAACTGTAATGGCTTAATGCTGGTTAAAATGTGCACCTGCGCTTGAGCGCCTAAGGTCCACAGGGATAAACAACTGATCAGTAAAAAACGAAACACCGCAGTACACTCCATCGATAAAGAGTTATATAATAACGTTTCTTTAAGAAGGATGCTGCTGTTATGTTAAAAACATCGACGTTGTGCCGATCTGATCATCACCAATACTGCATCAGTCATGCGCTTGAATCTGCAGAAGAGGTTTGTGCGCAACGCGGTGTACGTTTAACGCCTTTGCGTAAAAGGGTTTTAGAGTTGGTTTGGCAAAGTCATAAGCCACTCGGTGCCTACGATATCTTAGATATGCTCAGCCGCGAAGATGACCGTCGTGCAGCTCCACCTACGGTGTACCGTGGTCTAGATTTTTTATTAGAAAACGGCCTAATTCATCGTCTGGCCTCATTGAATGCCTATATTGGTTGCAGTCATCCGGAAGAACCTCATGCCGGATACTTTATGATCTGCCAGCAGTGTAATAATGCTTACGAGTTGGTTCAGCATACGGCGATTGATGCAGCGATTGCCGAAGAAGCGCAGAGCATGGGTTTTGCCGTGGACACACAAATGGTTGAAATTCTGGGGACTTGCGCCCCTTGCCGAGCGTGCGCATGAGTTCAACATCATTCTTACTGCGTGCTGAGCATGTCAATTTATCTTTATCTGAGCAGAGTGTGCTCGCCGATGTCAGCCTCGAGTTGGCTGCCGGTGAAATTGTCACTTTGGTTGGCCCTAATGGCTCAGGTAAAACCTCATTAGTGCGGGTGCTGCTGGGCTTGCTTAAGCCTGATTCGGGGCGAGTATGGCGAGCAGAGCAGTTGCGCATTGGCTATATGCCGCAAAAACTTGAAGTGCATGCAACCTTACCTTTATCAGTGCTGCGTTTTTTACGTTTAGTACCGGGCGTGAGCCGTGATCAAGTGATGGCGGCGCTCACCGAAGTGGGTGCGGTAAAAGTTTTAAATAGTCCTCTACAGCGTATTTCGGGCGGTGAATTACAGCGTGTTTTATTGGCGCGCGCCTTGCTGCGCAAGCCACAACTGCTGGTGCTTGATGAGCCGGTACAGGGCGTGGATGTTAATGGTCAGTTGGAGCTGTATCAGTTGATCGCCGAGTTGCGGGATCGCTATGGCTGTGGGGTGTTAATGGTCTCTCATGACTTGCATTTAGTGATGCGCGCAACGGATCGGGTGATTTGCTTAAATCGCCACGTGTGTTGTTCGGGGCATCCAGAACAGGTCAGTGGTGATCCTGCCTTTGTTGAGCTGTTTGGCTCACGAGCTGCAAGTGATTTAGCAGTGTATTACCACAATCATGACCACAAGCATGATCTACACGGCTGTGTTATTACGCCAAAAACTCACCAACATGGTCCGGATTGCACCCATGCCTGATTTTCTTTTATATGCGTTATGTGCTGGCCTGCTTTTGGCTCTGGTGGCTGGGCCATTAGGTGCTTTTGTGGTGTGGCGGCGTATGGCTTATTTTGGTGATACCTTAGCGCACTCTGCACTTTTTGGTGTGGCCTTGGGTTTATTGTTTGATATCAATTTAGCTCTAGCAGTGATTGTGGGCTGCTTATTGCTCGCTTTTATCTTGGTGGCTTTACAGAGTCGCCAGCCGCTGGCTTCAGATACTGTTTTAGGTATTCTGGCGCACAGTACATTGTCTTTAGGCTTGGTGACTTTGAGTTTTATGGAGTCTGTGCGGGTCGACTTAATGGGGTATTTGTTTGGTGATTTACTGGCCGTCAGTGCGTTGGATTTGCTGTGGATTGGCGCCGGTAGTTTAGTGGTTTTAGTGTGCATGATTGTACTGTGGCGGCCTTTGTTGGCCATTACAGTGCATGAAGAGCTGGCGCAGGTGGAAGGCTTGCCGGTGGCCCAATTGCGCTTAGTGTTGATGGTTTTGATGGCGCTGGTGATTGCTGTAGCAATGAAGATTGTGGGGGTGCTGTTGATCACTTCATTGCTGATTATTCCAGCTGCTGCCGCGCAGCGTCATGCCCGCAGTCCTGAGCAAATGGCCTTAGGCGCCACCGTGATTGGTATGCTGGCGGTGTGCGCGGGTCTGGCGATGTCTTGGCACTACGATACACCGGCTGGACCTTCGATTGTGGTCTGTGCCGCCGCGATATTTTTAATCAGCTTTATAGTGCCGCGGCGCCGTTAATGACAGGTTGGCTATGAAGCCGCTAGCCTGTTAAATGGTAGTGGCTTATTTGATTTAGAGTCAGATAAAGGGAAGGAATATTTTACAACCATGTTGGAGCATGACCTTAAAAATAAGTTAAGCCAGTAACTGGTCGTGCATCAAGTATCGTGCCTTGACAGTCAGATTTGCCAATACTTGATAGACTACCAAGGCTATTTAACTACTTCGTACCAAGGATCTGGCCATGGTTAACCAAACTCCCGAACAAAAAGCCCGCGATAACATTGATGGCCTGCTAGCCAAGGCAGGCTGGGCTGTTCAAGCTAAAAATAAAATCAACTTTTCTGCATCACAAGGCGTGGCTGTTCGCGAGTACCAAACCGATGTAGGCCCCGCTGATTATGTGCTGTTTGTTGATAACAAAGCGGTGGGTGTGATTGAAGCTAAGCCAGAAACTTGGGGTGAAAAAATCACCACAGTCGAAGACCAATCTCAAGGTTATGCCAATGCAACATTAAAATGGGTGAATAATCAACAAGCGTTACGCTTTGTTTATGAAAGCACCGGTATTATCACGCGCTTCACCGATGGTTTAGATCCGAATCCCCGCTCACGGGAAATATTCAACTTTCACCGCCCAGAAACCCTAGCAAGCTGGTTGCGCGAAGATAAAAGCCTACGTGCTCGCTTGCAAGATATGCCGCCACTGCCGACAGACGGTTTGCGTGACTGCCAAATTACAGCCATTACTAATCTTGAACAATCACTTAAAGAAGACCGCCCCCGCGCCTTAATTCAAATGGCCACCGGCGCAGGTAAAACCTTTACCGCCATCACCGCCAGTTATCGTTTATTAAAAGAACCTGTTAGCGCCAAACGTATTTTGTTTTTGGTCGACACTAAAAACCTAGGCGAGCAGGCTGAGCAAGAGTTTATGACCTTCGTGCCCAATGACGATAACCGAAAATTCACTGAGCTTTACAGTGTTCAGCGCTTAAAAAGCTCGCATATCAGTACCGATTCACAGGTGTATATCAGCACCATTCAGCGCATGTACTCCATGCTGAAAGATGAGCCGCTCGATGAGTCCCTAGAAGAACAAAACCCAGCCGAGCAACTGACCAAACCTAAAGAACCGCTGCCTGTAGTGTATAACGCAAAAATCCCGCCTGAGTTTTTTGATGTCATTATTATCGACGAATGCCACCGCTCTATTTACAACCTGTGGCGGCAAGTTATTGAATATTTTGATGCCTATTTAGTGGGTTTAACCGCAACCCCTGATGAACGCACGTACGGTTTTTTCCGTAAAAATGTGGTCAGTGAGTACAGTCATGAAAAGGCCGTGGCCGATGGCGTGAACGTGGGCAATGAGGTTTTTGTCATTGAAACCGAAAAAACCACCCAAGGTGGTAAAATTATCGCGAAACAACAGGTTGAAAAACGTGAGCGCACCACCCGCCGTAAACGCTGGGAGTTACAAGACGAAGACCAAGTCTACAGCGGCAAACAACTGGATCGCGACATTGTAAACCCGGATCAAATTCGCACCGTTATTAAAGCGTTTAAAGACAGTTTGCCAACGATATTTCCTGGGCGAAAAGAAGTACCGAAAACCTTGATTTTTGCCAAAACCGACAGCCATGCCGACGATATAATTCAAATCGTGCGTGAAGAGTTTACCGAGCGTAACGACTTCTGCAAAAAAGTCACTTACCGCGCGGCGAACGACAAGCTAGATGCCGACGGACAGGTGCTGCAAAAGGGCGAAGACCCTACCGAAATTCTCTCGCAGCTGCGCAACGACTACTATCCACGCATTGCCGTTACCGTTGATATGATTGCCACGGGCACCGATGTTAAAGCCCTCGAGTGCCTGCTGTTTATGCGCGATGTAAAAAGCAAAAACTACTTCGAGCAAATGAAAGGCCGTGGCACGCGCACGCTGGATAAAGACAGCTTACAAAAAGTGACTCCGTCCGCTACCAGCGCCAAAACGCATTATGTAATTGTCGATGCTATAGGCGTGACTAAATCGATGAAAACCGCCAGCCGCCCGTTAATCACCAAACCCAGCGTTGCGCTTAAAGACCTTGCCATGGGCGTCATGATGGGAGCCAGCGATAGCGATACGGTGTCTTCATTGGCAGGGCGTTTAGCGCGGTTAGATAAACAACTGGATGATAAAGAACGCGCTCGCATTGCCAAACAAGCTGGTGGCGTACCTTTATTGGCCATTGTCGGCGAGCTGTTTAACGCCATAGACGGTGACCGCGTCGAGCAAAAAGCCCTAGAAATAGCCGGCCTGCCAGAAGGCGCAGACCCAGGCGATGATAACCGTGATAAAGCCCAGCAAGCTTTAGTCAGTGACGTGGCCAAGGTGTTTAATGGCGAACTGATTGAGTTGATCGACAGTATTCGCCGTGATAAAGAACAAACCGTGGTGCATGACGATTTAGACGAGCTGATCAAAGCCGAATGGGCAGGCGACACCACTGAAAATGCCAAGGTTTTAACCAGTGAATTTGCTGGTTATCTAGCCGAGCAAAAAGACAAAATCGATGCCCTGAGTATTTATTTCCATACACCGGCACGGCGCAGTGAGGTCACTTATTCACAAATAAAAGCCTTACTGGATTTGATTAAGCAAGAACGCCCCAAGCTTGCGCCGCTGCGTATTTGGCAAGCCTATGCCCACCTCGATAGCTACAAAGGTGACAACCCTTTAAATGAGCTGACCGCACTGGTGGCACTGATTCGCCGAGTCTGCGGCATTGACAGCAGTATCAGCACGTTTAACGCCACCGTACGCAAAAACTTCCAGCGCTGGATTATGCAATACCACGCTGGCGACAGTGAAAAATTTAATGAAGAACAAATGGCATGGCTGCACGCCATCCGCGACCACATCGCCAGCTCTTTTCATGTTGAGCGCGAAGACCTAGAAATGGCACCCTTCGATTCAAAAGGTGGGCTAGGTTATATGTACCAATTATTTGGAGACAAGATGGATTGGGTAATGGCAGAAATGAATAAAGAGATGGTGGCGTGATGTTTTTTTCAGATCCGAAAACTCCGGAAAATTGGCAACTTTTACCGATTTCTGAAGTTGCTGAAGTTAATCCAAAATTCGATAAGCGGAATATCGAGGACGATTTAGAGATTAGCTTTGTACCCATGTCTGCTGTTGAAGCAGAAACAGGTGGTGTTGATGTATCTGGTCTTCGCCGTTTTGCTGAAGTAAAGAAAGGCTATACAGGTTTTCTTGAGGGTGATGTACTTTTCGCAAAAATAACACCGTGTATGGAAAACGGAAAAATGGCGGTAGTGCCAACTCTAAAAAATGGTGTCGGTTTTGGTTCAACTGAGTTTCATGTATTAAGACCTAAACTAAGCATCGATGTTAAGTTTCTTTATTATTACGTATCGTCTAAACAAGTCAGATTTGACGCAGAACACAATATGAGTGGGGCGGTGGGGCAGAAACGTGTTCCCACAAGTTATATTGCAGATTATCAAATACCAGTACCTCCAATAGATCAGCAAAAACGCATTGTCGCTAAAATAGAAGAACTATTCTCAGAACTCGATAGCGGCATCGCCTCCCTAAAAACCGCCCGCGAACAGCTTAAAGTTTACCGCCAAGCCGTACTCAAACACGCCTTTGAAGGCAAGCTCACCGCCCAATGGCGCAAAGACAACCCCGACAAACTCGAAACCCCAGAACAACTACTGACCCGCATCCAACAGGAACGCGAAACCCGCTATCAGCAACAACTAAACGACTGGAAGCAGGCCGTAAAAGACTGGGGAGAAAAAGGTAAAGAGGGAAGAAGACCGACAAAGCCAAGTGCTTACAAATCACTAGAGCCAATATCAGAAGAAGAAATAAGCATGTTGCCACAGCTTCCACTTGGCTGGAGTTATGTACGCTTAGCAGAAATCGCCTTTATTGGCTCCGGAATGTCGGTCAGTAAAAACAGAAAGCTAGATGAACCTGTAGAAGTTGCCTACTTAAGAGTTGCTAATGTTCAGCGTGGCTTACTAGATTTGACTGAAATCAAAACTATGCAGGTTGAGCGAAACTCACTGCCCAATTTTCTTTTACAAAAATGGGACATTCTTTTTAACGAGGGTGGCGACAGAGATAAGCTAGGAAGAGGCTGGGTCTGGGAAAGCCAAGTAGAACCTTGTATAACACAAAACCATGTTTTCCGTGCTTCGCCTTACGTTAGAAGTCCTCAACACTCGAAGTTTATCTCGCACTGGGGGAACTCTTTTGGTCAGGATTATTTTGAAAAAGTCGGCAAGCAGACTACTAACTTGGCTTCAATAAACAAAACCGTACTTAGCAACTTTCCAATACCTTTGCCTAGTTTTAAAGAGCAGCAAAAAATAATTTCTTTACTTGATGACACTATGAGTCGGATAGACTTTTTTGAAACAGAAATTGAGCGAGGAATACTCCGAGCCGAAACCCTGCGCCAATCTATCTTCAAAAAAGCCTTCTCTGGTCAACTCGTAGGCCAAGACCCAAACGATGAACCCGCCAGCGAACTGCTTGCGCGTATTCAGGCTGAAAAAGCAAGCAGCATTAAAGTAAGCGTAACAGCAACCCCACATAGCCAAAGCTTTTCTGATGCCATAGTTTATCCGTTTTAATAAACGAGGTGACCTATGAGCCGTCAATATCGCAATACAGCGCAGTGGTTGGAGTTGATCGAGGCTTTTGAGTTGAG
>JAAYFI010000122.1 GCA_012728315.1 Gammaproteobacteria bacterium
CTACGTTTAACGAGCGCTGGTTCCAAGGCTGGAGCGCTACGCCTGAAGAGCAACGGGTAAAGCTGATTAATATTTCTGACAGCATCAAGCAGCATCCAGATTTTGAAACTAAATATGCCAAGAACCCAGATCCACATAACAAGGAGCTGGCCTTTGAAAAAATATTTAAAGAAATTATGCTGCAGCGCAGAAAAGATGAGCTCGAACTGTATAAGCTTTTTGCCAATGATGTCGCGTTTAACCTGTCGATGGTGCAAACCATGCAGCGGATGGTAGCGTTGTAACAGTGAAATACGCTGGTTAGGTTATGGAGGAACCCTGAATAATTATCTGCGTGGCCAAGACGTTGCCAAGCAATCAGCGCTGACAGCGTTCGCTAACATTATTCAGTGTTTCCATAATCCAGAGCTAGGGTTATTTGTGTTCGCAGAGAACATCATTTTTAGAGCAAACCATCTTTTTAAAAATCAAGCGATTTATTTTCCGTTTTTTCGAAAAAAAGTGGCTAGGTTACTTTTTTCGTCACTTACACGGGCAAGACCTTCGCCCAACCTCTCGTAAGCTTCCTCTAAAGCCAATAAAAATCATTGGCGGATCAAGTTTAGGGGGTGTGAGTGTGAGTGTGAGTAGAAAGTTGTCGATGGATTCAGTGCATCAGCCAACTACAGGGCTACTAGCCGAGGTCTACCAGGTTTTATCATCCGTCCAATTTAATGTCGCATCTCAGCGGCAAATATTAGAGCTGATTCAGCAGTGCAGCACTGCAGATTCTCTCAGTCTTCCTCTTATTGAGGTTATTCAACAGCGTCAAGACAGTTATTTGCTCTGCGGTAGCTTTCGCAATTATCAATTGTTGCGAGCAGCAGGTGCAAAAGCCTTACACGCCCATATCTTGCCTGCTGAAACGTCTCCTAATAGTCATGCTGTCCGAGCACTTCGGCAGGGTATCAGCACTATTCTGATGTATGACTGCAGCAAAAAAACTCCAAACCTGCAGCTGCGCGAACTGAAAAAACACCTTAAAGGCCATGCTAGCCCAGAGCTACTACAGTTAATTAAGACCGATGCGTTTTTAAAAAACGTCTTGCGAATCAGTGCGCGGGATCTGCGAACTCAACTCAAAAAAAAAGCCCTTTAGAGCTGATGGTCAAGCAGTTAAAAATTAGCACCTGAGCATTGGATTTTGAACATGACAGAATATAAATTTTCTACAAATAACATGAGCGCTTTAATCAAACACTGTGCTATTGATGCGCTGCTTTTTACCCAGCTTTGCGACTGGATTCAGGCTCCAAAAAACCTACAGCAATTCATTGCAGTGGCTGAGAATCTGAATGAATTATTGAGCGTTAGCCTACACTCGGCTTTGGCTGCAGAGCTTGGGCTAGATAAGCTGCCCGTCAATGAGTGGCAAGCACTACTGCAACAGATAAAGCCGAATTTTTCTAATGTTCCTCCTGAACTCATAGAAATCAAGCCAAACAAACAAGTCAGGCCTGCAGGAATGATTGGTAGTCATCCAGTTTATGCAACACTTACAGCTACTGAGGTTAATTACCCAGCAGAAGAAATCGAAAAAATAATAGCTATTCACTTAATAGGAATGAGCTGCGCGATTACCTACAAGAAAATGCGTAATGCCGCTGTTATTAGTGGTTTAAGCACTGGTTTTGAGGCTGGTTTGCGTGAGATACGTGAGTTAGAAAAAACAGATAAACGACCAACAGTTCCACTACCTGACTTACGTGATGCTGTTTCACTAACTGAGGTTCAGGCGGAGTTAGAGGAATGGATTGAGCGGCATTCTATTACTACCCGATGGGGTTCAGGCCTACGGCTGCTAATAGAGTCTGTCGCTGAGCAGCGGTCGCGAGCATCACGCCATTACCGCATTAGAATTAGTACTCAAACCCAGCGCAGTGGTCAGCACATTAGTGTAGAGGAACTAGAAGACACAGATGCTACTAACAAGGGGCAGCCCAGTTTCGAGCCCACTAAGCGTGTGCCAGATACTCGCAGTAAAAAACTGCTGCAACAGCAGGGTTTACACCCTGCTGAGATGACAACACTGGCAACAGTTATCGTCACTGATCCAACTGCACCTCGCAGTGTTCAATCGGATGAGCGATTAATACGACATCGCAATCGTCGGCGGGTACAGGCATCGATTGTGCAGTCAGCACAATCCTTACCTAACAGAGTAGAGATGCCGAGCCCCTATGAGGTTCAGGCGCTATTACATTATCTAGCCAATGATTTTAGTAAGAAAAAACTGAAAAGCCTTGAGAGTAACCAGCATGATGAACTTAGGGTGAGCATCCTGTTGAGGCTGTATACGGGTCGTAAATTAGATTCGCTACGTAAATTACTCGTTTTCCAAAATAAAGTTGATTACGAGGCTGTTCAACGAGCATTTTTTGCCGTACTCATAGAGGAAGGCTGTTTAGCATTTCCAGTTAAATCGACAGCGAATCTCCACTCATTAGGTGCTGTTGGCGGCGTTTTGCTGGCAGATGAGCCGTTTTACCATAAGGAGATTCAGCTGCAGGACGTACTGGATTTCAGACTGCCGCCAGTTACTACTCAGGCAGTAATTGACCTAGCGACACGCAAGCTGCAGTGCGCTACCAGCCGAAAACGAGTTCCGTTGTTTGAGTACGCAGACGACCACGAACAATGGATTCGTGAGCTTCTGAAAAAAATCAACCAAACTTACGCAACTCGGTGGACAGAGCATCGTCTCGGTTTGGTTATGCGCATGGCAGTTGAGCAGTGCACGCAGGATCCAGCAGTGGTTCAGCTCATTACTGAGCAGGAATATAGTCACTCTGTTGTCGCCAACTATTATCAACGCACCTCAGTGGCATTTATTAGCGAGGTCGTCGAGGCAGCTCACAAACTCATTCAGCAGTGGGTAAGAACTGGAATCATTGAGAAGCCTATTTTTAATACCGAGTCTCGAGAGCTTCAAGGTAAAAAAAGCATTGGCAGCAGCCTAGCATTACCAACCAACTTCGTAGCTCAGCTGTGCATGCACCTAAAACACCATGCCAGGCTTAGCCCACGCCGTTTTACGGGTGATGAGCGATTACGTCACGCACATAACTCATTGGTTGCCTACATCACTGTCTGGCTGGGATTTATCTCAGGATACCGCGCTGTCTTGGACCCCATTAGCGACCCGCGACACCTCGATCGTGAAACTGGCTTAATGGTTATCAGCGATAAAGACAATTCGTTATTTCAGCACTCACGCATTATTCCACTCACTGAACGGTTTGTTGCACAGATTGATCGTTATGCTGAACACCTGACGCAGTTAGCGATGAGCCTGCCGCATAAGTCCGGCATGCAGGCAGAAATCTATCGGTTGTGCCATCGTTACCAAGGTACTGATATTTCAACCCATGAATTATCTATGCCGTTTTTATTTTTCATGACTGACTCACTGCAGGCCAGAGCTGTGTCACCCAAAAACCTACAGGAGCATTTTCCATTTGAAATCAGAGCGAATGCAAATCGACACTACCTGCGTAGCAGTCTGGTCGAACTCGGTGCACCTGGCGAAATGATTTCATATTTTATGGGGCACTGGGAACACGGTGAGGAGCCGCATCAAAAACTATCCAGCATCAGCCCAATAGACATAGCCGTTGAGCTAGCGCCTTATCTCAATACTATTGAAAAACAGATTGGCTGGACGGTACAGGGAGGACTGGCCCATGCATGAGGTGAGATACTGGCCGGGCTGGCCTTTTATAAAAGCTCAAGACGGTGCTCTGGGGCATAACCGTCGGCGCAGACAACAAGCCGAAAACCAGCTGAACCAGCAGGAAAAACTACTGCAGCTATTGGATGCCCGTGCTCCAGGTTGTGCGCTAGGTGCAGAAAATATTCAAATTTCTAATCTAACTATAGATGAGGTCAATGCATGGATTGATGAGCAGGATAGCGCTAATCGTGCAACCACCCACCTGCGTCGATTTTTGCGGGCTGGACTGGCTAATGGAGCGCAAGAGCTTGGCTGGCAAGTTGCGCTGCCACCAACTGAGATGACCATCATCAGCGAGAAAAATCCCATTACTCCCGATGGGTTTATTCAGTTAGCTCAATTGCGTAAGCAAATCAAGGCGTTTGAGGAGCGGTTAGTAAATCCGCCGAATAATCCGAGCGTTAGCCTGACCTATGGGCAACTGCTATTTAGCGCCACAGTTTTCGGTGGTCTAGCAGACCCGAAAGCAATGCTGCAGTTACCCTATGTCAAAGAGAAAATCCGTCACTATAAGGACTATGTTTGGGTTGATCTATTTACGGATGACTACCCAAAACATACTCACGCAGAGCGCGGTTTACGCAGATGGTTTCCTGACCCTGTATCGCTCATTTTACTGACTCAATTGCCTGAGTTGCCTGAGTTGCCAGTGGGATATGACGATAAAAACAAGCTAAGGCGTTGGTTAAATCAAGCCCTAGCTCAGTTTATCTACTCATTGTTAGGTGATGTTCTGGGTCGAGCAACATATAAAGAACAGCAGGAACTCATAAGGCACTGGCGCGCTACTATCAGTGTCTACCACCACTCGATTTTACCGCCATACCTCGTGCGGCACTGCAGCGGTGAAAGCAGTTCAACCGCTTGGCCAGAGTTGGTGTGGCTGCGAGTATTGAAGCAACAGGCTCTAATCCAATCGGCTGCTGATGAAATTGCTGGGCTGACCATGGATGAACCTGAACCAATAATTGCGCCAGTGGCATTAACCATTAACGATAGTAAAAAGAATCTGATTTTTACAGCTGTGCGTGCTGCTTTATATAAAAGCAGTCAAACGACAGAGCCAAGTTTAAAAACCTTGCTAGAACGCCTGGGCAAATTAAAAACAGAAGCCGAGCAAGCGAGTCCGTTGCTGTACTGCCTGATTGATTGGGTCAAGAAACGCCTGAGAAGCACAGAGATTCGGCGTAGTACTGCCTACCAACAATTAACCAGCATTGGGAAAAATATTCTTAGTACTTTTGATGAAACAGACTTACCAACACTGGCAGCAGAGGATTTTCAGGCTGGCTACGAAGCCATGCTAGAAAATACACCCTCAGCAATTACGCGACAAAATAAAGCAGATTTGTTGCGCAGGTTTCATGCTCACGCAAGCAATATCCTGCATCTTGCCCCCATAAATCTCAGCTACGCAGATGAAGGTTTTTTCGCATTGCCGGACGCCAATATCATCACAGAAACTGAATACCAACTGCTGTATCAGTTTCTAAAGTCACAAAAAGACACATCACTCATTGCACACACGCAACTGATTGTGCTGATTTTAGGTTATAGGTGTGGATTGCGTATTAGTGAAGTAAGGCATTTACAGTTAGTCGATCTGCAGTACCCTGGGACGCTGGAGATATTATCTACAGAGCGGTTAAAACAGCTCGAGCGGTATGCCGCAACTTTATTAATTCGCGGTGATCAGTTTAACAAACTAAAAAGCTCCAGCAGTCGACGCCAGTTGCCATTAAATATCCTAATGAGCAGCGAGGAGCGAGTTGAACTGATGAACTATCATCAGGCTCAGCGCGTTAAAGTCGGTAAAAGAAAGGTGCCGGGAAAATTTATTTTCTCTGAGGATAATGGCAAGACGCCGATGGATTTCACTGAGTTGCAACGTAGCCTACACGAACAGATGCGGCAGTTAACCGGTGATCCAGACCTGCGATTTCATCATCTGCGCCACAGCTTTGCCAGCCATGCGCTTCAGGCGAGTCACGGCTTAACTGAGCCATTACAACTGCCCGAGCATTGGCCAGGCCAGATGCTGCAGGGAACCAGCAGAAAGCATTTGCACCAGATTTCCAGCCATGTTGGCCACTCCAGCGGGAATGTGACATTGCAACACTACACGCATAACCTCGATTGTATTGTGCGTGATCTGTTGTGGCCGCACAGTTTTGATCATAAAAAAACTGGGCATGGCGAACTGCAACGATACAGAGGCTCTCTGGATGTCGCGCTCTGCGTGCAAAGTTTGCTAGATATCAGCGCTGACAACCTACGACAACATAATCGCCAATATGGCGGAAAAATTTTAGGCTGGCTGCCGCAGCGGCTTAAACTGCAGCCCGCTAGTGATCCTAACCAATGGCAATCTTACAGCGAAAACCTAGCAAGGCTGATAGCAGGCACATCAAATGAGCCCAGAGATCTGCGTGATTTAAACTTCGAGAATTGGTGTGATTTTCTAGAGCGATGGAGCCAGTTACAGACTGGTGATGAGCTGATTGAGATGTATAAGCTAGATGAGACGAACACACGTGCTCAGGTCACGCTACTTTCAGATTTATTGAAGGCGCCGACTCGGTTTGATAATTCGCGGCTCAAACAGCCCCGTAAGATATTTAAGACAGCAACTACTGCCTCAAGCCATTATTTTATCGTTCGGCCACCCAGGTATAAGCTTGAGCGAGATATTGCTGCTCAAACCTACAAAAATAGTTTACGTCTACTGCAATCTACTCAGAACAGGGAGTTGGCTAAAACGGCGCTGGAGTATTTTTATGACAATTACCGACACTGGGATAAGAGCGTCATTTGCCGTCATGACTCAAGCAACCTACCTAAACTACAAGCTCTGGAGCAGTTTCTCGACAAGGTGCTGCCTAACGATAAGGTCAATATTCAGCAAGAACGTAACCCCGCTGACCACAGATATCCGATGATTGGGAAATTACAGATAGTTACAGTGGATAAGCAGAAACCACGAGATGGCGCGGTGTTTGGGTTGCTGGTGGCTTATTTTAGAGTGGTGTTGGAGCTTGATAAAAGATAACGTGCTAACGCTATCTTTCAATACTTATTTCAGCCTGTTCTAGATCGAATTGATAATTGGAAGCAAAGTTTCGACTTACGTAGCTTTATCAATCATAAGTCAAATAGGCGGACGGTATGTCAAGCGTAGACGCACATTGTTTAACTCTGAGTTTAATTTAGTGTGAAGCTTATCGTGCTGTGCTGGCAAGTTATAACAAGCCCAGTTTAAAGGTGGTTTCTTTACTATTTTCAAATCACTAGCTTTAAACACATTACTTCTACGTTTTTTTGAAAAATATCTACCTTCCCAGTTTTCTAGCATTTTCCATGCTCTTTCAAGCTGACCTCTAGTTACTAAAACAAGATCTTTTGCTAAATAACTTAAAGCAGCAGCTTCATCATGGGGGAAAAGTGCTTTACCGCCATCAAAAGCTTGTAGTAACTTTTCGGCTGCGGTTTCATCATGTCTAAAGTACATTCTTTGTACACTTGGTAAATTAGTGAAACACTTTCCATGTGGCAAAATGAATGCTCCTGCTCTCTGCTGCGCAGGACGTGGCAGAGGTTGCCAGCCAACAAAATTAAACTTAGCAGTCTGTGTTGAACCAGGAACGAATAGCGCAGGTATTACACTGTAAATCACACCAGGCTTTGCTCCTGAAGCGACAGGAATGTAGCATCCTTTTTTAGCAGACCATTCGCAAGAGGCAAAAAAAGAAGCCACATCAAAATTACTAGTTACATCTATCATGTTGGTATGAAAACCGTAATGCTGCGCCAGGCCTTGATAGTCAACATGAATAGAATGTCCATTAAACTCTTGCTGGGCACAATAGCTCACGTACGGATGAACTCGTATAGCATCTTCAAACGCTATATTACGGCAAATAGAAACAAGTTTATCTTCAATATTATTCAATCTGCCCAGTCCAGGCATACAGGTATCGAATTCCTGTACCTGCCCACGGTAAACTACACTTGGAAACTCAATACCAGTATTAAACTGAACCTCATCATGCTCATTTAAAATCGCATGTTGAGCTTCTAGATCATCCACATGCAGCCCAAGGGACTGAAAACCTAGATTAGGGTGACCTGAGTTTGGAGTGGAAATATTAAGTAATTGCTTCAAGCTGTCTATTGCTGGAAGCCGTAGGATTTCAAGTTCAGTCATCGTTCCTCTCGTGTTTTTATATTATAATTATCCTATATTTATGCACTAGAATGCAGCAGCATCTAGGGTTTAAAAAAGCATGAGGTTAACTATAAATTTGTGGCTAATTTTACTTGACCACCACAATAGCTATTAGTATTGATACTAGTTAATCTCTTTATGTCCAACCCTCTTATAAGTTCTGAAAATATTCTCAATTGATCTATGATCCTATCGAGGTCTGCAGCCCATGCATATAACAGCAACCCATCTTGTTCAGTGGTCAGACAAGCGTGAAACTCAGGGGCAACTTCCCCTTTTAGTAAGACGACTGATCTCGGCAACGGCTAATATTACTGCAGTTGACATGCGCGGTGGTGATTCAGTTTACATGCCTGGTTGGGATGGCGTTGTCGAAGTGTCACAAGGAAATCCTTGGGTTCCAACTGGTCTCAGCTATTGGGAACTGGGTACTTCAAAAAATCCCGGATCTAAAGCTAGCAGTGATTTTAAAAAGCGCTTAGATCATATAGAGGCTACAGATGCAGCCAGATCTACATTCGTTTTTGTTACCACTCGTCGTTGGGCTGGAAAAAACACATGGTTGGAAAATGTCAAAAAATACAATTTCTGGGCCGATATTCTGGTCTGGGATGCGGACGACTTGGAAGTTTGGCTGGACACATCCCCACCAACAAGTCTGTGGCTGGGAATACGCCTTGGTATTGCTGGTCACGGCATAGATGTCGTCGAAAACTATTGGAAGAACTGGAGCAATCAATCTATCCCAGCCATAACAACAACCGGGCTTTTTTCTGGACGAGAAAAAGAAAAAAACACACTGGTAGAAAATATAAAGCAGCGTGAACCCTTAATTACTGTTGCCGCTGACAGCCAGTCTGAAGCTGTTGCTTTCGTATGCGCTCTGCTAATTGAGGAGGGCGACTCTCTACGCACTGCTTGCATTACTTCAGAAGAGGGTTGGCAGTTTGTAGATTCCAACCCAGGAATTGAACTAGTGATTATCACCGACAACCAACTTGGGAACCGCCGCGCACCCCGTGAGGGTATGAGCTTGATTGTGCCTATGGCCTTTGGTGATCAGAGTTTCAATCTTGTTGGTATTGGAAAAAACGCCATCACACAGAAGCCGGTTGAGCTTCGACGCCCCAAGCCAGATGAGTTTGAAAAAGCTCTACTTGGGCTTGGTGTAGAAAAATCAGATGCTGCCAGATATACCCGCACACTTGGACGATCTTGGACAGTTTTTCGTCGCTGGTGCGCACAAAACCCTGCGTTCAGGAGACCTCGATGGGTTGATGCCACTGATAGCATAGGTTTACTGGTGTTGACTTTAATGGGGGCTTGGAACAGCGCGTCCGAAGGTGACAAGACTTGCGTTGCACAGGTTGCGAACAGACCTTACGAGGATATTGAAAACGAACTATTGTGTTTGGTAATACTAGATGACGCTCCAGTGGTAAAGATTGGCTCTCTTTGGAAAGCTAAGGCGCCACTAGAGCTATTAGCTCTCATGGCTCCGAGGTTGAGCGATGCTATTCTGGAAAGATTCTTTCAAGTCGCTAGAGAAACATTTGAACGACCAGATCCGATTCTAGAGCTTGAAGAAGATAAGCGTTATATGGCTTCAGTCTATGGCAAAGTACGCGAACATTCAGGCGTTGTTTTGGAAGCTATGGCTGAATCTATCGCCAAGTTGGGCTGCTTTAGTGATAACTCGAGCCAAGTTGCTATTGGGCGTCATGTACGGGATTTTGTTCGCCTGCTTTTGATAGATGCCGATGACGAACGCTGGCTTTCCGTTTCATCATTTCTCCAGTCGTTTGCTGAGGCGGCACCAGATGAGTTTCTACAAGCTGTACAAAGCAGTTTGAAAAAGCCTGAAAAACCAGTAACCAGCTTAATCACTGAAACTCAATCATCAGGATTATCCAGTCGCTGTTGGCATGCTAATTTACTTTGGGCACTAGAGTTGTTGGCTTGGTATCCCGCTCGACTTAGTCGAGTTACAAGTATCTTTGCTGAGCTATCCGATATTGAAGTCAAGGGTAACTGGAGTAACACGCCGTTCAATTCCTTGATTTCAATATTCAGAATATGGTATCCGCAGACAGCTGCGTCAGTTGAACTGAGGCTCCGTGTCGTTAACAACCTATCCAACCAGTATCCTAATATTACATGGAAGCTCTTGTTAAAATTAATACCGAAGCGTTATGGTGATTCAGCATCACCGAATGCTAAGCCACGTTGGCGTGATGATGATGCTGGCGCAGGTGACGCTGTAACCAATGAAGACATGCGGAAATTTCTATCACCTATTGCTGATTTACTGATCAATAAAGCTCAAGGTAATAGCAAACGAATTGCTAAATTAGTCCCCAATATTGATCAGCTGGATACTGGCTTTCGAGACAAAGTCATAGCGCTGATTGAGGGCGCTAAATATTTCCCTGATGAAGAGCGAGAAATAGTTCGATCAGCTGTTAGAAAATTTTTGAGCAGGGAAAACTCTTACAACAAAGACGGAAGCCGACATGAAAAATATTCAGCCAATACTTTAAGGCCATTATTCGACACTTTGGCTCCTGATGATTTAGTTATTCGACATGCTTGGATCTTCTCCAGCGGATGGGTAGAGCTTCCCGATGGACGCAATGAAGATTACAAAGAAGCAGATAAGATCAGTGCAACACTACGTATTTCCACTATCCAGGAAATCTACCAAAAACTTGGCTGGCAAGGTATTAACAGTCTAGCCAAAAACTGCGGAGATGCTTGGGTTGTTGGATGGGCGCTTATCGAAACCCAGAGCGGGTGCAATGATTTGCCACAATGGTTGTGTCAACGGTATATTAACCAGCAAACTAAACCTTCGTTTGACAGGTTGACAAGAGGGGTGCTGCATTCAGTTTCTCAAACGGAATTGACGAGTTTTCTATACACATGCTTGCGACTGCTTGAAAAATACTCAGCCCCTGCTAATACAGTGGCTGGTTTTTTAGAGAACGCACCGCCAGATACAGAGTTATGGCAACTTGTTGAAAAGCAACCACAAGTGGTACAAAACTTCTTTTGGCAAATTGTTGAGCCTAGCTATATTCATTCAGACAGAAGCTATCTGCTTCTTTGCGTAGAGAAGTTATTGGCTGCAGATAGGCCGCGAACAGCTATAGCTGCTATTGGCGACCGAGCAGCCGAGCTGCCCAGAGAGATCCTGATACAGATGCTCAAAAGTATAGTTGCTGGTCAAGAAGGAAGAACTGCTCTACCAAGCACTTGGTATTTCTCTCGTGTATTCAAAGCACTTGTTGAGAAGGGCTGCGCTCAGTTGGAAATGGCTAGGTTGGAATTTTCGTATTACTCCATACTTCAACATGACG
Source organism: Gammaproteobacteria bacterium (assembly GCA_012728315.1). GTDB lineage: Bacteria > Pseudomonadota > Gammaproteobacteria > Pseudomonadales > Pseudomonadaceae > Denitrificimonas. The sequence goes on from JAAYFI010000122.1 coordinate 11,357, forward strand.
AGTATCAAACACCTAATTTGATATCGGAAATATTAAGCAACCCATTGTTTTTTATGGAGCTTGTATGCCTTGTGTATAAATCGCATAAATCCGACTCAGATATACCCGAACATTTACGTTCAGCAGCAGAAACAGCCGGCGCGCTACTCTCCACTGGGCGTGGTGTTCCAGGAAAAAAACCTGACGGCAGTATTGTTCGTGAGCAGTTTTTTTCTTGGGTTAACAATGTTCGTGAAATAGCAGCAGGAAATGGAAGGGAAGTAATCACTGACCAGATAATTGGTACTTGGCTTTCTGACTGGCCCTTAAACAAAAAATTGGACTGTTGGCCTAGCCTGATAATTGCTGAATTACTAGATCAGGATAATCACGAAGAAATCAGGCAAGGTTTTCACATGGGGGTATTCAACTCTCAAGGTGTTACCTGTCGCATGCCTTATGATGGAGGCAATCAAGAACGCAAAATCGCAGCAGAGTTCAGGCGCTTTTCCAATCATTGGCAAGACTCAAAACCTAATCTTGCCGAATTAATCGAGAGTCTTGCCAAATCATATGATCAGCACGCGCAGCGAAGTGATGAGAGCGGACTTTGGGCTCAAGAGTTGTGATGTCCTTTAGCTCTTCACTCTTCACGTTGTATGTAATAAATAACTATTAGTCAGTACTTGCAGAGTCGTTTGAAGTTAGAGATCAATAGTAAGCGTAACAGCAACCCCACATAGCCAAAGCTTTTCTGATGCCATAGTTTATCCGTTTTAATAAACGAGGTGACCTATGAGCCGTCAATATCGCAATACAGCGCAGTGGTTGGAGTTGATCGAGGCTTTTGAGTTGAG